>VGDT01000001.1 GCA_016869595.1 Alphaproteobacteria bacterium
GCGCTCGCCGGGCGAAAGCTGAAAATCACTTCAGCCAGCTCGAATCTTGCCGATGCCGCGAGGGCAGCATAGTCTTTCAACCAACGACGCCCGCTGCTCGCTTTTCAACAGCGAGCGGGACATCCCCTCGCACGATCGCCGACATCATGACGGCGCTTAATCCATTTTCAGGAGAATTCTACCGAGAGACATTGATTGTAAGCCGGTACACGCGTGAGATGTTCGCCCTGATGGAGGGACGCCATGTGCATCCCTCCACCCTTTATCCGGGCGGCGTCGGCACCGTGCCCTCAAACCAGCTCTTCACCGAATATTTGACTCGTCTCGTGCGCTACACCGAATTCATGAAAAAATGCGTGCCGCTGCACGATGATTTGTTCGACTTCTTTTATGAGGCGTTGCCGGGATATGAGGAAGTCGGACGTCGACGAATTCTTATGGGTTGCTGGGGATCGTTCCAGGATCCAGACCATTGCGACTACAACTATAAAAATATGACGCACTGGGGTCGAAAGATGTTCGTCACCCCAGGCGTTGTCGTGGACGGCAAGCTCGTCACGACGGACCTCGTCGACATCAATCTGCAAATTCGCATTCTGCGCGGGCAGTCCTATTACGAGTCATGGGACGATTGCGAAACCTTCGTCAAAAACGACCCGTTAGGCAATCCTGTCGATCAGAAACACCCGTGGAATCAGACGACAATTCCGAGGCCGCAGAAACGAGACTTCGACAAGAACTACTCATGGGTGATGTGTCCGCGCTGGCTCGACAAGAGCAGTGGAGATCATCTTGCGCTCGACACCGGCGGGGGCGCGTTCGCGCGACTCTTCTCCACAGCCCTGGCAGGGCTCGTGGACATTGGTGGCTATGTCAAAGCCACCGGCGACAGCGTCAAGATCAATCTGCCAAAGACGGCGCTCAAACCCGCAGTGGAGTTTGAATGGAAGGTTCCGAAGTGGAGCAATGCGATCGAACGTAATCGGGCGCGCACCTATTTCCAGGCCTATTGCGCCGCCGCGGCTTATTACTTCCTCGAGCAGGCGTTCGCAGAAATACAAGCCGGCCGCACAAAGACCTGGACCGAGTTCAAAGTTCCTGAAGAGGCGATCGGCTGCGGCTTTCATGAGGCCGTGCGCGGCGTATTGTCCCATCATCTCGTCATAAGAGACAAAAAGATCGCCAACTATCATCCTTATCCGCCGACGCCATGGAACGCGACGCCGAGGGACGATTTCGGAACGCCCGGACCTTACGAAGATTCGATACAAAACACGCCGATTTTTGAGGAGAACGGCCCGGACAATTTCAAAGGCATCGACATCATGCGCGCCGTGCGCAGTTTTGATCCCTGTCTACCATGCGGCGTCCACATGTATGTCGGCGGCGGGAAAACTATCGAGACCCGGCATTCGCCGATGTTTGGCGCATCGCGGAAATCGCCATGAGCGTGGAAGCGCGTGAGACGGAGACGCTCGAGCAAGCGCTGGTTCGGCTCGAAGCGCTCACGGCCGCGCTTGAACGAATGTCAGATGATAAGGCCAGGGAAACCGCGCGTGAGCTAGTGACGCTTCTACTGGATCTGCATGGCCGAGCGCTTGAACGGCTGAGCGCAATTATTGCGGGCTCGGGCGGCGGCCCGGCCCTAATTGAACAGATCGCTGAGGAAAAGGAAATCGCGGCGATCTTGCTGCTTCATGGGCTGCATCCGCAGAGTGTTGAGGAACGCCTGCTGGGGGCCATCGCGCGCATGCAGCCAAAGTGGAACGCGCGCGGCCTCCATGTGGAACTCATCAGAGCGGGGAAAGCCTTCGCAATCGTTCAACTACGGCGGAATGGACTCGAAGAGCCTGGCGATCAGTTACGATTTGAGATCGAGTCCGCGCTTACCGATGCGGCGCCCGACCTCGACGACATTTTAATCGAAATGGACATGACAGAAATTTACGCCGAACCCGCCGCTTAGGGAGAGAGGCGCGAAGGCATGGAAAGGCTACAATCAGGTAACTGGGCGTCTCGGCTGCGGCGAATCCTAACCGTAGCACAAGAGGAGCATTGCGACTTCTGCTCGAAGCCTATCGATCCGCGGCATTCGCATTTGATCGAACGCGTGACACGAAAGTTCTTTTGCGCCTGTCCTCAATGCACGCTCCTCTTGGGGGAGGGAGAGCGCTTTGCCGTTGTAAACCCGCGTACCCATCCGCTGCACAATTTCGAGCTGAACGACGCGGAATGGCAGGGCTATTGCATACCGATTGACCTCGCTTTCGTTTTTCGCAGCACGCCGGCGCAACGCCCGCTAGCGATTTATCCGGGACCCGCTGGAGCGATCGAGGCGTATTTCGCCGATGACGCATGGGCCCGCTTAATCGAGGCAAATCCAGTGCTGACCGACCTACGCCCGGATGTAGAGGCGCTGCTTGTCAATCGCATGAATGGCGCCCGGGAATACTACCTCGTTTCCATTGACCGCTGCTATGCCCTGATTGGGGTAATGCGCAAGCATTGGCGCGGATTATCAGGCGGCGCCGAGGTTTGGGAGTCTGTTCAAGACTATTTTCAAAAGCTGCGCGATGGCGTCGAGGTGGCGGAGGCGGCGCATGGTTGATCTCGACTTCCGCATCGAAGACGTCAGAGTCGAAAAATATTCAGCTGCGCCCCTGCTGCTGTTCGCGCTGCATGTCGTTAACCGGACGCCTGAGCTACCTGTCCTTAATGTGATGCTGAACGGCCAGATCCGCATTGAGCCAATGCGGCGGAGATATGCCGGCAACGAGCAGGAGAGGCTTTCTGATCTCTTCGGCCATCCTTCGCGGTGGGGCGAGACGCTGCGCAGTCTTCTCTGGACTCATACAAGCGTTTCGGTCTCTTCCCTTGACCCCGAATGCAAAGTCGATCTGCCCGCGCCGTGCAGCTATGATTTTAACATAGCGGCGACGAAATACTTCCACGGACTCGAGCAGGGTGACGTCCCCCTCAGATTCCTATTCAGCGGCTCAGTATTTTACCGCGACGGCGAAGGCAGGCTACAGATTGAGCAGATCCCTTGGAGTAAAGAATGCGCTTATCGCCTGCCCATTGCGGCATGGCGCGCGATGATGGAGGATTACTATCCGCAAAGCATGTGGCTTCGCCTGCATCGTGACGCCTTTGAGGAGTTGGACAGCTATCGGCGACTGCGTGGGTTCCCGACATTCGAAGGCGCCTTGCAGTCGCTGCTCGAAAAGAAAGCCGCGGAGGCGACATGAAGCTCGACTCCATCAAGGCGATCGCCAATGCTGTTCTTTACGAGGGCTACATTCTCTATCCCTACCGGCCATCGTCGATCAAAAATCGTCAGCGGTGGACCTTCGGCGGCGTGTTTCCAAAGGCGTTCGATCAGCAGGGCGATTCGTCGCTGATGGAGACGCAGCTTCTGTTCCGGGGCAGGGAACATGCGGCGTTTCGCGTCCATATCCGTTTCTTGCAGGTTGTGAAGCGCGAGGTCGGACGGCTCGTGACGCCGGCACAAGAGATGCCGGAACAAGAAGAGCCGGCATTGACGCTCGTTCCGAACCTTAATGTCGATGGTCGCGAGCTGCTCGCCTGGGAAGAGGCGATTGAACGAGAGGTCGCTTTGGATCCGATGCGGCCGACCGATATTCAAGATGCCGCTCTCGCAACGCCGTTCCGCTTTGAAGGCGCGCGTGATTTCGAGCCGGTAAGGACTCGGGACGGCCGCGTCGTCGCTGCCTTCATTCGCTCGTCCCATGCGATCGAAGGCGTCGTCGAAGCAAAAGCGCAGAGGCTCGCGTCCGATCTATGGAAGCTGACCATTCGGATCGAAAACGTCACGTCGCTTGCCGAGGCCTATCGCCAAGACCGTGCGGCGGCGCAGCTTCGCGCTTTTGCCTCAACGCATACGATTCTGATCGTCGAAGACGGCGCCTTCGTCTCGTTGCTAGATCCTCCCTCTGATCTGCGAGAGGCGGCGGCGCAATGCGCAAACGTCGGCGCCTTCCCGGTGCTGGTCGGCGGTCCGGACAATCGCGCCATGCTCTCGTCGCCGATCATTCTTTACGATCATCCGGCGATCGCGCCGGAAAGTCCGGGCGATTTGTTCGACGGCACTGAGATCGACGAAATCTTAACGCTTCGAATCCTCGCGATGACCGACGCCGAGAAACACGAAATGGCGTCGGTTGACGCGCGCGCGCGGGCGCTTCTGGAGCGCACGCATGCATTGACCGCCGAAGACATGGCGCGGTTGCATGGCGTCATGCGCGACGGTCAATCGCAGGCCAGTCCGATTGATCCCGCGATGACTCCCAAGGGGCGCGAGAAGCCTCGGCTCGTCTCGCTGCTCGACAGCGGGTACACTCTATGTGTGGGCGCCCGCGTGCGGCTACGTCCGAAGTCGGGTGGCGACATCATGGATATCGCGCTCAGAGATAAGGTCGCCGTTGTCGAGGCGATCGAGCGCGATTTCGAGGACCGTGTTCATGTCGCTGTGACTTTGATTGACGACCCCGGGCGCGATCTCGGCGCAGAAGGCTTTCCCGGTCATCGTTTCTTTTTTAGTCAGGAGGAGGTCGAACCGATTGCTGCAGGAGAAGGGCCATGACCTCGATCCTCGTCGCCTGCATTGGCAACATCTTTAACGGTGACGACGCTTTCGGAGTCGAGGTGGCGCGGCGACTCTCGCAAGCCGCGCTTCCGGATAGCGTGCAAGTGATCGATTTCGGCATTCGCGGGATTGATCTTACTTATGCGCTGATGGACGGCTATGACGCCGTGATTCTCGTGGACGCCGCACAGCGCGGAGAGGCGCCCGGCGTCGTCTCGATCGTGGAGCCAGCGCCGGTCGAGGCTGAGAACAACTCGCTGGAGGATTTGGCGCTTTCGCCGCATGATCTCGATCCGGCGAAAGTTCTTCGTTTGGTGTCCGCGCTTGGCGGAACTTGTCGGCGCGCGCTCCTGGTCGCTTGCGAGCCGCTCACGCTCGGCGGCGACGAAGGGGTCATGGGTCTAAGCGAGCCAGTCGCTGCAGCCGTCGATGTCGCTGCTGAGACAATAGAGGAGTTGATCGATGAAATGATGGCGCCGTCACCCGCCGAGGACTCGCGCGGTGCGCTCTTATCGGCCGAAAGGAGAATGTCATGAGCGGATGGGAGATTACAGGGATCGTCCTTGGAGTTATCATCCTCGGATTGCTGATCATGAACGCGAAGGACATCTATCGTTACATCAAGATCAGCAATATGTGAGACCAATAAGCACTATGCGTTTCGTGGCGGACCAGTCTCAGGCGCTCGAATTTCGGGTGCGCGGTCGCGTGCAGGGCGTCGGGTTTCGCCCGACGGTCTGGAGGATGGCGCGCGAACTTGGCCTTGCCGGCGAGGTTCTGAACGACGGCGAGGGCGTATTGGTCCGCGTCAGCGGCGATCAATCGCAAATAGCAGCGCTGCTTCGAAGAATCGAACGAGACCCCCCGCCACTCGCTCATATCGACGCCATTGAAAGCCGTGAGTATAGCGGCGGGCTGCCGCAAGATTTCCGTATTGCCTGGAGCATCGGCGGACCCGCGCACACGCAAGTCGCGCCGGATGCGGCGGTCTGCGCCTCTTGCGCGGCGGAGCTGCGCGATCCGCATGATCGCCGCTATCGCTATCCTTTCACTAATTGCACGCATTGCGGACCGCGTCTCAGCATTGTGACGGCCATTCCCTATGACCGCGCGACAACGACAATGGCGCGCTTCGCCCTGTGCGCCGCGTGCGAGGCGGAATATCGCAATCCAACGGATCGTCGCTTTCACGCAGAAGCTGTGGCATGTCCGGCGTGCGGCCCGACCGCATCGCTCATCGCCTTCGGCCAGGACGAACCTCCGCGCGACGGCGACGCGATCGAAGTTGCGGCGCGCTTCATCGCGCGAGGCGATATCATCGCGGTGAAAGGGCTCGGCGGCTATCATTTGGCGTGCGACGCGACGAATCCTGAGACTGTCGCGCGTCTACGTCTGCTGAAACGCCGTGACATGAAGCCCTTTGCGCTGATGGCCCGCGATCTCGCCGTGATACGGCGCTACTGCGCGATCGACCCCGTCGAGGAGCGTGAACTCACCAGCGTCGAAGCCCCGATTGTTCTGCTGCGGGCGGCGGGTCCGGAGCGCCTGCCTCAGGCTGTAGCGCCCGGACTCGAAACGCTCGGCTTCATGCTGCCGACGACGCCACTGCATCTTTTATTGACGGAACAGTTCGAACATCCGCTCGTGATGACGAGCGGCAATATTTCGGAGGAGCCTGCGGTCGTCGATGACGCCGAGGCGCGTCGACAGCTTGCCGATATCGCATCTTTCGCGTTGACGCATGATCGAGCCATCGCCAATCGGGTCGATGATTCGGTTGTGCGGATCATGGGCGAGCGATCGAGAGTTCTTCGCCGCTCTCGCGGCTACGCGCCCGCACCGCTTCGGTTGCCCCAGGGCTTTGAGAGCGCGCCTGACCTACTTGCGATGGGCGGCGAACTGAAGGTGACGTTTTGCCTAGTCAAGGATGGTCAGGCGATCTTGTCGCAACATCAGGGCGATCTCGAGAACGCGGCGACTTTCGACGACTATCGAAAGAATCTCTCTCTCTATCAGCGAATGTTCGATCACGCGGCGTCCGTGATCGTCATCGATCGCCATCCGGAATATCTCTCGTCGAAGCTCGGCCATGCAGAGGCCGAAAGGCGCGGCGCACTGCTGATTGAGGCGCAACATCATCACGCCCATGTCGCAGCCTGCCTCGCTGAGAACCGCCGCCCGCTCGATGCGCCGCCGGCGCTTGGGATCGTGCTCGACGGCCTCGGCTTTGGCGACGACGGCGCGATATGGGGCGGGGAATTTTTGCTGGCGAATTATCATGGCTATGAGCGGCTGGCGCGATTGAAGCCGATCGCTATGCCTGGCGGCGCTCAGGCGGCGCGCGAGCCCTGGCGCAATCTTTATGCGCATCTCAGAGCGGCGGGCGAGCTCAACGCTGCGCGCTCGGCAGACGAATGGATCGCATTCGAAGGCAAGCCTCTTGCGACGATCGACGGAATGATCGCGCAAGGCGTCAATTCGCCGTTGGCCTCCTCTTGCGGTCGTTTGTTCGATGCGGTCGCAGCGGCGATCAACGTCTGCGCCGACCGTCAGGCTTATGAAGGCGAGGCGGCGGCGCGAATCGAGGCGCTTGCGGCCACAGCGTTGAACGAAGACAGCGGCTATCAGTTTGACATTTCCGGGTCTGAACTCATCGAGATCGACCCGGCGCCAATGTGGCGCGCGATACGCGACGATCTGCGGCAAGGAGTTGCTGCGTCAGCGATCGCTCGTTGCTTCCACCTTGGCCTTGCAAATGCGATCAGTGAAGTCGTTGCGCGGCTGACGGACGAGCGAGGTTTTGAAACTGTGGCGCTTTCCGGCGGGTGCTTCCAGAATCGCCTGCTCTTTGAAAGCGTCCACGAGAATTTGCGAGAAGCAGGATACGAGGTGCTGACCCATGCTGACGTGCCCGCCAACGACGGCGGACTCTCGCTGGGCCAGGCGGCGATCGGCGCTGCGCGTCTGATGAGAACAGCTGACCTGAAAAAAGCTGGAGAGAACCACACATGTGTCTCGGCATTCCCGGCTGCATCGTTAGCATAGACAATGCCGACGATCTCATCGCGACCGTAGACGTGAGCGGGGTGCGCCGGCAGATCAATATCAGCTGCGTCGTCGATGAAGCACATCCTGTTGAGTCGTGCGTCGGCGATTGGGTTCTCGTGCATGTCGGCTTTGCAATGAGCCGGATCAACGAGGCGGAGGCCGCCGAGACGCTGAGGCTGCTTAAAGAGCTCGGCGATCTGCAAGCCGAGCTTGAAAATATGCAAACGCCGGCCGACGCAGTCGCGGCGGAGGAACAGGGCTCATGACCAGCAAGAGCGCATTGGAGGTCCTTTATCCGTTCCTGTATGGCAAAGAGCAGGATCCTGCCGCCGTCGATGCGGGCTTGCTCCATTCGATCGAAGAGAAGGCGCGCGAGTCGCGCGAGACAAATGCGATTTTTTTTGCCGAGCAGGCGACTGTTCTGCTCGGCGCGGCAAAGGCGCTCGCCGCCGTTTATCGCCGCGGCGGCAGGATGTTCACCATGGGCAACGGCGGCTCGAGCTGTGACGCGTCCCACGTGGCCGTCGAGTTTCTCCATCCGATCACCGCTGGTCGGCCGGCGCTCGCGGCGATAAATCTCACTGCCGACGTTGCGATGAATTTCGCAGTCGCCAATGACGTCGGATTTGAGCATGTTTTCGTGCGTCAGCTTATCGCACACGCGCGTGAGGGAGATGGACTCATCGGGCTCTCCACGAGCGGCAATTCCGCAAATCTAATCGCCGCCTTTGTCAAGGCGAGAGAGATGGGACTGACAACCATCGGCTTTTCCGGTGGCGACGGCGGCAAGATGACGAATATCTGTGATCACTGCCTAGTCGTGCCAACCATGTCGGTTCACCGCATTCAGGAGTGTCACGTCGCCGCTTACCATATCCTCTGGGATCTCGTTCACACGCTGCTCGCCGGCGATCGCGGTTCGGCCCTAGGCAAGGATGTCGCCGCATGAAATTCGTCGACGAGTTTCGCGATCGGGCAAAGGCCGAAATTCTGGTCAAGGAGATCGAAAGGTTACTTGCGCGAATGAAGCGCGACGAAACTCGGCCGTTGCAGATCATGGAAGTCTGCGGCGGACACACGCATTCGATTTTCCGATACGGCGTTGAAGGGATGCTGCCAAAATCCATCGAACTGGTGCATGGGCCAGGCTGTCCGGTCTGCGTGCTGCCCATGGGACGCGTCGATGATTGCGTCGCCATCGCCGAGCGTCCCGAGGTGATTTTCACAACTTTTGGCGACGCCATGCGCGTGCCGGGCTCTCGAAGGAGCTTGCTTCAGGCCAAGGCTGACGGTTGTGACGTGCGGATGGTTTATTCGCCGATGGACGCGCTCGCGCTCGCACGTCAGAACCCCACGCGGGAGGTGGTGTTCTTCGGCATCGGCTTCGAGACGACCATGCCGTCGACGGCGTTGACCGTGCTGCAGGCGGAACGTGAAAGGGTCGAAAACTTTTCGATCTTCTGCAATCACATCACCATCGTTCCGACGATCAAGGCGATTCTCGACAGTCCAGACCTGCGGCTCGATGGATTTCTGGGACCGGGGCACGTTTCGATGGTGATCGGCGACGCGCCCTACGAATTTATCGCGCGCTATTACAGGAAGCCGATGGTGATCGCAGGATTTGAACCTCTCGACATTCTACAATCGATCTGGATGTTGCTGAGGCAGATCGACGAGGGGCGCTGCGAGATCGAAAATCAATATATGCGCGTGGCGCCGCAGGCCGGCAACGCCGTGGCGCTCAAGGCGGTCGCGCAAGTGTACGAACTTCGTGAATTCTTCGAATGGCGCGGTCTCGGGTCGATCGACCATTCGGGCGTGAAGATCCGAGAGGCCTATGCGCGCTTCGACGCTGAGCGTAAATTTGCGGTGCCTAACGCACGGATAGCCGATCCCAAGTCCTGCCAATGCGGCGAAGTCCTCAAAGGCGTCATCAAGCCATGGGAGTGCAAGGTTTTCGGTTGCGCCTGCACGCCCGAGACGCCGCTCGGCGCGCTGATGGTGTCGTCCGAGGGCGCATGCGCCGCTTATTACCAATATGGCGGCGTGAAGCGCGGACGCGGCGAGGAAGAGGCGAGCGCCGCATGAATATGATTTCCTTCCCGTCCAGGCGTCCGCGCGGCAAGGTACACGTGCCAACCGTCACGTTGGCGCATGGCGGCGGCGGCAAGGCGATGAAGGATTTGATCGACGATGTGTTCGTCGAGGCCTTTGATAATCCGTTGCTGGCGCTGCTCGACGATTCTGCGCAGATCGACCTCTTGGGCCTTGCGCAATATGGCGATCGCCTCGCTTTCACGACGGATTCGTTTGTCATTGATCCGCTGGTGTTCCCTGGAGGCGACATTGGCAGGCTTGCGGTCTGCGGCACGGTGAACGACCTTGCTGTGGGCGGCGCGCTTCCGCTCTATCTGTCTTGCGCGGTGATTGTGGAAGAGGGCGTCTCCATCGACTTGCTGCGCCAAATCGCCAAGTCAATGGCGACAACTGCGCAGGAAGCGGGAGTGAAGATCGTCACTGGCGACACCAAAGTCGTGAACAAGGGCGCTTGCGATCGAATGTTCATCACGACGACCGGCATTGGCGTTGTCGCAGCGGGCGTCGAGCTTGGCGCCCATCGCGCCAGATTAGGCGATGCGGTGCTCGTCAACGGGCTTCTTGGCGATCACGGCGCTGCAATCCTTGGCGCGCGCGGCGACATGGCGTTGCAGTCGCCGATCGAAAGCGATTGCGCGCCGCTGCAGGATCTTGTCGCCAGCCTGCTCGACGCGGCGCCGAATACGCGGTTCATTCGCGATCCGACGCGCGGCGGCATCGCGACCGTGCTCAATGAAATCGCCGAAGCCGCTCAGGTCGCCATCGAAATCGACGAGACGGCCACGCCGCTTCGTGACGAGGTGCGGGGCTTTTGTGAAATACTTGGGCTTGATCCGCTCTATCTGGCCAACGAAGGCAAGATCGTCGCGATTACGCCGCCCGACGAAGCCGAGCAGGCGGTTGATGCGATGCGCGCGCACCCGCTAGGGCGACAGGCGGCCATTATCGGCAATGTCGTCGCCGGCGAGCCGGCGGGTCGCGTCACCATGCGCACCATTTTCGGCGGCCGCCGCATCGTCGACATGCTGGTCGGCGAACAATTGCCGCGCATCTGCTAAAGGAGCCGACGTGCACGAACTCTCGATCGTTTGCAGCATCGTCGAATTGGCGTCTGAGGCCGCCGAGGGCCGCGCCGTACGCCGCGTGACGATCGAGATCGGCAAATTGTCGGGCGTTGAGCCGGAAGCCGTCGCCTTCTGTTTTCCGGAGGTCGCTCGAGGCACGCCGCTCGAAGACGCGACGCTGGATATCCGCGAAGTCGAGGCCGAGGCGCGTTGCAACATCTGCGGCGCGCAGTTTCCCACTCCCGATATGCTCTCGGCGTGTCCTTGCGGCTCTCGTCAGTTTGAGCGCTTGCGCGGCGATGAGCTGAATATCAAAAGCATCGAAATTGAAGAGGCTGCATAATGTGCACGAGCTGCGGCTGCCAAGGGCAGGGGACCACAATGACCAATCTGCAGACCGGCGCAAGCACGGAGATCGCAGGGCCCGAGCATGGGCCGCATGGCCATGGTCATTCGCACGGCGCGGGCGATCATGGCCACGATTATTTTCGTGGCGAGCATCATCACGCTCATGAAGAACATCATCATGCTCATGGGCTTGATCACAGCCACGCACATTCTCACGATCATAGCCATCATGATCATGCTCACGAGCATTCCCATGGTCGCGTAGACATGGAAGCCCGCATTCTCGCGAAGAACGACGCAATCGCCGCCAAATGTCGGGCTTGGCTCGCGGGTCGAGAGATCGTGGCGCTCAATCTCGTCAGTTCGCCCGGCGCCGGAAAGACGACGCTCTTGGAGCGCGCGATCGCGGACTTATCGCGCGAGCTGCCGCTGTTTGTCATCGAGGGCGATCAGGCGACGTCGAATGACGGCGAGCGCATTCGCGCCGTGGGCGCGCCGGTCATTCAGGTCAATACTGGGACTGGATGCCATCTCGACGCGGAAATGATCGCGCGCGCCCTTTCCGAACTCAAGCCGAGCGTCGGCTCGCTCGTGTTCATCGAGAACGTCGGCAATCTCGTCTGTCCGGCGCTCTTTGACCTTGGCGAGCACGCCAAAGCGGTGATCTTTTCGACGACGGAGGGCGAAGACAAGCCTCTCAAATATCCGCATATGTTCAGCGCCGCGAAGGTGGCCATCTTCAATAAGATTGATCTTTTGCCGCATCTCGATTTTTCGATGGAGCGGGCGAGAGAAAATGTTCTCCGCGTCAATCCAGACGCTGAAATCATTGAAGTCTCCGCTAAGACTGGCGCGGGCATGCAGGCGCTGTACGATTGGATTCGCGTGCAGCTAACGGCAGCCAAACAATCTGTTCTCGTTTGAAGACAACTTCATTTTAAATCGCCGCCTCTTTAACATCGACGCTGACATCCAAATCTTGACCGCCGGCGCCAAGGATCACGCCGTCGATCGGTGAAACATCCGCATAATCGCGTCCGATAGCGATGGCGATATGATCATTTCCGACCGCCATGGCGTTCGTAGGATCAAGGTCGAAGAACCCGAATTCAGGTCCGCACCAGACAGAAACCCATGCATGGGTTGAATCGGCGCCTTCCAGCCGCGCCTGGCCAGGAGCAGCGACGGTGCGAAGATAGCCGCTGACATAGGCTGCAGGCAGGCCGAGGCCGCGTAGAGCCGCGATCATGATGTGTGTGAAGTCCTGACAGACCCCACGGCGGCGCGCGAAGGCCTGCGCGACGGGGGTAGCGACATGCGTCGCATCCGTATCGTAGGCGAAATCGGCGTGGACGCGCATCATCAGTTCGAGCGCGCCTTCGAGAAGAGGCCGACCGGGCGAAAAGCTTTCTCGCGCATAATTCGTCGCCGCGTCGAACAGCGGCGCAAAGCGGCTCACATAAATGTAATGGGCGGGAGACGAGGCCGCGAGCGAGTTGGCCGCATATGCAGCGTCCCTCACGATTTCCCACGCCGGCGTCAGAGCCGGAGCAGGGGGCGGCGCCCGATCCACCTCGACGCGCGCCGCAAGGGCGATTTGCAGCTTCGTGTGGGGCTTGAGAATGTGCGCCCCGCAAACACGATTTCCGTGAAAGTCGATCCTGTCGCTGACGACTTCAGGCGCTGGCGACAGCTCGATCCGATCGGACAGCACGGTTTGGCCACGATCATTACGCGGGAGCAGACGCATCGCGCAACGCGCCGAAGCGACTGGCGCGTCATATTTGTACGTCGTACGATGGGCGATGTCGTATATCACGCGATCCGCGACGGCTGATAAACTGCGCCATCGGCGCCATGCGTGAAATAGCGCTCGGCAATTTGGTCGGCGAGTGTCATCAAGCGCTGCTCGAACGCAAGAATTATTGCTGCGTCCAAATGGCGCGCGTCCGCCGACTCGAGCTCGGCGCGCAGCCTGATGGAGAGTCGTCGCGGCGACTCCATGACTCCGTCGTTGCGTAGAACGGGCAGCGCCGCGAGATGTTCGTCGATGCGCATCGTTTGGAAGAGGACGGATCGCGGATTGAACGGATCGAGCATCGCCATGTCGAGGACGGGCGCCAGAGCGGCGCCGGCGATGTAACGCGAACGATAAGTGATCTGCGAATCGAGGAGATCGAGCAGCGCATCGAGCGTCTCGACAGTCGCCTCGTCGCCGGCGAGCTGTCGGGCGAAGCGGCAAGTTCCGATGGCGCGTTCGATCCTTCGGCCAAGATTGATAAAGCTCCAGCCGGCGACCCGGTTGAAATTTTCGTCGATCAGCCCGGACAGCGCCGCCAGCGTATGGAGCGAACGCTCCACGATTTCCAGAGCTTCTGGTTCCGTTATGGCGCGCGCGTCTGCGCGCATCAGGCGCGTTTCGATGCGTCCGATAAGCTGCCAGACATCGTGCGACAGGCGTTCGCGCACGATCGACGCCGCACGTTTTGCATTGCGCACGACCGACAGCGCCGAACCGTAATTGTCGGCGCCGGCGGCCGCCGTCCACGCGATCTGAGTCGGATTCATGTCCGGCAATTCTTCCGACGCGGCGCCCCAGGCGATCAGCAGTCGTGCAAGCCGTTCGATCGACTGGCGCCCTTGAAGATCGATGTGCTGGAGTTCGCCTAACCTTGTCCTCAGCGACCGCACGATGCGCAATGTCGCTTCGGCGCGCTCGAGATAGCGGCCCATCCAGAAAAGATTATCGGCGGCGCGGCTTGGCAGATTGCCGAGCGTGCGCACGATCGGCGGATCTTCGTTGGAGGGCAGCAGCGTCGACCATTCGATCGGACGGCTTGTCAGTACCCACACGTCGCTCGATTGCGCCCCCTCGTCCATCGACACGGCGCGCGCGTCGAGCCGGTGGGAGATGCGACAGAAGCCGCCAGGCATCACGGTCCATCCGTCAGCCGTCGCGGCGGCGAAAACGCGTAGCACGAAAGGTCTCGGCGCCAGGCGGCCATTGGTCCAGGCCGGAGTCGTGGAAAGATTGATCGGCTCCTGAGCGACATAGTCGACGCCGCGCTGATTTATAGCGTCGATCACCCGCACGCGCTCTTCGCTAGTAAGCGCATGACCAAGCGCCTCACGACGTTCGCTAAATCCGGGAAGACGTTCGGTGAACGCGCCTCTAATCGCAAATTCGCTTAATGCGTTGATAACCTGTTTGCGTTCGCCCTCCCGTCCACACCACCAGCTCGTGACATTGGAAAGTTTGAGGCTCTCGCCGAGCACGCGTTTTGACAATTCTGGTATGAAGCTCATCAGCGCGCGCGACTCGATGACGCCCGCGCCAGGCATATTGGCGACGACAACAGCGCCCCGACGGATGGCTTCGAACATGCCCGCGACGCCGAGCCGTGACGAAGCGTTTTGCTCCAGCGGATCGCACCAATCTGCGTCGACGCGGCGCCAAATCGCATCGGCGCGTTTGAGGCCGGCGATGGTGCGCACATGGAGCTTGCCGTCGCTCGCGACGAGATCTTCGCCCTCAACCAGCGTAAAACCGAGATAACGGGCGAGATGAACCTGTTCGGAATAAGTTTCGCTCCAGGGGCCGGGCGTCAGCAGGCAGATCCGGGGGTCGACGCGCTCCGCTGCGCGGGACATGCTTGCACGGAATTCCCGAAAGAACGGCGCCAGGCGCTCGACATGCATGTCCCTATAGAGACTTGGAAGCGCGTGCGACAGCACGAGCCGATTCTCCAACGCGTAGCCGGCGCCCGAAGGCGCCTGAGCGCGATCGGCGAGAACACGCCAATTGCCGTCTGGCCCTCGCCCCAGGTCGGCGGCGTAAAAGCGAAGCCAACGTCCGCCCGGCGGTGCGACCTCGCACATCGGTCGAATAAAATCCCGCGACCCGGCGACGGCTGCGGCGGGCAGCGCGCCTTCGGCGATAAGGCGCGCCTCGCCATAGATGTCATGCAGGACGCGATCGAGAAGTTCGGCGCGCTGCGCGACGCCTGCCGCAATGTCACGCCATTCGGACTCCGGGATCGGCAGCGGCAAACGGCCCAGCGGCCAGCTGCGCTCCTTGGTTTCCCCATGAACGCGATAGGAGATTCCCATGTCGTCGATGCGGCGGCCGGCCGCAGCGAAGCGCTGCTCCAGCCCAGCGTCGCCTAATGCCGCGAGCGATTCGAGGAACTGGCGCCAGTGCGCGCGCGGACGGCCGTCGCGGTCGAGCAACTCGTCTGGCGCGTCGCGCTTCGGCGCATAATCGGCGATCCAGGCCGCGATACGGCTTGACGCCTCGTCCATTTCAATGTCGCGCTCAGCGGACAATACGCCTCCGAAGATCCAGCGTCAGCGGAAACTCATGGCTCGCCTCCTCGCGCGGCGGATCGACTGGTCCGGGCGTGTGTCCATGATCCTGGAATCGCGCCAATCGCCGCGCTTCGGCTTCGTTACTGTTGACGGGGAAGGCGTCGTAATTGCGGCCCCCGGGGTGCGTTGCATGATAGACGCAGCCGCCCAGAGAACGCCTGCTCCAGCAATCGATAACATCGAAGGTCAGTGGGGCGTCGACCGGAAAAGTCGGATGCAGTCCCGAAGGCGGCTGCCAGGCTTTGAAGCGCACGCCCGCCACCGCCTCGCCTGGGGCGCCAATGCTCGTCATCGGCACGCGATGTCCATTACAGGTGATGACGTGTCGACCAGGAACGAGCCCCTTCGCCTTGATCTGCAAGCGCTCAAGCGAAGAATCGACGTAGCGCACCGTGCCGCCGTTTCCGCCTTCCTCGCCCATCACATGCCAAGGTTCGAGCGCTCCGCGGACCTCCAGGTGAACGCCGCCATGTTCGACGCTGCCGGCCAACGGGAAGCGGAACTCGCGCTGCGCCTCGAACCATTCCGGCTCGAACCCGTAGCCCGCTCTATGCAAGTCGTCGACAACGCCAAGGAAGTCCTGCCACACGAAGTGCGGCAGCATGAATTTATCGTGCAGCGCCGTTCCCCAGCGCACCAGATCGCCGTGCTGCGGCTCCCGCCAGAACCAGGCGACGAGCGCGCGAAGCAACAGTTGCTGCGCGAGACTCATGCGGGCGTCGGGAGGCATTTCGAATGCGCGAAATTCCACCAGTCCGAGACGCCCCGTCGGTCCGTCAGGCGAATAAAGCTTGTCGATACAAATTTCCGCGCGATGAGTATTGCCGGCGACATCCACCAGCAGATTGCGAAATAGCCGATCGACGAGCCACGGCGGCACATAGCCGTCGCCGGGCGACGGCGTCTGAGCTAGGGCGATCTCCAGCTCGTAAAGCGAGTCGTGTCGCGCTTCGTCGACTCGCGGCGATTGGCTGGTCGGCCCGATGAACAGCCCGGAGAACAGATAGGACAGCGACGGATGGCGCTGCCAATAGAGCACGAGGCTCTTCAACAGATCGGGGCGACGCAGAAAGGGAGAGTCAGCGGGCGTTTCGCCTCCAAGCACCACATGATTGCCGCCGCCGGAACCAATCTGTCGTCCGTCGACCATGAATTTCGCGGTCGTCAATCGCGCCTCCCGCGCCTCCTCATAGAGCGCGGTCGTCGTCTCGACGGCCTCCCGCCATGTGGCCGCCGGGTGAATATTGACCTCAATGACGCCCGGATCTGGCGTCACCTTGATCACCTCGAGACGCGGATCGTTCGGCGGCGGATATCCTTCGATGTGGAGCGGCGCCCCCGTGGCTTTGGCGCTTTCCTCCACGGCCTCAAGCAATTCGAGGTAATCTTCGAGCGTCGCTACGGGAGGCATAAATACGCAGAGATGGCCGTCGCGCGGTTCGATGGTGAAGGCGGTCCGCACCGCGCCTTCAACAATAGACTGTTCATGCACATCTTGACGCGCGTGGCCGCCCCCGGCTTGCCCGGCCTGAATGCGTCGAAAATGTCCAGGCTCCGGTAAGGGATCTCGCGGAACGAAGGGGTCCTGCGGAAGGACGTGGGGATATTCGTCTTCCGACAGCTTGGGCAAAGACGCTACGGGAAGCCGCAGTCCGATTGGCGAATCGCCCGGCGCCAAGAACAGTTTTCCGCGACGAAGCGTCCATTTTTCCGAAGTCCAGCGCGACTGGGAGTCGGCGCGCGCATTCCAGCGCTGGATCGGTAGGACAAAGCCGGTGGGTTTGCTCAGGCCGCGCTCGAAAACCCGCATCATGCGCGAGCGTTCCTCCGCATCGTCGATCTTGGGATCGGACGGATCGACGTTGAGCGGAAGGGCGCTCTCCTTCACCATCCAATGCGCGGGATCTTCATAGGCCGGCACCGCATGGTCGGCGCCGACGCCCAGTCGCTCTGCGAGATGACGCACAAAGACTTCCGCGTCCGCCGTGGTCGCGCCTTTCGGCTCCATGATATCAGCGATGAACTGTGGCTCGGACCAAATTGGCTTGCCGTCGCGCCGCCAATAAAGACCAAAAGCCCATCGCGGCAAGCTTTCGCCGGGATACCATTTGCCCTGGCCGTAATGCAGAAAGCCGTTTGGCGCGAAGCGTTCGCGCAGCCTACGAATGAGATCGTCAGCTCGCTCGCGCTTGCTCGGGCCGGTCGCTGCCGTATTCCATTCGGCGGACTCAAAATCATCAATCGAGACGAACGTCGGCTCGCCGCCCATGGTAAGGCGAACGTCCAGCGCTTCAAGGTCGGCGTCTACTTTTTCTCCGAGTGCGTCGAGTCGGCGCCATGCTTCATCGGAAAAAGGCGCGGTGATGCGTGGCGCTTCATTGATGCGATCGACGCGCATCTCGAAACCAAACTCAACTTGAGCCGGCTCTACGAAGCCCGATATAGGCGCCGCGGAGCGGTAGTGCGGCGCGCCGCATAGCGGCAAATGACCTTCCCCGCAAAAAAGCCCAGAGGTCGCGTCGAGACCGACCCAGCCGGCGCCGGGCAGGAAAACTTCTGTCCAGGCGTGCAGATCGGTGAAGTCGTGATCGGTTCCCTTCGGGCCTTCGATGGGATCGGTGTCGGCCTTCAGTTGAATGAGATAGCCCGAGACGAAACGCGCCGCGAGACCAAGCCTGCGCAAGATCTGCACGAGAAGCCAAGCGGAATCGCGGCACGAGCCTGACCCAAGCGCCAGAGTCTCTTCCGGCGCTTGCACGCCAGGCTCCATTCGGATGACGTAGAGAATATCGCGGTGCAGACGAGCATTAAGCTCGACGAGAAAATTAATGGTTCGGGTCTTTTCCCGTGGGAGACTCTGGACGAAGGCATTCGTCAGGGGGCCGACGTCCTCGGGTTCGAGATAGGCGGCAAGCTCTGTTTTCTGTTCTTCAGGATAAGTGAAGGGAAAGTCTTCAGCATAAGGCTCAACAAAAAAATCGAAAGGATTGTAGACGGCAAGCTCCGCCAGCAGATCGACCTCGATCTTGAATTCGTTCGCTTTCTCCGGGAACACGAGACGCGCCAGCCAATTGCCGTTCGGGTCCTGCTGCCAGTTTATGAAGTAGTCCGAAGGCGCGATCTTGAGCGAGTAGCTCGACACCTTTGTGCGACAATGCGGAGCCGGGCGCAGGCGAACGATCTGCGGACCCAGCGAGACAGGCCGGTCATATTTGTAGTGCGTGATGTGATGGAGGGCGATCTGGATCGACACGTTATTTAGGGTCTCATCGCAGCGCCGTCCGCTTTCGAACTGGCGCAAAGCCGCTATCGAAGTTTAGCTGCGCTGGGCCGCGAAGTGTCAATCTGAAAGGCCAAGAAATTCGAGGCTTTGTTCGAAAATCCGGCAAAAAGCCTAGCGGCTGAATGCGACCTGCGCAATCAGCCGGCGCCGATCGATGTCCCGGAGGAAGGGTCTTCTGTCCGATTCAATCAGTTTGAGCCTGGAACATTAGGTCTAACGCACAGTTATGGCCGCAAGCCGTCGGGGGAAAGAACTCCAATGAAGGCCTTTCGATGCCAGGCTTGCCGCCAGAGCATACTTTTCGAGAACACCAAATGCGAAAGTTGCGGGCGCAAGCTCGGCTATCTCCCGCGCCTCGGCGAAATGACCGCCGTCGAACCGGTCGGCGACGGTTGGGTCGCGCTGGCTGACGGAACTCGCGAATACCGGTTCTGCAAGAATTGGGAGCTGCATGGATGCAATTGGATGGTCGAGAAGGGCGGTCCGTCGGAATACTGTCTCGCCTGTCAACACAATCGGACTGTGCCCGACTTGTCAGACGATAAGCGCCACGCCGCTTGGCAGAAAATCGAGACCGCCAAGCGGCGGCTGTTTTACAGTCTCATCCGACTAAATCTTCCCGCGCCGAACGTTTCCGATAACGACGGCGAGCCGCTCATCTTCGATTTTCTTGCGGAGGAGCTTTCTAAAAAGCCGGTTCTGACAGGCCATAGCTCGGGTTTGATAACGATCGCCTTGAAAGAAGCGGAAGATCCAGAGCGAGAGAAAATGCGCGACGAAATGGGCGAGCCCTATCGCACTTTACTCGGTCATTTCAGACATGAGATCGGCCATTATTATTGGGAGCGCATCGTGCCGAACTCACGTCACCTCGCGCCCTTTCGTGAGCTTTTTGGAGACGAGCGAGACGACTATTCCAACGCCTTGAAAAAACATTATGAAGAGGGGCCTTCAGCCGACTGGCGACAGAACCATATCAGCGCATACGCCTCATGCCACGCGTGGGAAGATTTCGCGGAGACCTTTGCGCATTATCTCCATATCGTCGATACGCTCGAAACAGGCCGCAGCGCCGGGCTCGTGGTACGACGGAACGATGGCTCTCCCGCACGGGTCGATTTTGATCCGTACAGCTATCCCGACATCAACGAGATGATCGATAACTGGCTCGATATTTCATTCGCACTGAACAACATCAACCGATCCATGGGTCAGCCGGATATCTATCCCTTCGTGATCTCGCCAGTCGTCAAGGAGAAGCTGGGCTTTGTCCAAAGCCTCCTAAGGGATCATGCACAGCGCCCGTGTGCTGCGAGCGGCGTTTCAAGGCAGGGATTGCTCCCCATGGCGTATTGTGGCGGGCAAGCTCCCAACCAATAACCAGCGCAATCTTCCTCTCAAAGCCGCCACCGGCTTCGAGCCTGGCCCTGAAGGCTCGACGAACGCCGCCGATGAGATGATTGCCGCTCGACTCTCCAAACCGGTATAAGGGTTCGCTGGGTTCCCCGTTCCCCAGAGTGAATCAAAACGGTCCGCTGTCCAAGCGCATGAGACGGCGACTTTGGATGGCGGTATCTAGGAGCGCCGGACGTCCTTTCGGAGAATTGAATGATCGTTTCGTCGGCTTCGGACTACCGAAAGGCCGCGCGGCGCAGGCTGCCTCGCTTCCTCTTTGATTATATTGATGGCGGAGCGAACGCCGAGGATACGTTAAAGGCCAATGTCGCTGATTTGAGAGCCGTCAACCTCAGACAGCGGGTGTTGAAGAATGCCGCGGATCTCAGTCTCACGACGGAGTGGTTTGGTCAGTCTTCCAGTCTTCCTGTGATCTTGGCGCCTGTGGGGTTGAGCGGGATGTTTGCCCGTCGCGGCGAGGTTCAGGTCGCCAACGCCGCTGAGAAAAAAGGTGTTCCCTATGTGTTGTCGACGCTGTCAATTTGCCCGCTTGAAGAAGTCGCGTCGCACTGTTCGTCGCTCTGGTTCCAGCTTTATGTGCTCAAGGACCGCAGGTTCATGCAGTCTATGTTGGAGCGCGCTCAGCACGCAGGCGTAAAAAATCTTGTTTTCACGGTAGACCTGCCTGTGCACGGATCGCGCTACCGCGACGCCCCTTCGGGTCTGTCCGGACCATACGCCGCGCAGCGGCGCATGCTTCAGGTCATCAGTAAACCCGCATGGGCCTTCGACGTTGGAATAAGAGGTCGTCCGCACGATCTCGGCAATATCTCGAATTATCTCGGCAAGGCGACAGGTCTGCAGGACTATGTCGGCTGGCTTGGAAAAAACATTGATCCGTCGATCAGCTGGTCGGACTTGGAATGGATCCGTGATTTTTGGAAGGGTCCTCTGATTCTTAAAGGCATATTGGATCCCGAGGACGCTCGAGACGCAGTGCGTTTCGGAGCGAATGGAATCGTCGTTTCGAACCACGGCGGACGCCAGCTGGATGGCGCGCTGTCGACGGTCAAAGCCCTCCCGCCGATCGCCGATGCGGTCGGAAACGATCTCGAGGTTTTTGTCGATTCAGGCGTGCGGTCGGGACCGGACGTCATCCGCATGCTGGCGCTTGGCGCAAAAGGCGTCCTGCTCGGGCGGGCCGCCGCTTATGCTTTGGCTGCGGCCGGCCAGGCGGGCGTCGAGAATATGCTCGAGATCTTCGCCAAGGAAATGCGGGTCGCGATGATTTTGACGGGGGTCACTTCAATCGCTCAAATTGACCGGCGAATTCTTGCTTGATCTTCTGAGCCATGCGTCGGCCCAGAAGATTTTTGCGTTGAATGTGCGCTTCCTGACTCGATAAGGCTTAGGACCTTAGCTTCACGTAAAAAGATCCACACGGCCGTTGGCAAGGCGATAAATTCCACTCACGACTTTGAGGCGCTTTTCGTTGAACGCGGCGCTCAGCAAAGGCGCTGCGGTCTTGAGCGTCTCGGCGCAAAGCCGGGCGTTCTCCTTGGTCGCGTTCTCTAACGGATCGCCCCGACGGCGTGCGACTGCGTTTACCGCCGGCGCCAGAGCGGCGACAAGCGACGGTAGGTGGCCAGGTAAAGTCGTATGATCCTGTATCGAAGAAATCGCGGATTTAACAGCGCCGCAGGCTTCGTGACAGAGCACGAGAATGAGAGGAGTCTTCAGCACCTCCACGGCATATTCCAGAGCTATCGCCGATTTTTGGTGACGGCCTGAAGGATCAGGCGGCAGCGGTTTGGGGCTGAGAGTCGGCCGGCGTTGCGACGACCTCGAGCCCGTCGATGAACTTCACACCCTCGATGATTTTTGGCAACTGGTTGTGGCCGTCGAGACGGCGCCAACTTTTTTGCGCGCCCTCGACCAGCTTGAACACCATGGCGAGCGCGGTCTTGTTCGAAAGGCATCCCTTCGATCGGATGGTCCTGTGCCGCACGGTCGCGAAGGTGCTTTCGATGGGGTTTGTCGTTCTCAAATGCTTCCAGTGCTCGGCGGGAAAATCGTAGAAGGCGAGCAGCGCCACGCGATCCTTCTTCAGGCATTCGGCCGCCTTCTCGTATTTGAGCGCGTAGTTTTCGATGAAAGCGTCGAACGCGGCTTCGGCCTCGGCCTTGGTTTCCGCCATCCAGATCGCCTGCAAGGCCCGCTTGGCCTTGGCATGCTGGCTCTTTGGCAGCTTGTTCAGCACGTTTGCCGTCTTGTGCACCCAGCAGCGCTGCTCGCGTGTTTTCGGCCACACCTCGCCGAGCGCCTTCCAGAACCCGAGAGCGCCATCGGCGGCGGCGAGTTCCGGCGCGACAGACAAGCCACGCCGCTTCAGATCGAGCAGTAAGACACGCCAGTCGTGGGCGCTCTCGCGCGTGCCGTCGGTGAAGCCGACAAGCTCCTTCCTGCCCTCCGGCGTGGCGCCGATGATGACGAGGATGCATTGCGCATTGTCCTCCAAACGCGCCTGCAGATGAATGCCGTCGGCCCAGACATAGACGTAGCGCTTGGTGGAAAGGTCGCGCTCGTTCCAGCGCTTGTGCTCGTCGAGCCAGACCTCCTTCAGCCGCGCGATCGTCGAGGCCGACAAGCCAGGAGCATCCTTGCCGAGCAAGGCGGCCAGCGCTTCCTCGAAGTCGCCGGTCGAAACGCCCTTCAGGTAGAGGATCGGAATCAGCATCTCCAGGCTCTTCGAGCGCCGGGCGTAAGGCGGCAGGATCGCGGGCGTGAAGCGGATGCGCTCGGGATCGCCGGCGCCAGCCTCCCGGTCGCGCACGCGCGGCTGGCGAACGCCAACGGGGCCAATACCGGTCATGATCTCCCGCTGCGGCAGGCGGCCGTGGCGCACAACGCGCCGATGGCCGTCCCCGGTCTTGAGATCGGCATGTTTGGTCAAAAACTCGGTGACCTCGGCTTCGACCGCCTGGCTCAACAGGGCGCACGCCCCATTGCGCAGCACCTCGGTCAATTGGTCGCTGAAGGTCCCTGGCTGAATCAGCTTGATGACGTTATCCTTGGACACGGCGTATCACTCCTTCGATGGAGAAGTGGAGGCTCGAACACCCCCACGATACGCCGCCTTACCGATTCACGCCGTCACCAACTTTCGGCAATAGCTCCATATTCCAAGCTCGCGATATTGTCCGGATTCACGATATTGCCGGCGACACGCACGACGAACAGATCTCCGCGCGAACTGTCGAAGGCGTATTCCGGCGCAATCCGTGAATCGGCGCAGCTGAGAATCGCTGCATAAGGATTCTGCCCGCCGACGAGCGCCTCGCGTTCGGCGGCGAAGTCGTGCCGCTTTGCGACGCCTTGCTGATATCGCTTATTGCCCTCCATCAGGCGCGCCAACGCGTCGTCAGGGGTCATCACGTTCTCAGGCTTGGGCGGCGTACTAGCCTGCTTTGTCCGTTTAGATTGGGCTATTTGGCCCTTCGCGTTCGCGCTTGTAACCGCCATCGCTCCCGCTGCGGCGCCGAAGACAAAGGTTCTGCGACGCATCTTGCTTCCATGAATGATGTCGGCAAAGCCACAAGCCTGACACATGACGCGATCCTCCGGGGGAGAGACAATCCTCCACTATTTGTGGTGCAAACATAACACGCACAGTCGCCAGCCAGATAGCAGGAGAGTGTCTTCTCCTCTCGCTCAAACTCTGCCAGGGATCGGGAGCGTGCCGATTGGATGCGTCTTAACGAGACGAGCCGACGCTACGCATTTAATTTACCATACAATTTACAAATCGCCGTCGCGCAGCGTTGGCCCACATTATGGCCGCAACCTAAGTCGACGCTCCATCGTCCGCTATTTGACGAGTGGAGGTGCAACATGCGTCGGCTCCGCTTGTATCGCCAAGAGGTCGGCGATCAATTCGGCGAATTGTTACGACAAACGTACGATGATGTCCTTCAAGAGCCGCTTCCGGGCCGTTTGCTCGATCTCTTGGAGAGGCTGGAAAGGGCCGCGACGTCGCTTTTACAAGAAGCGCGGCCGTCCGAAATTAGCGAGGCCGCTCGAGAAGCGCTAATGTCCTTGGCGCGCCGACGTTCAGCTGTCGACTGAGGTCAGGTTAGGCAGATGGCGGGGGCCGCGTGCCCGAAAAATGGCGGGCTAACCTATCCCCGAACTGAACGCGGGATGCCGATATTTCCCATCGGACATTCGAGGGCGGCGCGGTCCCATCCAGCGGCGTCCGCGGCAGCGTCATAGGTGCTCTGCAAGAAGCTCAGTAGCGTAGCATCGGGATGCTCGGCGCTCCGCACAACATCATATGGCATGATAAATTCCTTGAGATCCTGGCTAAAAAAAGCGCCATCCGGTTTGACCGGCGCGCGATCAAACCCCGACGGCGCCGGGTAGGCATACGAATAGAAGGCAGGGAAATCGACTGTGCCGCCTCCAGGCCAAAAGCCGGCGCTGCTCACCTCATGTGAGTATGCTTCCCGCACAACAGCGTCGGAAAGATTGGGGACGCCACCCGGATGGAGCGGCGCACGGCGACCGGAAAATCTTGTCACCGCCAAATCAAAGCTGCCCCAGAAAAAGTGCACTGGGCTCGCCTTGCCAATAAAGCCCGTCCGAAAATATTTGAACACGCGATCGGCTTGCATAAGCAATCTGAAAAACCGGTTCGCATAATCAGGATCGTAGGCGGCATGGATCTCGTCCTTCGTGAAGGGAATCGCGTCAGGGATTTCGTTCGGACGCTCATTGATGCGAACGAAAATGTTCAACTCCTCGAGTTCTCTTAAGAGATGCGAATAGAAATCGGCGACGGCCTGAGACCGGAGCTTCATCTGCCGTCGTCCGCCGTCGCTCGACGCAATACGAAGCACCTGGTCGATGAAATCGAAGTCGATTTGAAAAGCTCTTGCGCCATATGCGATCGGCGAAGTGGTGAGGCCGCGCGCCGTCACGTACAGCGCGACGTGCCAGGAGTGGTTTAGCCAGGGCGTAAGCGACAATCGAATCTTGCCGACAATCTGAGTCCACAAGTGCAGAGTAGCGTAAGTTTCCCGCCAGGCGTCATATGGCAGTGCTGGCCAAGCGTTTCGATCTGCTTCACTCACGTTTGTCGTACTCGCTCCAGCTCTTCGCGTCGTCCGGTCTCCGTTCAAGGCGTCAGTAGTTCGTGTACGCTGAACAGGTTCAGCTCATCTGTCCATACGCGCTGAGGGGTCCAGCCCGCAGATCGCGCCATCAAATGGAACTCCTCGATCGTATATTTGTAAGCATTTTCTGTATGGATCGTTTCTCCGGTACGAAATCGGAATCTTCGGCCTTTCACCCAAACATCCTGATCGCTTGAGCTGATAAGATGCATTTCGATGCGTCCTTCGAACGGCTCGTAGATCGCTGCATGGCGAAAGCTATTAAGATCGAACGTGCCCTGGAGTTCACGGTTGATGCGCGCGAGCAGATTGAGATTGAATGCAGCGGTGACGCCATTCGCGTCATTGTAGGCTTGTACGAGCTGGCGAACGTCTTTCTTCAGATCGACGCCAATGATCAACCTGCCGCTTGGCGAGAGCGTTCCACGCATCGCTTGCAGCAATTGCGTCGCCTCTGCGGTGCTGAAATTGCCGATGGTCGATCCTGGAAAAAATCCGAGTTTTGATCGCTTCGCCAGTTCGATAGGCAGCTCGATCGGATGCGAAAAATCAGCCGCAGCCGGCCGTATGTTGAGCCGGGGAAATCGAGCGGTCAGCCGTGTCCGGGCGTGCGTAAGAGCGCTTTCCGAGATGTCGACTGGCGCATAGGCATACAGCTCCGGCAGCTCTCGAAGAAGAATTTCCGTCTTGATGCTCGAACCGGAGCCGAATTCGACGAGAACGGTTTCCTCGGACTCTCCCTCTAGCATCTGTGTCGCATTGGCTTCGAGAACCGCAATCTCAACTCTTGTCGGATAATATTCTGGCTGTCGCGTAATTTCTTCGAAAAGCGCGCTGCCTGCGGCGTCATAGAAAAAACGACAGGGAAGACTTTTCCGCCGTCGGGACAAGCCTTCCAGCACGCTGGTAACGAAGTCGTCCGCTTGCGGCAGGCTCGTCGCAAGGCGTTCGGTCGCCTCTGACATCAGTCGACCTCCGAAGCGAGGCGCAGGCCCATAAATTGCCAACGCTGGTGCGGGTAAAAGAAATTTCGGTAGCTCGCGCGGATGTGGCTTAGCGGCGTTACGCAAGAACCGCCACGCAATGCGTGCTGACCAACCATGAACTTGCCGTTGTATTCGCCCAGCGCTCCCTCTGGGGCGCGATAGCCCGGATAGGGCAGATAGGCGCTCTGCGTCCATTCCCACACATCGCCGAACATCTGCCGAGGCGACCCATTTGATTCTGCTTCAGCTGGCATGGGACGCAATTCGGCAGTTTCGAGAAGATTTCCTCGCCTTGGCGATGATGTCGCCGCGACCTCCCATTCGAATTCGGTCGGCAACCGCTTGCCCGACCAGCGCGCAAAAGCGTCGGCCTCGTAATAGCTCACATGCGCAACCGGCGCATCGAGACGAAGCGGTTGTAATCCTTCTAGCGACATCCCAAGCCACTCTCCGTCCTGCGTCTCCCAGTAGATTGGCGCATGCCAGTTCTCGCGATTGACCGCCGCCCAGCCGTCCGACAACCATAGGGTCGCCGTTTCGTAACCGCCGTCGGCAATGAATTCCAACCATTCCCAGTTTGTGACCAGGCGGTCGGCGAGTCGGAACGGATGGATCAGCGCATCGTGACGAGGCTGCTCATTATCCCATGCAAAGCCGCTTCCTTCGTAGCCGATCTGATAGACGCCGCCCGGAAAATCAATCCAGCGCGCCTGCTCGAGCGGCGCGCCGCCTATGGAGTGGGAGCGCGTTGGTCGGTAGGCCGGCCTCAAGGGGTTGGCGGCGAAAAGCGAGAGGATGTCTGTGAGCATCAGCTCCTGATGCTGCTGCTCGTGATTGATCCCGATATCGAGCCTATGGGCTAAGGCCGGCGGCAAGTTGATTTGATCAGCAAGGAGCCTCGCCAACGCCAGGTCGACATGCTCGCGATAGGCGAGAATTCGATCGAGCGACGGCCGAGTAAGAAGCCCACGCTTTGGCCGCGGCTGTCGGGGGCCTTGGTGCTCATAATAGGAATTGAAGCAATAATTGAACGCTTCATCGAACAGCCGATAGCCTGGCAGGTAGGGCGCCAAGACAAAGGTTTCAAAGAACCAAGTCGTATGGGCGAGATGCCACTTGGTCGGGCTGGCGTCCTCCATCGCTTGGACGACCATATCTTCAGCGCTGAGCGGATCTGCTAGTTCGATCGAACGCTTGCGCGTTTCAAAAAGGCGATCGCCCAAGGCGCCGCAGGCGCTCGTAGAGAGTTGCGGATCCGGGGTCAAAACCAATCCATGCATCAACATATCTCCGGGGAGCGCGCCGAGTTTGAGCGGCCGAGACGGACAAGGAGCATATAGGGCGAAGCGTAGACTAAAGTCTGGGTCCGAAAACCTCGATTGCTCATCATCCGTCGAGTTCCGGGTAATGACGAAATATTCCTTGCTCGTTGAATTTCACCCGGCGATCGCTCGCGAGATATGCGCGAATGCGCGGGCGTTGAGCGACTATCCTACGAAGACGGGCCACTCGCGGCGTCTCGGCGAGAACCGCTCGCGTTTTCTTTGGAAAGGCATAGAGCAGGCCTTCGATGACTTGAAACAGAGAAAGATCGGCGTAGCTAAGGGCATTGCCCACAAGATGCGTGTCGCCGTCGCGATTGCGGGCGAGGATGGTTTCGAACCAATCAAAATACTTTTGTATGCGCTCCTCGCGAAAACCCTTTGCTCGACGTAACGCCTCGGGTTTCTGCTCCTCATAGTACAGATCGGCGCCCAAGGGATGGTGGCTATCATGGGCCTCGCTGACAAGATCGGCGATGGTCAGCTGAATTTGGTGAGCCCAAAGCCTGCTGGCCGCATCTTTAGGAGCGAGACCGTGACGATCGCCCAGATAGAGAAGTATCGCGGCGGTTTGACCAATTATGAGGTCTCCGTCTTTCAAGAACGGCGGCGCGAACGACGGATGGGTGACGTCGGTCCGTTCAAAAAAATTTAGAAGCGTCGCCTCGCCCTGTCGGTTGCGCGCGACATTAATGTAGTTGGCGCCGGCTTCTTCCAACGCAAGTCGGACGAACTCTCCGCGTCCCTGAATGCCGGGCCAATAATAGAGCTCGTAGGTCATGGCTGAGCCGCAGCGTGTGGGCGCTTGTCGAGCGCGGCGTTGAATTGGGTGAATTATGCGTTTCAAATATCGTTTGAGGGGCGCGGATCAAGGTTGCGCGGAGCGCGCCGGAAGCGGTGGCGCCCAGGCCCCTAATGGCTCGGGAAGCGCCCCGTGACTAAAACGAGCTAGGATCAGCGAATTAGAGCGATGGTGGAGCCAGACGGAATCGAACCGACGACCTCTTCAATGCCATTGAAGCGCTCTCCCAACTGAGCTATGGCCCCGTTCTTTTCGGACGCCTCTTGGGGGAGGCCGGACGGCTCAACGCCGTCGCGCGCTGTATAGTTCAGCCGCGCGTCGCCCGCAAGCCCGTCAAAAAGTGCGATATGGCCGAGCGGCCGGTCAGCGCTTTTCTGCGAGAAAGGAATTCACCGTCTCCAAGAATTTCGCCACGGAAATCGGTTTCGACAGATAGGCTTCGCAGCCGCCCTGAAGGATTTTTTCCTCGTCGCCTTTCATCGCGAAGGCGGTGATCGCGACCACGGGTATGCCGCGCAAATTTTCGTCTTCTTTGAGCATGCGCGTGACTTCCAAACCGCTAATCTCCGGTAACTGAATGTCCATCAGGATGAGATCGGGCTGGTGGCTTCGCGCCAAGGAAATCGCCTCAAAGCCGCTTTTTGTGCATAGCGTCGCATAGCCGTTCGATTCCAGAAGGTCGTTGAAGAGCTTCATATTGAGCTCATTGTCCTCGACGATGAGGATGGTCTTGGTCATGCCCTTGGGCCCGTTTTCCGGCGTACGATCGGTCTCGGCCGTAGCATAGGCAGATTAATGAAAAGCGCCAAAAATCCGCGCATTGTTAAAGATCAAGCGCTCGCGGCGCGCTTGCGTGCAATACGCCGCTCGACTAAACCCCTTGGAAAAGCGAGCGCCGCGCGAGGGAGGATGCCGACCTGCCGATAGGCGAAAGCTGTAGCGTTAGCGGCGCTCTTGCTCGCGTTGGAGGCGCGAGTCGATGACGCTCCTCATGCCGACGCCTGAGCCGGCGATTATGTCGCGACGCAATGAATTGGTCGCGCGGCTGGCCGACATTCTGCCTGGTGAAAGCCTGATCGTGGACGAGATCGCGCGTCGCGCTTACGAATGCGACGCGTTCACCATGTATCGAGCGCTCCCGCTCGTCGTCGCTTTGCCCGAGAGCGTCGAACAAGTGCGCGCGATTATGGCGCTAGCCGCGGAAATGAACGTCAAGGTCGTGCCCCGCGGCGCCGGCACGTCGTTGTCCGGCGGCTCCATGCCGCTTGAGGACGGCATTCTTCTCGGCATGTCCAAATTCAACCGGATTCTCGAAATCGATTATGAAAACCGCTGCGCGCGCGTTCAGCCGGGCGTTCAAAACCTGGCGATCTCGAAAGCCGTTGAAGCGCAAGGCTTCTACTATGCGCCAGATCCGTCGTCGCAGATAGCCTGTTCGATCGGCGGCAATGTCGCTGAGAACGCGGGCGGCGTTCACTGCCTGAAATACGGCCTGACGACCAACAACATACTCGGGCTCGAAGTCGTGCTGATGGGCGGCGACCTCATCAGGCTCGGCGGCAAGCATCTCGACAGCGAGGGCTATGACCTTATCGGGCTGATGACAGGCTCCGAAGGATTGCTTGGCGTCGTCACGGAGGTGATCGTGCGGCTCTTGCAAAAGCCGCCTGTGGCGCGGGGGCTGCTGCTCGGCTTTGCCAGCGTGGATGCAGGGGCGCGCTGCGTCAGCGCGATCATTGCGCGCGGCGTCATACCCGCAGGCCTTGAAATGATGGACAGAGCGACAATCCATGCCGTCGAACGCTTCCAGCCTTGCGGCTATCCGCTCGACGCCGAAGCGCTCGTCATCGTCGAAATCGACGGGACACAGGCGGAAGTCGATCACCTTATCGGCGTGGTGCAGGATATCGCGCGCGAAGAAGGCGCGACGACGATACGGGCTTCGACGAGCGAGGCCGAACGGCTGCAATTCTGGGCCGGACGCAAGAACGCCTTTCCCGCCGTGAGCTGCATCGCGCCCGATTATCTTTGTATGGACGGCACGATCCCGCGGGCGCGATTGCCGGAAGCGCTCGCCGGCATGGATCGGCTCGCCAAAGCGCAGGGGCTGAGCGTCGCCAATGTCTTCCACGCCGGCGACGGCAATCTCCATCCGCTTATTCTCTACGACGCATCAAAAGAGGGCGACGTTGAACGCGCGGAAAAGCTTGGCTTCGACATCTTGCGTCTGTGCGTTTCGCTTGGCGGCGTTCTCACAGGCGAGCATGGCGTTGGCGTTGAGAAACGCGACCTTATGGGAGAAATGTTTACCGAGGTGGATCTTGAGCAGCAGATGCGACTCAAATGCGCTTTTGATCCGGCGGGCCGTCTCAATCCTGGCAAGGTGTTTCCGACGCTGCATCGCTGCGCCGAACTCGGGATGATGCATGTCGCGGGCGGAAAAATGCCATTCCCCGATCTGCCGAGATTTTGAAGATGGAGTCCGCTTCGGCGACGCTCGAAATCCGCGATGAAGCGGACGCCGTAGACGCGATTTGCGCGGCAAATGCGAAGGGCGTCTCCTGCGCGATCGTCGGCGGCGGCTCCAAAGCGCGACTCGGGCGTAGCGCGCCGCAAGCGCAGACGCTCTCCACGGCCGCGCTGACAGGCGTGACGCTCTATGAGCCCAACGAACTCGTACTCTCGGCGCGCGCGGGCGCGCTTTTGGGCGAGATCGAAGCGCTGTTGGACCAGAATGGGCAGCAGCTCGCCTTCGAGCCGATGGATTACGGACCGCTCCTCGGCGCAGAGGCGGGTTGCGCGACGATCGGCGGCGTCATTGCGGTGAACGCTTCTGGTCCTCGGCGGATCAAAGCCGGCGCGGCGCGAGACCATTTGCTCGGGTTCCGTTGCGTCACCGGACGTGGCGAGCAAGTGAAATCCGGCGGCCGGGTCATGAAGAACGTCACCGGTTATGACCTCTCAAAACTTGTCTGCGGCTCCTATGGCACGCTGGCGCTCCTGACGGAGCTGACGCTCAAGGTGCTGCCGAAGCCTGAGACGGAATGCACGCTGCTGGCGATTGGGGCCAACGAGGAGGAGAGCCTTGCGCTCCTGCGCCGCGCCACTGCGACGCCTTGTGAGCCTTCGTCGCTCGCGATGCTGCCAGCCGGCGCCGCCTTGGCTCTGGACGACAATGCGGCCGCGGTACGACTCGAGGGTCCCGCGATATCCGTGACGGCGCGCCGCGACGATCTCCTCATGCGGTTGGCCCTGGACGGCGTTCGGTTTGAGACGCTAGAGGAGCGAGACTCGGCGGCGCTCTGGCGAGAGGTGCGCGACGCTGAGCCTGTCGCCGCTGAGGTCGGCCAGGTCTGGCGCATTTCCGTGGCGCCCACCGAAGGTTTTGCTGTCGTTGAGCGCATTCGCCGCGCAGGCGTGCCCCTGCTTGCGCATTTCTACGACTGGGCGGGCGGACTGATATGGCTGTGCGTCGAAACCACGTCGGACGCATACGCCGCCGTAGTGCGCGCCGCCGTCGATGTTAGCGGCGGCCATGCGACTCTCATTCGGGCGAGCCAAGAGACGCGCACGATTGTCGACGTCTTCCATCCGCAACCTGCGGCGCTCGCGGCGCTGACGCGCCGCGTCAAGGAAAGCTTCGATCCCGCGCATATTTTGGAGCGTGGTCGAATGCGCGCGGAGTTTTAGGGCGATGCAGACGTTCTTTTCCCTGCGCGCTTTGGCCGATCCCGACATGGCCGAAACGGAGAAGATTCTCCGCGCCTGCGTCCATTGCGGTTTCTGCACGGCGACATGCCCGACCTATCTTCTCACCGGCGACGAACTCGATGGGCCGCGCGGCCGCATCTATCTCATAAAGGAGATGTTCGAAAATGAGCGGCCGGCCGACGCCCAAACTGCGCTTCACATCGATCGCTGCCTGTCCTGCCTCTCCTGCATGACGACATGTCCTTCGGGAGTGCATTTCATGCATCTCATCGATCACGCGCGAGCGCATATCGAGAAAACATACCGGCGGCCCTTTGCGGAGCGCGCCATGCGCGCGGCGCTCGCTTTCGTGTTGCCGCGACCGTCTATTACGCGACCGCTGTTTCGCATCGCGGCGGCGCTGCAACCTTTGGCGCGCTTTCTGCCGCAGCGTCTCGCGGCGCCGTTCGCGCTCGCGCCGGCGCGTGTCCCAGCTCCTTCCAAAACCGATCTTCCGCAAGTCTTCGCCGCGCAGGGCGCGCGCAAGATGCGCGTCGCGCTGCTCAATGGCTGCGTCCAGACGGTGATCGACACGTCGATCAATGAGGCGACGATACGGCTCCTGACGCGCCACGGCGTCGAAGTCGTCGTGGCGAAAGGCGTCGGCTGCTGCGGCGCGCTGCCGCATCATCTCGGAAAGGTCGACGACTCGCTACGCTATGCGCGCGCAAATATCGAAGCCTGGTCGCGCGAAATTGAGTCCGGCGGACTCGACCATATCGTCATCAACGCCTCGGGCTGCGGAACCAGCGTAAAGGACTATGGCCATATGTTCCGCAACGATCCGACTCTCGCGGATAAGGCCGCCCGCATCTCGTCGATTGCGAAAGACGTGACGGAGATTTTGCAAGAGATCGGCTTCGCGTCATCGGGCGACGCGCCGAAACTTCGGGTCGCCTATCATTCGGCGTGCTCTCTGCAACATGGCCAGAAGATATCGCAAGAGCCGGTCGCTCTACTGTGCGCGGCGGGCTTTGACGTCATCGTCGTTCCGGAAGGCCATATCTGCTGCGGTTCGGCGGGAACCTATAATGTGCTGCAGCCGAAATTCGCGGACGAGCTGCGGGCGCGAAAAGTCGCCAATATCGAGAGCGTCGCACCGGATGTCGTCGCCGCGGGCAATATCGGTTGCATCGTTCAAATCAGGTCGGGGACGACCCTCCCTGTCGTCCACACCGTCGAACTGCTCGACTGGGCGAGCGGCGGACCAAAGCCTCTAACGCTCGGCTAACGCAAGAATCCTATGATGTCCTTGACCGCGTTCATGTTTTCGCGGGCGATGGCGCGTGCGCGTTCCGAGCCGTCGCGGAGCACGCCGTCGATATAGGCGTCATCCTCGCGAATGCGGCGCATTTTATCGGTGATCGGCGCGAGCTTGGCGACGGCGAGATCGACAAGCGCGTTCTTGAAGGTCGAGAAATTGGCGCCGCCGAATTCGCTGAGCACATCCGCTTTGCTGCGGCTTGAAAGCGCCGCGAATATGCCGACGAGATTATCGGCTTCGGGTCGCCCCTCGAGCCCTTTTTCCTCGGAGGGTAGGGCGTCGGGATCCGTCTTCGCCTTTTTCACCTTCTGCGCGATCTGATCGGCGTCGTCGGACAGATTGATGCGCGAATAATCCGAAGCGTCGGACTTCGACATTTTTTTCGTGCCATCGCGCAGGCTCATCACGCGTGTCGCTGGACCCGAAATCAGCGGCTCGGGCAAGGGGAAGAAGGCCTCGCCAAAGCCGTTGCGCGCGATCGACTCAGAGAAGTCGTTATTGAACTTCTGCGCAATGTCGCGCGCAAGTTCGAGATGCTGCTTCTGATCGTCGCCGACCGGCACATGCGTCGCTCGGTAGATCAAAATATCGGCGGCCATCAGCACAGGATAGTCGAGCAGGCCCATGGACGCATTCTCGCGATCCTTGCCGGCCTTGTCCTTGAACTGGGTCATGCGATTGAGCCAGCCGATGCGCGCGACGCAATTCAACACCCAGGCAAGCTCGGCGTGCTCCGGCACCTGGCTCTGGTTGAAGACGATATTCTCTTTGGGGTCGATGCCGCAGGCGATAAAGGCGGCGGCGATCTCGCGCGTGTTCGCCTTCAGCGCGATCGGGTCCTGTGGCACGGTGATCGCGTGCAGGTCGACGACGCAATACATGCAGTCAAAGCTCTTCTGCAGCTCGACGAATTTGACGATGGCGCCGAGATAGTTGCCGAGATGCAGATTGCCGGTGGACTGCACACCAGAGAAGACGCGCTGAGGGAAAGTGGACATGGGGTCGGCCAAGGTTTGCGTTTGGCCGGTCTTATGGCGAACCGTGGCCCTTGGCGCAAGTGTCGCTTACGTCACAAAATAAAGCGGCTTAAATCCCTGTTTTTCGCCAGATCGCCGATATGCTCCTCGACATAGGCCCCGTCGATGACGATTTTCTCTCCGGCGCGGTCGGAGGCCGAAAAGCTGATGTCGTCGAGCACGCGTTCCATGACGGTTTGCAGACGCCGCGCGCCGATATTCTCGACAGAGGTGTTCACCTGCACGGCGATCTTCGCGATCGCGTCGACGGCTGACGGCGCGAATTCGAGCGTCACGCCCTCGGTGCCCATCAGCGCCGAATATTGCTTTGTCAGACAGGCTTCCGTCTCCGTGAGAATGCGGCGGAAGTCGTCTTCATTGAGCGAAGCAAGCTCGACGCGGATCGGAAGCCGCCCCTGAAGTTCCGGCAGAAGGTCGGAAGGCTTCGCCACATGGAAGGCGCCCGAGGCAATAAACAAGACGTGGTCCGTTTTAACCGAACCATGTTTCGTCGCGACCGTCGTGCCTTCAATGAGCGGCAGGAGATCGCGCTGCACGCCTTCGCGCGAAACGTCGGCGCCGCCGCGTCCTTCGCGCGCGCAAATCTTGTCCATTTCGTCGATGAAGACGATGCCGTTGTTTTCCACCTCGTTGATCGCCTCGCGGACGCTCGCCTCCTGATCGATCAGCTTGTCGCTTTCTTCGGCGACGAGCGGTCCTTGCGCGTCCTTCACTGTGAGCTTGCGCGGTTTGCCACGCTGCATCGCCTTGCCAAAGATATCGCCAAGTGAAAAGGCGGAGACGCTCGCGCCGGGCATATTCGGCAGTTCGAACATTGGCATCGAGGGGCCTGATTGGGTCAGCTCGATCTCAATTTCCTTATCATCGAGTTCGCCACCGCGGAGTCGGCGGCGGAAGGTTTCGCGCGTACTGGGCGAGGCGGCGGGGCCGACCAACGCGTCGAGCGTGCGCTCTTCCGCCGCTTGCTGTGCGCGCGCCTGCACGTCTTTACGGCGGCGCTCCTTCACCATCACGATCGCGACTTCAATGAGATCGCGCACGATCTGTTCGACGTCGCGGCCGACATAGCCGACCTCGGTGAATTTGGTCGCCTCGACCTTCAGGAAGGGCGCGCCGGCGAGACGGGCGAGGCGGCGGGCGATTTCGGTCTTGCCGCATCCCGTCGGGCCGATCATGAGAATGTTCTTGGGCAGCACCTCTTCGCGCATCTGCCCTTCGAGCTGCAGCCGCCGCCAGCGATTGCGCAGCGCGATCGCCACGGCGCGCTTCGCATCGTTTTGCCCAACAATAAAGCGATCAAGTTCGGAAACGATCTCGCGCGGCGAGAAATCGGACATGGTGAGTTCCTTCGGAACGTCAGTGGGCAGTAGGCGATCGGCAGTCGGAGAATCCTACTGCCGACCAACGACTGCCTTATATCTTCTCCACCACCACATTCTGGTTGGTGTAGACGCAAATCTCGGAGGCGATCACCATCGCGCGCCGCGCGATGGTCTCGGCGTCGAGCGGCGAATTGAGCAGAGCCCGCCCGGCCGCGAGCGCGTAATTTCCGCCTGAGCCGATAGCCGCTACTGCCCCTTCATCGGTCGCTTCAGGCTCCAGCACGTCGCCGGAGCCTGTCAGGACGAGGCCGACATTCTTATCGGCGACGAGCATCATCGCCTCCAGACGCCGCAAATAGCGGTCCATCCGCCAGTCCTTGGCGAGTTCGACGCAGGCGCGCATCAATTGTCCGGGATATTGCTCGAGCTTGGATTCGAGCCGCTCGAAAAGGGTGAAAGCGTCGGCGGTGGCGCCGGCGAAGCCCGCGATAACGTCGCCCTTGCCAAGACGGCGCACTTTCTTGGCGTTGCCCTTCATGATCGTCTGACCGAGGCTGACCTGACCGTCGCCGGCGATGACCGTTTCTCCCGCTTTCTTCACGAGAATGATCGTCGTCGCATGCATCGCCGCCGAGCGGTTCTGTTCGCTATCCATTCGCCCTATCCAAGCCGAGATATGCAGCCGATGTAAGGTTTGGCGCGGTTTTGAGCAAGGGCGGGACGGCGGCAGGATAGCCGGGCTGTTTATCCGGCGCGGCGGCTTCCTTTGGTATTCACTCGCGCGGCGCGGGCTCTGGGAAATCCAAAATCTCGCGCGTGTAAGTCTCGTGCACCTCGGAGAGGGGGCGCTGATCGCGCGCATAAACGACAGCCGTGTGCTCGAAGAGATCATGCGGAATCGAGAGAGCGCCGCGCTTTTTTTCGGGCGCAGCATTGGCTGAGATCTCCCAACCTTCAGGCAAGGGCGACCAGCGCATCTTCATCTCCATGGCGCGACGAAACGGCTGAAGCGGGGCGATGGCTTTCCCGAAGGGCGTGTCTGTCGTTTCCAACGCACGATTCATTTCACCAGAAAGCCGCCCCGGCACATACCAATTGTCAGCTTCGGAGAGCACATGGTCGCCGCAGGCAAGCTGCACACGGCGGTATTTCACCGGCTCCTTCTCGTCGACCTCAAGCCGCTGGCGGGTTTCTGCGCTCGGCTGCTTTTCGTCTCCACCGATTCGGCGCGCGACGATTTTCGGCTCCGCCGACATCTTGTGATCGGCGCACCATTTCTCGAGCGTCGCCGTGGCGCTCCGGCTCGCGAGCAGTGAGGCGTTCAACGTTTGAATGAGCGCCAGGGCTTCGATGCGTGACACAAAGCCGTCCCGCCAGGGTTCGGCGGCCGCCGGAAGAAAGGCTGGCGTCGTCGCGAGAAGGGCGCCGAGAAGCCTGTGCCGCATGTTTTGAGCCTCCTCGTTTGGCTTTGAATGACGGAAAGCCCTCCGCGGCGTGCGGCATTATGCGCGCATAAACGCCTTCTTAGGCCCTGTTCGCGAAGCTATAAGCGTCTTCCACCGTCGGCATATTGCCGTGGTTGCGTTCGAGACAGGAATCAGCGCGGACATTTGGACCATTTTCGGTCTTTGCGGCCAATATGCCGAGGAGAGGAGGCTGTTGGCGCATATCTCGCTTCTGCTTGACGCCTAAACCATTCGAGTGGCGTATCTAAAATGGAATTGCTACAAGCTGGCCGCTCGCGGCCGAAACCGCCGGTAGAGCCGACAAAAAGGCAGGAAATGCGCAGCGCGACGATCGAGCGCAATACGAAGGAAACGAAGATTTCCGTGACTGTCGACCTCGACGGGGCCGGCCGCTCGGAAATTTCGACCGGCGTGGGCTTTTTTGATCACATGCTCGACCAGATCGCCCGCCATGCGCCGCTGGATCTCACCGTGCGCGCCGAGGGCGATCTTCACATCGACGGCCATCACACGGTCGAGGACGTCGGCATCGCCATCGGCCAGGCGGTGGATCGCGCCCTCGGCGATCGCAAGGGCATTTCCCGCTATGGCGATGCGCATGTGCCGCTCGATGAGGCGCTGACCCGCGTCGTCGTGGACGTCTCGGGTCGTCCCTATCTTGTCTACGACGTTTCTTTTCCAGCGCAGCGGATCGGCGCCTTTGACACCGAATTGATGCGTGAATTCTTCCAGGCCTTCGCGGTCCACGCCCGCGTCGGGCTGCACATCGAGCGCCTGCGCGGCGTCAATAGCCACCACATCGCCGAGAGCGCCTTCAAGGGCTTCGCGCGGGCTTTCGGCAAGGCGGTCGCGATAGATCCTCGCCGGACGCAGGGCGAAGCGCCCTCCACCAAGGGAACGCTCACCGCCTGAAAAGAGGCGCGTGAGTGAGCGAGGGACGGCCGATGGCCATATTCACTGTTCATTTTCCGCCGACCGCGTTGGGTCAGCCTGCATCGCCGGAGAAGATCGTCTTCCTGCGCGACGGCTTTTCCTGGCCGGCTTTCATTTTCGGTCCGTTCTGGCTTGCCTGGCGGCGCGCTTGGCTTGTCACCGTCCTTTGGACGCTGCTTCTCGCCGCTTTGGCGCTCATCGCCTGGAAACTGCGGGTGTCGCGCGAGGCCATGTCATGGCTGACGCTCGCGCTCGCCGTCTGGCTCGGCTTCGAGGGGGAGCGGCTGGTTGGGTGGAATTTGGCGCGCCGTGGCTATGTCGAGCGTGATCTCGTCATCGGCGAGGACCTCGACGAGGCCGAGGCTGCTTTCTTCTATCGCCATCGCCCTGGGCAGATCGCGAATGAAGACGCCTTTCGAGGGCCCGCTCCTTGACGACGGCGATCATCGACTATGGGTCGGGCAATCTGCATTCCGCGTTGAAAGCCTTTGAGCGCGCCGCCCGCGAGTCGCAGGCGCAGGACGATATTCGCGTCACCAGCGATCCCGACGTCGTGCGCGCCGCCGAGCGCGTCGTTCTGCCGGGGGTCGGCGCTTTCGCCGATTGCCGTCGCGGCTTGATGGCGATCGAGGGGCTTTACGCCGCGCTGCAAGAGGCTGTCATCGCTCGCGGCCGGCCGTTCTTGGGAATTTGCGTCGGGATGCAGCTCATGGGCGCGCGCGGCCTCGAACATGGCGAGACGCCGGGGCTCGGCTGGATTCCGGGAGACGTCGCGGCGATCGAGCCCGCCGATCCTTCGTTGAAAATCCCGCATATGGGCTGGAACACCCTGACTCTCAGCCGCAAGCATCAGCTTTTTGCCGGCGTGCCGACGGGAGAGCGCGGTTTGCACGCCTATTTCGTGCACTCGTTTCAGCTGTCCCCGTCTGCCCCCGAGCATATCCTGGCGACGACCGACTATGGCGCGCCGCTCACCGCGGCCGTCGCGCGCGACAATCTGGTCGGCGTGCAGTTTCATCCCGAAAAAAGCCAGAGGCTGGGCCTAGCGTTGATCGGCAATTTCCTCAGGTGGCGACCGTGATTTTGTTTCCCGCAATCGATTTGAAGGAAGGCCAGTGCGTGCGCCTCGCACAGGGCGACATGGATCGCGCGACTGTGTTTAACGATGACCCTGCCGAGCAGGCGCGCGCCTTCGAGCGGGTCGGATTCGAATATCTGCATGTCGTCGATCTCGACGGCGCTTTCGCTGGAGCGCCGCGTAACGCCAAGGCTGTCGAAGCCATTCTCGCGACGTTGACGATTCCCGTGCAGCTTGGCGGCGGCATCCGTGGCATGCGCACGCTGTCGCGCTGGCTGGACAAGGGCGTCGCGCGCGTCATCATCGGCACGGCGGCTGTGAAGGACCCATCGTTCGTCCGCGAGGCGGCGCGCCTCTATCCTGGGCGCGTTGCCGTCGGGGTCGACGCCAAGGACGGCTTTGTCGCGGTCGACGGCTGGGCGCGCGCCACCCGCATGTCGGCGCTCGATCTCGGCAAGAGCTTCGAAGACGCAGGCGTGAGCGCCATCATCTACACCGACATCTCGCGCGACGGCGTTTTGACTGGCCTGAACATCGAGGCGACATTGGCGCTCGCCGACGCCTTGACGATTCCCGTCGTCGCCTCCGGTGGTTTGGCGTCGCTTGCCGACGTGGAGCGGCTGCTGCAGCCCGATTGCCGCAAGCTCGCCGGCGCCATCACCGGGCGTGCGCTCTACGACGGCAGGCTTGATCCGGCGCAGGCGCTGGCGATGATACGCCGCGCGCGCGCGGCGACGGAGGATGCGTAATGCTCAAGGCGCGCGTCATTCCCTGCTTGGATGTGAAAGAAGGCCGCGTCGTCAAAGGCGTCAATTTCGTCGATCTGCGCGACGCCGGCGATCCGGTCGAATGCGCCATCGCCTATGACGCCGCCGGCGCCGACGAGCTTTGCTTTCTCGACATTACCGCGAGCCATGAGAATCGCGGCATTCTGCTCGACGTCGTGCAACGCACGGCGGAAGCCTGTTTCATGCCGCTGACCGTCGGCGGCGGCGTGCGCACGCTGGACGACATTCGCAATCTCCTGCTCGCTGGCGCCGACAAGGTCTCGATCAATTCGGCGGCCGTCGCCAATCGCGGCTTCGTTCGAGAGGCGTCGAAAAAATTCGGCGCGCAATGCATCGTCGTCGCGATCGACGCCAAGCGCGCGGGCGACCGATGGGAAATCTTCACCCATGGCGGGCGCCGGCCGACCGGGATCGACGCCATAGATTACGCTCGCGAAGTCGTCGACCTTGGCGCCGGCGAAATCCTGCTGACTTCGATGGATCGCGACGGCACCAAGAGCGGCTTCGATATCGCGTTGACGCGGGCCGTCGCCGACGCCGTGCATGTGCCGGTCATCGCCTCGGGCGGCGTCGGAACGCTCGATCATCTCGTCGCGGGCGTGAAGGAAGGCCATGCGAGCGCGGTGCTCGCCGCTTCGATCTTCCATTTTGGCGAATATTCGATCCCCCAGGCGAAGCTTCACATGGCGGCGGCGGGGCTCCCGATGCGCCTCGACGGCCTGGAGGCGGCATGATGATGGAAAAACGCCATCGTGGCGTGGAGGCGGCGGCCCCCTCCCTGTCCCTCCCCCGCTTCGCTTCGCTCGCGGGAGAGGGGACGCTAATGACCAACGCTCGCGCGATGCGGATGAACCGCGGTGTCTGCTCCCTCTCCCGCGAAGCGGGGGAGGGGTGGGGAGGGGGGCCGTCGTGACCTTTACCTTGGATGACCTCGCGGCGCTGATCAAATCGCGGCGCGATGACAGCGCGTCGACCTCCTATACGAAGACCCTGCTCGATGCAGGAATGCCGAAGATCGCCAAAAAATTCGGCGAAGAGGCGGTCGAAACGGTGATTGCGGCCATGGCGGACGACCGAACCGCGCTCGTCAACGAAGCCGCCGATACGCTCTATCATCTTCTCGTCATGCTCGAAGCGAGAGATGTCTCGCTCGATGAGGTGTTGCACGAACTGGAGCGGCGCACGAAGCAGTCAGGCCTTGCGGAGAAGGCCGCTCGAGGAGCGAAGGAATGACGGTGACGGAGCTCGTCCCCAACAACGAAGCTCTTTCTCCTTACCGGCACTTTACGCGCGCCGAATGGGCGGCGTTACGCGCGGATACCCCGCTGACGCTGACGCTCGACGATCTTGCCCGGCTGAAATCGCTCAACGATCCAATCTCGCTCGAAGAAGTCATCGAAATCTATCTGCCGCTGTCGCGACTGCTCGCGCTTTATGTTGCGGCGACGCAGGGCCTCTTCAAAGCGACGCAGCGCTTTCTTGGCGCCGAAGACGGCAAGGTTCCTTATATCATCGGGGTTGCGGGCTCGGTCGCCGTTGGAAAATCCACGACGGCGCGCGTGTTGCGGGCGCTGCTGTCGCGCTGGCCCAACACCCCGAAGGTGGAGCTCATCACCACTGACGGATTTCTCTTGCCCAACAGAATCCTTGAGGCCGAAAGGCTCATGGACAAGAAGGGCTTCCCCGAAAGCTACGACAACAAGTCGCTGCTGCGATTTCTGTCCGACGTAAAGGCGGGCCGGCGCAACGTTTGCGCGCCGGTCTATTCGCATTTGACCTATGACGTCGTCGAGGGCGAAGCGACCTGCATCGATCGTCCCGACATTCTCATCGTCGAAGGCGTCAATGTTCTACTTGCGCCGCGTCTGCGCGGCGGCCGCGAGATTCCCTTCGTCTCCGACTTCTTCGATTTCTCGGTCTATCTCGACGCCCCCGAGGACGTGCTGGAGCGATGGTATGTGGAGCGCTTTCGCCGGCTCCAGCAGACGGCGTTCCGCGATCCGAAATCCTACTTTCGCGTCTATGCCGACCTCGACGCAGAGGAAACGACGCGCGTCGCAATAGACATATGGACGCGCATCAATCTCGAGAATTTGCGCCAGAACATCGCTCCAACCCGCCCGCGCGCGAGTTTGATCCTCACCAAGGACGCCGATCACAGGATCGAGGAAGTGGCGCTACGAAAGCTATGAGCTTGGCTGCAGCGGCGGACTAGTCCCGCATAAGGCGCGGGCTATAAGGTGGACGCATGCTCGCGGGTCTGCAAATCCTCGTCTTTCTTCTGGCGGCGGTGGCGTTCGTCGCCTTCATCGCATTGCGCTCCGGCGTCGCCTTGCCAGTCCTTCTCGTCGCGTCGGGGGTCTTGATCGCCGTTACGCCCGGCGTGCCCGCCTTTGCGCTCGAGCCGCAATTCGTGTTGCTCCTCGTGCTGCCGCCGGTGATCTATATTTCCGGCGTCAACATGAGCTGGCGGGAGTTTAAGTTCAATCTGCGGCCGATACTTCTGCTCGCCGTCGGCTGTGTCGTCTTCACCACGGTTTCCGTTTCGGTCGCGATGAATTGGCTGCTTGGCTGGCCTCTGGCGGCAGGTTTCGTGCTCGGCGCGATCGTGTCGCCGCCCGACGCCGTCGCCCCGCTCGCCATTGCGCGACGCATGCAGTTGCCGCGGCGCATCCTTTTGATCTTGGAAGGGGAGGGTCTCGCCAACGACGCCACGGCGCTTGTTCTCTATCGTTTCGCTGTGGCGGCGGTCAGCGTCGGCTCCTTTTCTTTGGCGCAAGCAGGCGGCACATTCGTCGCAATTATCATCGGCGAGATCGTGTGGGGCCTTGTCGTTGGGTGGACGATCCTGCGGCTGCGACGCTTCATGCGCGATCCGCGGATCGAGATCACGCTGTCGCTGATCACGCCTTACCTTGCCTATTGGCCGCCCGAACATCTCGGCGGGTCGGGAGTCATCGCGACAATTGCGACCGGCCTCTACATCAGCTGGAACGGGCCTAGGCTGATCAGCGCCGCGACGCGTTTGCAAGGCGTGTTCTTCTGGGATTTCTTCCTCTTTCTGATCGAAGGCCTCGTTTTTCTCTTCACCGGACTGCAGGCGCAAACGCTCATAGAGCGAATCCGGGATCATTCGCTTTATGAGCTGGCGATGTCCGCTGCGATCGTTTCGCTCGTGGTGATCGTGGCGCGATTTGTGTGGACCTTTCCAATCATCTATCTGCCGCGCTGGCTCATTCCGCCGCTTGCGCGGCGCGATCCTTCGCCGCCCTGGCAATGGGCTTTCATCCTCTCCTTCACCGGCGTGCGCGGAATCGTTTCGCTCGCCGCGGCGCTGGCGATTCCACTCGCAACGGCGCGAGGCGAGCCGTTTCCCTATCGCGACGCGATCTTTTTTCTCACCTTCTGCGTGGTGATGGCAACGCTCGTCTTCCAGGGCTCTCTGCTTCCCTGGATCATTCGCAAGCTCGGTCTCGCCAGAGCCGGCACGGAGGAGCGTCTTCTCGACCGCTCCGAGGAGCTGCACGCCCGTCACGCCGCGATCGAGGCGTCCAGCGCGAAGCTCGCGAGTCTCGGTGCGGAGATTGACGTTCCGGACGAGGCGATGCTGGCGCTTCGCGGGCAACAGGACTATTTTTCGTCGCGCGTCCGCATGAAGTGCGACATCAAAGCAGAGCGCCGTGAGCTCGTAGAGCTTCACGATGAAATCGAATTGCAGCTCATCACTGAGGAGCGCGTTCTGATCAACGACATGCTGCGGGAAGGCAAACTCAAGGACGAAGCGCGCCGCCGCATCGAGCGCGAACTCGATTTGCGCGAGGCCGACGTGCTGAACCGCCGCGCTGAACGGCTGTGGTAGGCGGCGCGCTGCGTCAAGAAAGCGGCGCTCGGGAATTGTGAAGAGCCCCCTCCCTGTCCCTCCCCCGCTTCGCGGGAGAGGGAACCCAAGCGATCGGCGCTTGCGCGGTTCCAATCGGTCGCGGAATCTTGCTCCCTCTCCGGCGAAGCGGGGGAGGGTTGGGGTGGGGGTCAGGCGTTGCCCACCGTGCGCAACAGCGGCGCGGCATGCCTATGGGTTGACTTGCCGTCGATGATGAGGCCTGAGGCGTCGGCCGAAACTTCGACCGTCGCGCCGTCGACGATCTCGCCGGCGAGCAGCCGCTCGGCGAGCGTGTCCTGCAGTTCCTTCTGAATGACGCGCTTTAAGGGCCTCGCGCCGTAGGTCGGGTCGTAGCCCTTCGTCGCGAGCCAATCGCGGGCCTTTGAGTCGAGATGCACCGTGATCTTGCGATCTTCGAGCAGCTTCTGCAGCCGCTTGATCTGAATGTCGACGATCGCGCCCATATCCTCGCGCTGCAGACGATTGAACAGGATGATCTCGTCGACGCGGTTCAGGAATTCCGGTCTGAAATGCGCCCGCACCACCTGCATGACTTCATCATGCACGGCGGAGGAATCCTCCCCTTCCTTCTGCATGACGAGGAATTCGGAGCCGAGATTCGACGTCATGATGATCAGCGTGTTCTTGAAATCCACGGTGCGGCCCTGACCGTCCGTGAGACGTCCGTCGTCGAGCACCTGCAGAAGCACGTTGAAGACATCGGGATGCGCCTTCTCGATTTCGTCGAAGAGCACGACTTGATACGGCCTGCGGCGGACGGCTTCGGTCAAAGCGCCGCCTTCCTCATAGCCGACATAGCCGGGCGGCGCGCCGATGAGCCGCGCCACAGAATGCTTCTCCATATATTCCGACATGTCGAGCCGCACCATCGCGGTCTCGTCGTCGAAGAGAAACGCCGCGAGCGCCTTCGTCAGCTCGGTCTTGCCGACGCCGGTGGGGCCAAGGAAGATGAAGCTGCCGATCGGACGGTTGGGGTCCTGCAGTCCGGCGCGCGCACGGCGCACCGCGGTCGACACGGCGATGACCGCCTCATGCTGCCCGACGACGCGCTTTGCAAGCTCGTCCTCCATGTGCAGCAGCTTCTCGCGTTCGCCTTCGAGCATCTTGTCGACCGGCACGCCAGTCCAGCGTGAGACGACCTGCGCCACGTCATTGGCGGTGACCTCTTCGTCGACGAGCGTGTCAGCTTCGCTTTCCGTCTCCGTGAGCTTCTTTTCGAGGTCAGGAATCACGCCATAGGTCAGTTCGCCAGCGCGCTGATATTCGCCGCGCCGCTGCGCCTGGGCGAGTTCGTTGCGCGCCGTTTCCAGCTGTTCCTTTAGCTTCTGCGCGGCTCCGAGCTTATCCTTCTCGGCCCGCCAGCGCGTGGTGAGCGCTCCCGATTTTTCTTCGAGGTCGGCAAGTTCGCCTTCGAGCTTAGCGAGACGATCCTTCGACGCCGTATCAGTCTCTTTCTTGAGCGCCTCCTGCTCGATCTTGAGCTGAATGATGCGTCGGTCGAGTTCGTCGAGCTCTTCCGGTTTCGAGTCAATCTGCATGCGCAGGCGCGAGGAAGCTTCGTCGATGAGGTCGATCGCCTTATCCGGCAGGAAGCGGTCGGAAATGTAACGGTTCGACAAAGTCGCGGCGGCGACGATCGCGCTATCGGTGATGCGCACGCCGTGATGGAGCTCATATTTCTCCTTCAGGCCACGCAGGATCGAGATCGTATCCTCAACGGTCGGCTCGTCGACGAAGACCGGCTGGAAGCGCCGTGCGAGCGCAGCGTCCTTTTCGACATGTTTGCGGTATTCATCGAGCGTCGTCGCGCCGACGCAATGCAATTCGCCGCGCGCGAGCGCCGGTTTTAAGAGATTGGAGGCGTCCATCGCGCCATCCGCCTTGCCGGCGCCGACGAGCGTATGCATCTCGTCGATGAACAGGATGATCTTGCCTTCGGCGGCCATGATCTCGTTGAGCACGGCCTTCAGCCGCTCCTCGAATTCGCCGCGATATTTCGCGCCGGCGATCAGCGCGCCCATGTCGAGCGCCAGCAGCTTCTTGTCCTCAAGCGATTCCGGCACGTCGCCATTGACGATGCGCAGCGCTAGCCCCTCGACAATCGCGGTCTTGCCGACGCCGGGCTCGCCAATGAGCACCGGATTGTTTTTGGTGCGCCGCGACAGCACCTGCACGGTGCGGCGAATTTCCTCGTCGCGGCCGATGACTGGATCGAGCTTGCCCTCGCGCGCCGCTTCGGTGAGATCGCGGGCGTATTTCTTGAGCGCGTCATAGGCGTTTTCGGCGGAGGCCGAATCCGCCGTGCGGCCCTTGCGCAAATCTTCAATTGCGGCGTTCAGCGTTTGTGGGGTGACGCCGGCGTCCTGCAAAATGCGCGCGGCCTCGGAGTCCTTCTCCATCGCCAGCGCGAGAAGCAGCCGCTCGACGGTGACGTAAGAATCGCCCGCCTTCTGCGCGATTTTTTCGGCGTTGTCGAAGAGCCGGGCGGTGGCGGGCGCGAGATAAAGCTGGCCGGCGCCGGAGCCCATCACTTTCGGTAATTTCGCGAGAGCAGCCTCGGTTTTCGCTAAGGCCTCGCGCGAGCGTCCGCCGGCGCGGTCGATCAACCCCGCGGAGAGGCCCTGATCGTCGTCGAGCAGGACTTTCAGAATATGCTCGGGCGTGAACTGCTGGTGGCCTTCGCGCGTCGCCAGCGCTTGCGCCGACTGAACGAATCCGCGCGCGCGTTCAGTGTATTTCTCAAAATTCATTCATAGCCCCTCTGACCATGAGGCGGCCCTTCGTTTTTTAAGCGGCCCGCCTCGCGTCCAAATTTTATTGAAGACCCCTTGCGGCGGCCCTCGTCGTCGATATGGGAAGCATGGGCCATATGAAAAGGCCCGCTCACGTCGCAAGCGTCGCAATTCCTCGCCGCTTCGCTTAGGACGTATTGTCGCTAGCAGTTTTCGCCGGAGTTCGCATGCGGATCGCCGCACTCTACCGCTATCCCGTCAAAGGCCTGTCGCCGGAGCGGCTGGGCGCCGCCGATCTACAGGCTGACAGTTACTTTCCGGGAGACCGGCTGTTTGCGCTCGAAAACGGGCCTTCAGGCTTCGATCCAGCGGCGCCCGAGCATCAGCCCAAAATCAAATTTTTGATGTTGATGAGGAACGCCGCGCTCGCGGGTCTGGCGACGCGCTACGAAGCGGCGCCCGGCGTGCTGACCATTGCGCGCAATGGAGACGAGGTCGCGCGCGGGGATTTGCGGACGGCTGAAGGACGTGAAGCCATCGAGGACTTCCTGACCGCCCATCTCGGATCGGAAATTCGCGGCCCCGTCCGACTTCTCGCCGCGCCGAATGGCTTCCGCTTCACGGACTCAAAGTCGGGCTTCGTCTCGCTTGTCAATCTGGCGAGCGTCGCGGCGATCGCGCAAGCGGAAGGGGCGGCCGTCGATCCGCTGAGATTTCGCGCCAATCTCTATCTCGAAGACATGGCCCCCTGGGCTGAGGCGGCGCTCGTGGGACGGACGCTCTCGGTCGGCGGCGCGCGGCTCGAGGTTCTCAAAATGACCGACCGCTGCGCGGCGACCGGCGTCGAGCCGGGCACTGGACGGCGCGACATGGACCTCGTTCAGACGCTGCGCGAGAACTTCGGCCACATCGATTGCGGCGTCTACGCGCGGGTGGCGCAGGGCGGCCGCGTCGCCGCCGGCGACGCGGTCAACGTCGTCGCCGACAGCCGCTAGAACCGATCCGGCTCCAGCGGAAGCTCGCCGACCTGCGGCGCCTCATCTTCCCGCGATGCGCTACCGACGTCGTCCATCGGCGGGCGAGGCCGCCGGCGACGGCGGGAGCTCAAATGATAATTGACGCCGCTCTCATGTTCGCGCGGCGCAGCTTCGCGCTCGAGAAAGGGCTCCGCGCCTTCGGTCGGCGCGGCGCGAGAAGCCACCGGCGCCGTGATGAAGGACGGAAGCGCGGCTCCCCCGCCGCTCTCGGCCGCCCCGGCCTCGCCGCGCGGCTGGAAACGACGATCGCGGCCGCGGTCATAACCCTGGTGACGGGGACGGTCGCCGCCCTCAGCGTTGCGATCCCGACCATACTGCGGCCTTTCGGGCCGTTGCGGGCGATCAGGGCGTTCCGCGCGCTCGCCGCCCCGCATGTCGCCCATCGGGCGCTCCTCGAAAGGCTGCGGCTGCGGCTGAGGCTGAGGCGGCGCGAAATGCGGCTGGGACGCGAAAGGCTGAGGCTGAGGCTGATAGGCCGGCGCCGGGAGCCGTTCGGAAAGCGGCGCGAAACGATCGGGAAGAGCGGCGAAATCGTCGTCGTCCTCGGCGGTCTCGACTTCGGCCTCGGGCTGCGAGCGCGCATAGCCGTTGACGTGTTGTTGCTGCTGCGCGGCGGCGATCAGTCGGAAATAATGCTCAGCATGCTGCAGAAGGCTCTCGGCCATGATCGTGTCGCCGGAGGACTGCGCGTCGCGCGCGAGCTGAAGATATTTTTCGGCGATGTGTTGAGCCGTGCCGCGAATCTTAACGTCGGGGCCATTGGACTCATAGGATCGCGTAAGCGGATTAGGCCCTTTGCGGCCGTTGCGTCCCCGCATTCTCTTGTTTTGTCCTGGTCTCATCAAACTCCCCGAAATCTCGCTGCGCTCGGCTCCCGCCTGCGCGGCTTTCCCAACAACGCCGCCGCCAAATTCCTTCGCCAGAAGCAGCCAACGCGAAACGCGCAAACGACAGCGATCCATTCCCGGACCGCGAGCTTTAAGAGCGGCGCGCGCGAGTCGATTTTCCTCAAGTTGGCCGCAATCGGCGGTCCCGCGTAGTTCTGCGCCAATTCCCCTCAGCGCGAGTTCACGACGCTCAGCGCAACTGGACGCCAGCTGTCTGCGAGGCGCATAACGCCCGCGACGATCGAAGTGGCCTCACTCCGGCGCTTTCATGTCGATTTCGACGTTGCTCCTGGCCGGTCGTTTCGAGCTTCCGTTCGCGATGCGGAGCCACAGGTCTCGAGGTTCTCTCTCGAAGTCGGCGATCGGCTGGACCTAGAATGACTATAGTGGAGGGGTTGGCCCCCAACAAGGCCATGCGCCGCGGAACGGGCCAAAAAAGGCGTTACTGTAGCCAATATGTCACTTCCCAGAGGCCGCAAGTCGCGCGGCGACAACCCTTTCGTGGCGGCCGGCGTCGCGTGCGACGCGCTCGATTTGGAACCCTTTAGCGCCCAAAAGCGTGGCGACGCTGACAGCTTGATCGAAGCCGACTTCAAATAGGACGAGCCCGTCTTCGGCAAGCAGCCTCGGCATGTCACGGATGATTTCCCGATAACAGTCGAGCCCGTCCGCGCCGCCGTCGAGCGCCAGCGCGGGATCATGAAGGCGCACCTCGGGTTCGAGTCCTGCGATGTCATCCGTGCGCACATAGGGGGGATTGGAGACGATAAGATCGAATCGCCCTTGAAGCGCCTCCGCCCAGCGGCCGCGCACCACGCTGGCGCGGTCAGATAAGCCGCAGCGGGCGAGATTTGCGGCGGTCGCCGCGCAGGCTTCTGCCGAAAGATCGACAGCGACGGCTCGCGCGCCGGGAAGCTCGCTGAGAAGCGCACAGGCGATTGCGCCCGAGCCGGCTCCAAGATCGAGAATCGAGAGCGGCGCGTCGCGCTTTTTCGCGAGGAAGCTCAGCGCCGTTTCGACCAGCGTCTCGGTGTCCGCCCGCGGATCGAGAACGCCGGGCGTGACGGCGAGGTCTAGCGTCCAAAACCCGCGCTCTCCGAGAATACGCGACACGGGCTCGCGGGCGACCCGCCGCGCGGCGTAGTCCGAAAGCATGCGCGCTTCCTCATCCGATAAGGGAGCGCGCGGCGCCAAAGCGAGTTCAAGCCGCGTCAGCCCAGCGGCGGCGCGCAGCAGAGCGCGCGCGTCCTCCTGGGCATCGACGATCCCCGCGGCTTCGAGATAGTCTGCGACCTTGGCGATCGCCTCTATCCGCGTCGGGGGCGGCTCGCTGCTCGTTGCCGCCTTTTTCCCAACGCTCAGCTTCATTTCCTATCCTCGAGTTGCGAGAAGCGCCGTCAGCCTCTTCGCAAAAGCCGTCGCGTCGACGGGATGCTCGCCGTCGGCCACGCGCGCGAGATCCAGCAAGAGGAGCTGGTCGTCGCGCGTTGCGTCCCGCCCTTTCGCGCGCAAGGCAGTCGCCAGCGCGACGATCGCCTCATGCCTTGGATTGATTTCCAAAACGGGCTTTCCGAAGGCCGCCTGTTGACCATGTTCGGCCAGAAGGCGGGACAATTGACGATCAAGCCCACTGTCCGGCGCCACAAGGCAAACGGCGCTGTCGATGAGCCGCGTCGAGGCGCACACGTCGTCCACATGCTCCGCCAGCGTTTCCTTAAGGGCCGCCAGCAGATCGGCGATATCGGCCGGCGCGGAGGCCTCCGGTTTGGCGTCCTCGACGAGCGCGATCGCGTCGATGTCCGCCTGACCCTGGGTGACGGATTTGAACGGCTTGCCTTCAAAGCCGAGCGCGCTTGTCACCCAGAAGGCGTCGACGGCGTCGTCAAGCAGCAGCACCTCGACGCCTCTCGCGCGGAATCCTTCAAGCTGCGGACTGGCGCACAGCCGCTTCATGTCGTCGCCGACGAGATAATAGATCGCTGTCTGATTTTCCCGCAGATCGGCGACGTAATCCTTGAGCGTGCGGTTTTTTTCCTCGGACTTTGTCGAGGCGAAACGCGCAATTTCGAACAGCGCGTCGCGGCGGCTCGGGTCTTCATGCAGACCTTCCTTCAGCACGGCGCCGAAGTTTTTCCAGACTTCCGCGAATTTCTCGGGCTCGGCGTCGGCGAGCTTCTTGAGCTCCTGCAGAATGCGCGTCGCGATCGCCTTGCCGATTGCGCCGACGACCGGGCTTTTCTGCACCATTTCGCGCGAGACATTGAGCGGAATGTCGGCGCTGTCGACGACGACGCGCATGAACCGCAGCCAGGCGGGCAGCAGCTCCATGTCGCGTGAGATCAGCACGCGACGCACGTAAAGCTTGGATCTGCTCTTTCGCGCCGGATCGAAGAGATCGAAGGGCCGCGCGCCCGGGACAAAGGCGAGAACCGTATATTCCGTGCGCCCTTCGGCGCGCCAGTGAGCGATCAGCGCCGGCTCGTCCAATTGCCCAGACAACTGCCGGTAAAAATCGACATATTGCTCATGCGTGATGTCCGACTTCGCCTTCGTCCAGAGAGCCACGCCCTCTGCGATTCGGCGGGGCTCTTCACCTGGCGCCGCGACGAGGTCGATCGGCGCGGCGATCGCGCCCGAATGTTCGCGCACAACGCTTTCGACGCGCCAGCCGTCGAGAAATTCGTCACTCTCGGCATTGAGATGCAAACTGACGCGCGTGCCGACGGCAGGCGCCTCGTCGAGCGGCAGGGGCGCGATTTGGTACGAGCCCTTGCCCTCCGAACTCCACAGCCAGGCCTGAACCTGGCCGGCGCGCCGCGTCGCGACCTCGACGCGATCCGCGACCATAAAGGCTGAATAGAATCCAACGCCAAACTGACCGATGAAGCCCGCGTCCTTTTCCTTCCCGAGCTTGTCGAGAAAGGCGCGCGTGCCCGAATTGGCGATGGTGCCGAGCGCGCTAATCAGCTCCTCGCGCGACATGCCGACGCCATTGTCGGCCACCGTCAGCGTGCGCTTGTCCTTATCAAGCGAGATGGCGACAAGCGGCGCTCCCGCTTGCGCGGCCAGCTTTTCGTCGGAAAGCGCCTCGTAACGAAGCTTTTCGCAGGCGTCGGCGGCGTTCGAGACAAGCTCGCGCAAAAATACGTCGCGCTCCGAATAGACGGAGTGCGTCATGAGTTCGAGGAGCCGCGCAACATCGGCCTCGAAGCCAAAATCGGCGGAGGCGGTTTGCGGATTGGCGGCTGCGGCCGCGTCGACGGATGCGGCGTCGTCGGTCATGTTCTCTCCAAATGAAAAGACAAAGGGAATCGGCGTCGCGGTCGGCGCGACTGCGCATCTTGAGTTCGGCATTGCTGGAAAATTTGCAAGAGCGCGCTGGCCGGAAGGCCAAAGCTAGACGAGCCGGCGGGAGCATCAGCTCCCGACCGGCCCGACCCATCGCCACGACCTCTATCTCTCGGAACCACACGCTTTCGGGGGGCTGGGGGGCTGACGAAACCGAAAACGCGTGGCCCCGAGCTGTCGAGGCAATGAACTTCATTTTGGGCGGCGCGTTTGGCTGGCAAGGGGCGCCATGTCGGCGAAAGTATGATTATTACTAGCCAAATCTTATCTGCCTGCGCTGTCGCAAAGATTCTCGTCGTAAACTCGTCATTATGTCTTGCCCGGCGCATTCTCGCGGGCCAACATGGTTACGAGAGATTGAGGAGAGCGAACGCATGGCGGAGTCGGAGACGACGGAGCCCAGCCGGGCCCGACCCGCGCTCATCGTCGTGAACGGCGCTTCGCCGGACGCGGCGCAGGGAGCGCGGGGGGAGAAGCGCGGCGCGGCGGTTTCATTCAGCCGGCCAGAACTGAACGTCATCTTCAATCTTTATGGATCGAAAGTCGCGCAGGGCGAATGGCGCGACTACGCGATCGACTTCACGCCGGCGAAGGCCGTGTTCTCGATCTTCCGGCGCGCGAGCGAGGCGCCGCTGTATCGAATCGAGAAGAACCCCGCGCTGGCGCGCCGGCAAGGCGTTTATTCCGTCATCGCGGCGACTGGGCTCGTGCTCCGGCGCGGGCATGACCTTTCGCGAGTCGTGCGCGTTTTGGATCGCGCGCTGAGGCTTGTCGGCGCGGAGTAGGATCAGAATCGGTCGACGCGATAGGGCGCAGGATCGATGAAGGGCGTTTCGCCCGTCATCATCTCGGCAAGCAGCCGGCCAGTCACCGGCCCAAGCGTCAGCCCATGATGGGCATGGCCGAAATCGAACCATAGGCCAGGGTGGCGTGGCGCCGGGCCGACAATCGGCAGCATGTCGGGCAGGCAGGGCCGCGCGCCGCGCCAGGGTTCCGGGTCGAGCCGTTCGGCGAGCGGAAACAATCGGCGCGCCGTCGGTTCGCAAATCTCGATTTGCACCGGCGTCGGCGGCGCATCGCGGCGGGCAAATTCGGCGCCGCTCGTCAGTCTGATCCCGCGGCGCATCGGCGCCAGGAGATAACCAAAGTCTGCGTCGAGAATCGGATGATTGAGCCGCGCGCCGTCCTTTGCGGCGTAATGCATGTGATAGCCGCGCTTCCAGCCGAGAGGGACGCTGTAGCCGAGCGGCCCATATATGGCGTCCGACCAGGGGCCGAGCGCTGCCACCGCCGCGCCGGCGACGACCGGCCCGTCCGCCGTCTCGATGCGCCAGCGCCCGTCCGGTTCCTGCGAGAGGCTGCGGGCGTCTCCTGCGAGCAATTTCCCGCCGCGTGAGACGAAAAGGTCCGCGTAGGCCTTCGAGAGAGCGGCGGGGTCGATGATCGCGGCGGTGTCGCGGTAATGGATGCCCCCGGCGATCGGCGCAAGATCGGGCTCCAGCGCCGCAACTGCGGCGGCGTCGAGCGTATCGATATGCAGGCCATAGGCGCGTAGCCGCTCAGCGTCGGCGGCGCCGATCGCGAGAGTCTCCTCGCTACGATGGAGCTTGATCCAGCCGTTTCTGCGCAGGAGTTCGCCGGCTCCAGCCTGCTGGATAAGCGCCTCGTGCTCGCTAAGGCTATTCTCGATCAGCGGGCGACGCGCTGCGATGTTTCGCTGCACGCGCGCCGGCGCGCTTGCGCGCCAATAGCGCAGGAGCCATGGACCTACGGCAGGCAGGGCGGAGAAATGGTAATGCGCCTCGGGCAAAAGATTCAGCGCATATTTGATGAGCTTCGCCGGGTTCCGCGGGAAAAGATAGGGAATGAGCGAGGAGCGCTCGATCAGCCCGGCGTTGCCGAAGCTCGTCTCCTGTCCCGCAACTCCGGCGCGATCGATGAGCGCGACCTCGCGGCCGCGCGCCTGCAGATGCAGCGCGGCGCTGACGCCGACGATCCCCGCGCCAAGAACGACGACATCCGCCGACTTCATGAATCCTCCAGGCTGACCGCCTCATATATGGACTCTGATGCAACGCGCATGCTAGGCGCCTCTCTTTCCTAAAATTTCAGGGCGCGTCTGATGATCCCCCGCTATTCCCGACCCGAAATGACCGTGATTTGGGAGCCGCAGACGCGGTTTCGCATCTGGTTCGAGATCGAGGCCTATGCCTGCGACGCGCTCGCCGAGATCGGCGTCATTCCGCGGGAGAGCGCCAAGGCGATCTGGGACAAGGCGGATTTCGTCACTTTCGACGTCGCGCGGATCGACGAGATCGAACGCGTCACGAAGCATGACGTGATCGCCTTTTTGACCCATCTCGCCGAATTCATCGGCGCCGAGTCCCGCTTCGTTCATCAGGGCATGACGTCTTCGGACGTGCTCGACACCTGTCTCGCCGTGCAATTGTCGCGCGCCGCAGACTTGCTGATCGCAGATGTCGACGCGCTACTGTCGGCGCTCAAGATGCGCGCCTATGAGCACAAATACACGCCGACGATCGGGCGCTCGCACGGCATTCACGCCGAGCCGACGACGTTTGGGCTGAAGATGGCCCAGGCATACGCGGAATTCACGCGCGCGCGGGAGCGGCTCGTCGAAGCGCGCAGAGAAATTTCGACCTGCGCGATTTCAGGCGCCGTCGGCACATTCGCCAATATCGATCCGCGCGTCGAAGAATATGTCGCGCATAAAATGGGGCTCACGCCCGAGCCGATCTCGACGCAGGTCATTCCGCGCGACCGCCATGCGGCGTTTTTTGCGACGCTCGCCGTCGTGGCCTCGTCGGTCGAACGGCTCGCCATTGAAATCCGCCATCTTCAGCGCACCGAGGTGCTCGAGGCGGAAGAATATTTTTCCGCCGGGCAGAAGGGCTCTTCCGCGATGCCGCATAAGCGCAATCCGGTGCTGACCGAAAATTTGACCGGACTTGCGAGGCTTGTGCGCGCGATGGCGATTCCCGCCATGGAAAATGTCGCCCTCTGGCACGAGCGCGATATTTCGCATTCTTCCGTCGAGCGCATGATCGGGCCCGACGCGACGGTGACTCTCGATTTCGCGCTGGCGCGCTTAACGGGAGTGATCGAAAATCTCGTCGTCTATCCCGAAAACATGCGCAAGAATTTAGAAAAGCTCGGCGGTCTCATTCATTCGCAACGCGTGCTTCTGGCGCTGACGCAAAAAGGCGTGTCGCGCGAAGACGCCTACGCCATGGTGCAGCGAAACGCGATGCCGGTCTGGCGCGGCGAAGGCGATTTCCGCACCTTGCTCGGTCAGGACAAGGACGTGAGCGCGAAATTATCGCCGGCCGAATTGGATGAGCTTTTCGACCTTTCCTACCACTTCAAACATGTAGATGCGATTTTCGCGCGCGTCTTTGGGAAGGCCTGAAGTTTCCCTCGATTTCCGAAAATCCGAGCTGCAACTCCCTCGCGAAGGCGATGAGCGCGGCGGTGAAAAGCATCATCGCGAAGGCGAAGAGGAAGCCTGCGCCATATTCGTGGCGCATATGGAAAAAGGCTGCCGCGAAGCCGAGAATGACGAGGACGCTCGTCGCAATGCAACTGCCGACGCCCCAATAGATGGCGCGATGTATCAGCTTCGCGCGCGTCCTGAGGACGGGCAATTCCACTTTAAGATGCGCCCGCGACTCGTCATCCTGGGTGTCGAGCTGTCTCGAACGGTCGACCAGCCGGTCGAGGCGCGAGACGAGCACGCTCAAAAGCTGCGCCTCGGCCGCAAGCAGAAAGGCGGGACCGGTGACTTGCGAGATCACCGTGGAAAGCTGTTCGATCGAAGGCGAGTAATACATCGTCAGCGGCGGCCTGGTTGGAGAAATCCGATTCGGCGGCCTTTATATACTGCAAGACGCTGGATGAGCGTTTGGCCTTTTCGCGCGGGCGTCATGCCGCTGGTCCGGCGCTTCCGGCCCCGCATGTCTCTTCCAAACTCCTGCGCAAAGCCTTAAACAGCGGGCCATGATTTGGCTTATCTTCGCCTTGCTTACCGGCGCCGCGGTGATGGCGGTGCTGGCGCCCCTCGCCATGCGCGGTCAGGCGGAGAATGAAAGCGCCGCCGACGTCGCTTTCTTCGAGGAGCAGATCGCCGAAATCGAGCGTGAGCGCTCGGAAGGACGGCTCGACGCAACAGACGCCGAAAGTGCGAAAACCGAGGCGGCGCGCCGACTGTTGCGCGCGGAAGCCGCGCCAAAGGCCAAGGTCGCAGCCTCGCGCAAGCTTGCGCTCGCTGTGGCGCTCGCCGCCATCGTCGCGATACCCGCTGTCTCGCTGTCGCTTTATGCGCGGCTCGGCCATTCCGAGTTGCCGGATATGCCGCTGACGGCGCGACTGGAATCTGCGCCGGACGGGCGCGACCTCGCCGGCGCCGTCGCGCGCATCGAACAGCATCTGCGCGAACATCCCGAAGACGGCCGCGGCTTCGAAGTCATCGCGCCTTATCTGCTGCGCACGGGCCGCGGCGAAGAGGCGATCCACGCCTATTCCGAAGCGCTGCGCCTTTTGGGCGCGACGGCCGCAAGATATGCGTCTCTCGGAGAAGCGCGCGTTGTCGTCGCACGAGGCCTTGTGACGCCGGAAGCGAAGAAGGATTTCGAGGCCGCGCTCGCGCTCGATCCCTCGTCGCCCGAGGCGCAGTATTATCTCGGCGTCGCGGCGGCGCAGGCCGGCGAAAAAGAAAAGGCGATCGAGATCTTTTCCAAAATGGCGGCTGACGCGCCGGCCGACGCCGCTTATCTCAAGGCTGTGAATGGGCAGCTCGCCATTCTGCGCGGCGAAGCAAGCGCGCCGGCAAGCGCGAGCGGGCCGTCGAGCGAGCAGGGCAAAGCGGTTGCGGCGATGCCCGCCGATCAGCGTCAGGCTATGATCCGCGGCATGGTGGATCGTCTCGCTTCGCGGCTTGAAGCCAAGGGCGACGATGTCGAAGGATGGCTGAAACTCATTCGCGCCTATAGCGTCCTCGCCGAAACCGAAAAGGCGAAAAGGGCCGTGACCGATGCGCGCAGGGCGCTTGCGAGCAAGCAAGAGGACATGGCCCGCATCGATGCGCTGGCGAAGGAACTGAACATCGGCGGCTAAAGCGAAGTCTCGCGGCCGCATGGGAGCGTTTTGAATAAGATGACGCGTAAGGGAAAGCGGCTGACTTTAATTGCCGGAGCGATGGCTGTTCTTGGCCTCGCCGCCGGGCTTATGCTGTTCGCGCTACGCGACAATATCGTATTCTTTTACACGCCGTCGGAGCTTGCCAAAAAGCAAGTCGCTTCCGGCGCGCGGCTGCGTATCGGCGGACTGGTGAAGGAAGGAAGCGTCGTTAAGAACGGACGCGACGTGAATTTCACGGTCACCGACAAGACGAGCGATCTTACGGTGTCCTACACCGGACTGCTGCCGGATCTTTTCCGCGAAGGGCAGGGCGTCGTCGTTGATGGCGTGCTGCAGCCCTCAGGCGCTTTTCGCGCCGACAGCGTGCTCGCCAAGCATGATGAACGCTACATGCCGCGCGACGTGGCGGACGCTTTGAAGAAGCAGGGCGTCTGGCAGGGAGAGACGAAGTGAGCGTATGCGCGTGTCTTCCCTCTCCCAAACTGAAGTCAGCTGTTGCCGACTTCAGCATTGTTTGCGCGATCCGGGAACACCCGGTTCGCGTCGGGAGAGGGTGGCCCCGCGAAGCGGGGTCGGGAGAGGGCCTTTGCCCAATCGGCCCTCGTCCGTCGCGCCTTCGGCGCGACACCTTCTCCTGCAAGCGGGAGAAGGGGGAGACAGCAGCATGATCGTTGAAACCGGACATTACGCGCTTGTTCTCGCTCTCGCTCTCGCGCTGGCGCAATTCGCCATTCCCCTCATCGGCGCTCGGTTGAATGACGTCGCGCTGATGCGCGTCGCGCGCCCGACGGCGATCACGCAATTTCTGTTCGTCGCGCTCTCTTACGGCGCACTCACTTATGCGCATGTCGTTTCCGATTTCTCGCTCGTCAACGTCATCGAGAACTCGCATTCGCTGAAGCCTTTCATCTATAAAATCTCCGGCGTATGGGGAAACCACGAAGGCTCGATGCTTCTGTGGGTGCTCGTTCTCTCCTTTTGCGGCGCGTTGATCGCGATTTTTTCGAACGCGATGTCCGACAGGCTGCGCTCTGACGCGCTCGCCATTCAGGGTCTGCTCGGCGCCGCCTTTCTTCTCTTCATTCTGCTCACTTCAAATCCCTTCGCACGCGTCGCGCCGGCGCCGTGGGAAGGGCGCGATCTCAATCCGATTCTGCAAGACCCCGGCCTCGCGATTCATCCGCCGCTGCTCTATCTCGGCTATGTCGGCTTTTCGATCGTGTTCTCTTTCGCCGCCGCCGCGCTCATCGGCGGACGGATTGACGCAGCATGGGCGCGAGTCATTCGCCCATGGACTCTCTTCGCCTGGATCGCGCTGACGCTCGGCATCGCGATGGGATCGTACTGGGCCTATTACACGCTCGGCTGGGGCGGCTTCTGGTTCTGGGATCCGGTCGAAAACGCGTCGCTGATGCCATGGATTGCGGGAACAGCGCTGTTGCATAGCGCCGCCGTGATGGAGAAGCGCGAGGCGCTGAAAGTCTGGACGATCTTTCTCTCCATCCTTGCCTTCTCGCTCTCTCTGCTCGGCACATTCCTCGTGCGCTCCGGCGTGCTGACTTCGGTGCACGCCTTCGCGAGCGATCCTGACCGCGGCGTGTTCATCCTCGCCATCCTCGTTCTCTTTATCGGCGGCGCGCTCGCGCTCTTCGCCCTGCGGGCCGGCGCGCTGCCGGTCGGCGGATTGTTTGCGCCGATCTCGCGCGAAGGCGCGCTCGTTCTCAATAATCTGCTGCTTTCGGCGTGCTGCGCCACGGTCGTCGTCGGGACGCTCTATCCCCTGGCGCTCGAAGCGCTCACCGGCGAAAAGATTTCCGTCGGCGCGCCCTTCTTCAACACCGTGCTGATTCCGATCGCGCTGCCGCTCGCCTTGCTGATGCCGATCGGCCAGATGCTTTCCTGGAAGCGCGGCGATCTTCTCGCCGCCCTGCAGCGGCTGCGCGTCGCCTTCGTCGTCGGCGTCGTGGCTGCGGCTGCTTTCGGCGCCCAGTATGGAACGCCCTTTCTTTCGATCATTGCGGCCGGAATCGCGATCTATCTCGTCGTCGGCGGTTTGAGCGATCTTGTTATACGCGCGCGGGGGAGTTCGGGGCGTCCGAGCTTCAAGCGCCTGGCTGGTCTGCCGCTTTCTGCCTTCGGCACGTCGATCGCCCATGCCGGCATGGGGCTCACGCTTCTCGGCCTCGCCGCCACTGGCTGGGGCGTCGAAAGCATCGTGGCGATGAAGCCCTTGAGCTTCTATGACGTCGGTCCCTACCAGATCGGCATCGAATCCGTTTCGCCGCGCCAGGGGCCGAATTATTCGGAAGTCTACGCCGTGATGGCGGTGCGCAAAGATGGCGCGACGATCGCGACGATCGAGCCCGCCAAGCGCTTCTATCAGGCGCGACGCATGGCGCGCTCGGAGGCCGGGATCGTCACGCTAGGATTGGGGCAGGTTTACGCGGCGATCGGCGAGTCGCATGAGGACGGAACGGTCGACGCGCGGCTTTACTGGAAGCCGCTCGTGACGCTCATCTGGATCGGCGCGCTGGTCATGGCCTTTGGCGGCGCGTTGTCGCTCGCCGACCGGCGCCTGCGCATCGGCGTCCCCCGTCGCGCCGCCGCGCCTGCTTTGGAGCCGGCGGAATGAGCAGCGATCTTCGTTTGGAAAAATACCCCAAGCCCCTCACCTCACCTCTCCCCGCAAGCGGGGAGAGGCAGCGGCCGGTGCCGTGCCCCAATCCTGATCGTGCAGGCGATGCGCTGATGACCCCTCTCCCCGTGGAAACGGGGAGAGGTGAGGTGAGGGGCCAGGGGATTAGACGCCGACTTGTTTTGTTTCTCTTCGCGCTCCTCCTCCCCCTCGTCGCCCATGCGGTCACGCCCGGTGAAATGCTCGCCGATCCGGCGCTCGAAGCCCGTGCGCGGGCGATCACCATGGAGCTGCGCTGTCTCGTCTGCCAGAATCAGTCGATCGACGATTCCGACGCTTCGCTCGCCAAGGATTTGCGCGTGCTCGTCCGCGAGAAGCTCAAGGAGGGGATGAGCGACGCCGAGGTGCGCGAATACATTCATTCCCGCTACGGCGATTTCGTGCTGCTGCGCCCGCCGGTGAAGCCGGGCACGGCGCTGCTCTGGAGCGCGCCGCTGATCGCGCTGCTCGCCGGCGCCGCCGCCCTTTGGATGGCCGCGCGTCGACGTTCGGGTTTCGCCGCCGCGCCCGCCAAGGCGCTCAGCGAAGAGGAGCGCGCGCGGCTGAAAGCTCTGGGCGCATCGGACCCGGACAAGCCCACGAGCTAACCCCTATCCAACGCGCTTGCGCTGAACTATAGGGGCGGGACAGTCCCGCCGCCCCGGCGCCTCTCAAGGAACGGACCATGGCCCAGCATTCCACGCCCCATTTCCACAATCAGCCCGGCGTCGCGCAGATCAGGATCGGGGCCAAGGAATTCATGTGCATCGGCGCTTTGCCGCCCTTCGACCATCCGCATGTCTATCTCGACATGGGCGCTGGCTCTGAGGCAATCTGCCCCTATTGCTCAACGCATTACGTCTATGACCCGGCGTTGCGCGGCGGCGCCGATCCGGCCGAATGCGTCTATCGCATCTCGCAAGACGCCGCCGCCTGACAGAAGCTGACGGGTGAGCGCGCCGATCGTCATCGCCGGCGCCGGCATTGGCGGCCTCGCCGCGGCCCTGTCGCTGGCGCGCGCTGGCAAGCGCGCGCTAGTTTTGGAGCGCGCCACCCGGATCGAGGAAGTCGGCGCGGGACTGCAAATCGCGCCGAACGCCGGCCGAATTCTCGCCAAGCTCGGCCTTGAACCAGCGCTGGCCGCCGTCGCTCTGGAGCCGGAAGCCATCAACATCCGTCGCGGGCGCGACGGCGCCGTTCTGGCTCGGCTTGATCTTTCCGACGCAAGGTCACGCTGGGGCGCGCCATTCCGGCTTTTCCACCGCGCCGATCTGCAGGGCGCGCTGCTGCAGGCGGCGCTGGAGAATCCGCATACCCATGTTCGCGCCGGCGCCCGCGTCGGCGATTTCGAAGCTAATGCGCGCGGCGTGCGCATTCGCGTGCACACGCAGGATGGCGTCGAGGAGATTGAAGCGGTGGGTTTGGTCGGCGCCGATGGCGTGCGCTCAAGCGTGCGCGGCCATCTCGTCCCTTCCGAGCGCGACGCGCCCGCCTATTCCGGCTGCGTCGCCTGGCGCGCCACGCTGCCGGCCGACAGCGTTCCAGCAGCGCTTCGCGCGCGGGAGTCAAACCTTTGGCTGCTGCCAGGGGCCCATGTCGTTCACTATCCGTTGCGCGACGGCTCAACGATCAACGCGGTCGTCATCATCGAAGAGCCGCCGGAGGCCGAGGACGCGGCCTCCAGCCTGTCGATTGCAGGCGCGGAGCTCGCCCGCCGCTTTGCGCCGCGTCGGACTTCCGCCGCGCTGCGCGAATTGATCGAAGCCGGCGCCTCCTGGCGGCATTGGCCGCTGTTCATGCGTCCGGCGCTGAAACAATGGACGCGGGGACCGGTGACGCTCCTCGGCGACGCCGCCCATCCTATGGTCCCCTTTCTGGCGCAGGGCGCGGCGCAGGCGATCGAAGACGCCGACGCTCTGGGGGAGGCCTTCATGCGACTTGGGACAACCGTCGAGACCGCCTTTCTCGCCTATGAGGGCGTCAGGCTTCCCCGCGCCGAGCAGGTCGTGCAAGCCTCGCGTCGTCAGGGCGGCTATTTCCATATGAGCGGACTGCCCGCTGCCGCCCGCAATCTTGCGATCCGTGCGCTGGGCGGGCCCGGCATGCTGGCGCGCAACGCCTGGCTCTACCGTTAGAGCGCCCTAATTAGACGAAAAAACCCTTTTGGGCGCGAGATGGCTACCGACTATCAGACTTTGGATAGGCTGCTCGAACAGCTTGAGGCCTTGTTTCACGCTGCGGAACGCGGGGATGCCAGTTGGCGCGACGTCTGGGGGCTCAAGAAGCAAATACACGAATTTTTTCGGGATGTACGATATCCGACACCCCAAGATCGCGTCACTGCGTGGGAGCGTTTTCGCGAGATTGTGGACGAGATGAAGGAACAAAAAGAAGAAGCGGACCGGCACCGCGAGGAACGGGCGCGAGAGTCTGACAAGTGCTTGAAGCGCATCAAAACGCTTGCCGATAACGTAATGAATTACGATCCGACCGGTGCAGAAGTATTCATTAACGTCCTGGGCCTCGGGCTCATTCCCAATCTGGCGGCAGTCGCGACGACCGGCCACGACCCATTTTTTTCGACGCAACTAGAAATTCTCCAGGCGCGATCTTCCCTCATGCGCGAAGCCTGGGCCGATTTTCAGGAAAACAAAGACATTCTGATGCGAAATGACCGAGCTGCGGCGCATGACGCGTTGCAAGAGGCGCAGGAAGACTTGAACAATGATTGGCGCGATTACAAAGAGAAAAAGCAGCGCCATTATGAGGAAAAGCGCACCCAGTGGCGCGAGCGAATTGAAAAAAATATTGAGAAAGAGATTGCGAGCGTCAGCCGCATGAAGGAAGCTCTCGAAAACAAAAAGGATTTTCGTGCGCGCTGCGTAGAACGTCGAGCGACCGCGCGTTCAGACAGCTTTCGGGACGAAATGCAGGCAAAAATTGACGCTGTCGACGATGAAATCTATGATGTTGAGGAAGCTATCCAAAAGCATGAAGGCTATATCGAGGACTTCCGCAAGAAGTTAGACGAGTAACAGTGAGATATCAGCCTTTCTGTCTCGCAACAACAGGAACTCTTTTGGGCGTGAACTCGAGTCGAAGAGCACTCGGCTGTGCCGCGCCGTTTAGACTATGTGATGACGCTCGGCGCGGCGCGTTGCGTATAGCGTTCGATCGCGGCGAGTTCGCGCGACAGCGTCACGAGGTCGGCGAGCGCCGCCTGAGTCTCCGGATATTGCTGCACGGGGTCGGGTTCGTAAGGCTCGATGTAGACGCGCAGTGTCGCGCAAGATGTGCCGGTGCCGACAGCCGATAGACCACCCGCCAAATAAATTTCGTGCTGAGCGGGCGCGTTAACCGCCGGAACGGGCGTAAGTTAACTAGGATTGCTCGAAGCTTAAGCCGAGGCAGGGCGCCGGCGCCGGAGCCGAGCCGAGGGTGAGAGAAAAGGTATTCTGATCCAATGAGATAGGAGATTGCATCAAATTTTACGCATTTCGATAGCGCAAAATTATACTTACCAATGATCTAAGCAAATCTAAACGCATTCGCGTAAAATGCGGCAGAAATACTTTCACGGACAGCAAAACAAGAAAACTAACTTCGCCTCATGTCACGGAGGCGGGTTATGTTGGGCATCGTTAGCAAGGCGGTTGTAGCTCTCGGAATGGCGGGCATGGCGCTCATCGCCGTCAACGCAAAAAGTTTCGCCGGACCAGAAACCGCGACTTTCGCTGCGCTTGGCGCCGAAACGAGCGTGCCCTACGGCTGGGTGGATTTCTGCCAACGCTATCGAGGCGAATGCCAGGACGACGAAACAGACGCGCAGGACATTGAACTCACCGCCGCCGTCTTTCGCAAGATCGCGAATATCAACGCGTGGGTGAACAAGAACATCGACCCCGTCGCGGACACGGACCACTGGAGCTCTCTCGATAAGTGGGACTATCCCAATGACGGCAAGGGCGATTGCGAGGATTTCGCGCTGCTGAAACGCCGCATGCTGATCGAGGAAGGCTTTCCGCGCCAGGCGCTGTTGATTACCGTCGTGAAGGAAAAAAACGGCGACGGCCATTCCGTCCTCACGGTCAAGACCAACCGCGGCGAATTCGTGCTCGACAATCTCTCGGATGAGATGCGGCCGTGGACGCGCGTTCCCTACCGTTTCGTCAAGCGACAGTCGCAGCACAATCAGAACGCTTGGGTCGCCATCGACCCGCCGACGAGCGCGCCCCTCTATGTGTCGCGGTGAGACCGGCGCTCAGGGGATAAGCGTCAGCCCCGTCGCGTAACGTTGGCCGTTCTCGACATAATGTTTCGCCGATTCGAGATGCCGGTCCCGCGCCTTCTCGTCGAGCGTGCGGATCGCCTTGGCCGGCGAGCCGACGATCAGCGAATAGTCGGGAAATTCCTTGGCTTCGGTCACCAGCGCATTGGCGCCGACGAGGCAGTTCGCGCCGATCTTAGCGCCATTGAGAATCGTCGCGCCCATGCCGATGAGCGTCGCTTCGCCAATCGTGCAGCTGTGCAGAATGACGCCATGCCCGATCGTGCAATCCGCCCCGATGACGAGCGGAAAGCCCATGTCCGTATGAAGAATGCTGTTTTCCTGAATATTGGTGCGGGCGCCGACCGTGATCCATTCATTGTCGCCGCGCAGAACGCAGCCGAACCAAATATTGGCGTCTTCCTCAAGTTCGACGCGGCCGATGACGTGCGCGCCGGGCGCCACATAGAACCGGCCCTTGGCCGGCAGGCGCGGCGCGATTCCGTCGATCGTGTAAAGCGGCATTGGCGAAGCCTCCCTGAAATGAGGCGCGACATTGCCATTTCCAGCCTTTTGCATGCAATGGCGGCCAAGCCGCGATCGGCGCGGTCCCATTCGGAAGCCACGGAAGTTTAGACTATAAGCGGGCGCTGGGGTTTGGTAATGCCGGGTGGCGCGCCGCCGGCGGGGCTCTGTCGCGCGTGACAGCCGCTATCGGAGGACGCCCACTGAGCGCCAGAATGTTGCGGGATCGGGTGCGGCTTGTCGGCGCCTCCGCCGCGCGGGCGGCGGGGGCCTTCGCGCGAGGCGCCGCCGCGCCCTACCACCTCGTGAAATCGATGGCGATTGCGCCGCCGGAGCGGCTGCGCATCGCGCCGCCCGACATAAGAACCACCGACTCGACCGTCGCCGACCAGATTTACGCCGGCTATTTCTCCTTCGAAGGGAAAACTGTGCAGGCGAGGGGCGTCTCGCCCTTTCTTGCGGCGCCGCCTTCCGAGGGGTGGCGGCGTTCCCTTGCAGGATTTTCCTGGCTGCGGCACTTGCAGGCTTCGGACAAGCGGGTGGCGCTCGCCACGGCCCAGGCGCTTGTCGGCGACTTTCTTTCGCTTCCGAAACTTCCGGCCGACGATCCGGCGATGGAGCCCGCCGTCGTGGCCCGGCGACTGCTCTCCTTCCTGTCGCAATCGCCAATGCTGCTCGATGGCGCGGAGGCGGATTTTTACGACGCATTCATGCTGGCGCTCGCGCGCAACGCCCGGCTGCTGTGGCGGGCGCTCGCGGGCGACGGGGCGCGGGGCGCCGATCGCGCCCTTTGCGTCGTCGCGCTGGCCGAATTCGCGGTTTGCGCCGACACCGGACGCAAAATCGCGCCGCATGTGTCGCGCGCGCTGAGCGTTGAGCTCGACCGTGAAATCCTCACCGACGGCGGCCATGTCAGCCGCAACCCGCAGGTTGCGGTCGATCTGCTCCTCGATCTATTGCCGCTGCGGCAGGTGATCGCAGCGCGTGGCCTGCAAACGCCCCCCGCGGTCCTGCGCGCCATTGACCGGATGATGCCCATGTTGCGGATGCTGCAACATGGCGACGGCTCGCTGGGGCTATTTAACGGCATGGGCGCGACGGCGCTGGATCGGCTGGCGAACGTGCTCGCTTATGAGGACACGCGCGGCGCGCCGCCGGTCAACGCGCCCTATGCCGGCTATCAGCGCATGGAGGCGCGGGACGCGCTCGTCATTGTCGACGCCGGCGGGCCCCCGCCTTTCGAGTTTTCTCTCTCTGCGCACGCCGGCTGTCTGTCTTTCGAATTCTCGATCGGAATCGAGCGGGTTGTCGTCAACTGCGGGGCGCCGTCGCCGCCACATCTCGACGCGCGCGAACTTGCCCGCGCCACCGCCGCGCATTCGACGCTTGTCATCGGCGATCGCTCCAGCGCGCGCATCGCGCCACAGAGCGCGCCGCACTGGCGCGCAGGCCGCGTCCTTGCTGGACCACGCAACATTGAGGTCGAGCGCCGCCGCCCGGAAGGCGAGACGACGCTCGTCCTGTCGCATGACGGCTATGCGCGAGATTTCGGCTTGATCCACGAACGCGAATTGACGCTTGTCGCCGATGGCGTCGCGTTCTTTGGCGTTGATCGGCTCGTCGCCGCCGAAGGCGGCCGAAGACACGCGCAGACCAGCGATTTCGCCCTCCGCTTCCACATTCATCCGCGCGTGCGCGTTGCGTCGGGCGCCGACGGAACGGTCGAACTTATTCTCGCCAACGGCGAAACGCTCTTCTTTGAAGCTCAGGGCGCAACGCCCGAAATCGAAGACAGTATTTTCTTCGCCGCGCTAGGCGGCGCGCGCAATTGCGCACAGATCGTTGTGCGAGGGACGGCGGCCGCTGGCGCCGAGATCGCTTGGAGCTTTCGTCGGCGGCCAGGCGAGCAGGTTCCTCCCGGTCGCAAGGTATGATAAGCGCGGCGCGATTTTAGGAGAATGCAATGCCGGTCGACTTGCGCCGCGTGGCGCGTGCGCTGATTTCCGTTTCCGACAAAACAGGCCTCGTCGACTTCGCGCGCGCGCTGACGACGCATGGCGTCGAGCTTGTCTCCACCGGCGGGACGCGCAAGGCGCTTGCCGAGGCGGGGCTTGCTGTGCGCGACGTCGCCGATCTCACCCAATTTCCGGAAATGATGGACGGAAGGCTGAAGACGCTGCACCCGAAGGTGCATGGCGGACTTTTGGCGATTCGCGAGAATCCGGAACATGAGGCGGCGATGCTCGCGCATGACATCCGGCCCATCGATCTGCTCGTCGTCAATCTCTATCCTTTTGAATCGACGCTCTCGAAAGGCGCGCCTTTCGAGCAATGCATCGAAAACATCGATATCGGCGGGCCGGCGATGATCCGCGCCGCGTCGAAGAATCACGACGATGTCGCTGTCGTCGTCGATCCGAATGATTACCAAGCCCTGATTGAAGAACTCGCTGCGACAAAGGGTTCGACGCGACTCGCGACGCGTCGGCGGCTGGCGCAGAAGGCCTTCGCGCGCACGGCCGCCTATGACGCGGCGATCTCCAATTGGCTGGCGCAGGAGCTTGGCGAAGCCTCGCCGCCGCTACGCGCCTTTGGCGGGCGTCTCGCCGAGCCGATGCGTTATGGCGAAAACCCGCATCAATCCGCGGGATTCTATCTCAACGGCGAGAATCGCCCTGGCGTCGCCACGGCGCGCCAGATTCAGGGCAAGCAGCTCTCATATAACAACGTCAACGATACCGACGCCGCCTTCGAATGCGTGGCGGAATTCGATCCGGCGCGCACGGCCGCCGTCGTCATCGTCAAACACGCCAATCCTTGCGGCGTCGCCGAAGGCGCGATGCTGGCGCAAGCCTATGAAAAGGCGCTGCGCTGCGACCCCGTTTCCGCCTTCGGCGGCATCGTCGCGCTCAATCGCAAGCTCGATGCGGAGGCGGCGCGCGAGATCGTCAAGATATTCACCGAGGTGATCATCGCGCCTGACGCTGACGAGGAGTCGGTCGAGATCATCGGCGCCAAGAAGAATTTACGTCTGCTGTTGACTGGCGGCCTGCCCGATGCTCGCGCGCAGGGTTTGACCTATCGATCCGTCTCCGGCGGTTTTCTCGCGCAATCGCGCGACAACGCCGTTGTCGACGACATGACTCTGCAAGTCGTGACGAAGCGACAGCCCACGGCGCAAGAACTTGCGGATCTCAAATTCGCGTTCCGTGTGGTGAAACATGTCAAGTCGAACGCGATCGTTTACGCGAAGAATGCCGCCACAGTGGGCATCGGCGCCGGACAGATGTCGCGTGTCGATTCCTCGCGCATCGCCGCGCATAAGGCGCAGGAAGCCGCGCGCGCCGCAGGGCTAACGGAAAGTCTCGCCAAAGGAGCCGTCGTCGCCTCCGACGCCTTTTTTCCTTTCGCCGACGGACTGCTGGCGGCTGCGGAAGCAGGGGCCACCGCCGTCATTCAGCCCGGCGGCTCGATCAACGATAAAGATGTCATCGCCGCAGCGGATGAGCAGGGCCTCGCAATGATTTTCACCGGCGTGCGCCACTTCCGACACTAGCAATGCTCGAGGCGCTACGGCTAAACTGACGCGCTGATGCGGAAAGGGAGTTCAAAAATGCGTAATTCTTTGAAGCTGACGTTGGGCCTCGCCTTGATTTGCGCGCTTGTCTCGAGCCAGGCTCTCGCCAAACAGCGCAAGCCTGCTGCGACTGGCCAGGTCACCGCAACGCAGGGCGACGATTTCCCGATTGCGCTGCCGCACAACCTCACGACCGGCAAAGATTGGCTCGACGACGGCGCGGCTTCGGCGGCGCAGGGAAATCTGGGGCCAAACCGTTACGCCAACGATAATTACTTCCTCGAGCAACAGGATTTCACGCTTCAAGATCCGCAGCGCTACAATGAGATCGGCCAGTTTTTTGATTACGACTGGTGAGCCGCGCTCGTTTGTGAATGAAAAAGGCCGGCGCGCGCCGGCCTTTTTCTGACGTTTGGATATGTTGCGTTAGCACACGGGCACGGAGCGATAGCCGACCACATCGCCCCAGCGATTGAAGATCGGACGGCGCTCGTAATAGCAGTCCGGGCCGCTTGCGGCCGCGGCCGCCATGGCGCCCAAAGCGAGCGCGCCGCCGACGGCGTAGGGCCCCCAGCCATAGCCATGATGATGCCATTTGGACCAGGCGAATGCGGGGGTGGCGCTTGCCGTCGCTCCGACCATGATGGCGGCGGCGAGGCTCATAGAAACAAACTTTTTCAACATGGACATGGCTCTCTCCTCAATTTGGCGATGTTCACTCTGCGAGCATCTACACTTTAGGAAGAGACTCTCACGATGTTCGTGCGCCGGCGCACACGGCGCGTGTTACGCTTCGCTTTGCGCAAGCAGCTTTTGCTGGCGGTCTGTCGTCAGCGCATCGATGATCTCGTCGAACTCGCCTTCCATGACGCGATCGAGCTTATAAAGCGTGAGATTGATGCGATGGTCGGTGACGCGCCCTTGCGGAAAATTATAGGTGCGGATGCGCTCCGAGCGGTCGCCTGAGCCGACCTGCTGCTTGCGGTCCTCCGAGCGCTCCCTGTCGAGCCTTTGTCGCTCAGCGTCGTAAAGACGCGAACGGAGCACGTTCATAGCCTTCGCCTTGTTGCGATGCTGAGAGCGCTCTTCCTGCATCATCACCACGATGCCCGATGGAATATGGGTGATGCGGATCGCGGACTCGGTCTTGTTGACGTGCTGGCCGCCGGCGCCCTGCGAGCGCATCGTATCGATCTGCAGGTCCTTGTCGTCGATGACGACGTCGACGTCCTCGGCTTGTGGCAGCACCGCCACGGTTGCGGCCGACGTATGGATGCGTCCCTGCGTCTCGGTTTCCGGCACGCGTTGGACGCGATGCACGCCCGACTCGAATTTCAGCCGTCCGTAGACGCCCCGGCCAACGATCTCGGCGACGATCTCTTTGAATCCGCCGAGCGCGCCGGGGCTTTCTGATACGATTTCGACGCGCCAGCCTTTGAGCGCCGCATATTTTTGATAGGCGCGGAAAAGATCGCCGGCGAAAAGCGCCGCCTCGTCGCCGCCCGTACCGGCGCGCACTTCGAGAATGACGCCCTTCTCATCCGCTTCGTCCTTGGGGAGAAGCGCAAGTCGTAGCGCGCTTTCCGCCGCCTCCAGATGTTCGAGCGCGGCGTCCGTCTCGCTTTCGGCAAGGGCGCGCATTTCGGCGTCGATCGAGGCGTCGGCGAGCATGGCGGAAAGATCGTCGGCTTCCTTCTGCGCCGCGCGGTAGGCGCGGATCCTTTCGACGACGTCGTCGAGCGATGCGCGTTCGCGCGACAGCGCGACGAACGCCTGTCCGTCGGCGCCGATGGCGAGCTTGTCGCCGATTTCGTCATAACGGCGCAGGATGAGGTCGAGTTTGTCTTGAGCGAACATGGAAGTTTCTTGAGAAGTAGTAACGGCGGCGGCGCGAAGAAAGAGAGCCTCGCTACAAAGGCACGCCGCGCGCGATCGCATAATCGCGCAATTGCTCGCGCACCGAAGCGCTGCCGTCATCGGAAGCGAGCAGCGATGCGAGATAAACCTGGGCCTCTTCGAGATTGAGATTGAGGATCATCGTCTTCACCGGACCGATGGCGGAAGCCGCCATTGACAGCGAGCGATAGCCGATCGCGAGCAGCGCCAGCGCCTCAAGCGGGCGCCCGCCCATTTCGCCGCAGAGCGTCACTGGCGCGTTGTGCCGCGCGCCGGCCGTGACGATGCGTTCAAGCGCGCGCAGCACTGGCGGCGAGAGATTGTCATAGCGCTTCGAAACGCGCGTGTTGTCGCGATCCGCCGCGTACATGTATTGCACCAGGTCGTTGGAGCCAACCGACAGGAAATCCGCGCGTTCGGCAATAAGATCGATTTCCCACAGCAGCGATGGCACTTCCACCATGGCGCCGAGCTCTAGGCGCCTTGGCGGCTGATGACGATGACGTTTGATATGTTCGAGTTCGCGTAGGGCGATCGACTTCGCCGCGTCGAATTCGGCGACATTCGCGATCATCGGAAACATGATCCGCAGATCGCGATGGGCGCCCGCCTTCAGCATTGCGCGCAGTTGCATCCGCAAGAGGCCCGGCCGGTCGAGCCCGATGCGGATCGCGCGCCAACCGAGCGCGGGATTCTCCTCTTCGATCTTCGCCATATAGGGAAGGATTTTGTCGGAGCCGATGTCGAGCGTGCGAAAGGTGATCGGCTTCTCCGGCGCGGCGTCGAGCACGGCTTTATAAAAGCGATATTGTTCGTCCATACGCGGAAACCGCGGCGCGAGCATGAATTGCAGCTCAGTGCGGAATAATCCGATCGACTGTGCGCCGGTCTCATGCAAATGCGGCATGTCGATCGCGAGGCCGGCGTTCATGTGCAGAGAGATTTCGACGCCGTCCTTGGTGATCGCCGCCACGTCGCGGAGCTTGGCGTATTGCTCCTGGCGACGCGCCCGCAGCCGCGCTTTTTCGGCGTAGGCGCTCTGCACGTCGGGCTGCGGCCGAATGTGCACTTCGCCGGTGGTGCCGTCGACGATAATCGGATCGCCGGTTTCGACGATGTCGATGACGCCGGGGACAAGCCCTACGGTGGCGATGCCGAGCGCCCGCGCGACGATCGCCACATGGCTCGTCGGGCCGCCTTCCTCCAGCACCAGGCCGCGCAGCCGCTTGTGGTCATAGTCGAGCAGCGCGGCCGGTCCCATCGTTCGTGCGACGATGATGGCGTTTTCCGGCACGCTGTCGCGATCGGCGACATAGCTCTGACCCGTCAGCTGATGTAGCAGCCGGTTGGCGATGTCGTCGAGATCGTGCAGGCGGTCGCGAAGATACGGATCGGTCTGACGCTGCATGCGCGCGCGGGCGTCGTTCTGAACGCGCTCGACCGCCGCCTCCGCCGTCAGGCCGGTCATCACTGCTTCACGCAGACGGCGCACCCAGCCGCGGTCATAGGCCACCATCCGCACGGTTTCGAGGATCTCGCGCGGCTCTCCGGCGGCGATCCGATCGCTATGCGCGACGAGCTCGTCGATCGACTGGCGCATCGCGTCGATCGCATGTTCGAGCCTGGCGAGTTCCGTCGGCATGTCCTCGGCGACAAGCTGCTTGATGACGACGCGCGGTTCGTGCAGCAGCACGTGCCCGAGGCCGACGCCTTCGGCCATCGGCGCGCCCCGGAGCGACGCCGGACGGTAGAGAGCAAGGTCGCGCGGATCTTCGATCGCCTGCAATTCGCCGGAGGCGATGAGCTCAGCGAGCAGCATCGCCGTCGTTTGCAGCGCCTCGATCTCTTCTTCCGAATAGACGCGGCGCACCTTGTTCTGGACGACGAGAACGCCGAGCGTATTGCCGCCGCGCAGGATGGGCACGCCGAGGAATGAGTGATAGGCCTCTTCGCCGGTCTCAGGCTTATAGGAGAATGCGGGGTGATCTTGCGCTTCGGAAAGGGCGACAGGCTCGGCGCTTTTCGCGATGAGGCCGACGAGACCCTCGCCCGCATGCATCGTGGTTAAATGGACGGCTTCGCGGTTGAGGCCCTCAGTCGCGTAAAGCTCCAAGCGCTGGTCGGCGCGCAGCACATAAACGGAACAAACTTCCGCGACCATATTCGCGGCGATCTGGACCACGATCTTGTCGAGCCGCGCCTGCGCGCTGATCGGCTCCGCGCTGATTTCGCGGAGTCGGCGCAACAGGAGGCGCGGTCCGCCGAGAGCGCTTCGCATCCAATCAGTTCCCGTTTTCCCAGAGTTTCGCGGGTGGCCTACCGCAAAAAAACCGCCATGCGCCTGTAGATTGCGACAGTGGCCCTCAAGCAGCGTATATTGGCGCCGCTGGCGCTCCGCAAGCGCGGCCAAGAAACGCAGCGACGCAAGGAACATACCGCTATTGCAAAGCTTGGCGAATCGGCTTGCGGGCCGGGGTTGAAGCCTCTACCAGTTGGCCATCGGAGATCGGCGATGACAGCCTACGCGCTAGGCGCCCGGCATTGGCCGCGCAAGACGCGTTCTCCGAGCCTGCGGCATCGAGAAGAGAATTCGTGCGCCTGAAAAAATATCTGATCGCTCTCTTTTTGTTCGTCGCATCCGCTCAGGCCGTCGCCATGGAGTCGGTACGGGTGCCGCAGGGCGCCCGGGCGATCGATCTCACGGGCGTGGTGGAGAAGCATTCCTCGCAGGGCGACCGACTGCAGGTTTCGACTGCGCCGGGTTCCGACGGCATCGTCCGCCGTATCGAGGTTGGCGCGAAAGAGGCCGGCAGCCAGCCGAACTGGATCGTTTTCGCGCTCACCAACGACACGGACGAGCAGATCGAACGCCTCATCGTCGCGCCGCATTATCGGCTGCAGGGCTCGGGCGTCATCTGGCCGGATCTCGGTTCGGCGCGAATCACCGCCATCACGGCGAGCCAGGGCTTTCCGCCGGAGGTTGAGGACGCGTCCGACGCCGACGTTTTCCGGCTGACGCTCGACCCGGGAACGACGGTCACCTATGTCGCGGAACTTCGCACGCCCAACCTGCCGCAGCTCTATCTCTGGGAGCCCGCGGCCTATAAGGACAAGGTGACGAGCCTGACGCTGTACAAGGGCATCGTCATCGGCATCGCTGGCCTGCTGGCGCTGTTTCTAACGATCGTCTTCGTGGTGAAGGGCGCCGTCATCTTCCCCGCGGCGGCGGCGCTCGCCTGGGCGGTGCTCGCCTATGTGTGCATCGATTTCGGCTTCTGGGACAAAATCTTCGGCTTCGACGTCAACGCCAACAGGATCTGGCGCGCCGGCGCAGAAACCGTCCTCTCCGCAACGCTTGTCGTCTTTCTCTTCGCCTATCTGAACCTCAACCGCTGGCATGTGCGCGCCTGGCATGTCGCGGCGCTGTGGCTCTTGATCCTGCTGGATCTCGTCGGCCTTGCGGTGTTCGACGCCCCGGTCGCGGCCGGCGTCGCGCGCATCTCGCTCGCGACCGTCGCCGTCGTCGGCTTCGTGCTGATCCTCTATCTCGCGACGCACGGGTTCGATCGGGCCATCATGCTGATCCCGACGTGGTTCCTGCTGGCCGTCTGGGTGGCGACGGCGGGATTTGCCGTCGCCGGCTGGATCACCAACGACCTCGTTTCTCCTGCTCTTGTCGGCGGCCTGGTGCTCATCGTGATGCTCATCGGCTTCACCGTGATGCAGAACGCCTTCGCCGCTGGAGGGCTCTCTCATGGCGCGATCAGCGATGTCGAGCGCAAGGCCCTTGCGCTCACCGGCGCCAATGAGATCGTGTTCGACTGGGACGTTCCCTCGGACCACATTTACGTCAGCCCGGAAGCCGAAGCCGCGCTCGGCCTCGATCGCGGCGGGCTCGAGGGCGCCGCCTCCTCTTGGCTCGATCTGCTGCACCCCTTCGAGCAGGATCGCTATCGCGCCTGTCTCGACGCCATTCTCGAGCAGCGGCGCGGCCGCATTAACCAGGAGTTCCGCCTGCGCGCCGCGGACGGACACTATCTCTGCTATCGGCTGCGGGCGCGGCCAGTCGTGGGGCCGGACGGCGAAGTGATCCGCGTCGTCGGCACGCTCAATGATGTGACGGACGAACGCAACGCACAGGAGCGTCTGCTGCATGACGCCGTGCACGACAATCTCACTGGCCTGCCGAACCGTGAATTGTTCTTCGACCGGCTGGAGGCCGCGCTTGTTCTCGCGCGCATGGAAAAGGATGTGCGCCCCACGGTCCTCGTCATCGACATTGACCGCTTCAAGCAGATCAATGAGCAGGTCGGCATGGCCATGGGCGACAGCATCCTGCTCACCGTCGCGCATCGCCTCACGAAACTGCTGCAGCCTCAAGACACTCTGGCGCGGCTTTCCGGCGATACATTCGCAATCATCCTGGTTTCGGAGACGAACGCGGATCATGTCATCTCGGTCGCCGACTCGGTCCGCCGATCGCTTTCAACTCCAGTGCGCTTTACCGATTGTGAAATTGCGCTTTTCGCGTCGATCGGCATCGCCCTTTACGATCAGCAGGTCCATCCCGGCGCCCGCGATATGTTGGAGGACGCCGAAATCGCCATGCGCTACGCCAAGCGCTCCGGCGGCAACCGCATTGAAGTCTTTCGTCCGGCGATGCGCACGCAGCGTTCCGACCGGCTCACTCTTGAAGCCGATCTGCGCCGGGCGCTGGAGCGGAGAGAGATCAAAGTATTCTTCCAGCCGATTGTTCGGCTCGAGGATCGCACCATCGCCGGCTTTGAGGCGCTGCTGCGGTGGGACCATTTGCGGCTGGGTCGGCTTGAGCCTTCCGAATTCATGCCCGTCGCCGAGCAGACCGGCCTGATCATCGACCTTGGACTTCTTGCGCTGGAGCGCACCGCGCGCGAACTCGCGGCCTGGCAGCGTGCGCTCGCGGTAGATCCGCCGATTTTTGCCTCCGTCAACATCTCGTCGCGGCAGCTATTGCGCCATGACCTTCTGCGCGACGTCAAAAGCGTGTTGATGCGCAACGACATCATCAAGGGCAGCTTGAAGCTGGAACTGAGTGAGAGCCTGGTGATGGAAAATCCCGAATATGCGGCGCAGATGCTCACGCGCATCAAGGAGATCGGGGCGGGCCTTTGCCTCGACGATTTCGGCGCCGGCTATTCTTCGCTTGCCTATTTGCAGCGCTTCCCCTTCGACACGATCAAGATTGACCGTTCTTTCATTAAGCAATCCGGTAGGGGCCCGCGCCCGATCATTTTGCGCTCAATCGTCGCGCTGGCTCAGGACCTCGGCCTGGATGTCGTCGCCGAAGGCGCGGAGACCGAGGCCGATGCGATCGAACTTTATCAGCTCGGCTGCGGTTACGCGCAGGGCTACGCCTTTGGGCGCCCGATCAGCTCGCGGGACGCCCGCCGACTCGTCGGGGCCGCGCCGGAAGCGGCTTAGCGCGATGACGCCGAAGCTCGAATTCTGGTTCGAGTTCGCAAGCACCTATTCTTATATCGCCGCCGAAGAGATCGAGGATAAGGCAAGCGCTGCAGGCGTCGAGGTGGTATGGCGACCGTTCCTTCTCGGGCCGATTTTCGCGACACAGGGCTGGCCAGATTCGCCCTTCAATCTCTATCCGGCGAAAGGCGCTTATATGTGGCGCGACGTAGAGCGTCTCTGCCAACGCAAGGGCATCGCATGGCGCAGGCCGAGCGTCTTTCCGCGTAACGGTCTTTTGGCCTCTCGGATCGCAACGGCATTGGACGCGTCGGAGAAACTTCATGCTTTCATTCGGTCCGTTTATCGCGCCAATTTCTCCTTTGACCTCGACATATCGGAACCTTCCGTTCTGAAAGAGATTTTGCGGAGCATTTCTCTCGATGAAGAGGCGATTTTCGAGCGTGCGAATGACGACTCGGTGAAGCAATTGCTCAGAGCGCGCACAGATGAGGCCAAGAGTCGGGGCGTATTTGGCGCGCCGAGCTTTTTTGCAAAAGAGGAACTATTCTGGGGTAGCGATCGGTTGGAACAAGCTATCGACTCTTTAAGAACATGATGCGTCTTATGCGCGACCGGACAGCCTAACATAATGACGAAGTCGCCTTCCGAACTTTCTCTCTCCGAAGCGCGCGCCGAACATGCCCGGATTGGCGAGGAGATCGCGGCGCACGACCGCCGCTATTATCAGGAAGACGCGCCGACGGTCTCCGACGCGGAATATGACGCGCTGCGCCATCGCTATGAGGCGCTGGAAAAGGCCTTTCCTGAACTTGTCACCGACGAATCGCTGACGAAGAAGGTCGGCGCGCGCCCGAGCGAAAAATTTGCCAAAGTGAAGCACGCCGTTCCGATGCTCTCGATCGGCAACGTATTTTCGGATGAAGAGCTCGAGGAATTCGTCGCGCGCGTGCGCCGTTTCCTTGGTCTACGCGACGGTTCGCTGCGCTTCACGTTTGAGCCGAAGATCGACGGGCTTTCCTGTTCGCTGCGCTATGAGAAGGGTCATCTCGTGCAGGCGGCGACACGCGGCGATGGCTATGAGGGCGAAGACGTCACCGCCAATGTCCGCACCGTCGACGAAATTCCTCAGCGGCTGCACGGCGATCATTCCGATGTGTTTGAAGTGCGCGGCGAAGTCTATATGACGCATAAGGACTTCGCTGCGCTCAATGTGCGACAAAGGGAGTCAGGCAAGACTCCCTTCGCCAATCCGCGCAACGCCGCGGCCGGCTCCCTGCGACAACTCGATCCGAAGATCACGGCGTCGCGGCCGCTGCACTTTTTCGCCTATGGCTGGGGCGAGGCCTCCACGCTTCCCGCGGAAACGCAAATGGGCGTGCTTGAGGCGCTGCGCCGCTACGGGCTGCCGGTCAATCCATTAACGACGCTCTGCGACAGCGCAGAAGATATGTTGGCGCATTACCAGGCGATCGAAGCGCAGCGCGCAACGCTCGGCTATGACATCGACGGCGTCGTCTACAAGGTCAATGACATCGCGCTTCAGGAGCGGTTGGGATTCGTCTCGCGCGCGCCGCGCTGGGCGGTCGCGCGCAAATTCCCGGCCGAACGCGCCATGACGATTCTGCGCGACATCGAAATCCAGGTCGGGCGCACAGGCGCGCTGACGCCAGTCGCAAGGCTTGAGCCCGTTACAGTCGGCGGCGTCGTCGTGCAGAACGCCACGCTGCACAATGAAGACGAGATCGCCCGCAAGGACATTCGCATCGGCGACACCGTCGTGGTGCAGCGTGCTGGCGACGTCATTCCGCAGATCGTCGAGGTGGTGAAGGAGAAGCGCCCGAGCGGCGCGAAGCCCTATCAATTTCCGCATGTCTGCCCGCGCTGCGGCTCGGCGGCGCTGCGCGAAATCGACGAAAAGACCGGTGAAGCTGATGTCGTGCGCCGTTGCACTGGATCGCTTGTCTGTCCCGCACAGGCGGTGGAGCGCCTGAAACATTTCGCTTCGCGCAACGCCATGGATATCGAAGGGCTGGGCGACAAGCAGATCGAATTTTTCTACGATGAAGGGATGATCAGGACCGCTTCCGATATTTTCACGCTGCCCGAGCGCGAGGCGCAGATGTCGCCGCGGCTCGCTGAACGCGAGGGCTATGGCGAAACCTCGGTGCGCAATCTCTTTGCGGCGATCGAGGCGCGTAGAAGGGTTCCGATCAATCGCTTCATCTATGCGCTTGGCGTGCGTCACGTCGGCGAGACGAACGCCCGCCGGCTCGCGCGCCATTTCGGCGACTTCGAATCGCTGCGCGAGACGGCGAGCGCTGCGGAGCTTGGCAGCGAGGCGCGGGCGCGAATCGATTCGATCGATGGCGTCGGACCCGTCGTGGCAGAGGCGCTGCATGACTTTTTCGCCGAACCGCACAATGAGCGTGAAATCGACGCGCTTCTAAAACAGATCACTTTGGAGCCGATGCCGGCCGTGGCGTCGACCTCGCCCGTCGCCGGCAAGACTGTGGTGTTCACGGGTTCGCTTGAACGGCTGACGCGCGATGAAGCCAAGGCGCAGGCCGAGCGTTTCGGGGCGCATGTCGCGGCGTCGGTGTCGAAGAAGACCGATCTCGTGGTCGCCGGCCCCGGCGCTGGCTCGAAGCTCAAGAAGGCGGCGGAGCTTGGGATCGAAGTGATCAGCGAAGACGAGTGGTTTGCAAGAACCGGGCAGGGGTAGCAGTCAGCTGCTTCTAGCCGTCATGGCCGGGCTTGGCCCGGCCATCCACGCGAATGGGTTCCGCGCTTGTTCGTCGGTTATCGCGATGTCACGGCGTGGATGCCCGGCTCAAGGCCGGGCATGACAGCTGAAAGGTCGCGCCTTAAACCGCCCTTGTTCCTGGCGTGTCGCCCTTCTGATAGGCCGTGCCGAACACATAGTCCCACCAGATCGCGTGGACGCCGAAGCCTTTCTCGGCGTCGCGGAAATGATGCAGCATGTGCAGGCGCTTCACCATGCGGCCAAAGTCCGTCTTCGGCTGGCCATGATGCGTCCAGTAATGCACGCAATCATAGATCACATAGCCACTGATGAAGCCGGCAAGCACCGGCCAGGCGAATGTCGCGCCGAAGATCAGCCGGGCGCATAAGAGCGCGATCAGCATGATCGGTCCCGAGAGCAGCGGCGGCATGACGAGCCGCAGCGGATCATTGGGATAGATGTGATGCACGCCGTGAATGAGAAACTGAAAACGCGGCCCGAGCCCGAAGGGCAGCGCAAACACCGTATGGAAGAGATAGCGGTGGCCGAAATATTCGGTGAGCGTCCAGCCGAGATAACCGATCACGAGGCCAACTAAGACGAGCGTCAGGCTGTTGAGCGTGAGCGAATAGATCAACAGTCCGAGAATGATCGGGCAATAGATGATCACTGGCGTCAAATGATGCACACGGGAGAGCTTATCGAGGAGATCGCTCTCGAAAAGGCGGGGCGAAGCGTCGAGCGCCTGGGCTTTTGCGTCCTGCGTCATGACTTACTCCGCCGGCGCTATAACGGGCGCTTCGCGCGCGGCCTGCGTCACATTTTCCGACCGCGTCCCGAGCGAATAGGTCGGATCGAAGATGAATGTCACGAGCAGCGCGAACCAGGAGCGATGGCAACGCAGATCGTCGTAGAACTCGGGCGCCATCGCCTTTAAGTCCGGCAAACGGTTCCACGGAATCTCGTGAAAATCGTGATGCTCGTTGTGATAGCCGATGTTGAGCGCAAGCGTGTTGAGCGGGCCGTAGTAATCGAAGGTCCCCTGGTCGGGGCCGAAGGCGAAATGCTCTTGCAGCCAGCGTGCGCTCAGAGGATGCAGGCCGCCGACGGAGAACCAGAAGGAGAAGAAGAGATAGAGCAGGGCGTTCGGCCCGAATGCCCAGAGCACGAAGAGATCGAAAAGGGCGATGACGCCGATATTGATATAGGTCCAGGTTCCCCAGATCGGCACCGTGCCCTTCAGGCGCGACAGTCGCGCAAGCTGAATGGCCGGGAAGAAGAAGAGCCAGACCGCCTTGCGCCATGCGCTATTGCCGACCCATTCGACCTCCCAGCGGCTCGGGATGTCGGCGTCATAGTCATAGGCCGACAAATGCGAATGATGCTTGATGTGGTAGCAGCGAAACCCCATCGCCGTCGGAAAGGCATTGGGAAGGTCGGCAAGGATCGCCGTCCACTTATTGGCGAGCGGACTGTCGAAGACGCAATTGTGAATCGCGTCATGGATGATGACGAAATTGGCGTGATTGGCGAAAGCGCCGACGCAGATCGCCATCAAGAGCGACAGCCACCAATAGGAGAGGCCGAGCGAACCCAAAATCGCGGCAATCACGAGCTGACCGACGAAAATCGCCGCCGTGATCTTGAAGGTCACGGGGTCCTTGCCGAAAAGCTCGCGCACCTGCGGATATTTCTCGAGGATCAGCTTGCGCCGCTCGACATGCGTGCGGTCGGCGCCATTGGCGGTGACTGAAATGCCGTTCATGACGTTGCATCCTGTAGCTGAGTTGCCCTGACGCCGTCGCGCATACGCATCGCCTCGTCGCCGCCGCCGACCGTGAGGCGCTTTTCATAAATGCGATGAATCTTGTCGACCTTGCCGCCGAACATTTCAATCGGCCGCCGCATGTCGGCGTTGCTCTCCAATACCCAACCGGCTTCGAGATGCGGGACGGCGAACTTGGCCCAGCGCCGCCGCATCTCCTCAATCAGCGCGAGAAAAATGGCGCCGCCGGTCGCGCTTTTCTGCAGCGTCTTTCGCGTGCCAAGCAGCAGCAGCCGCGCCGATTTGAACTGATGCGAGCGGTATCGCAAAATCGCGCGCAGCCAGCCGAAGGGAAAAAGCCGGCCGTTAAGATCAGCGAGAATCTCGTTCAGATTGGGAAGCGCAATCGCGAAAGATTGCGGCGCGCCGTCAAGCTCGACGACAATGCCGAAATCCTCGGTCACGAGAAATTGCAGCGCGTCGGCGTCTGAATCGAATTCTTCCTTGGTGAAGGGCACGAAACCCCAATTGCCGCTCCAGCCGTCGTTGAACAGTTCGGCCATCAGAGCGGTCTCGCCCTGCTTCAAGGCTTTCATGTTCAATGGCCTGAGCTTTAAACGATTGCGCCATTCACGGCGCGTCGAAATGCGCGCCGGCTTTTCGACTTCGTCGCTTGAGATTTCGAAGCGATAGGACAGGAGGTCTTGCGCCTTTTCATAGCCGAGCGCTTCGATATGGCGCGACAGATAGGGCGGATGCCAGGGCATGAGGAACATCGGCGTGGCGGCAAAGCCGTCGACGAGAAGCCCGCATTCCCTGTTGATCGAAGGCGAGAAGGGTCCGTTGATCCGCTCAGCGCCCCTTGCGCGCAGCCAGTCCTCGGCGGCCTGCGTCAACGCGCGAACGACCTCGACATCGTCGATGGCGTCAAGTGTTCCGAACTGTGCGCTGGAGGCGCCGACTGGGGTGACGCCGGGCTTATAGACCTGCGCCATGATGCGCCCGACCCATTGGCCGTCGCGGCGGGCGAGAAATTTTTGCTCTTCGACGAATTTGTAGTGCGGGTTGAGCTTATGCGCGAAGACCGTCCAACACTGGACGTCCAGCGGCGGCGCAAAGCCTGGCGCGCCGGCATAGAGCAGCCGCGGCAGCTTGCAAAAGGTCGCAAAGCGCGAAAGGCCGTCGACCGGAAGAATCTCGATCCGCGCCATATACAAGTCCTAGCGGCAGCCGGCCATTAATCGAAAGCGTCAAAGTGACGCGGAGAGGAGAGTCTTATCCGCCCGCCATCGCCGCGGCGACGATCTGATGCGCCTCTTCCGTCACCGGCGGCATGTCGCGCAGCGTCTGGATGACGCCCCTAATCTCCGCTTCGCTATGATTGGCGGAGAAGAAGAAGCGCAGTCTCGGCCCATCCTTCGGCACGCCGATGCGCACTACCGGCGGCACGTAATAGCCGTTCTCCAGCAAATGTTGCGACGCCCACATCGTCTCGACGTCGCTCGAGAACAAGATCGGCACGACGCCGCGGCCGATCGCCGGTCCGGTGGAGAAACCCGCCTCATGCGCGACCGTGCGGAAGAGCTCGGCGTTGCTCGCGAGCTTGGCGATGCGCCAGGTCTCCTCCTGCATCAACCGCAGGGCGGTGCGCGCGGCGGCGAGAATGACCGGCGACAGGCCGACGCTGTAGACGAAGCCCGGCAGCGTATAGCGGAACCAGTCGATGACCTGCTTCTTCCCGCAAACATAGCCGCCGCAGGACGCGAGAGTCTTCGACATGGTGCCGACGATGAGGTCGATGCGCGCCGGATCGACGCCCTGATGTTCGGCGAGGCCGCGGCCGGTCTCGCCGAGCACGCCGAGCGAATGCGCTTCGTCGACGAGCAGCCAGACTTTGTATTTCTCTTTGATCGCGAGGAGACGCGGCAGGTCGGCAGTGTCGCCGTCCATGCTGTAGACGCCTTCGACAACGATCAGAACGTTGCGGTATTCTTCGCGGTGGCGCGCCAGCAGATGATCGAGATGATCGAAGTCGTTGTGGCGGAATTTGACGACATGCGCCGGCGCGCCGTCGGCGCCGGCGACAATGCTGTTATGGGCGAGCTCGTCGATGAAGATCGCGTCGTTCTTGCCGCTCATCAGCCAAGCGATCGTCGTGACATTGGAGAGATAACCCGAGACGAGCGTCAGCGCGCTCTCCATGCCAAGAAATTCGGCGATTTCCGCCTCGAAAGGCTTGTGCGTGGTGCGTTCGCCGCCAACGAGCCGTGAGGCCAAGGCGCCGATGCCGAGCCCGTCGATTTCGCGCTTCGCCTCTTCCCGGATCCGCGGATGATTCGCGAGGCCGAGATAGTCGTAGTTCGCGAAGCTGACGAAATGCTTGCCTTGCGCCTCGAATTCGGCCCGCAGCTTGTCGATCTGGGCGAAAAACGGATCGCTGAACTCCAGCAAGGCGTTGCCAGCGAAACGGAACCGCCTTGCCGCGTAGTCCTCTAAGCTCTTATGCTTCGTCACTTAATTCCGCAGTCCCTGAATAACGGGCGCGCCGCGCGCTATGAGCGAAAAACCTGGGCCCCAAGCGCCCGAGGAATGATCCGGCTGCTTAGCATTCCCGCCCCGTCAGCGCCAGCGGGGCGGCGGGCGGGGGCCAGAAGCTTCCGGCCCGCGGCTGAGGCCGCCGAGGCTGGCGGATTCGCTTGCAAGGCCTTATCCCGTAGCCCATGTCGCGCGATGCCCAATCCGATGAGCCGCCTCCCGAAGGCGCAATGCGTCTTTGCGTCGATGATCTCTGCGTCACACGCGGGGGCAGGCTCGTAATCGATCGGCTGAGCTTTTCGCTTTCGGCCGGTCAGGCGCTGGTGGTGACGGGCCCCAATGGCGTTGGAAAATCCACGCTCCTGCGCGCGCTGGCGGGGCTATTGCCTCGCGAGGGAGGTTCTGTCGCGCTTGCCAGCGGGCCGCCCGACGTCGAGCTGCCGCAGCAGGCGCATTACCTTGCGCATAGCGATGGAATGAAGTCGCCGTTGACCGTCGAGGAAAACCTGGATTTCTGGTCGCGCTATCTCGCTCAAAAGCCCGATCCGCGCAGCCGCACGGTCGACGGCGCGCTCGCGATCGTCGGCCTCGGCCATATCGCCGCCGCGCCCGTTGGCGTGCTCTCCGCCGGCCAGAAACGGCGTGCGGCGCTCGCCCGTCTCCTTGTCGCCTTCCGGCCGCTCTGGCTGCTCGATGAGCCGCTGACGACGCTCGACCGAACTTCGCGCGAGAAATTTGCCGTCGCCATGCGCGAACATTGCGCGCGGGGCGGATTGATCGTCGCCGCGACGCATGAGCCGCTCGGGCTCGATGAGGCGAAGGAATTGGCTTTGGGGAGCGCAGCATGACGCTTCGTTTTTCTCTCCGACTCCTTGCCCCGGCCCCTCACCTCACCTCTCCCCGCTCTCGCGGGGAGAGGGATAGCGGCGTTACGCCTCTACGACATGGCGAGTGCATGATTTTTTTGCGCGACGCCGGCCGACTCCTCTCCCCGCTTGCGGGGAGAGGTACGGTGAGGGGCCAGGGGTTTGGTCCGGGCGCGCCGATTAGTCGGAGCCTGGTTTGACTTCCCCGCTCTCCGCGCTCTTCCTGCGCGAGTGGCGCGTCGCGCGGCGACTCGGTGGCTCGGGCGCGATGGGCGTCGTCTTCTTCCTGACGCTTGTCGCGATCGTTCCCTTCGCCGTGGGGCCGGATCCCAATCTTCTCGCCCGCATCGGCCCGGCGATGCTGTGGATTGCCGCGCTGCTGGCGACGCTGCTCTGTCTCGATCGTCTGTTTCAGGCGGACGCCGAAGATGGCTCTCTCGACCTCTTCCACCTCGCCGAGACGCCGCTTGAGTTAGCTGTGCTCGTCAAATGCGCCGCTCATTGGGCGGCGACCGGCCTGCCGCTCATTCTTGCTGCGCCGTTCCTTGGACTGATGTTGCAACAGGAGCGCATGGCGCTTTTAGGCGTCGTCGCGACGCTCCTTGTCGGCACGCCCGCGCTCACTTTGATTGGCGCGATCGGCGCCGCGGCGACCGTCACGGTGCGACGGGGCGGCCTCTTGATGGCGCTGCTCGTTTTGCCGCTGACCATTCCGGTGCTGATCTTCGGCGTCTCCGCCGCGGAGGCGGCGAGCGGCGGAACCGTGCCCTTCTACGCGCCCTTTGCGATTCTCTGCGCGATCACGCTCGCGGCTCTCGCGCTTTGCCCATTCGCGGCCGCCGCGGCGCTGCGCTATCTCGGCGAGTAGAAGCGCTCAATCGATGCATACGCGCCCGCTGCTCGAGCGGCCGGTGAGGCTCTGCGTGTGGTTGCCGCTGCGGCTCGTGACGTGAACGAAATCCTTCATCTGACCGCGACGCCCGAAGATGCACCGCTTGGCGTCGCCGATCTTGAATGCGCCCTGCGTTGTGCAGAAAGACGATTCGCCGCGCCATTCCTTGCCGCCGCCATGCGCGTAGAAAAAGTAGTTGTGCGGATCCGACGTCTCGCTGCGCAAGACGACTCGTTCGCAGCCCCCGCAGGCTCGAAGCTTCCACCAGCCCTCCGAGGTAAATCCGCCGCTCGGACTGACCCAGGCGGCCGCGACGGTGACTTGATCGGGCGTTCTGTTGCAGACGGTGAAATCCGCCTTCGCGAAAGGCGCAAAGACGCAACACGCAACGGCGAACATGATCGAAAGATGCAAAGTATTCATTTTATCCTCCAAAGAATGACCTTCAAGAAAACTCGCGATAAGAGACGTCAGCGCGTGATGAAGCAACTGACGCGTTCTTGCGCCAGCATTCCACCGTCAGCCCGCGCGCGCGAAGGCGATGGCGAGCGCAAGGAGGAGCGCCACATGCAGGACGCGATTGCGCAATCTGGACATTTTTCGATTCCTTCAAAAACGCGCGCGCCCAAACTCACGCGCGGTAACATCATTATGAATGAAATAGCGTCCGGCGCCTCGTCCGGTTAGCTGAGAGAGGCACAAAGAAAGATGAGCGTCGCAGCGAAGCCGAGAGCGGCGCGCACGGCATGTAGACGCGCCCAGCTCTCGATCAGTTCGCGGCTTTCCGGCCCCGCTTGGCCCGCGTCTATCGCCAAGAGGCGCTTATTGATGGGCATGATTTTCAGCAGCGTATAAGGCCAGTTGGCGACGATGAGCGCGGCGCCGACGAGCCAAAGCCATTGACCGGTTTGCTGCCAGGCCCATGCGCCGAGGATGCCCCCAATCAACGCGAGCGGCGCCTGCATCGCGAAGCCGCGCTTATAGGCTGGCTTCCATTGCCTGAGCAGATTTTCGTCGTCGAGAGGCAATCGCGCCGGTTGTTCGGCGACAATGATGTAGAGCGCCGCGCCCGAGAAGACGGCTGCGACGATCAATGCGAGCTGGCCGACAATCATTCCATCGCTCCTTTACTGTAACGCAGCAGTTTCTTCTACGATGGATATTCCCTACCGGATTTTCGTTCACTCTTCCGTCCAAGTGGGCGAACGCTTTTCTAGAAAGGCGGCAACGCCTTCCTTCGCGTCCTCCGCGAGCATGTTGTCGACCATCACCGCGCTCGCCAGTTCATAGGCTTCAGTGAGCGGTTTCTCGCGCTGCGCGTAGAACGCCTTTTTTCCGAAGCGGATCGCTTGCGGAGATTTTCCGGCGATGAGTTGCGCCAGCGCCAAAGCCCCACTACGTGCGCCATCGGCAGAAATGCGGTTGACGAGGCCAATGCGCAGCGCTTCCTCGGCCCCGATAGGGACGCCCGTCAGCAGCATTTCCATCGCATGTTTCTGCGCCACGCTGCGTGAGACGGCGACGGCTGGCGTCGAACAGAAGAGGCCGATATCGACGCCCGGCGTGCAGAAGCGCGCTCGTGGCCCGGCGACGGCGAGATCGCAACTGGCGACAAGCTGGCAGCCGGCCGCCGTAGCGATTTCGTCAACAGCCGCGATGACCGGCTGAGGCAGCATCACGATTTTCTGCATCAGCGCCGAGCATGCGCGCATCGTCTCTTCAAAGAAAGCGCGGCCGCGGTCTGGATCGTTGCGATGCGCCGTCAGCTCTTTGAGATCGTGGCCGGCGCAAAAAGCCGGCCCTTCCGCCTGCAACACAGCGACGCGAACGTCGTCGCGGCCGGCAATCGCGTCGAGTTCGCCTGAAATGATCTCGATCATCGCAAGAGATAATGCGTTGCGCGAGGCAGGGCTGTTTAGCGTGAGGGTCGCCACGCCAGCCGCAGTCTCCAGCGTCACGCGCGCGCTTGTCTCGGCGTTGAGGGTCATCGCTTCGAGATATAAAGCCGGCTGACGGAAACCAAGGGTTTCCCCCACCGCCGTCTTGATCAGTAAAGGCCGCCAGTGCCGCTGCCGACCTGCTGATCCACGTCGTTCGGCGTGTCGAGCTGACGCGGGCCGCCGCCGGCGGAATAGGCGTCGGGCGGCGCCGTGCCCGGCTTGAATGCTTCGAGAATCGTGCCTGCTCCTGACGAACGGAGCCCGGAATGCACGTCGATGGAAATGAGCTTGATCCCCGGCGGCACGCGGAACGGCGTATCCGGCTTGTCCTTCAAAGCGACCGTCATGAAATCGCGAAAGATCGGCGCGGCGAATTGCGCGGCCTGTGCGTGGCTGCCGAGCGAGCGCGGACGGTCGTAGCCGATGAAGACGCCGACCGCGAGGTCGGGAGAGAAGCCGACGAACCAAAGATCCTTGGCTTCGTTCGTCGTGCCCGTCTTGCCGGCGAGATGCTTGCCGACGGCCCTGATCGAGACGCCGGTGCCGCGCTGGATGACGCCTTCCATGATCGACGTGATCTGATAGGCGGTCAGCGGATCGAGCACCTGTTCGCGCTTGTCGATGAGTTTCGGCTCCAGCTGGTTTTCCCATTGCGCCGCATCGCAGCCGATGCATTGGCGCTCGTCATGGCGGTAGAGCGTCTTGCCCCAGCGATCCTGAATTCGGTCGATCAACGTCGGCTTGATGCGCTTGCCGCCGTTCGCCAGCATCGAATAGCCGGTGACCATGCGTAGAAGCGTGGTTTCGCCGGCGCCGAGCGCCATCGAGAGATAGGGCGTCATCTCGTCATAGACGCCGAAGCGCTTGGCGTATTCGGCGATGAGCGGCATGCCGACGTCTTTCGCCAGGCGCACCGTCATCATGTTCTTCGAATGCTCAACGCCGTAGCGCAGCGGATGCGCGCCGGTGCCATGGCCGCCTTCGAAATTCTCCGGCGTCCAATAGGTGCCGTCAGCCTGCTGAATTGAGATCGGCTCGTCGAGGATCGATGAAGACGGCGTGTAGCCATTGTCGAGCGCCGTCGCATAGACGAACGGCTTGAAGGAGGAGCCGGGCTGGCGCAGCGCCTGGGTGGCGCGATTGAACGACGACTGGTCGAAGGAGAAGCCGCCGACCATGGAGAAGACGCGGCCCGTGTGCGGGTCCATCGCCACCATCGCGCCGGAAATGTCGGGAATTTGCCGCAGGCGATATTGGCCGGCGCGTCCGGCGAGCGGCTCGACATAGATCACGTCGCCGACGCTAAAGGCCGAGCGCGGGCCGCGGCCGGCCCAGCGCATGCCTTCGGCGGTCAAAACGCCAGTCTCGCGTTCGCGCGCCACTTCGCCGGATTTTTCGCGCGCTGGCTGAAGGCCGATGCGCGCCGAATCGCCGCTCACGTCGAGCACCACGGCGAGCCGCCACGGCTTGACGTCGCCAAGCGCCGGGATTGCAGCGAGCGTCACGCCCCAGTCGGAGGAGATGTCAATGTGGTTCATCGCGCCGCGGAAGCCATGCGCTTCGTCGAAGCGCACCAGACCGTCGGCGAGAGCCTTTCGCGTCAGCGCCTGCATCTTGGGATCGAGCGTGGTGCGAACCGAGAGGCCGCCCTCATAGAGCTTCTTCTCGCTATATTGCTCCAGCAGCTGACGTCTCACTTCTTCGGCGAAATAGCCGGCGACATAAGTGTTCGGCGAGAGCACGCGCGGATTGACGCCGAGCGGTTCGGCCTTCGCCTTCGCGCCTTCTTCGGCGGTGACATAGCCGTCGGCGATCAGGCGATCGATGACGTAATTGCGGCGCTCGAGGGCGCGCTCGCGATTCTGAAACGGATGATAATTGCTCGGCGCCTTGGGAAGCGCGGCGAGGTAAGCCGCCTCGGCGAGCGTCAGCTCATTGACCGATTTGTTGAAGTAGTTGAGCGCGGCGGCGGCGACGCCGTAGTTTCCAAGGCCGAGATAGATCTCGTTCAAATAAAGTTCGAGAATCTTGTCCTTGGGGTAGGCGGCTTCAATCCGGAAGGCGACAAGCGCCTCGCGAATCTTGCGCTCGATCGAGCGCTCATTGCCGACGAGGAAGTTTTTAGCGACCTGCTGAGTGATGGTCGAAGCGCCTTGCACATGGCGGCCGCCCTGGGCGAGCACCGTCACGGCGCGCATCACGCCTTCCGGGTCGACGCCGAGGTGGTTGTAAAAATTCTTGTCTTCGGCGGAGATGAACGCTTGCTTCACCATTTGCGGAATCGCCGAGCTCGGCAAGAACAAGCGCCGTTCATGCGAATATTCGGCAAGGATGGAGCCGTCGCCCGCGTGAAGCCGCGTCGTCACCGGCGGCTCGTAGTTTCGCAGCTGCTCGGTGTCCGGCAGGTCTTTGGAGAAATAGTAGATCAGCCCGGCCCCGGCGATCGATCCAACAAGGAAGACGATCGTCGCGGTCGCGAAGACGAAGCCCAAAAACCTTGCGAGCATTCGCATGAAATATCACCCTTAGAGCAGCCGTCGCCGGGCGTCGGCTCGTGTTTCCAATGTCGAATTCCGTTTCGCGACGCTGCGGAACGGGCCCCTCCGGCGCGCCAACCGGTTCGGCCGGCTAAGATATAGTGAGCGCTCGCGCCTTTTGCGTCGCCCCTCTAACAAGGCCCGTTTGGCTCATTACACCATTTGGCGACTTCCAGCGTCCGTTCCTAGCGCCCTTGTAGCGGAGGTCGCCGGCTGGCGAAATTGACCGCGGAACAGGCGGCTTATCAGCAGCGTCGCGCCTGCTTCGCCTTAGACCGCTTGCGGCTCGAAGGGCCGAGCGTCTCACGCGCCTCGGTTTGCCCCAATTTTGTGTTTTATTGTGGGCGCGGGGCGCCTGCAGGGGCCCGCGCTTCTCGGCTATGCGCGCTGAAATAAGCGTCAATCGCGTCTGCGGTTTTCTGCGCTGCGCGTTCGCGCCACTCTTGCGACGTCAGCCGGACGAGATCCTTGTCGCTCGAGAGATACCCCAGTTCGAGCAGCACGGAAGGCACGTCGAAGGCTTTGAGAACGACGAAGCCTGCGGAGCGGCTCGGATTCTTGTTGAGCGCGCCGACCTCCCTCCAAAACGAGATCAGCGAATGCGAAAATTGGCGGCTATAGGCGCGGGTCTCGCGCCGCGTCAGTTCGAACAATATGTCGCCGACCTCTTCGGCATCCGCCTTGCTCTCAAGACCGGCCGCTTGGTCGGCGAGATTTTCCTTCTCCGCCATTCGCGCCGCTATCGCATCCGACGCCCGCTCGGAGACCGTGTAGACGGTCGCCCCCTCGACTGCTGTCGCGGCGAGCGTGTCGGCGTGAACTGAAATGAACAGGGAGGCGTTGTTTTCACGGGCAATTCTGACCCGCTCGGCAAGCGGAAGAAACGTGTCGCGGTCACGGGTCAAAAGGACGCGCGCTCGGCCGGCGTCTTCGATCTTACGCCGCAGAGCGCGCGCGAACTCGATCACCACATCCTTTTCCAATTCCCCATTTTTGCCGGTCGCGCCCATGTCGACGCCGCCGTGACCGGGATCGATGACAACCATGGGCTTGTCGGTAGGCGACTGCGTGACCAGCGGCGCAGGCGACGGCGGATCGACGGGCTGAGGCCGCGCCTGTTCGGCGACGATCGCGGCGAAATGAGCGGCGCTGGTCGGCGCAAGCTCGATGACGAGGCGCGGGCCCCCGACGGCAACTTCGCTGTCCGCCTTGAGAATTTTCGCGGGGCCCGCGAGATCGATGACGACCCGCGACCGCCCCGGCGCAAACGTGCCATATCTATATGATTTTATGAGTTTGTCGCTCGTCGACAGGCCGGCGTTCGCCTCCATGCGGAAAAGCGTTTCGGGCAGGTCGACGATGATGCGCGGCGGATTTGCTACCGGGTGCGCCGCGACCGGCGGCAAGCCGGTAAGGTCGAAGATGAGGCGGGAGCGATCGGAAAGGCCCTCGATGCGGGCGGCAAGCGCAGAGATTTCCTTGTGCTGCTCTTCAGCCGCGACAGGCCGTTCGGGCAGGGGCCAGGCCAAAAGAAGCCCGAAGGCCGCTGAAAGCAGCAGAGATGGCGGCCCTCGGCGCAAAGCGGTCCTCCTCACAGCGGTCCTTAAATGGTCCGGCAAACGCCGATTTTGAAAGAGCGCCGTTAACGCATCGTTAGCTTATCTGAAAGTCGCGCCCCCGGGGGCATTCTTTCTCACAAAATTTTCAGTGAATAGCCGAGTCGGCGCTTGCGCCGCCCGGCGGCGATCGATATGTAGGGAGAAAGCTGCGGAATTCCGCGCCGCGATCATTGCCGCTCGACGCGGCCGTCAAAATCGAGCCAACGGAATTTCGGGACAGCTGGCATCTTTCCGTTACGCCGCTTAGCTGGCCGTGACGTTTGGTCGCCGCCTTTAGGGCGTCGCGAAAGGTTTTTTGACGATCTCATGGCCGGGACCGTGATAGGCGCAAGAGCAGGCGTTTTCCCCGTGCGGCTGGTTCGCGCGGCGGGGCGCGGCTTCGCCAATTACATGGCCTCTCGGCTCGCTCGTCATTTCTCCATGACGAGGCGCGTCGCGCTTCTTCGTCCCGCCGGCCTCTACGCCGGCCAGCGTATCGCAGGCCTCAGGCCTGTCTCATTTCTCCCAACAAGCGTTCGCGCCTCAAGGCTGCGCCAAAGAGCGGTCGCCGAGTCTCGTTTCGGACTCAGGCTTGCCCCGTTGGCGTCGTTGCGCGCGACGCCGCAGAAGAGTCCCCCATGGCCAACAAGATGCTCATCGACGCCTCCCACCCGGAGGAGACCCGCGTAGTCGTTCTACGTGGAAACCGCGTTCAAGAATTCGATTTCGAGGCTGCTGACAAAAAACCGCTACGCGGCAACATTTACCTCGCGAAGGTCACGCGAGTGGAGCCGTCCCTTCAGGCCGCTTTCGTCGACTACGGCGGAAACCGTCACGGCTTTCTGGCCTTCGCCGAAATTCACCCCGACTATTACCAAATTCCCGTCGCCGACCGGCAGGCGCTGCTCGAGGAAGAGAGCCGCGTCCATCAGCAGGCCGAAGAGGAGGAGCGGGCCCCGCACGGCCGCGGACGCCGCTCGCGTCGCCGCCAATATGAGGGCGCTGAAAAACGCGCCAGCGCCGACGAGGCGGTAACGAGCGAGCTCATCGACGAAGCGGGCGAAACTCCGATCGTCGAGGACCAAGCCGAAACCGGTTTCGCGGATTCGGAAGCCGCGCCGGAACCCGCCGCGGGAGCCGGACCGAAAGCAGCCGTCGAGGCGGAGCGAGTCGCAGGGGCTAAGGCCAAGGCCGAAAGCCCCGAGTCCGGAAAGACTGAAGCCAGTAAGACCCAAGCAGCCGAGGCTCAGGTTGAAGAGGATGGCGAGGCGGAAGAGGGCGAACAGCCTGTCCTGTCGGCGCACGAACAGATTTCTGTCGATCCCGCTGGCTTCGGCTCGGTTGAGACCGGAGAAGCCGACGAGTTCGCCATCGACGCGCAGGAGCCGGATCATGAGCTGAAAGCGCGACGGCAGGACGAGCGCGACGAGGCGCGTGAGCGCGCCCGCGAGGACGAGGCGGTCGAAGTTAGCGCCCGCGCCGAGCCGCCGGTCGAGTCGCACGACGAGGAAGAGCACGACGACGAGGAAGATCACGTCGAACATATCGGCGGCGACGCGATGGACGAAGCGCCTTATCGCACGCCACGTCCGCGCCGCCAGTATAAGATTCAGGAGGTCATCAAGCGCCGCCAGGTGCTCCTCGTTCAGGTCGTCAAGGAAGAGCGCGGCAACAAGGGCGCGGCGCTCACCACGTATCTTTCGCTTGCCGGCCGCTATTCGGTGCTCATGCCCAACACCGCGCGCGGGGGCGGCATTTCGCGCAAGATCACCGACGGCGCCGATCGAAAGCGGCTCAAAGAGATCGTTCATGATCTCGAAGTGCCGGAAGGCATGGGCGTCATTCTCCGTACGGCCGGCGCGACGCGCACCAAGCAGGAGGTCAAACGCGACTTCGAATATCTGCTGCGTTTGTGGGAGAGCGTGCGCGAATTGACGCTGCGCTCTTCGGCGCCGACGCTCGTCTATGAGGAAGGCTCGCTGATCAAGCGCGCCATTCGCGATCTCTATGGACGCGACGTCGAAGAAGTCGTGGTTTCCGGCGAAGAAGCCTATCGCGAAGCCAAAGACTTCATGCGCATGCTGATGCCAAGCCACGCCAAGAACGTGCGCTCGCATCGCGAGGCTTATCCAATCTTTGCCGAAAGCGGCGTCGAGGCGCAGCTCGACGCGATGTTCTCCAACCATGTTACGCTGAAATCGGGCGGCTATCTGGTCATCAATCAGACCGAGGCGCTTGTCGCGATCGACGTCAACTCCGGGCGTTCAACGCGCGAGCATAATATCGAGGACACGGCGCTTCGCACCAACCTCGAGGCCGCGGACGAAGTCGCGCGGCAACTGCGGCTGCGCGATCTCGCCGGGCTGATCGTCGTCGATTTCATCGACATGGAGGAGAGCCGCAATAATCGCGCCGTCGAGCGACGCCTCAAGGACGCGCTGAAAAATGATCGCGCCCGCATTCAGGTCGGCCGCATCTCGCATTTCGGCCTGCTCGAAATGTCGCGTCAGCGTATACGCGCCGGTGTGGTTGAGGGCTCGACGGTGCTATGTTCGCATTGCGCCGGCGCCGGCCATGTGCGCTCAACCGCCTCCATCGCGCTGCATGTATTGCGTGTGCTGGAAGAGGCGCTGGTCAAGAGTTCGGCGCATGACGTAACGCTGCGGACCCGTGCTGTGGTGGCGCTCTACATCCTCAACCAGAAGCGGGCCCATCTGCAGGAACTGGAGCGCCGCTTCGGCGTCCACATTACGGTGGCCGCCGACAATACGCTCACCGGTGCGACATATCACGCGCTCGAGCGCGGAGAACTCGCCACTGGACCGCGCGTATCGCAGCGCGACGCGCCTTTGCGCGTCGATTCCGTTCGTGCGGAACCTCTCGAAGAGGAGGCGGCTGAAGAAGCGATCGCCGGCGAACCGGTCGAGGCTGAAATGGAAGGCGTCGAGGCAAGCGGCGAGCGGCGTGATGAGAATGGCGGCCCGCGCTTTGGCGCGGATGATGAAGGCGCGTCGCGCGGCCGTCGTCGCCGTCGTCGCCGCGGCCGTGGCGGCGGACCGGGCGGAGAACATTTGGCGCCCGGCGCCGAACAGCCTTCTGACGAAGGTCTCGCTATTATGGCGGCGATCGAAGGCGCGCCGGCGCCCGCCGAGGAGCGGCCCGACCGCCGCGGCGCCAGACGCGGGGGTAATCGCGGTCCCGATCGCGGCCCGGGCCGTTGGCGGCGATCCGCGCCCTTGCCTGAGGAATTCAGAGATCCTTCCGCCGTCTTCCCGCCTGAAGAAGGCAGCAAAGAATCGCAGGCGCTGATTTCTTCGGGCGACGCTCCTATGATGCCGGAGTTCTTTCCCGCGCCTCCAGTGAACGGCGCCGAGATCGCGCCGCCCGCCGAAGCGCGCGCGCGCGCGCCGGCCGCTGAGATCGTTCCGTCCGAGGCGCCGGCGCCTCAGCCTGCGCCGCAACCGGTTCCGCGACGCGAGCCGACGGAAGTGGTCATTACGGAGGCGGATCCCAACCGTCCGAAGAAGGGCGGCTGGTGGCAGCGGGTGCGCACGCCTTTCGGCGGGTAAATTCCCAAGGAGGCCTGTTGAGCAGGCGTTTATCGTAACGCCAAATGCCCCGGCCCCTCACCTTTTACCTCTCCCCCGCAAGCGGGGAGAGGGGTCATCTGCGCTACGCCTGCCGCCTCTTCTCCCTGCTCGCGGGGAGAAGTGAGATGAGGGGCTTGGGGTTTTTGTGGCCGAAAGACGCTATAGCCCGACGAGCCACGCCTCCAGTCGTTCGACTCCTTCCGCGACGTCCGCCTCTGGCCCAGCGTAAGAGATCCGCAGCGTTTTCGCGCCGCGCCGCGGATCGAAATCGACGCCGGGCGTCGTCGCGACGCCAGCTTCATGCAGCATCCTTCTGCAGAATCCGATCGAGTCGTCGGTGAACCGCGAGACATCGGCGTAAATGTAAAAGGCGCCATCTGGCGGCGCGAATTTATCCAACCCCAGTTGGGGAAGTCGGTCGAGCAGAAGCGCCCGGTTGCGCGCATAAGCGACGCGGTTCGCCGCCAATTCGTCGCTCGCGTCGAAAGCCGCGAGCGCCGCGCGCTGCGACAGCGTCGGCGCGCAGATCGCGAGCGACTGTTGCAAGCGCTCGAGCGAACGCATGAGTTCTGGCGCAGCGACCAGCCAGCCGAGACGCCAGCCAGTCATCGCGTAATATTTCGAGAAGGAATTGATGACGAGAGCGCGTTGCGAGAAGCGCAGCGCGCTCTCAGCCCGCATCTCATATTCGAGCCCGTGATAAATCTCGTCGGAGACAAAGACGATTCCGGCTTCGTCGCAGAAGGCGCAGATCCGCGCCAACTCTTCGCGCGCGATCATCGCGCCGGTCGGATTGGCAGGACTCATGAAGAGCGCGCCGTGGACCTTCCTGTCGCGATGAGCCGCTTCGAGCATCGCCGCGGTAGGCGCAAAGCGCGTCTCTTCATCGACATCGAGCGGCACTGGCTCTAGCCCGAGCGCGGAAAGAATATTCGCGTAAGCCGGATAGCCCGGCGCTGTCAGGGCGATCCTCGCTCCTGGATCGAAAGCCGCGAGAAAAGCGAGCAGAAAGCCGCCCGACGATCCGGTCGTAACGATAATGCGGTCGGCCGGAACATCGACGCCATAGCGCTCGCCGTAGTGGCTTGCGATGCGAGACCGCAGCTCAGCGTCGCCGAGCGCCTCGCCATAGCCGATGAATCCGTGGCGCAGCGATTCGGCGGCGGCCTCGCGCACGCGGCGCGGGGCGGCGACGCCAGGTTCGCCAAGCTCCAAATGGATGATATTGCGGCCAGCGCGCTCCAAGGCTTTTGCGTCGCGCAGCACGTCCATCGCCATGAAAGGCGCGACGCTGGAGCGGCGGGAGGGAAGCAAGGGTAACTTCATAGGCATGTTTTATTGCCAATCTGGGTGAGGCGCACGGTCTCCTTGCCGCGCGCCATATTATCTTGAGCGGGACTCGCCGGATTTTCAGGAGCAGATGTGGCGCACGCCACAAAGAGAAGAAATGTATGAATTAAGCGCCGTAGAGCTGATACAGAGACTATCGATCGCTCTGGCGATCGGCCTGCTCATTGGTCTCGAGCGAGGCTGGACGTCACGCGGCGAGGCGGAGGGCGAACGCGCCGCGGGTGTCCGCACCCATGGCCTCGTAGCTCTGCTCGGCGGCGTGTGGGGCGCAATCGTTCAGCCTTACGGCGTTTCCGGCGTCGTCGCTTTGGCGATCGCCTTCGTTTTCGTCGGCGCGCTGATCGGCGTCTATCGCTATCGCGAAAACGTGCATGACGAGACATTTGGCGCGACGACGGCCGTCGCGGCTTTGCTGGCCTTCTCACTCGGGGCTTTTGCGGTGATCGGCGACATTCAGGCCGTCGCCGCCGCCGCGGTGGCGACGACGGCGATCCTGGCGCTCAAGGCCCTTCTCCATGGCTTCATCGAGCGCATCACTTGGGATGAGCTGCGCTCCGGATTGGCGTTGCTCGCAATGAGCTTCATCTTGCTGCCGATTCTGCCCAACCGCGCCATCGACCCGTGGGATGCGGTGAACCCTTTTGAATTGTGGCTGATGACCGTGCTGATCGGCGCGATTTCCTTTGCGGGCTACGTCGCCGTGAAGGTGGTCGGCTACCGCCGCGGAGTCGCCGTCGCCGGCATGGCGGGAGGACTGGCGTCATCGACCGCCGCGACGGCGGCGATGTCGCGGCTAGCGCGCGAAAACCCGTCGCAGATTGGCGCTTCGGCGGCAGGCGCAATCTTCGCGAATGCGATCATGGCGCCACGGATCATTGCAGTTATCGCCGTCATCAATCCAACGCTCGCTTGGAGTTTGGCGCCGCCGGTCGTCACGGGCGGCGCTCTTTTCGCGCTTGCCGGCGTCTTTCTGCTGCGGCGAGGCGGTAACGAGCGGCCAGCGGAATCGAGCGGCATCTCTGTCGGCAATCCGCTCGATCTCGTCGCGGTGCTGAAATTCGGCGCTCTGCTCGCGACGGTGATGGTCCTCTCGCGGCTCGCGACTCATTTCGCCGGAAGCGCCGGCGCTTATGCGCTCGCAGCCGTTTCCGGCATTGTGGACGTCGACGCGATCGGACTCACCATGGCGCGGCTTGGACCAACCGAGGTCGGCGCAAAGGCGGCTGCGGGGGCCGTCCTGCTGGCGCTGCTGTCGAACACGGCGTCGAAAGTCGCGATGGGCTGGATCATCGGCGGCGCCGGAATGGGTCTCAGACTTACCGCTACTTCTGCACTCGCGGTCGCGGGCGCGCTCTTGGCCCTGTGGCTGGCGGATTTCGCCGACCCTTAGGCCTCAGTTTACACCGCCGCGGTGATCCACCGCGACAGTTCGCCCTTCGGCGCGGCGCCGACCTTTTGCGCGGCCGCCTTGCCGCCCTTGAACAAAATGAGCGTGGGAATCGATCGTATGCCGAGCTTGCTTGCGACGGCGGGGTTCTCGTCGATGTTGAGCTTAACGACCTTGACCTTGCCCTTCATTTCCGCGGCGATCTCCTCGAGCGCCGGAGCAATCATGCGGCAGGGACCGCACCATTCCGCCCAAAAATCGACAACGACCGGCTCGGCTGATTTGAGCACTTCCTGTTCGAAAGTGGCGTCGGTAATCTTTTGCGTGGACATGGCCGGCCTTTCATTGGGGCGTTCGATGAGGCGTGCGCGGAAGGTAGGAAGCGCGTCATTGCCCGTCAAGGCGACGGCATAAGCCACGCTAAGGCCCTTCGCAATTGGGGAAACTCGCGTTCTTTCGCCAAACTCGCCGAACGAGTTGACGAAACACAAAGAGCGGGGATGGCGTCCCGCCGCTCCCCGCTCTTTGGCACCCCGTCCTTAACCGAAAAGAAACGCCAAGCTCCGAAGTCTTAAGTCGCTCCGATAGCCTGTTCGCGGGCTCAATTTTCGAGCCTCCGGCGAACCGCGTTCTGTTCGGCGTCCTCCCCGACTTGGACCGTAGCTGGGCCTAATTCCTGCGACGCATTCGACGCTTAGGCTTTTACCCAACCAACCTGGCGAGCGCACACTATGACAAAACGGGCGGCCTGTCACTTCAAAAATGTGCAGTTTGGCGAATTTTGTGATGCGGCGCCGCTGATTTAGGCGGGGCCGACGCCGCGCCAAATTGGCGCAGCGCGATAGGTCGGCGGGGCCAGTCGGCTCACCGCTGTTGCAGCGGGTCACAACGGAATGTTGTCGTGCTTCTTCCAAGGATTTTCCAACTCCTTGTGACGAAGCAGCGCGAGCGCGCGCGCGATTCGCTTGCGCGTCGAATGAGGCGTGATGACTTCGTCGATGTAACCGCGCTCCGCGGCCACGAATGGCGACAGGAACCGGTCCTCATATTCCTTGGTGCGCTGAGCGATCTTCTCCGGATCGCCGAGGTCTGAGCGAAAGATGATTTCGACTGCGCCCTTCGCGCCCATGACGGCAATCTGCGCCGAAGGCCACGCATAGTTGACGTCGCCGCGAAGATGTTTTGACGCCATAACGTCATAGGCGCCGCCGAACGCCTTGCGCGTGATGACGGTCACCTTCGGCACGGTCGCTTCGGCGTAAGCAAATAGCAGCTTCGCGCCATGCTTGATCAGACCGCCATATTCCTGCGCGGTGCCAGGGAGGAAGCCCGGAACGTCGACAAAGGTGACGATCGGAATATTGAAGCAATCGCAAAAGCGCACAAAACGCGCCGCCTTCTTTGACGCGTCGATGTCGAGCACGCCGGCGAGCACAAGGGGCTGATTGGCGACGAAGCCGACCGTGCGTCCTTCGATGCGGCCGAACCCGACGACGATGTTGCGCGCGTGCGCATCTTGAATCTCGAAGAAGTCGGACTCATCGACGACCTTATGGATGAGCTCCTTGATGTCGTAAGGCTTGTTCGGATTGTCGGGAATGATCGTGTCGAGCGAATCGTCGAGGCGGTCCACTTCATCGAACGCCGGCCATTCCGGCGGCTCCTCCTGATTGGAGGAGGGCAGGAAATCGATAAGCCGTCGCATTTGCAGCAGCGCTTCGACGTCATTGTCGTAAGCGCGATCGGCGATCGAGCTCTTCGTCGTATGCACCGAGGCGCCGCCGAGTTGTTCCGCCGTCACCGTCTCATTCGTCACCGTCTTCACGACATCAGGCCCGGTGACAAACATGTAGCTCGTGTCGCGCACCATGAAGATGAAATCGGTCATCGCGGGCGAATAGACGTCGCCGCCGGCGCAAGGGCCCATGATCACCGAGATCTGCGGAATGACGCCGGAGGCCAGCACATTGCGCTGGAAGACTTCGCCATAGCCGCCGAGCGCCGCAACGCCTTCCTGAATGCGCGCGCCGCCAGCGTCGAACAGGCCGATGATCGGGGCGCGATTCTTTAGCGCCATATCCTGCAGCTTGGTGATCTTCTGCGCGTGAGTCTCCGAAAGCGAGCCGCCGAAAACCGTGAAGTCCTTGGCGAAGACGAAGACCGCGCGGCCGTTGACCGTGCCCCAGCCGGTGACGACGCCGTCGCCCGAAATCTTCTCGCCCTGATCCATGCCGAAATCGGCGCAGCGATGGGCGACGAACATATCGAATTCTTCGAAGGACCCGTGGTCGAGCAAGAGATCGATGCGTTCGCGCGCAGTGAGCTTGCCACGGGCGTGCTGCGCTTCAATGCGCTTATGGCCGCCGCCGAGTCGCGCGGACGCGCGCCGCTGTTCGAGCCCCTCGAGAATATGTTTCATGTCCTGCCCTGTTACTGATTATGACTGTTGTGGGGCGCGCTTACAGCTTGCGTGAGCCAAGCCGCCAACGCACGATGTCAGCGCCGGTCAACATATAAAGCTTGTCGGGCGAAGTCCGCTCCGCGAGTTTCACGAGTTCGGTGCTTACGCCCATCATTGTCGCGTAGCGCGAAAGCGTCTGAAGCATGCCGCCCTCGTCCAAGTTGCGTTGGCGGACGAACCCGCCTTCGGCGACGTCGAAATTCGTCGAATAGTTGAACATGCGGTGCACGCCGACGCTGCTCTCCGGCGGGATCACACGCTTCCTGCCGCCCATCAGCGCGTAGACGCAGGCCGAGTAGCAACGGCCCGAAACGAGCGCCATCGTACGCGACTGATTCGCCGCGGGACGAGCGACGATCACCGCCATGCCCAGCTTGCGGATGGCCTGGCCGAGCTCCATCGAGGCGACGACCTTTCCGCCGGGCGAGTCGAGCAGCACGATGCCGTGCAGATTGCCGCCGCGAGCATTTTCGCGCACGAAAGCGAGGAAAGCGTCCGGCGTCGCTTCGCCAATTTCGCCCTGCGCCGCAATCACCTGCGGGCAATTCACGCCGCAGCCGCCGGAATTCACCCCGACGACGCGAAAGCTCATCTCTTCGGCGCGCGCGGCCGAGGCGGAGGCGATGCAAAGCGCGAACAGGGCGGTTGTGATTAGTCGCATCCGGGAGGCCTTCTTTTTTCCGAGTAGCCTAAAAGGAATTCCCGGGTCTTGGAACACGAAATCCGCGCCGCGTGATGACGTCGCCGGTGGTGGGCGGTGACGGTCTCGAACCGCCGACCCTCTCGGTGTAAACGAGATGCTCTACCAACTGAGCTAACCGCCCAAACGACGCTGCGCGCATGCTGGGTTTTAAGGGCGGGGTTTGCGCGAGGCAAGCTGGCTCAAAGCTACGGCCGCCGGAGGTCCCGACGGCCGTTGTGATTTCAACCTTTGAAGCTCGCGCCGTCAAAGCGGGATTTACTTGGCCTTATTGAGCGCGGTCTTCAGCGTGGCCCCGGGCTTGAAGCGGGCGCTCTTTGATGCGGGAATTTTGATCTCTTCGCCGGTCGCTGGATTGCGGCCCTTGCCGGCGGCGCGCTTCTTCACCGAAAAGGTGCCGAAGCCGACGAGTCGGACTTCGTCGCCCTTTTTGAGAGCCTTGGTGATGCCGTCGATGACGGCGTCGAGGGCGGCGGCCGCCGCTGCTTTCGAGGTCTCCGTCTCGTTCGCGACGTGCTCGACGAGTTCCAATTTGTTCATGGCTTTTCCTTCTCCTTCGCTGCGAGCCGCCCGGCGTGAGAATGCGCGACCTCGAATCGGCATTGCGCAGCGAAGGCGAGTGTTGGTCTCGAATCGCAGGAAAAGCAAGGGATAGCGGACGTCAAAGGCGCAGAATCGTTGGATTTCCGGAGGAAATGGCGGTTACGACGCCAAATGCTCATGCATTCCGGGGGTTGCGGAGCGCACACCGGTAGGTTTGAAAAAGAAAGAGCCCCGCCGGGGCGGGGCTCTTAAGTCTTTCGCAGAACGCCTGGCGGTCAGTGCGCGCGCACGCCCGAGCCGTCATCATCGCTGATGGCGGCGCCATGCTTGGCGATGTCGGCGGCGTCTTCCTGCCACTCGATCGGCGTCGGCTGCGAGACGAGCGCGTGTCGCAGCACTTCGTCCATACGCGCGACCGGGACGATCTCCAGGCCGTTCTTCACCGCGTCGGGGATTTCCGCCAAATCCTTGGCGTTCTCCTCGGGGATCAGCACCTTCTTCAAGCCGCCGCGCAACGCCGCCAAGAGCTTTTCCTTCAATCCGCCGATCGGCAGCACGCGGCCGCGCAGCGTGATCTCGCCAGTCATGGCGATGTCGCGACGCACGGGAATGCCGGTGATGATCGACACGATGGCGGTCGCCATCGCCACGCCGGCCGACGGTCCATCCTTCGGCGTCGCGCCTTCCGGCACGTGCACGTGGAAGTCGCGGCGATCGAAGACCGGCGGTTCGACGCCGAAGTCCACCGCGCGCGAGCGCACATAGGACGCCGCGGCGGAGATCGACTCCTTCATCACGTCGCGCAGGTTGCCCGTCACCGTCATCTTGCCCTTGCCGGGCATCATGACGCCTTCAATCGTCAGCAATTCGCCGCCGACCTCAGTCCAAGCGAGACCTGTCACGACGCCGACCTGATCTTCGAGTTCGGCCTCGCCATAGCGGAATTTCGGCACGCCGAGATAGTCCGAGATGTTCTCGCTCGTGATGACGATCTTCTCCTTCTTCTTGAGAAGGATTTCCTTCACCGCCTTGCGCGCGAGATTGGAGATTTCGCGCTCAAGATTGCGCACGCCAGCTTCGCGCGTATAGCGGCGAATAAGCGTGAGCAGGCCGTCGTCGGCGATCATCCATTCTTCAGGCGCAAGACCATGCTTATGCACCGCGTTGGGGATGAGGTGTCTGCGCGCGATCTCGGCTTTCTCGTCCTCCGTGTAGCCGGCGATGCGGATGATCTCCATGCGGTCCATCAGCGGCGGCGGAATATTGAGCGTATTCGCCGTCGTCACGAACATCACGTTCGAAAGGTCGTAATCGACTTCGAGGTAATGGTCGTTGAACGTGGCGTTCTGCTCAGGGTCCAGCACTTCGAGCAGGGCCGACGACGGATCGCCGCGGAAGTCCATGCCCATCTTGTCGATTTCGTCGAGCAGGAAGAGCGGATTGGACGTCTTCGCCTTGCGCATCGACTGGATGATCTTGCCGGGCATCGAGCCGATATAGGTGCGCCGGTGGCCGCGGATTTCCGCTTCGTCGCGCACGCCGCCAAGCGACATGCGCACGAATTCGCGGCCCGTCGCCTTGGCGATCGACTTGCCGAGCGAGGTCTTGCCGACGCCGGGCGGGCCGACGAGGCAGAGGATCGGGCCGGTCAGCTTGTTGGCGCGGCTCTGCACGGCGAGATATTCAAGGATGCGCTCCTTGACCTTCTCAAGGCCGAAATGCTCGGCGTCGAGCACTTCCTCCGCCTGTCCGAGATCGCGCTTCACCTTGGAGCGCTTGCCCCATGGAATCGACAGGATCCAGTCGAGGTAGTTGCGCACGACGGTGGCTTCGGCGGACATCGGCGACATCTGCCGCAGCTTCTTGAACTCGGCGAAGGCCTTGTCGCGCGCTTCCTTGGAGAGCTTGGTGTTCTTGATCCGCTCTTCGAGCTCGGCGAGATCGTCCTTGCCGTCCTCGTCGCCCAGCTCCTTCTGGATCGCCTTCATCTGCTCGTTGAGGTAGTACTCGCGCTGCGTCTTCTCCATCTGCCGCTTGACGCGCGTGCGAATGCGTTTCTCGACCTGCAAGACCGAGATTTCGCTCTCCATCAACGATAAACATTTTTCGAGTCGCCGCGCGACGCTGGCCGTCTCGAGCACGTCCTGTTTTTCGGCGATCTTGACCGAAAGGTGAGACGCGACCGTATCGGCGAGCTTCGAATAGTCGTCGATCTGCGTCACCGCGCCGACCACCTCCGAGGAGACGCGCTTGTTGAGCTTCACGTAGCTTTCGAATTCGGCGATCACCGAACGGCCGAGCGCTTCGACCTCGACCGGAGAGCCGAGATCATCGGCCAGAACTTCGGCGTCCGCCTCGTAATAGTCGTCCGCGCGGGTGTAATTGCGCACGCTGGCGCGCGCCACGCCCTCGACCAGCACCTTCACAGTGCCGTCGGGCAACTTCAGAAGCTGCAGCACCGAGGCGAGCGTGCCGATCGAATAGATGGCGTCGGTCGCCGGATCGTCGTCGCCAGCGTTCTTCTGCGTGGCGAGCAGAATGAGCCTATCGGATTTCGTCACCTCTTCCAGCGCGCGGATGGATTTCTCGCGCGCAACGAAAAGCGGGACAATCATGTGCGGAAAGACGACAATGTCGCGCAGCGGCAGCACCGGATAGCTTTCGACCGCTCCGGGCGTTACGGCGTCTCGCTTTTCGTTCGACATTCTTTTTGTCCTGTCCTCGACCGCGCCCCGCTAAAGCGGCGACGCGCAGACCGCAGGCGATTTTGGGTTTAAGGCCGCGATACGGTCGCCCGCCGTTTTCGCGCCAATAAAAGACCGCCGGCGATCACGCCCGACGGTCCCGTTAACGCAAATGGTATACGCGAACAATCGATTCAAGGCGCTGCGGCGCCCAAGCTCAATCCGGAAATCGGCGGCGTTTCGACCGCCCATCTATCGGCGCCGTCAGGCGCTTGCGCCGCTCTTTTCGCTGCGCTCGGCGTAGATGTAGAGCGGCCGGGCTTTACCCTCGACGACCTCCGGTCCAATGACAACTTGTTCGACCCCCTCCAAGCCTGGCAGATCGAACATCGTGTCTAGCAAGATTCCTTCCATGATCGAGCGAAGGCCGCGCGCGCCGGTGTGGCGTTCGATCGCCTTGCGAGCGACGGCCGAAAGGGCGTCGTCCTGGAAGGTGAGTTCGACGTTTTCCATCTCAAAGAGCCGCTGATACTGCTTGACCAGCGCGTTCTTGGGCTCGGTGAGGATGCGCTTCAGGGCGTCCTCGTCGAGATCTTCAAGCGTCGCAATGACCGGCAGACGGCCGACGAATTCGGGGATGAGCCCAAATTTTAGCAGGTCTTCGGGTTGCACCTGCCTAAAAATGTCGCCGGTGCGACGTTCGTCGGGCGCCTGCACAGTGGCGCCGAAGCCGATCGACGTGTTGCGGCCGCGAGAGGAAATGATCTTTTCCAGCCCCGCGAAAGCGCCGCCGCAGATGAAGAGAATGTTGGTCGTGTCGACCTGCAGGAACTCCTGCTGCGGATGCTTGCGTCCGCCCTGCGGCGGCACGGAGGCGACCGTGCCTTCCATGATTTTCAGGAGCGCCTGCTGAACGCCCTCGCCCGAAACGTCGCGGGTGATCGACGGGTTGTCTGACTTGCGCGAAATCTTGTCGATCTCGTCGACATAGACGATGCCGCGCTGGGCGCGCTCGACATTATAGTCGGACGCCTGCAGAAGCTTGAGAATGATATTCTCGACGTCCTCGCCGACGTAGCCCGCCTCGGTCAGGGTGGTGGCGTCGGCCATGGTGAAGGGCACGTCGAGGATGCGCGCCAGGGTTTGCGCCAGCATGGTCTTGCCGACGCCGGTCGGCCCGATCAGCAGAATATTGGACTTTGCGAGCTCTACGTCGCCATGCTTCGTCGCGTGATTGAGACGCTTGTAGTGGTTATGGACCGCGACCGAGAGAACGCGCTTGGCCTGGGCCTGGCCGATGACATAGTCGTCCAGAACCTTACAAATCTCTCTTGGAGTCGGAATGCCGTCGCGCTGTTTGACCAGCGAGGATTTGTTTTCCTCGCGAATGATGTCCATGCACAATTCGACGCATTCGTCGCAGATGAACACCGTCGGTCCGGCGATAAGCTTGCGCACCTCATGCTGGCTCTTGCCGCAAAAGGAGCAGTAAAGCGTGTTTTTGGAATCGCCGCCGCCGACCTTGCTCATATTATTCTCCCATCGGGCCGGACTGCCGGGCGAATCGGCCCGAATGCTTGTGATACCGGCGCCAAACTAACAAAAGGTGAGAGCGGTTGGCGTTCCCGCTTCCATCCATCGTTTCGGTCGTCAGCGACGAGCGCCCGAGAACCATGACTGGTTAGTGTATTTTAGACGACGGCCAAATTGCAACCTTCGCCGGAGACTCCGTCGAAGCAAGAAGGGCGCCCGCGCTATCCGCTCATGCAGTAAGGATTTTGGGAACCCGATTGAGCCGCAACCGATAGGCGTCCGGCATGCCGCTTCCGAGCAGCGGGCGGAGATAGAGCCGGAAGGCGTCCGTGACGTCTGTGCCGCAGGGGCTAATGTATTCGTCCGGCATCACTTTTGTCTTGGCCGCGATCTCTTCGAGCGGCGTCAGCTGATAGTCGACTGAGTAAAAGCCGGTCCGGTGGATCGTCACCGACCCGTCGCGATCGCCCCAAATGGCGTATTGCACGGCCTTCTCGCCGACCTCGCGCGCCTCCCGCTGGTCGACGTCCGAGACGCAGCCGACGAAGCTCCTCTGAACATAGCCGAAAGTGTCGGCGCGCACCCGCTTGAATCCGAGCCGGTCCTTCACGAGGAGAGTGAGCTCGTCGGCAAGCGCGCCGCCGCCAAGGTGGACGTTGCCGTGGTCGTCCCGCTCGACCGTCCTGGCGAGCTTTTCGGCGATCGGCGTATGGTTTTCGTCGCAGACGCCCTCGGAGACCGCAACGACGCAGCGGCCGTATTTCGTCATGGTCGCCTTCACGTCGGCGAGGAATTTGTCGACGATAAAGGCGCGCTCGGGAATGTAGATGAGGTGCGGGCCGTCGTCGGGGAATTTCTTGCCGAGCGCTGAGGCGGCGGTTAGAAACCCGGCGTGTCGCCCCATGACGATGGCGATATAGACGCCCGGCAGCGCCCAATTGTCGAGATTGGCGCCGGCGAAGGCCTGCGCCACCCAGCGCGCCGCCGAGGGAAAGCCCGGCGTATGGTCGTTGACCATCAGGTCATTGTCGATGGTTTTCGGAATATGGACGGTCCGCAGCGGATAGCCGGCGTTCTTTGCTTCCTGCGAGACGATGCGCACCGTGTCAGATGAGTCGTTGCCGCCGATATAGAAAAAACAGCCAATTCCGTGCGCCCGCAGAACGCGAAAGATTTCCTGACAATATTTGAGGTCCGGCTTATCGCGCGTGGAGCCGAGCGCTGAGGAGGGCGTGCAGGCGACGAGTTCGAGATTATGGGTCGTCTCCTGGGTGAGGTCGACGAAATCCTCATTGACGATGCCGCGAACGCCATGGAACGCGCCATAGATCCGCTCCACTTCGCGAAATTTGCGGGACTCCAGCACGGCGCCGACGAGCGACTGGTTGATGACGGCGGTGGGCCCTCCGCCCTGGGCGACGAGCACTTTGGAAAAATCGATGGCGGTCACGACGAGCTCCTGGAAACGCAGGCAGCGGCAGATGTCCCGCCCGGCGCGGAACAACGGCGCTTCGCCAGCGCTGCGCTTATATTCTCAGGCAGGGGGCGGTTCAAATCGGCGTGAGGGCTATTCTGACGACTTGCTCGCGCAGACCTTGGCGAAGAGCCCCTCGTAATAGGACGGCACCGCGGACCATTCGTCTTTTGGCGGATATGGCTTGGTGATCTTTCCTTCGCCCATCTGGCCCTGGCGCCAGCCGCCGCCCCCGGATCTGTATTTCCGACTGGCGCAATCGAACGACACTTTCTCGATTTCCGAGAGGCCTTTTTCGGCGAGGCCGAATGCGGCGGCTTTTGGCGAGGCGGCGTCGTAATCGGTGAGCGCGTCGATCGTGACGATTCCGTCGGCTGACGCGCTACGGGATCCGGCGTCCATGTAAATGGTCGAAAAATCGTCCTTGGAGACCGGCGCCCATTCGGCGCGAGCCGATGCGGAAGAAGCGAGCGCCGACATGAGAGCCGAGGCGCTGATCTTCCACATGACGGTTTTCATGCCGGCTAAACCAGCGCGCCGTGGCAATGCTTGTATTTTTTGCCCGAGCCGCAAGGGCAGGGCTCATTGCGGCCGACCTTGCCCCAGGAGCCGGGATTGGCGGGGTCGCGCGGCTGCGCGGCGGTCGCTTCGCCAACCGTCGCAAGGCCGCGTGCTGAGAAATCCGCCGTCGCCAAGCGCGCATTGAGGTCGTTGAGCGCGGTCTGCTGTCCGCCGCCGATCAGCGCCTCCGGATTTGGATGCGACATCTCCATCGGCGGCAATTCCGGCGGCGCGGATGGCGGCGCCTCGAATGACACTTCGACGCGCATCAATTGCGCAGTCACCGTTTCGTCCCAGCGCGTCATCAGAGTCTTGAAGAGCTCCAGCGCCTCGGACTTATACTCATTGAGCGGATCGCGCTGCGCCATGCCGCGCCAGCCGATCACCTGCCGAAGATGATCGAGCGCGACAAGATGTTCGCGCCACAGCGTATCGAGAGATTGCAGCACGACCTGCTTCTCGATCATACGCATCAGCGGCTCAGTGTTCTTTTCGACGCGCTCGCCGTAGGCCGTATCCGCCGCCTCCAGCAGGCGCTCCTTGATCTCCTCGTCGGCGATGCCTTCTTCCTTCGCCCAGTTGGCGACAGGCAGATCGAGATTGAGTTTCGCCTTTACCTCCTCCGCAAGACCCTCGACGTCCCAGGCCTCGGCGTAGGCGTCATGCGGAATGTGTTGCGACACCATGGCGTCGACGATATCGGCGCGCATGTCGGCGACCTGCTCTTCGACGCTCTCCTCATTCATGATTTCGCGCCGGCGCTCGAACATCACCTTGCGCTGGTCGTTCATGACGTTGTCGAACTTGAGGATGTTCTTGCGGATGTCGAAGTTGCGCGCCTCGACCTTATGCTGCGCCTTCTCGATCGCCTTGTTGATCCAGGTATGGACGATGGCTTCGCCTTCCTGCAATCCGAGCCTCACCAGCATCGAGTCCATGCGCTCCGAGCCGAAGATGCGCATGAGATCGTCTTGCAGCGACAGGAAGAATTTCGAGCGGCCCGGGTCGCCCTGACGTCCGGAGCGGCCGCGCAGCTGATTGTCGATGCGCCGGCTCTCGTGGCGCTCCGTGCCGACGATGTAGAGGCCGCCGGAAGCGATCGCCTTCTCCTTGAAGTCGGCGACTTCCTCGCGGATTTCCGCTTCCTTCTTGGCGCGCGCGTCGCCTTCGAGACCGGCGCATTCCTGCGTCACACGCATTTCGACATTGCCGCCGAGCTGAATGTCGGTGCCGCGGCCCGCCATGTTGGTGGCGATGGTGATCGCGCCAGGCACGCCCGCTTCCGCTACGATATAGGCTTCCTGCTCGTGGAAGCGCGCGTTGAGCACTGCGAAGAGTTTCGACGGCTTGCCCGAGCGCGCCGCGTCATAGAGTTTGGAAAGGCCCTTCGGATCGGCGAAGTCGATCATCTTATAGCCCTGCGACAGCAGGAACTCCGCCAACTGCTCCGACTTTTCGATTGAGGTCGTGCCGACGAGCATCGGCTGCATCCGTCCGTTCGCGTCCTTGATCTCGGCGGCGATCGCGTTGAGCTTCTCTTTGAAGGAGCGATAGACCTCGTCGTCCTCATCGAGGCGGCAGACCGGACGGTTTGTCGGAATTTCGACGACGTCGAGCTTGTAGATTTCGGCGAATTCGTCCGCCTCTGTCGCCGCCGTGCCGGTCATGCCGGCGAGCTTGTCGTAGAGACGGAAATAATTCTGGAAGGTGATCGACGCGAGAGTGACGTTTTCAGGCTGAACCTGAACGCGCTCCTTTGCCTCGAGCGCCTGATGCAGGCCTTCCGAATAGCGGCGGCCCGGCATCATGCGGCCGGTGAATTCGTCGATGATCACCACTTCGTTGTTGCGGACGATGTAATCCTTATCTTTTTGAAAGAGCTTATGCGCGCGCAGCGCCTGATTGACGTGATGCACGAGCGTGACGTTGTGCGCTTCATAGAGCGCGCCTTCGGTCAGCGCTCCCGCCTCGACCAGCAGCTCCTCCATGTGCTCATTGCCAGCGTCGGTGAGATGAACCGTGCGCTGTTTCTCGTCGAGCTCGAAGTCGTCGGCGTTGAGCTTCGGGATGAGCCGGTCGATCGTGTTGTAGAGATCGGATTTATCGTCGATCGCGCCCGAGATGATAAGCGGCGTGCGCGCTTCGTCGACCAGGATCGAGTCCACTTCGTCGACGATCGCGAAATTATGTCCGCGCTGCACCATCTGCGAGAATTCATATTTCATATTGTCGCGCAGATAGTCGAAGCCGAATTCGTTATTAGTGCCGTAGGTGATGTCGCAGGCGTAGGCGGCCGCGCGGTCGTCGTCCATCAGATCGTGCACCACGACCCCGACGCTCATGCCGAGAAACTTGTAAATCTGGCCCATCCATTCGGCGTCGCGTTTGGCCAGATAGTCGTTCACCGTGACGACATGGACGCCCTTGCCGGCGAGCGCGTTGAGATAGACGGCGAGCGTGGCGACGAGAGTCTTGCCTTCGCCGGTGCGCATCTCCGAGATCGCGCCTTCATGCAGCACCATGCCGCCGATGAGCTGGACGTCGAAATGGCGTTGGCCAAGGGTGCGCTTGGCCGCCTCGCGCACGGTGGCGAAGGCCGGAACGAGCAGGTCGTCGAGCGTCTTGCCGGCGGCGAGCTCTTCGCGGAACTGCCGGGTGCGATCCCGCAGCTCCTCGTCGGTCAGCGCCTCGACTTGCGACTCCAGGGCATTGATCGCATTGACCTTCGGCGCATAGGTCTTGAGACGGCGATCATTGGCCGTGCCGAAAATCTTCTTGGCGAGTGCGCCGATCATTCTTGCGAACCTCTCTCCCGCGCAGCGTCTGCCGCCTTCTCGGCGCGCCGGGGGACGGCTGCCGGCGGAACGTCGCATAAAGCATGAATAACATCCGCCTGCGACATCGCCCCAATGGCGGCGGGGTGCCAAGATCGACGCGGCGTTTCCGCCGGAGAGATAAGAGCCGCCAGAAACCTTGTCAATGTAAGGGATTTCCGCACAACGCTATGTGGAACGGGACTGGCGCATCGCCTGAGGGTAAGCCAAATTGGACGTTGACGGCGATCAGCGCTGAGCCTAGCGTCGGCTCGCCATCCTATTTTAAGGCCGCATCTTCATCTGCGGCGCATTTACATGGAGGCTCTTTTGACGAGACGTCATTATCCGCTGGTCGCCGCTTTGGGCGTCGCGATTTTTCTCAGCGGCTCGACGGCGCAGGCCCAGCGCCGAACCCCTTCCGAAGCCGCGGTCAGTCCGACGGAAAGCTTCGCCGGAAAGTCGCCTCCCAAGGAAGAAGCCGCGCCCCCGAGCGAGAAACCGATTTCCGGCGAGGAGGAGGCTCGGCCGGGGGTTGGCGAAGTTTCCAAGGAACCGCCCGTTCCGACCAAGGCGCGCTCCATCCGTTTGGATCCTAAGGCCCAGCCTACGCCAAAGCCCTGATTTCCATCGCGTCCCGGCGCATTTTGCAAACGAGGGGACTATGCGCAAATTTTTGATCTTATTGGCGATGCTGAGCTTCGTCTGCGGTCCGAACGCCGCTCAAGCTTGGTTTAAATTCCACAACAAGACCAACGCCACGGTGTGGGTGTCGTTTCTTTGGTATTCGCCTGGCTGTTCCGACGGCGGAGACTGGACGAAAAAGGGTTGGTGGAAATTGGACCCCGGCCAAACGAAGACGGTCTTTGGCCAGGATCTGCAGAGCGTCAACACCTATTATTATTGGTACGCCGAGTCGAACGACGGCGCGAAATGGAGCGGCCCTTTCAACATCTGCGTGCCGCAGAGCGCGTATCAGTGGTGCATCAACACCTGTTGCACGCCGACGTGCCGGACAGTCGGCTTCCGCGAGAAATATATCGGCAGCTACAATAATTACACGATCAATCTCGTCAAATAGCGCCCGCGCCGCCCACGATCGTCGGCGCGGTTGCGGCGCTGGCGACGTATGCCCACAATATTGAGATGATGAAGGCCATGGTCCTGCAGCGGCCTAATACGCCGCTGATCATGGAAGAGTTACAGCTCCCAGTTCCCGGAGCCGGCGAATTGCGGTTCAAGGTCGAAGCTTGCGGCGTTTGCCGCACTGATCTTCATGTCGTCGACGGCGAACTCACGCAGCCGAAGCTTCCCATCATTCCCGGCCATGAAATCGTCGGGCGCGTCGATGCGATCGGTTCCGGCGTGATCGGTTTCCTGCTTGGACAGCGAGTCGGCGTTCCCTGGCTCGGCCATACCTGCGGGCATTGTCCCTACTGCATGAGCGCGCGCGAAAACCTATGCGACGATCCGCTCTTCACCGGCTACACGCGCGACGGCGGCTATGCGACACATGCGATCGCCGACGCCTCTTACTGCTTCCCGCTGCCAGAGAGCGGCGATCCGGCGGCGCTCGCACCGCTGTTGTGCGCGGGCCTCATCGGCTGGCGCACGTTGAAGATGGCGGGTCCGGCGGAAGCGATCGGCATTTACGGCTTCGGGGCCGCCGCACATATCATCGCTCAGGTCGCGATCGCTCAAGGCAAGCGCGTTCACGCCTTCGTGCGGCCGGGCGATCAGGCGGCGGCCGATTTTGCGCTATCGCTTGGCGCCGCGTCGGCGCAAGATTCTGACGCGCCCTCGCCGGAGCCGCTCGACGCCGCGTTGATCTTTGCGCCGGTCGGCGCGCTTGTCCCGCGCGCGCTCGCCGCGACGAAGAAGGGCGGCGCCGTTGTTTGCGGCGGCATTCATATGAGCGACATTCCGAGTTTTCCCTATGCGCTGCTCTGGGAGGAGCGACGGCTTCTGTCGGTAGCGAATCTCACGCGCGAAGATGCGCGCGAGTTTCTCGCGCTGGCTCCGACGCTGCCGTTGAAGATGCATACGATGCGATATCCGCTGACGCAGGCGAATGAGGCGCTCGCCGATCTGCGCGAAGGCCGGCTGCAGGGCGCGGCGGTGCTCATTCCGTAGGCTCGTTCTGGTTCGTGTCATTCCTCGCAGGCTGAAAGCCTGACGGGAAATCCAGGAGCAAGATCACGCATGCCCAGCCTGGATTCCCGATCGCGCTTAGCGCGCGTCGGGAATGACGTCGCAAGCTGGCGCTCGGAACGTGGAATCAAAAGCCTTTTCAATTTCAGCGGCGATAGTCGGCGCATCTTTTGACGCGTCGATCTTGAGCCATTCGATGTCGCCGGTCGCCTTTTCCATTTGCGCCTCGAGCACGAGACGCGTGGCGTCGGACACGTCATTGACGCGCGCGTCGACGCGCGCCAAGCGTCGCGCGAGATCGAGATCGAGCCAGACGCCGAGGAACGGCGCGCGCGCATGTTCGGCCGCGGCTCGTATCGCTTCGCGGTCTTCAGGACGATCGAAGACGGCGTCGACGATGGCTGGCCAGCCGAGCGCGGCCGTTCGCGCCGCCTCCTCGAACATTTCGCCATAGACTTTCGCCGAAACGGCGCTGGCGTAGGCCTCCTGCGGGAGACGCGCGGTCGGCGCGACTCCAAAGAGCCGCTTGCGGATACGATCACTGTTGATCACGCGGGCGCCGGGCGGACATCCGATGTGTGGCGCGAGCGCCGCGGCGACGCTCGACTTGCCCGATCCGCTGAGGCCGCCGACTGCGATGACGGCGCCTTTGGCCGGCGTGAGCAGCGTCTCCGCAAGATCGAAATAGAGGCGGGCGCGTTCAGCATTTTGTTGCGACGCCTCGACATGCGCGCGTATGGCGGCGCGCAGCGACATGAAAAAAGGGAGAAGCGGCAAGCCGTCGGTTTCGTCGTGCGCGTCGAGATAGCGGTTGAAGGCGACATTCGAGAAGTCGTAAGCGCCGACCCGCCAGAGATCCATCAGCAGGAAACCGACATCATACAGCACGTCGATCGTTGCGATCTCGTCATCGAATTCGAGGCAGTCGAAGAGCGTCGGCGCGCCTTCGAACAGGCATATGTTGCGCAGCGTCAGATCGCCGTGGCACCGGCGCACCTTGCCCTGCGCCTTGCGCGAGTCGAGAAGCGCGCGCTTCGCATCGAGCGCCTGGCGAAGTCGTGCGACAAGCGCGTCGATCTGATCTGCGCTGGCAGCCGCCGCCTTGCGCAGACTCAAGGCTGTCTCATCAAGGATTCGGCGCATCGCCGCCGCGCCGCCGCGCATGTGGTCTGGCGCCGCATCATCATGAGTCTTGGCGATTTGACGCGCGAGCGCCTCGACCATTTCGCGCGTCAGTCGCCCGTTCTTCGCAATCTGTTCGAAGAGATCGTCGTCGGCGAAACGCCGCATGACGACCACGGCGTCGACCATCACCCCCGCGCCATCAAGCGCCAGCCTCCCGTCCGGCTCGCGGGTGACGCGGCGCGAGCCGAGATAGAGTTGAGGCGCGAAGCGCTTGTTGAGCGTTGCTTCGCGCGCGCACATGTCAAAACGGCGCGCCGGCGTCGAGAAGTCGAGATAGGGGAAGCGCACCGCTTTCTTCAACTTATAGGCGTGCGTTCCGCAGAGCATGACGACGGAGATGTGAGTCGTGACGATCCGTTCCGCGCCGCCGTCGAGCGACGCAAGAAAGCGCACGACTTCATCCTGCGCGCCAAAATCCATAAAGCGCCTCGCCGAGCCTCGCTTATAGCCTGCCTGGGAGGGCCGTCCCAGGAGTAAGGCTCCCGTGGCTTTAATCGACGCCTATTCCATGCCGAGCGCGGAAAGATAGAGGTCGAGGATCTCCTCTTCCTCCTGCCGCTTGTGCTTATCCAGGCGGCGAAGCGACACGATCTTGCGCATCACCTTGGGGTCGAACCCCGTGCCTTTCGCTTCCGCGTAGACATCCTTGATGTCGTCGCCAATCGCGCGCTTTTCCTCCTCGAGCTTCTCGATCCGCTCGATGAAGGCGCGCAAATGTCCGCCGTCGACGGCGTTGCTGTCCATGTGCATTTCCCGAGGCTGCGCCGGGCGGGCGGGGCGCGCGCCGGCTTGGCGGGAGCCTTGCGACAAAGGAGCCGCCTCCGTCAAGGCGGCGCGGCGACTAATCCCCGCATTCCGCATCCTAAGCGGCCCACTTGAAACCGCGCTTATGGCCGCCGATCTTTGGCGAGCTACCTGAAAGGCTTCGAGTTGATGACCGAGCGCGAACCATTTTCAAGCCGCGAGCCGCCCATCAATCCAATCGGCGTGCGCGCCGCGCCTTACATTCCGCCGCAGGCGCTCGAAGGCGTTCGCACGCGCCGCATCATCGCCGTCATGCTCGACCTGATCCTTGTCTCCGGCATGTCGGCCGCGCTGTTCGTCGCGCTCTTCATTCTGAGCGCCGGGCTATCCGCTTTCATCCTGCCGCCCCTCTTTCCGATCGTCGCCTTTTTATACAATGGGCTGACTGTCTCGGGCCGGCGAATGGCGACGCCCGGCATGGCGTTCATGGACCTGGAGATGCGCACCATGGACGGAGATCCGGTGCCGTTTTTGCAGGCGGCGGTCCATGCCGTGCTGTTCTACATTACCTGGCTCTTCCCGCCGCTGCTGCTCGTTTCTCTGTTTACGAGCGACAAGCGCTGCCTGCACGACATTCTGGCGGATGTGATCGTTTTGCGGCGGTCGTCTTAAAATTTGCAACTTTCCCGCCGCAAATCTGGCCTTGGCGCGCTCCGCTCGGGCGCTCTAGATTAATTTCGAATCGGGAATGATCGAGCGTGACCAAAGAGCCGCGCGACGCGCCGCAATTCTACCTGACCTCTCCGGCGCCTTGCCCCTATTTGCCGGGGCGCGAGGAGCGGAAGGTCTTTACCCATCTCATCGGGCTGCGTGCGCCGGCGCTCAATGACACGCTGACGCAATCAGGCTTTCGTCGCTCACAGACCATCGCCTATCGCCCGGCGTGCGAGCAGTGCCGAGCTTGCGTTTCCGTGCGGGTGAAGATCGACGAGTTCGCGCCCTCACGGGGGATGCGCCGCATTCTCCGGCGCAACGACGATCTTGTCGCCGAAACGCGTCCGGCGCGTGCGACGCATGAGCAATACGCCTTATTTCGCCGCTATGTCGGCGCACGCCATTCGGACGGCGGCATGGCCGACATGAGCATGGTCGACTATCAGATGATGATCGAAGACAGTCATGTCGACACGCGGCTCATCGAATATCGTCTCGCGACGGGGAATGGCGAGAAGGGTCCGTTGATGGCCTGTTGCCTGACCGACCGGCTCACTGATGGCCTGTCGATGGTCTATTCCTTCTATGAGCCTGAACTCGAGCACCGCTCGCTCGGGGCGTACATGATTCTGGATCACGCCGAGCGCGCTCGAGGCTTCGGCCTGCCGCACGTCTATCTTGGCTATTGGGTCGAGGGCTCGCGTAAGATGGAATACAAGTCCCGCTTTCTGCCACAAGAGCGGCTCGGCATGAGCGGATGGATCCGGGTGGGTTGAGCTTGGGATTGGCGGGCGCTTCAGCGCCGTAGCTTCGCAGGCCACAAAATCGCCGGACTATTCGCGCCTTGTTAACGCCGAAGATGCACAACTCGATCAAAAGAGTCGGCGCGGTCCTTTAGGCGGCGCCGTCTTTCGGCTTGACCGCCGGGGGCGTCTCCCGGCGATGCGATTGGAGCGATCTGTGCGAGAATCCGCATTTCTGCAATTTATACGTGGCGTTGCGCTCGTTTTTGGCGCTGTCGCTCTCACCTCCGCCTCGGCCGCTTGGGATCAGGACGGACAGGCTGAGTGGGCGCAGCGCTATGACGCCGACGCCCGCCTGACCGTTTCCCGTTCGACAACCCCCATTCTCTCGACTCAGACCGTGGCGGCCACCGAGGCTGCGATCGAGCGCATTCGTGAAATCGTCGCCAATGGCGGCTGGCCGCAGGCGCCCGCCGGTCAGCAGTTGCGGCTCGGCTCGAATAGTCCCGCAGTGTCCGTGTTGCGGCGTCGCCTGATCGTATCCGGCGACATCGGGGCTGAAACAGGCGCGAGCCCAGTTTTCGACTCTTATGTCGAGGCGGCGGTCCGCCGTTTTCAGGAGCGTCACGGCATTATCGCGACCGGCGTCGTCAACCAGCAGACCATCCAGGCTTTGAATGTGCCTGCTGAGACCCGACTCCGGCAGCTCGAAACCAATCTTGTGCGTCTGCGCAGCTTCTCGCGCGACCTCGGCGCCCGCTACGTCACCGCCAACATCCCGGCCGCTTCAGTGGAGACGGTCGAGAACGGCGAAGTCATGACCCATCACATGGCCGGTGTCGGCAAGATCGACCGTCAATCGCCGGTAATGCAGACCAAAGCGATCCAGGTCAATTTCAACCCGTTCTGGACCGTGCCGGCGTCTGTGATCCGCAAGGATCTGATTCCCAAGATGCAGGCGGATCCAAACTATCTCAACGCCAACCACATCCGCGTTTACAACAAGGACAATCAGGAGCTCCAGCCCGAACAGATCAACTGGCGCTCGCTCGATGCTCTGAATTTCCGCTTCCGCCAGGACATCGGCGGCGACTTCAACTCGCTCGGCGTCGTGCGTATCGACATCGCCAATCCCTATGGCGTCTATATGCATGACACGCCCGCCAAGGGCGTTTTCGGCGACGATTTCCGCTTCGTCTCGTCAGGTTGCATCCGGCTTCAGAATGTTCGCGACTACGTCGCCTGGCTCTTAAAGGAGACGCCCGGCTGGGATCGCGATCATATTGATCAGGTCATCGCCTCCGGCGAGCGCGTGGACGTCAAGATCGCGCCGGCCGTTCCCGTCTATTGGGTCTACATCACGGGGTGGGCGACGCCTGACGGCGTCACCCAATTCCGCGACGACATCTATCAGCGCGACGGGCTCGGGGTGCGCTCAGCCGGCGCTGATTCGGCCGCCCCGACGGTCGTCCAGGCCGCGCGTCCGATGCCTGCCGACGGGTTGCTCTCTGGCGACGACGACAGCTACTTCGAGGAACGCCCGCGGCGATAGCTGCGGCTAATGCGCCGCGCCGTCGCTACGCGACGCGCGCCAGGTTCCGCCGCAAAGGTCGGTTGACGACGACCAGGCGCCGGAGCCCTTGCCGCCCCGCAACGTTCCGTGGAAACGCACGACGCGCTCTCCGTTGCCTGTGAAGCGGGCGACGATCGTTCCTTCTTCGTCAACGTAGCCCCAGGACGAGACAGCCGGCCCCGGCGCGGATGCGATCTTGTTGTCGACGATGTCGAAAGTGGGCGGAATGAAGAGCTGGCACTCGCCGACCGTCGTGGCGGCTTCGATGTTCCACGTGCCGTTTGGATCGCCGACCGGGCCGGTCAGAGCCTGCTCGTTCTCCGGCTTCGCTTTTGGGCCGCGTGGCTGTTTCGCGTGCGCTCCCCCAGCCGCCACGCAGGCTGCAAGCGCCAACGCTAGAATTCTCATTTGGCCTCCGAAAGCGCGCGCTGCAGCGCGCCATGCATATCGCAGCCCGCGTAAATAAATTCGGTTACGCCGGCGTGGCGAAGACGCTCCTCGAGCTCGCCCGGCCGTCCGGCTAGATAAAGCCTAGCGTCTGCGCCTTTGAGCGCAAGCGCCGCCGTTTCCGCCGCGTCTCCATAGATCCTGTCGGACGAACAGATGCAAGCGAGTTTGGCGCCGGACTCCCGGAAAGCATTAACGATTTCAGTCGTCGACTCGGTTTCGGGTCCGAAAACCGCTTCCACGCCACCGGCCTCGAAAAAGTTCTTGGCGAAATTCGCCCGCGCCGTGAAGGCGGCTACCGAACCGAGATTGGCGAGGAAAATCTTGGGACGGGCGCCCGATTCCGCCGAATAGGCGTCCGATTCTTCGCGCAGGCGCTCGAAAGGCTCTGCAAGGCGATGCGGCGCGAGCGGAGCGATCTTTAGGGCGCCGACTGGCGGCCGAGCGATTTCAGCGGCGGCGTCATAGGGCGCCAGAACGTCGAGCGCGTCCTCGTGAATGTCAGGAAATTGGTTAGCGCCGATAAGCTTATCCTTGGAGCGGGCGACGTTCTTCGCGCGCAGCTCCGCGACCTCAGCGACGCGCGCCTGGAAGGCTCCTCTCTCCAGCGCCTTGGGAAGCCCGCCTTCGGCTTCGATCTGCTGAAAAAGCGCCCAGGCTTGCTGGCACAGCTCGTCGGTCAGCGCCTCGAAGCCGCCTGCGCCGTTCGTCGGGTCGTCGACTGCATCGATATGGGATTCGTCCTGCAGCACAAGCTGCGTATCGCGCGCCAACCGTCGCGCGAATTCGTCCGGCGCGCCCAGCGCCTGAGTGAAGGGAAGGACGGAAATGGCGTCGGCCCCGCCGACCGCCGCTGAGAAGACGGCGAGCGTCCCGCGCAAAATATTGTTCCAGGGGTCGCGCCGCGACATCATGCGCCAGGCTGTCTCAGCGAAGACCAGCGCGGGCTGCGGCGCGAGGCCGCAGGCCTCCTCGACGCGCGCCCAAAGGCGCCGCGCCGCGCGGAATTTGGCGACCCCCAGCAATTCGTCCGCGTCCGCGCAGAATCGGAACGCGATCAGGCCCCGCGCCGCATCGAGGTCGAAACCGCCGTCCGCTAACGCCCGTAGATAGGCGAGCGCGGAGGAAAGCGCGAACGCAAGCTCCTGCGACTCGGTCCCGCCTGCCGAATGCACGACGCGCGCGTCCGCCACGGCGGCGGCGTAGAGGAAGCCTGCGTCGGCGGCGGCTTTCACATCCCTCGCGAAGCTCTTTGAGGCTTGTGCCCAAGGCTCGGCGGCGAACCCATGCCGCGCCTGCGCGCCGAGCGGATCGAAGCCCATCGAAACTCGGGTGATCGACGGCTCGATATGCTGCCGGTCGATGAACCGCATAAGCGCCTGGGCGGCGCCGGGCGCGCGGGGGGAATAGTCCAGCGTCAGCGGAATGCCGTAGTCGAGACGAACATTGGCGAGCGTATGGGCGATCGCGTCATCGTCGTCGCGGATGAGCCCCCCGCCATAGGCCCCAATCGAGCCGGCGAAGACGAGATGCAGTCCGTCCGCTCCCCCATCGAGGTCCTGCAGCGCCAGGCGGTTGGCGGCGTCGGCGTCCGAGACGTCGACACGCGCCAGGATGGCCCAGCGGCCCGGGTTCTTTCGCAAGGCGGAGAGGGGCGAACCCGCGGCGCGGGCGTAAAGCGGCTCAATAGAAAGACCATCATAGGTCTTGGAGACGAGCGTTTCGAAGGACGCGCCTTTGAGCGCCCGCGCGACGAGGGCGCGCCACTGCGCTTCCGTGGCCTGTGGAAAAACACCCGCCAACGCCGTCTCCTGTCCCGTCATTTTCGCCGTCGCCCTCCCTTGTTTCGGGCGGCGTTTTCGCATGAAGCGCTCCGCCGGGCCACTGCAAATCCGCCAAGAGCGGAGCGTGAAATCCGCCAAGAGCGGAGCGGGCTTTATTTTCGGGGCCAAACGCCTTAACCAGTGCCGATCGCGCTCAAGGGCGAATTAACAGAGCGCTGGGGCGGAATAGCCGGAATATGAAGCGGGCGGTCCGGCCATGCGGCCCGAATTTCGAGGCGTCGGATCGGCGCCGCCGCGTCAATGCGCCGCGCGCGCGTCAGTTGTCGGACAGGCGGCGAAGACCCCTGAAACGGAGGAACTCGTGACAGACAATGTTCAGGAAAAGAGCCAGCTCGTCGACGAGATCGTCGAGGTGATCGCGGCGGAAGGCATGGTCGACAAAAGCAAGATCACTCCTGACGCGACGATTGAGAGCCTCGACCTCAAATCCGTGGACATCGTTATGATTCTCACGGCGCTTGAGGAGAAGTTCAACGTCTACATCCCGATGGACGGGTCGCTGCAAGAAGCCAAAGACGTCAAGAGCTTGATCGAGGCGATCGCAGACCACATTCAGAAAGAACGCGAGAAGCAGTAAATGGCGTTCTCGCGAGCGCGCCCCGAGGGGCGGCGCGTCGTTATTTCCGGCATGGGCGCGGTTTGCGCCTCGGGCGTCAGCGCGCAAAAGCTCTGGGAAGCTGCGCGCGACGGCGTAGCGCAGATTCGTCCGCTCAAGACTGAACGCCCTTATGACGGCCGCATCAAAATTGCGGCTCAGGTGCCGGATTTCGTTCCGGCCGAATACATCGAGCCCGACGTTCTTCCCTTCTGCGATCCCTTTACGCAGTTTTGCATCGTCGCGGCCGACGAAGCGATGGCGCAGGCAGGATTTGAACGCAAAGATATCGCTGGGCCAAAGACCGCTGTGATCATCGGCTCCGGCATCGGCGGCATGACCACGATCGAGGACGGCATCTATCGATATTATGTCGAAGGAACGCGCCCCGAGATGTTGAGCGTCCCGAAGCTCATCCCCAGCGCAGCGCCCGCGACGATAGGCATGCGTTATTCCTGCCTTGGTCCGACATTCGCAGTCGGCAGCGCCTGCTCGTCGGCGTCGCAGGCGATCGGACTCGGCATGCAGATGATCAGACAGGGCCTTGTGGACAAGGCGATCGTCGGCGGCGCCGAGGCTTGCGTCATCAATGCGACGATCCGCGCGTGGGAAGGCCTTCGCGTGATGACCCCGAATTTGTGCCGCCCCTTCTCCAAAGGCCGCAACGGCATGTCGCTTGGCGAAGGCGCGGCGGTTTTTATTCTTGAAACCGAAGAATCGGCCCGTGCGCGCGGCCACGAGCCTCTATGTGAACTTGCCGGCTACGGCACAACCAGCGACGCCAAGGATCCGGTGCGGCCCGACCTTGAAGGCGCGTCGAACTCGATCGCCTTGGCGCTCGAGGATGCAGGAATGGAACCGCGGGAGATTCACTACATAAACGCGCATGGCACCGCGACTCACGCCAATGACATCACCGAAGCCGAAGCCATTCTGCGCGTGTTTGGCGACTATGGACGGGTCGTGCCGGTCTCGTCGACAAAGCCCATCCACGGCCATGCGCTTGGCGCGAGCGGCGGGCTGGAGCTCGCGATCACCATCAACGCGCTGCGCGAACAGATCGCGCCCCCCACCATCAACTTCCTGGAGCCGGACCCCAAGTGCCCGCTTGACGTTGTTCCGAATGTCGCGCGTAAGCATAAGATCGACGCCGCCATGTCGAATTCATTCGCTTTCGGGGGGATCAACGCCGTGTTGATCGTGCGCCATGCCGCTTGAGCCGCCGCTCGCGCTCGGGCCTTTTCGGCTGCGCGTCGATCCAGCGCGCGCTGCAGCTTATGCGCGCGAAACCGGAGGGGACGTGGAGACCGTTCCGCTCGCCTATCCTGCGATCTGGCTCGCCGAGCCCTCGCTTTTTTCGGTCGTACGCGACCTCTGCGATGATCTCGATGTCGTGCCGGTGCATGAGTCTCAGAGCTTCTCCTATGACGCGCCTCTCGTTGCCGGAGAGAGCTATGATTTTAGCGTCACTGTAAGCCGTGAGGAAACGCCGCCGCGTCTGACGATGGTGGCGACGGTCGCAACGTCAGACGGAGAGACTTGCGCTCGAGTCGAAACAATGTTGCGGCTCGTGCCGCGCGCTGGATTTGGGAGCGTGTCGTGAGCGGCGACATCAAAGTCGGCGACACAATTCCCGAGACCGTCATCGGCCCGTTCGACGCGCCTTCGCTCGCGCGCTACGCCGAAGTTTCGGGGGACGCCAATCCGCTGCATCTCGATGATGCGGTGGCGGCGGCGATCGGTTTTCCCGCGCCGCCGGTGCACGGGATGAAGCTTCTTGCCGCCTTTGAACCGATGCTGAGAGCGTGGCGCGACGATCTCATCATCTCTTCGCTTGCCGGAAGGTTTGTGCAACCGATTCTGCGCGGCGACACTGTTAGGCTGTCGGGGCGCGTTTTACGAGCGACGGATGATGAGATTTTTGTTCGTCTGACCGCTTATGGCGCTGCGCGAGCTCCGGGCATCATTGGCGAAGCGACTCTGCGGCCAAAGGTGGGCGCATGAACTTCCGGACGGGGCTTTCACATGGCTAAGAGCGCCGTTCGTGTCTTCATCACGGGGGCCTCCAGCGGCATTGGACGCGCGTTGGCGGTCGCATACGCCCGCGAAGGCGCGAGCCTTGTCTTGCTCGGCCGCGACGCTGAGCGGCTCGAAGCCGCAGCGCGCGCTTGTCTCGCGGCCGGCGCGCAAGAGGCGGAGACTCATATCGCCGACGTTCGCGATCGCGAATCCATGGCGCGGATCATTCAATCTGCGCATGAAAAACGCCCGATCGACATTCTCGTCGCAAACGCCGGGGTCGCGACGGGCCTTTCGCCCGGCCAACTCCTCGAAACCCCCGAGGCGGTCCGGGCGATGCTCAAGATCAACGTCGAGGGAGTCTTCAACACCGTCGAGCCTGCGATCCTGCCGATGTGCGCCCGAAAGAGCGGCAGGATCGCCATCGTCGGATCGATGGCCGGCGTGCGCGCGCTGCCCCATTCGCCGGCCTATTGTGCGGCGAAGGCGTGCGTTCACATGTGGGCGGACAGCCTGCGCGGCCAACTCGCGGCCTACGGCGTGCATGTCGCGCTGATCGTGCCCGGTTATGTGAAAACGCCAATGTCGGCGCGCACCATCGTGAAGACGCCCTTTTCGGCACGCACCATCGTAAAGACGTCCATGTCGGCGGGCGCCGAATCCTGGCAGCCCGGCGCCATGTCGGACGAGCGCGCCGCTCTGATCATCAAGCGCGGGCTGGAGCGCCGGCGTCCGGTGATCGCTTTCCCGCTCTTCATGTATGCGGCGATGCGCTTCTTCGCTCTGTTGCCGCCCGCTGTCGTCGATGGCATCATGCGCCAGTTTCCTGCAGAAGTGCCGGAGACGCCGGAGCGAGAGATCTCGTGACGGCCCTAGCTATTCTCGCCTGGGTCGCGGGCGTCTACTGGATCATCGCCTTCGTTTTGCTTGTCGTCTCAATCGCGGCGACCATCGCACAACCCTGGCTCGCGGTCCGCCGCGCCACGCGACGAGATCAGCCGCCAGTTTCCGTGGTTCTCCCGGTCAAGCTGATTGACGACCAATTTGATCGCACGCAAGAGTCTGCGCTTACGCAGCACTATCGCGATTTCGATGTGACGGTGTCGTCAACCGACCTCGATGCGCCAGCCGTCCAGCGCATGCGCGCCATTCTTGCACGTCATCCGACCGTGCCTTCGCGGGTCGTTCTTTCGACCGCGAAATTCGCGGTCAGTCCGAAGGTCGATAATCTTTACGCGCCCTTCATACAGGCGTCACACGATGTCATCTTCATGAAGGACGCGAATGTGCTGCTTGAGCCGGATGCGTTGGCGCAACACATGCGGGAACTGACGGACGATGTGGGGCTCGTCTGCGCCATCCCATATTGCGCGCGGCTCGAAAATTTTGCCGCTCATGTCGAGGCGGCGATCATCAACGGACCGCATGCGCGCATGCTGTTTCTCGCCTCGGCGTTAGGGCAGGGGCACGGCGTGGGGAAAATTATGCTGTTCAGGCGATCGGATTTCCTGCGTGCGGGCGGCTTCGACGCGATTTCCCATACGGTGGGGGAAGACAACGCCTTGGCGAAGGCGATGCGGCGGATTGGCAAGAGGCCGGTCTTTTCCCACAGGCCTGTCCGGCAGGAGCTTGGCGTTCGCAACTTTGCGGATGTTTATCATCGGCAATTGCGTTGGAGCGTCATTCGCCGAAACGACGAACTCATTTCCTTTCTCGCCGAGCCGATATGCCAAGCGCTTCCGGCGGTTATCGCTTCGGCCCTCGCGGCGCCTCTCGTCGGCCTCGCGCCTCTCGTCGCGGCGTCGGCGACGCTTATTGTGTGGTTTACGCTCGAAACATTGCTTTCCATGGCCAAAGGATGGCAGTTATCTTGGGCTGCGCCTGCGGTCTTTGTGGTCCGCGAGGCGACGATGCTGGCGGTCTGGTTGAACGCCTGGGTCACCGACCGCGTGGTCTGGGCAAAGAGCAGCGTGAACGCGCGCACGGGGGCAAAACCCTCGCCGGTTCCGCATGAAGAAGGATAGGCCGTTTGGTGCTGGGGCTTTTTCAATTCATCTTCGATGCGATCACGATTGTCTGCGCTTCGATCATGGTTGTAATCGGTATTGGCTATTTGATCGTCATCGGCCGTTTCTGTTACGACCAGCTGCGTGGCGTGCGAGATTCGGAAGCGCCCGCGACGCCTGACTCGCAGTTGCCGCGGGTCCTGCTGCAAATTCCGGTATTCAACGAGCCGCTCGTAACCGAACAATCGTTGCGCTGCGTCGCGCTTCTCGACTGGCCCAAAGATAAGCTGCGCATTCAGCTTCTCGACGATTCGACTGACGAGACGAGCGCGCGCGCCGATGTGGTGGCGGAAGAACTTCGCGCCGGCGGCGCCGTTATCGACCATGTGCGGCGGTCCGACCGCTCGGGATTCAAAGCCGGCGCTTGCGCGCACGGCCTCACGATCACGGACGAACCCTTCGTCGCGATGCTCGACGCCGACTTCCGTCCGCCGCCCAATTGGCTGAAGCGGACGGTTCCGCTTTTTCTCACCGACGATCACGTCGGATTCGTGCAGTCACGCTGCGAGTTCCAGAACTTCGAGAAGAACTGGCTGACGCGTGCGCAGGGTCTCGTGCAGGACGGACATTACCTCGTCGAGCAGCGCTCGCGGGCACATGCGGGCTGGCTCTTTCAATTCAACGGCACGGGCGGCATCTGGCGGCGCGCCACGATCGACGACGCCGGCGGCTGGTCGGATTATTCGCTGTGCGAGGACCTCGATCTTACCGTTCGCGCGGCGCTCAATGGGTGGCATGGGCTGTTTGTGTCGGAGCCGCCGATTCCGGGTCAGGTGCCGGAGGGAATTCGCGATTTCAGACGTCAACAGAGGCGCTGGTCAAATGGTTTCGTGCAGGTCGCGCAAAGGACCGTCTTGCCGATCTGGCGTTCGCCATGGAGTCTGACGCGTCGCGTGATGGCGATCTCCCTTATCGCCCATCAGATTTTCTTCCCGACAGCCGCCGTCGGGTTCATCGCGCTTGTTCTTGGCGCGATCCTGCACGGGTCTCTCGCGCCCTACGCGGACATGTTGGAGATTATCGGGATCATGACCCTGCTGGTGGCGCTCGGCGTCACGCTTCCGCCATACCTGGCGTTAAGGCGGGGGACCATCGTCGACTATGTTAAGACGGTCGCGTCCATTCCGCCGCTGATGATCTATCTCGCCTTCGCCAATGGCGCGAAGATTTTGCAGACTTTGCGCGGACGGAAATCGACATTTAAGCGCACGCCCAAGCTCGACCATGAAGCTGCGGCGCAAGAGCCAATTGACGCTAAAGTAGAATGAGCGAAGAGAGGCGCGCTACTCCAGCCGCGCCGGGGCTTCGAACGCGCCGCCGTCGGTGACGATCGTAAGCGTCGCATCGGCGGCCTTAGCCGGGGCGTCGCCAGAAAAGAGCTTAAGCTCGAAGCCCTCTCCGGCGCGCGTGCTCTCAATGAAAAGAGGCTCCTTTGCTTCCGCAAAGAGGTCCTTCGCCTTGCCAGGTCCGAGATAACGCAATCGCCATGACCCCTCCGCGCCGTTGCGCGACAGCGAGAAGCGCTTTTTCGCTTCGTCCGCGGTAAGCTTCTTTGGCACAAGCCTTTCCGCCTCGGCGATCGCTGCGGCGTGAGGCGAGGCGCCGACGCGCGGCAACTCCAAAGACAGTTCGGCGCGCGCCGGCAGACAAATCTTCCCGCATGAGGCGTAGTCGAGCACGAGATTGAGCGTCACTGGCGCGTTCGGATCACGCGGCGTCACCCTCAAAGGCAAAAGCACGCGCGAGTCATAGCCGGCGACGACGGTCCCGGCCTCGTCGATATGCTTTGGCGCCGGAAAGGACGGCTCGACCACGGCGACATTGACGGACTTCGAAAAGTCGAATGCGGGCGCCGAGCCCGCCTCGCCCGGTTGGCGCCAGTAGGTGATTGTCTCTGGATCGAGTGTGATCTCGACCGCTGCGTGGTAGGCGCCTGCTTGTGGAGGCCCGGCGGATAGGAGCCGAGCGCGCGAGGCCGAGCCCTTAACGATAGCGGAAGCAAACACGGCGCTCTCGGCGGCCGTCTTCGTCGGATAACCCTGTGCGAGCGCTACGGCTAGCGTCGCGACGACAAACAGTTTTACACGCATCATGGTTTGCGGCGGTTCGTCCTCTAGTGAAGGCAGTCAGTTACATAGTTTTGCGCCGCTTGTCCTCAGGGCTCGGCGAGCGTAGCATGACCCTATGAGGCCAGCCGGTAAGAAGCAAGATTTCGCGGCGAGGGTGAACGAGCGCCGCAGCAGTCGTCCTGCTGGGCGGCGCTATCTCGACGGCCAATTGCTGATCGCAATGCCGAGCATGTTGGATCAGCGCTTCGCGCGGTCGGTGATCTATCTCTGCGCCCATTCCGAAGAAGGCGCGATGGGCATCGTGGTAAACCAACCGGCCCGCGTTCGCAATTTTCCGGATCTCCTGGTGCAGCTTCAGGTGATCGCTCCCCAAGAGCGCATCAGTCTGCCGAGCCGCGCCGAAGACATCCAGGTGCTTTCGGGCGGACCGGTGCAGACCGACCGCGGTTTTGTGCTGCACTCGCCCGATTTCTTCCTCGATAATTCGACGTTGCCGATCGACGACGGCGTGTCTCTCACCGCAACCATCGACATTTTGCGTGCGATCGCGGCGGGGCGCGGCCCCGACCGGGCGCTGCTCGCGCTCGGCTATGCGGGCTGGGACGCAGGTCAGCTCGAAGAAGAGATACAGCGCAACGGTTGGCTGAACTGTCCCGCCGATCCTGGCTTGCTGTTCGACGGCGAACTCGAGACCAAATATGCGCGCGCCTTGCGCTCGATCGGCGTCGATCCGGAACGGCTGTCGACGAACGCGGGACACGCCTGACCATCAGGCGCCATGCTTCCCGTTATCTTTCTTGCAGAAAACGGGCGCCCTGAATCATGGCGCTGGGTTGCTGTGCAGCGCATGGATCGCGTCGATGCGCCGCTCGATTTCAGACGTGACCCTGAACTCCATCGAAGCAAGGTCGGTCTTGAGCTGCTCCATTGTCGTGGCGCCGATGATGTTTGAGGTCACGAAGGGCCGCGAGGTCACGAAAGCGATTGCGAGCTGCGCCGGATCGACGCCAAGGTCCCGCGCGAGATTTAGATAAGCGTCGACGGCCTGTTCGACTTCCGGCTTCTCGTAACGCTGCGCGCGCTCGAACAACGTCGTGCGCGCGCCGGCAGGTCGCGCGCCGCCCTGATATTTGCCGGTGAGATAGCCTTGGGCGAGCGGCGAATAGGCGAGCAAACCGACGTGGTCGCGTTCGGCGAATTCGGCTAAGCCCATTTCGAACGTGCGGTTGACGAGATTATAGGCGTTTTGAATCGAAACGACGCGCGGCCCGTGGCCGAGTTCGGCGGCGCGCAGGAAACGCGCGACGCCCCATGGCGTTTCATTGGAAAGGCCGATGTGACGAACCTTCCCGGCTTCGACCAGCCGCGCGAGCGCTTCCAGCGTCTCTTCGATTGGAACTTCGCCGCGCCGCGTCGGTCGCCGATAGGTCGTGCCGCCCGCGCCCCAAAGCGGCAGCGAGCGATCCGGCCAATGCAATTGATAAAGATCGATGTAGTCGGTCTTGAGCCGCTTGAGCGAGCCTTCGACCGCATAGCCGATGTTCTTGGCGTCGAGAACGGTTCCGGCGTCTCCGGGACGCAACCAATTGGCGTCGCCGCGCCCGGCGACCTTGGTCGCGATGATAACCTTGTCCCGGTTCTTGCGCGCGGCAAGCCAACTCCCAATGATGCGTTCGGTCGCCCCTTGAGTCTCTCGCCGTGGCGGAATCGAATAGATTTCCGCTGTGTCGACAAAATTGACGCCGCAATCGAGGGCATAGTCCAGTTGGGCGTGACCTTCCGCTTCGCTGTTCTGCTGTCCCCAAGTCATCGAGCCGAGACAGATTGCTGAGACTGAAAGATCGGTGTTTCTGAGTTTGCGGTATTCCATCGCGCCGCCGTTAACGAAGAAATTCGCTCGATTGCAGCTCCAGCCGCAGTTCGAAGCTTTGAAACTGGGTGAAGATCGGCAAGAGCCAGGCTTTGAGCGCGGCGCGAACCACGAGGGACATTCCTGGCGGCGGCTCGCTCATGAAGCGGGATAATGACAGTTCGACGTCGTCGAGCGCTCGAGCCATCGGCGCCTCAAGGCGGGGGATCACGAATTTGCCGCTCGTTGGATAGCGCGCAAGGATTGTTAGCGCGTTCCGGCCAAGCGGCGACGCGCCGCGATTGTGAATGACGCTCATCGTCAGATCAGGCCAAGTGGTCTTCAGGACGAGCGCGCTATTCGCCGCGCTCTCCGTGACGTCTGTCTGAAAGAGCACGATCGGCTCCACGTCGAGCCTTCGCGCTTCTTCCAGAAAGCCGATTTCAGCAATCGTTGCGAACAGGCGTTCATAAGAGCGGTGCCAGACGTCGACGATCTTTGGTCTTTCGTCGGCGACGAGAAGGCTGTCGAAGAGCGAGATTTGTCCCTTGACCTCGTCAAGGTCGACAACGCGCGTCCTTTCAGGAAAGAACAGCGCATAGAGCGGCTCGCGGGAAGCCGTGTCGAATCCCTCCACGCGGACATTGCGCGATAGATAATAATCGGTCAGCAGACGCGCCGCCGTCGTCACGCCTGTTCGCGAATGCGGCGAGCAAACGAAGAAAACGAGCGTGCGGCGCATCATGTGGTCTTCGCGTAGACAAGGTGCGCCGTCGTCTCGGTCCTTTATCGCCTCTTCTCGTCGAGGAGTTCGAGTAGGCCTACTCTTTCGAATTCGTCCGCGACCCGCGCCAGCCAGGTCCGAACATAGCCGCGCAGCACGAAGGAATGTTCTGCCGCGCGGCCCTGCGCATCCTGATTGGCGACGAAGGTTGAAAAAGGCGCCCCGCAGAGTTCGACCTGCTCGTAAGCGAGTTCGCTGAGCTTGGGGATGGTGATCTCGCCTGACGTGACGACATCCTCGAAATATTTGGCGTGCGTTTGAGGATCCCACTCGAAGAAGGTCGTGTCGTTGACGTGATTTTTCACCATGAAGTAGTTGGCCTCCGCAACGTAAGGCGCAATTTCGGCGATTTCCTCCAGCGAGGAGATCGAGGGTCCGATGACATGCAGCAGGATGAAGCGGAACTCGCCGCCTTTCACCGCGTCGAAGAACCCGATCTCGTCGAGAGCCTGAAGCGCCGGACTTAACCCGCCGGCGCGCACGTCGATGACGCTGACTTTGGCCTGCGACGAATTCAGCGTGTCGATGATCTTCATCTGGTCCGCCGGCTCGGTCAGATCGACGATCATCGTGTGGTCGGGGTGAAAACGATGAAGCGTCCCGCGCGGCGTCTCGGTGTCGAAGGCGCGCGCATGGATGTCGTTGAGCGAAAGAAAATCGAGGATCGCTCTGGCGATCGTGGTCTTGCCGACCCCGCCTTTGTCCGCGCCCACGACGATGACCGCCGGCCGGGCGGCGCCTTTTGGAGCGGCCACCGGAGTCTTAGCCGTTTGAGCTGCGACCGGAGTCTTAGCCGTTTGAGCTCGACTTGGGGCATGTCGTTTGGCTGGCGCTTCCCTGGTGATTTTAACCGGTTTCTTGACCATGGGTGCTCCCCTATCGGATTCGCGCTGCGCCGCTGCTTATGAAGGAGACAAGTACATTTAACAAACATGGTTTTCGGCGCTTGTCATGCTCCGATTCAGCTAATCCTCGATGGCGCTGCAATTGTGACGCGATAAATAACATGATATTTATGTTATTATTAATATGCTCCGTAACTGGAACGTAAATTGACATTCGTGCGTTTTGCAGGTTTATGCGTTCGAAATACAGAACGTCCGGGGTGGGCAGCCGGCGTGGACCAGTCTGCGCGTTAAGAACATGAGCAACATCGGGAACATAGTGGCGCAGCGGCCCGCCGAATCATCGTCGCAGCAAGGTCTAGCGACTCTGCACGTGGAGGACCGCGACGGCGTGGTCCATGAACTCGAGGCCGTCGAAGGCTGGCGGCTGATGGAGATATTGCGCGACCATGGCGTCAGCATGGAGAACACCTGTGGGGGCGCGCTCGCATGCGCGGAATGCCACGTCATCCTCGACGCAGATTGGGCCGGCCGCGTGCCGCCGCCGCGGGAAGAAGAAATTGAAAAGCTCGATGAATTGCCGATGCTTTATGAAAATTCGCGTCTCTCCTGCCAAATCATCTGGTCTGATGAAATGAACGGCCTTCGACTGAAGCTCGCGCAGGAAACGTGATGGCCGTCTTCAAACATCCGCAGATCCTCATCGCCTCCAATTTGGCGGATGGCGAAGTGGTGTTTCTCGGCCAGTCGGGCTGGGAGCGCGACCATTGCCGCGCGCGCGTGGCGCAGAATGCTGAGGAGGCGGCGGCGCTCGAAGCGGCGGGCAAGCGCGACGTTTCCGCCAATCGAGTGGTCGACGTCTATCTCGCCGACGTCGAGATCGGCAGGGATGGCGCGCCGACGCCATTGCATTATCGTGAAAGGATGCGCGTGAAGGGGCCGAGCGTGCGCCTCGATCTCGGCAAACAGCAGTTGCCCGGGAGCGCGGCATGACGGCGGTTGATTTGCGCGTGGCGCAGCGGCCCAATGCGCCGGTGACGACTTATCGCTACGACGAATATGACGCGGCCTTCGTGCGCGAACGCGTCGCGGAATTTCGCGAACAGGTGCTGCGGCGGCTTTCCGGCGCGCTGACGGAAGAGGAGTTCCGCCCGTTCCGGTTGATGAATGGACTCTATCTGCAGCTCCACGCCTATATGCTGCGCGTCGCTATTCCCTATGGCACGCTGACGGCGCGCCAGATGCGCCGGCTCGCCGATATCGCTGACAGATGGGACAAGGGTTACGGCCATTTCACCACGCGCCAAAATCTGCAGTACAACTGGCCGAAGCTCGTCGACACGCCAGACATCCTCGAAGCGCTTGCCGACGTCGAGATGCACGCGATCCAGACGTCCGGCAACTGCATCCGCAATGTAACGGCAGACCATTTCGCCGGCGTCGCGCCGGATGAGATCGAAGATCCGCGCCCGACGGCTGAATTTCTCCGCCAATGGTCGAGTCTGCATCCAGAGTTTTCATTCCTGCCGCGCAAATTCAAGATTGCGGTGACGGGCGCAGAACACGACCGCGCCGCGATCATGGTGCATGACGTCGGTCTGCGTATTCTCAGGAACGAAAGAGGCGAGATTGGCTATCAGGTCGTCGTCGGCGGCGGCCTTGGGCGTTCGCCCTTTGTCGGCAAGGTTGTGGGCGACTTCGTGCCGCGGGAAGATTTGCTCGCCTTTCTTGAAGCGATCATGCGCGTCTACAACCGCTTCGGCAGGCGTGACAACAAATACAAAGCGCGCATAAAAATTCTCATCCACGAGAAAGGGATTGACGAAATCCGCGCTGCGGTTGAAGCCGAATTTGCGGCAATGGACCGCTCGGTTTTTTCACACGATCCCGCCGAGTTTGAGCGCATCGCGTCTTTTTTTGCGCCGCCGCCTTATGAAACGCTGCCGGAGACGTCTTCCGCGCTTCGAACTGCGAAACTGGAGACGCCGGCTTTCGCCAATTTCGTTGATGTCAACGTCAGCGCGCACAAGATACCTGGCTACGCCATCGTCACGGTTTCATTAAAGCCCATTGGCGGCATTCCCGGCGACGCCACGTCCGAACAGATGCGCGTCCTCGCCGACGCAAGCGAGCGCTTTGGCTTCGGCGAAATGCGCGTCAGCCATGAGCAAAACATTATCCTGCCGCATGTGAAGCAGGACGATCTTTTTGCGCTTTGGCGGCTGCTTGAGCCAGCTGGTCTTGCGACGGCGAACGCCGGCCTCGTCTCGGACATCATCTCATGCCCGGGTCTCGATTACTGTTCGCTCGCGACTGCGCGTTCGATTCCTATCGCGCAGGCGATCTCGAAGCGTTTCGCAGACATGTCAAGGCAGAGGCGCATCGGCAAGCTCGGCATTAAGATTTCGGGCTGCATCAACGCCTGCGGTCATCACCACGTCGGCGCGATAGGCATTCTCGGCCTGGAGAAGAAAGGCCAAGAGTCATATCAGATCACGCTCGGCGGCGATCCGACCTTTTCTGCTTCGATCGGCGAAATCCTTGGACCCGGGGTCACTGCGGACCAGGTCCCGGACGTCATCGAACATCTCGTCGATTTCTATCTCGCCGAACGCGAGGAGGGGGAGGCGTTCATCGACACCTGGCGCCGCATCGGTCATGTGCGGTTCAAAGACGTCTTGCGTCGGGAGGGCGAAGATGGCGCTGATATCTGAAGGCCGTTTCGTCGAAGATGCATGGCGCCGCCTCGCCGACGAGGAAGCGCTGCCAAAGACCGGCAGGGTCATCGTGTCGCTGCCACGGCTTGAACATGCCTTGGAGGTTCTCGGGACGGAATCAGCGCTCGGCGTGATCGTTCCGAACACGACCGAGCCTTCGTCGCTCATTCAGGCGTTGCCGCGACTTCAGCTTATCTTGATCTCCTTTCCGGCCTTCTCCGATGGTCGCGGCTTCTCCCTCGCGCGCCTTCTGCGGCGCGCCGGATTTAAAGGCGAGCTGCGCGCGAGCGGGCGGCTTGTCGCTGATCAATATTCCCATGCGATCGGCTGCGGCTTCGATACGATCGAAATTCCTGAAGATCTCGCGGAACGCCAGGATGAAGGACAGTGGTGCGCCGCGCTCGACGCTTATTCGATGAGCTATCAGCGCGGTTATACGGGGCGCGGATCGATTCTCGAGGCCCGCAGGAGGGCCGCGCGCTCATGAAACCTTCCATCGCTGAAACGCTGGCGCCGCGTTTGGCGCCGCTCGATCTCGATCATCGTTTGGTGCTGGTGCGCGAGTTCATTCCCGGCCGGATCGTGTTCACCACGAGTTTCGGGATAGAGGATCAGCTCATCACGCATTCGATCTTTACCCAGGGACTCGATATCGACGTCGCGACGATCGACACGGGGCGGCTGTTTCCAGAAACCTATGAGCTATGGGAGCGTACGGAAGCGCGTTATGCGCGACGCATTCGGGCGGTCTACCCGCAGGCTGCGCCGCTTGAAGCGCTGATCGAAGATCAGGGAATCAACGGCTTCTATAACTCCGTTGAGGCGCGCAAGGCCTGCTGTCATGTGCGCAAGGTCGAACCGCTGTCGCGGCTGCTTGCCGGCGTTTCAGGCTGGGTGACGGGGCTTCGGGCGGACCAGTCGCAGGCGCGCGCCGAGGCGCCAATTATCGCCTTTGATGAGACCCACAGGCTGCTCAAGCTTAATCCGCTTGCAGATTACACGCGCGACGCGGTCGTTGCGGCGGTTGAGGAGTTTTCAGTGCCCATCAACGAGCTTCACGCCAAGGGCTTTCTGTCGATCGGCTGCGCCCCATGCACGCGCGCGGTGCTTCCCGGCGAAAGCGAGCGCGCTGGCCGCTGGTGGTGGGAAGAGGACAATAAGAAGGAATGCGGCCTTCACGTCGGTGAAGACGGCGTGTTGCGTCGCGGGGCGCCGCAAGAGGCGGACCAATGACGGCGCTCGCGGCGCGGCCGCTCGGCCATCTCGATCGACTCGAGGCCGAGAGCATCCATATCATGCGCGAGACCGTCGCCGAATGCGAACGGCCGGTGATGCTCTATTCCATCGGCAAGGACTCTGCGGCGATGCTGCACATCGCCATGAAGGCCTTTTATCCGTCGAAGCCGCCGTTTCCATTGCTCCATGTCAATACGACATGGAAATTTCGCGAGATGATCGAATTTCGTGATCGTCGCGTGAAGGAGCTTGGGGTCGAACTCATCGAATATATCAATCCCAAAGGGATTGAGATGAACATCAGCCCCTTTGTTCACGGCTCGAAGCTTCATACCGAGATTATGAAGACCGAGGCGCTGAAGCAGGCGTTGGACAAATACAGCTTCGACGCGGCTTTCGGCGGCGCGCGTCGCGACGAGGAAAAGTCGCGCGCCAAGGAGCGTGTGCTGTCATTTCGCACGGCGCAGCACCGCTGGGACCCGAAGAATCAGCGCCCGGAATTCTGGCGTCTCTACAATACGCGAAAGGCGCCGGGCGAAAGCTTGCGGGTTTTCCCAATGTCCAATTGGACCGAGGCGGACATCTGGGACTACGTCGCGCGCGAGAACATTCCTGTCGTTCCGCTCTATTTCGCCAAAGAAAGGCCTGTCGTGCGCCGCGGCGGCACGCTTATCATGGTCGATGATGATCGCATGAAGCTCGCGCCCGGCGAGTCGATCGAACATAAAATGGTGCGCTTTCGCACGCTCGGCTGTTACCCGTTGACGGGCGGCATAGAAAGCGACGCCGCTAGTCTCGACGAGATCATTGCGGAAATGCGCGAGAGCCGCTCCTCGGAGCGCCAAGGACGGCTGATCGACCACGACGGCTCCAGCTCAATGGAGCAAAAAAAGCAGGAAGGATATTTTTAATGCACGGCGCCGTCGCCACCGTATTGCCGTCGCGCGCGCCTGCCCGGCTGGTCGGCGAAAAGCCGCTCCTGCGGTTCATCACCTGCGGCTCGGTCGATGATGGCAAATCAACGCTGATCGGGCGTTTGCTCTACGACGCCGATCTTGCGCCCGATGACATTATCGCAGCGCTCGAAAGCGACTCGAAGAAGCATGGCACTCAAGGCGAAGCGCTCGATTTCGCCTTGCTCGTCGACGGGCTCGCCGCAGAGCGCGAGCAGGGCATCACGATTGACGTCGCCTATCGCTATTTTGCGACGGAAAAGCGCAAATTCATCGTCGCCGATACGCCGGGGCACGAGCAATACACGCGCAACATGGCGGTCGGCGCCTCGACCGCCGATCTCGCCATTCTGCTTGTCGATGCGCGCAAGGGCATTTTGCCGCAAACGCGCCGGCACAGCGTCATCACCTCGATGTTCGGCGTGCGTCACGTCGTCGTCGCCGTCAACAAGATGGATCTCGTCGGCTACAGCGAAGAGGTCTTCCGCAAGATCGAAGCGGATTTTCGCGCATTCGCCAATAATCTTCGCTTCGCCTCCATCTATGTCGCGCCGCTTGTCGCGAAGGATGGGGACAATCTCGTCCACGGCAGCGCCAATATGTCTTGGCATCAAGGCCCGCCGCTACTCTCCTATCTTGAGGGCGTCGCGGTCGAAGATGTGATGCAGATCGCGCCCTTTCGCATGCCCGTGCAATGGGTAAATCGACCCAATCTCGACTTTCGCGGCTTTTCCGGCTTCATCAGCGGCGGCAATATTCAGCCGGGGGACATTGTCCGCGTTCTGCCCTCAGGGCGGGATACGCGTGTCGCGAGAATTGCCACATTTGACGGCGATCTCGAAAGCGCGCTGTCCGGTCAGTCAGTGACGCTGACTCTTTCTGAAGAAATCGATATCTCGCGAGGCGATCTCTTGTGTTCGCCGGTCTCGCCAGCGAAAATCGGAGATCGTCTCGAAGCGAAGTTGCTATGGCTTGTGCGCGAGCCTCTCCTCCTCGGCAAGAGCTATTTGTTGAAGCTCGGGACGAAGACTGCGCCAGCCGCCGTAACCGAGGTCGATGCGCGCATCGATATCGAAACAGGTCTGCCGCAACCGCTCCCCGAGGGTTCGAGTCTCGACTTCAACGAAATCGGCGATGCGCGCCTATCGGTCGAGACCGTGATCGCCTGCGACCCCTATATCGAGAACCGTGAAACTGGCGGATTCATTCTCATCGACCGCATCACCAATGAAACTGTGGCGGTCGGCATGGTCAAAGCGGTCGCTGCATCGGCCGGCCGCGCCGCGCCGCCGCTGACGGAGCTGAGCTACGCTTCTATGGAAGGCTTGCCGCTTGTGCGCGAGTCATTTCGACCGAGTCCGACGCGCAGCCTCGCGAAAGCGCTGTCCTGGCTCTTGCCGGCAAGCGTTTCGATCTTCCTGATCACTTACGCCTTTGTCCAAAACGCAGAGCTTGCCGCCGAAATCACCGGCGTTGAGCTGCTCGCGATGTTCGCGCTCTATTATTTCCACGAGCGGTTTTGGACGCGATTGAACTTTGGCCTCACGGCCGGAGAAACGCAGAGCGGAGACGACCCGGGGCTCTGAGCATCAGTGCGCCTCGTCCCAATTGGCGGCGGCGCGCGCATCGACTTTCAGCGGCACTGTTAGGTGAACGGCAGGTGAGGGCGCCTGCTCCATCACGCGGCGCGCGACTTCGATCGTCGCCTCGGCTTCATTGATCGGCGCTTCGAACACAAGCTCGTCATGCACTTGCAGAAGCATTTGCGCCGAGAGGCCGGCGGACGCGAGCGCGTCATCCATCCGTATCATGGCGCGACGGATGATATCGGCGGCCGCGCCCTGGATCGGCGCATTGATCGCCGCGCGCTCGTAGAAGGCGCGATCTGAAGCATTGGCGGAGCCGATGCCAGGGAAGTGATAAACGCGGCCGAAGATCGTCGAGACTTCTCCCTTCTCGCGCACGGTTTTGCGGGTTGAATCCATGTAATCGCGAATGCCGGGAAAACGTTCGAAATAACGCTTGATATAGGCGCTCGCCTCTTCACGCGGGATGCTCAGCTGATTGGCGAGTCCGAAAGCGGAGATGCCATAAATGATGCCGAAGTTGATCGCTTTTGCGCGGCGGCGTGTTTCGGGCGGCATGTCCTTGATTGGCACATTGAACATTTCACTGGCCGTCATCGCGTGAATGTCTAGGCCTTCGGCGAAGGCGCGTCTGAGCTGAGGAATGTCGGCGATGTGGGCGAGCAGCCGCAGCTCGATCTGCGAATAATCCGCAGAAATCAGCACGCGGCCGGGCGCCGAGATAAAGGCTCTGCGGATTTTGCGTCCCGCCTCATTGCGCACGGGGATGTTCTGAAGATTCGGCTCTGATGAAGAGAGCCGCGCCGTCGTCGTCGCAGCGAGCGCATAGCTCGTGTGCACGCGGCCGGTGTCAGCATTGATATAGCCGGGCAGGGCGTCGGCGTAAGTGCTCTTGAGTTTCGAGACCTGTCGCCAGTCTAGAATGCGGCGCGCGAAATCATTGCCGTCGCTAGCGAGGTCTTCGAGAACGCTTGCGGACGTCGACCAGGCGCCCGTGGCCGTCTTTTTCGCGCCGGGCAGCCCCATCTTGCCGAATAATATGTCGCCCAATTGCTTGGGCGAGCCGAGGTTGAAACTCTCGCCGGCAAGCTCGAATATTTCGGCTTCGAGACGCGCCATGTCCTGCGCAAATTCGCCGGAGAGGCGCGACAAGATTGTGCGATCGACGGTGACGCCTCTTCGTTCCATATGCGCGAGCGTCGCGACCATCGGCCGCTCCAAAGTCTCGTAAACCGTGGTCATGCGCTCTAACGAGAGCCGCGGTTTCAACACGCGCCAAAGGCGCAGCGAAATATCCGCGCGTTCTGCTGCATATTCTGTCGCCGCTGTGAGCGAAGCGCGGGCGAAACCGACGAAATTACGGCCGGCGCCGGCGCCGGCGACGGAGGCGAAGGTCAAAGCGTCATGGTCGAGATAATGGCGCGACAGTTCTTCGAGACCATGAGGGCTGCGTCCCGAATCCAGCGTGTAGGACATAAGCATCGCGTCATCGATCGGCGCGACGTCGATTCCGTAACGCGAAAGGACAAGCAAATCATGCTTCATATTATGCGCGATTTTGAGGATCGACGGATCCTCAAGCAGCGGCTTTAGACGCGCGAGCGCCGCCTCGATCGGAATCTGTCCCTCGACCAAATTGGCGCCGGCGAAAAGGTCGGCGGACTCGCCAGATCGATGCTGCAGCGGCACATAACAAGCCTGTCCCGGCGCCGTCGCCATAGAGACGCCGATGAGTTCGGAGCGCATCGGATCCGGCAATGTCGTTTCGACATTGATGGCGACGAGTCCAGCGCTGGCGGCTTCCGTGATCCAATGATCCAGACGCTCAGTCGAGGTGATCGTCTCATAGGTAGAGCGATCGATCTTGTTCGTCCTCGCTTCGGCGAGGCGCGCTGAGACGAGCCTCGCCGGCGTGAGCGCGTCACTCGTCTGCTTCTCGACGGGTTTAGGCGCCTCAGAAACAGGCGCGGCGGTCTCTGAGAATTCGCCATTGCGCCCACGCCAGCCCGCAGCGCCGACGAAATCGGGGTCGGGCGCGATATCCTGCGCGTGCACCCCATACATCTCAGCGACTCGGCGGGTGATCGTGGTGAACTCCATCGCTTGCAGAAAGGCGATGAGTTTCGCAGGGTCCGGCTGATGAAGGCCGAGGTCTTCGAGCGGCGTTTCGAGAGGCGCGTCGCGCACGAGTTCGCAGAGCTTCTTCGAAATAAGAATGCGCGCGACCGCATCCGGTTGGGTCAAAGCTTCGCGCCGTTTGGGCTGCTTGATGCTGGACGCCTTTGCGAGCAGCGTTTCGAGATCGCCGTACTCATTGATGAGCTGAGCGGCGGTCTTGACGCCGATTCCCTTCGCGCCCGGCACATTGTCGGTCGAATCGCCCGCGAGCGCCTGTACATCGACGACCTTGTCCGGCGTGACGCCGAAATAGTCGACCACCTCGGCTTCGCCAAAGAGGCGTTCTTCACGCGCGCCTTTCGTTCCGGCCGTTCCTGAGGCGGGGTCGTACATTCTCACACCGGGACCGACGAGCTGCATCAAATCCTTGTCGGCCGAGACGATCAGGACATCCGCGCCCTTGGCCTGCGCCTGGGTCGCATAGGTAGCGATGAGATCGTCGGCCTCGTAGACGTCCTGTTCAATCGGGGTGAGGCCGAAAGCGCGCACGGCGGCGCGCATCAGCGGAAATTGCGGAATAAGATCTTCGGGCGGTTCGGAGCGATGCGCCTTGTAGTCCGGATAAATATCCTTGCGGAATGAATGTTCGCTTTTGTCAAAGATGATGGCGAGATGCGTGGGCTTCACGCCCGCCGCCCCCTCGCGCACGAATTGGAGCACCTTCGTGCAGAAAAGCCGCACGGCGCCGGTCGGCAGCCGGTCGGTACGATAATTATATTTCGCATCCTGCCGGATCGACTGGAAATAGGCGCGAAAGACGAAGGAAGAGCCGTCGACGAGGAAGATGTGGCTGCCGGGGCCGACGGGCTTATAGGTGAGGGTCATGCGCCTATCTTAACGGCGCGCGCGCGCCGCGTCATGGCGCTGGCGCCTGAGACCGCATCGTTTGACCGGCGCCGGCGCGAGGCCTAGAAGACCGCATGTCCCACAATAGTTTTGGCCATCTTTTCCGCGTGACCACCTTCGGCGAAAGCCATGGGCCGGCGCTCGGCGCGATCGTTGACGGATGTCCGCCGAAAATTCCACTCGAAGCGGCGGACATCCAGGGCTTTCTCGATAAGCGCAAGCCGGGACAGTCTCGCTTCACCACGCAACGGCGGGAAGCGGATGAGGTGAAGATTCTTTCCGGCGTTTTTGCTGACGACGACGGTCAACAGGTAACGACAGGGACGCCAATCGCGCTCCTGATTGAAAATACCGACCAGCGCTCCAAGGACTATGGAGAAATCGCCGACAAATATCGTCCCGGCCACGCCGATTATGTCTATGACGCGAAATATGGCGTGCGGGACTATCGCGGCGGCGGGCGCTCATCGGCGCGTGAAACAGCGGCGCGGGTCGCCGCCGGCGCTATCGCGCGAAAGGTGATCGCCGGCGTAACGATTCGCGGCGCGCTGGTGCAAGTTGGTCCGCACAAGATCGATCGCGCGAATTTCGATTGGGCGGAGGTCGAGCGCAATGCGCTTTTCTGCCCCGACGCGCGCGCGACGAGGTTATGGGCGGATTATCTCGATGACGTGCGTAAAGAAGGCTCGTCCATCGGCGCGGTGATTGAAGTCATCGCGGAAGGCGTTCCGGCCGGCTGGGGCGCGCCGGTTTACGGCAAGCTCGACGCCGATCTCGCTGCGGCGATGATGTCGATCAACGCGGTGAAGGGCGTCGAGATCGGCGCGGGATTCGCCGCCGCGGAACTCACCGGCGAAGAAAACGCCGACGAGATGCGCGCCGGACCGAAGGGTCCGCAGTTTCTATCCAACAACGCCGGCGGCGTGCTCGGCGGCATTTCGACCGGCCAGCCAATCGTCGCGCGCTTCGCGGTGAAACCGACGTCTTCGATTCTCACGCCGCGCCGTACGATCGATCGCTTCGGCAAAGAGACCGACATCGTCACGAAGGGCCGTCACGATCCCTGCGTCGGCATTCGCGCCGTTCCGGTGGGCGAAGCGATGATGGCCTGCGTGCTCGCGGATCACTTCCTGCGCCATCGCGGGCAGGTTGGATGACGTCGCGCGCGGCTATCGTCTGAGCAATTTTTTCAGCTCGGTCAGCGAGCGCGTGTTGATAACGTCGTCAGGCTCCAGCCAGCCGCGACGCGCCTGATCTACGCCAAAACGCATGTAGGCGAGAGCTGCTATGGAATGTGCGTCGGTTGAGATCGCGATGCCCACGCCGATCTCTTTCGCCGCCTTCGCGGCGAGGTCGGTGAGGTCCAGGCGATCGGGCTCGGCGTTGATCTCCAAAGAACAGCCGCGCTCCTTGGCCGCAACCATGACTCGCTCCATGTCGAGTTCATAAGGCGGCCGCTCTTCGATGAGGCGACCCGTTGGATGCGCCAGGATCGAGACATAACGGTTGTCGAGCGCGCGGATGATGCGTTCGGTTTGCTTTTCGCGCGGAAGATCGAATTTATAGTGAACGGCGGCGACGACGAGATCGAGTCGCGATAAAACGTCGTCCGGCAAATCGAGCTCACCGTCGGCGAGAATGTCGACTTCAACGCCTTTCAGCACGGTGAACCCACGCAATTTAGCGTTCAGGCGATCGACCTCGTGGATCTGACGCAGCAAACGCGCGCGGTCCAACCCATGAGCGACAGTCACCCGCCGGCTGTGATCGGTTAGCGCCATATATTCATAGCCGCGCGCTTGCGCCGTTTGCGCCATCTCGGCGATTGGCGCATCGCCATCGCTCCAATTCGAATGAACATGGAGGTCGCCGCGAATGTCCGACAATTGCACGAGTTTGGGCAGCGCATTTTTTTGCGCTAGGGCGATCTCGCCGCGATCCTCGCGCAGTTCCGGCGGCACGAATTGGAGTCCGAGCTTCTTATATATTTCCGCTTCAGTCGCGCCGGCGATGGACCTCGTTTTGCTGAAGAGGCCGTATTCGTTGAGCTTCCAGCCGCGATCGACAGCGATATTGCGCAAGGCGATGTTGTGCGCCTTGGAGCCGGTGAAATAGAGCAGCGCAGCGCCGTAGCTTTCGTCCTTTACGACGCGCAGGTCGACCTGAAGTCCTGAGCGCAGGACGACGGTCGTTCGGGTCGGACCATGGGCGACCACTTGCACGACATTTTCATATTGCGCCAGCCTATCGCCAACTGCGGCCGCATTCGCGCTCGTTGCAAGAACGTCCAGGTCGCCAACGGTGTCGCGCCGGCGCCGAAAGCTTCCTGCCACGACGACTTGTCCGCCATCGAGGCCGGCGCGAAGCCAGTCGGTCAGAGCCGTCGCTTCGGCTTCGGCGAACGGCAGTTTGAAGCGTTTAACGGCGACGGGCTTGGCGAGCGCCGCCGCGATATTCTGTTGGAGTTTGGGGCCGAATCCGCGAAGCTCGTTCAAACGGCCCAATTTGACGGCGCGGCGGACGTCCTCGATGGATCGGACGCCGAGTTCGTCGATCAAAACTTTGACGCGTTTCGGGCCAAGACCGGGGATCGCGACGATTTCGCCGAGGTCGCCCGGAAGCTCGCGCTTGAGCGACTGCAGCACGTCGAATTTGCCCGTCTCGACGATCGAGGCGATTTTGCCCGCCAGATCATGGCCGATGCCGGGAAGCTCGGCGAGGTCTTCGCCCGCGCTGAGCATGGCCGCCGCGCTCTTTGGCAAGCCCTCGAGCACGCGGGCCGCGCGGCGATAGGCTCTCGTGCGGAACGGATTGTCGCCCTTGATTTCGAGGAGCTCCGCCGTCTGATCGAACATCTCGGCGATTTCGGCGTTGTGGACAGGCATCCGTCACCCTGCCACCATTACGCGTTCGTGGCCAAGGTCGGGTTCGCCGCAGCGCTCTAATATCTTTTGGCGCGCAGCGTCGCGCAATGCGACCGCCGCCTGAAAGTCGTCGCCCTTGGGCTCGATCGGCGCGCCGATATGAACGGCGATGGGGCCGCGCCTGAACAGCCATGAATTGCTGCGCAAGATCGAGCGCGTGCCGCGTATGGTGATTGGCGCGACCGGGAGCCTCAATTGCGCGGCGGTCGAAAAGGCGCCGATATGGAACCCGAGCAGTCCCGGCATTCGCGAAAAGGTTCCTTCCGGAAACCAGACCAGCCGCACGCCGGCGCGCGCTGACTGCAAGGCGGCCCGCGCATCGGCCACGCCGCCTGCCGGATCAGTCCGCCGCACGAAGATTGCGCCCAAACGCCGCAAGAAGGGACCAGCGACGCGCTGATGCGCGAGCTCTTCCTTCGCAATGAACGAAAGCTCTCCCGGACAGACTGCGACAAGCACGGCGCTGTCAAGATAGCTTGAATGGTTGGCGATAAGAATCGCGCTTTCTTGCGGGACCGCCGCGTCGCGCGTGATGGTAAGCGGACATCCGATCAAGCGGAAAAACAGTCGAGCGGCCGTGCCGACAAGTTGGTGGCGCCATATCCGCTTTGGCGTCAACAGCACGCATGGCCACACGAAGGCGCCGATCAAGGCCAGCATGCTCCACGCACAGGCATTGTAGGCCGAGATCGCGAAATTGGCTGAGAGGCGGCGTAGCCGAGGCGCGACGCCGGAGAGGGCGATACGCACAAGCTGCCATTGCGGGCTCGTCCCCTTCGTTCGTAACTGACCGGTTTCGAACATGACGCGCGCGGTCGAGCGTCTTATTTTACCGCTTGATGTTTTCGGGATGGTGTGCGGCGGAACGAGAACGACTTCATCCGGCGCAAGATCAAGCAAGGATTGAGAGGTTTCGCTGATCCTTTTGCGCAAAGACTCGCGGCGCGTATCGTCGATCAGGCGCGTTTCGGCGAGGACAATGAGCCTCTCCGTCCCGGCGCGCGCATCGATCGCGGGAAACGCCGCGACGCAGCCCTTTCTCGTCCCGTCGAGCGCCCCGACAGCTTCTTCCAGCTCCTGCGGATAGATGTTGCGTCCGGCGCGCTTGATCAGATCCTTGATGCGGCCGGTGATGAAAATATCGCCGCCTGCGATGTAGCCGCGATCGCCTGTCTCGAGCCAATCGCCGTCAAAGAGCGCGGCAGTCTTTTCCGGATTTTGGAAATATCCTCGCGTCGCCGACGGCCCACGAAATTGGATGCGCCCTTCCCGTCGCTCCGGCAATTCGCGACTGGCGTCGTCGACGACGCGGATTTCGTGGTGAGGCAGAGGCCGTCCACAGGCCACTAATGAGATGACGCCTTCGACGCCTGGGTCCGCGATCCGTGCAATGCCGTCGCGATCGAGCGCCTTGCGATCCACGCGATCGATGAGTGGTCCTCGGCCGGGCGGCGGGAAAGCAAGTCCAACGGCATTTTCCGCCAGCCCGTAAACCGGGGTCATCATCTCGGGTCGAAAGCCGTAAGGCGCAAATCGTTGAGCGAAGCGCGCAAGGGACGTCGGGCTCACGGGCTCTGCGCCGTTCATGATCGCCCGCAAAGATGAGAGATCAAGGCCGTTGATCTTGGCGCCGTCGATCGCCTTCAGACACAGTTCATAAGCAAAATTCGGGGCCGCGGAGATCGTCGCCTTATGCGTGTCGATCGCCCAAAACCAGCGCGCCGGATCAGCGAGAAAGGACAGCGGCGACATGATGAGCGCCGACGCTCCGTAATAGAGACTGCCAAGCCAGCAGCCAATCAGCCCCATGTCATGATAGAGCGGCAGCCAGCTCACGACCCTATCCGCTGACGAAGCCTTCAGCACGCCGCCCATGGCGCGGATGTTTGCGAGAAGATTGGCGTGAGACAGCACGACGCCCTTTGGATCGCCGGTGCTGCCTGACGTGTATTGGATCAGCGCCGTGGCGTCGGACGGCGCCGGCAATGGCGCGGATATTGGCGCAGCCGAGTTCAGATCTGGAATCGTAACGATGTGTTGAAGCGCGCTCACGAGCCCATAGAGCAATTTCCCGACGACTCTGATCTCGGCGTTGGTGATGAGCACGCTGGCTTCAGCGTTCGACAATATCCCGGCCTGGCGGCGAAGATGGTCCTCGATCTGCGCTAAGCGAAAGGGCGGATAGATCGGCACGGGAACAGCGCCGCAGAACAAAACCGAAAAGAACGCGATGAAAAAATCGCGGCTGGTCGGCAGCATGATCGCGACGCGATCTCCAGACCCAACGCCGCGTTCAACGAGCCCGCCCGCAGCCGCGCGCGCGGCGTGATAGAGCTCGCCATAGGTCAGCGGCTCTGGAGAACCCTCGGGCCGCCAAAGCAAAACATGTTCGCGGTCGCCATGGCGCTCAGCGTGCTGAGCGAGCGCATCGATCAGCGTTTTGGCCTCGATCGGCTCGTCCACGGTCTTAAGCGTGGTGGGCGAGATGGGTCGAGGCAATGTTGGAGCAATAGCCGCGCCGGCGGCGAGGACCGCATTTACGAGATCGCGAGGACGGTTCGCTTCTCCGATGAGTCTTTCGGGGAGCTGCACCTTGAATTTGCGATTAAGCCGCAACAGCAGCTCTGCGCGCGACAGGCTGTCGAGCGCCAGATCTCGATCGAGGTCACTGTCGAGCCGGACGAGTCGGGAATCGACGAAGTCAGGATGCAGCTCGATGACGAGCGCGCGAACAACCTCAAGCACAGCCGAATGCGCATCTTCCTTTTGCATCGGCGGGTCATCTTCAACGCCTGAATTCGCGTCCATGGCGTTTCCACCCAAGCGCATACAACAGAGCGCCTCCACTAGAATTTATGATCGCGCCTTCCGCTCGGCGAGTCGGCGCAGAAGATTCTGCCCGAGCTTGGCGAACGAGCTTACAAGCTCGGCGGCGGGGAAGTTGCGGCGAAAGCAGGCTAAGCGGCGAGATCGGCGACGACCGCGTCAAGCACCGGAAAGCCTTCCGAGCTTACGCGAAGCTTGTTCTCGCGGGTGAATTCGACGAGCCCGTCGCCAATCAGTTCGCTGATGCGCGATTGCGACAGACGCTTGCCGGTGAGGAGGAAATAGCGCTGCGGATCGAGGCCTTCGCGCAACCTAAGCCCCATCAGTAGGAATTCGTCGCCCTCCTGCTCGGAGGAGAGCAATTCATCCTCGATGAGGCCATGGCCCTCCGTCTCGACGCAGGTCAGCCACATCTCGGGGTGCCGCTCGGCGGCTTGGGCGCGCCGTCCGCGAGGCGTGACGATCCGCCCATGAGCGCCAGGACCGACGCCGACATATTCTCCATAGCGCCAATAGACCAGATTATGCCGGCACTCGGCGCCCGGCCGCGCGTGATTGGAGACTTCGTAAGCGGGCAGGCCTGCGCGGGCGGCGACTTCCTGAGTCGCGTCCCAGAGCGCGCGTTGAACGTTGGCGTCCGGCAACGCCATCTTGCCGGCGTTGACCATGCGCTCGAACATCGTGTCGGGCTCGATCGTCAACTGATAGAGCGAGACATGCTCCGGCGCACGGGCGAGCGCCAGCTCCAGCTCTTTTCGCCAGGCGGCGGGCGTTTGGCCGGAGCGTCCGTAGATCAGATCGAAGGATGTGCGCTCAAAAACGGAATTGGCGACGTCGAGCGCCATCAGCGCTTCCGCGACGGAATGCTGCCGTCCGAGCGCACGAAGGTCGATGTCGTTCAAGGCCTGCAGGCCGAGGGACACGCGGTTAACGCCGGCGGCCTTGAAGCCTCTAAAGCGCGAGGCCTCGACGCTCGTCGGATTGGCCTCGAGCGTGATCTCGCAATCTTTGGCGAGAGTCCAATGGCTTGAAATCTGGGATAGGATCGCTTCCGTCGTCGAAGGCGACATCAGCGACGGCGTGCCGCCGCCAAAAAAGATTGAACGGACCTGGCGTCCGGGAGTCAGCGCGGCGCGGTGCGCGAGCTCGACGCTAAAGGCTTCGACGAAGCGGTCCTCGTCGACGTCGCCGCGCCGGACGTGGCTGTTGAAGTCGCAATAGGGGCATTTCGACAGGCAAAACGGCCAGTGGACATAGACGCCGAAGCCTGGGTCGAAAGCGTTGCGAATCGGTGTCGCCATGGCCCTTTATCGCATGGAATGGCGGGAAAAGGCACGGCGGCAGAGCCGATTCGGCCGGTCTTTCGGGAGGCTGTATGTCGTTTTGGAAAGCTTGGCGGTCCTGGCGGAGAGATGCGGCCGCTCAGCCCGATCCCGCGATGCTGGCGATCGCTGAAGCGATCTCCCGTAATCTCGCGATCCTTGGCCTCTTCGTCGATTCGAAACAGTACGGGCGCGGCTTTTTCGAAATCAAAGCGTCGACCTCGCCCAGGCTCATCACCACACCTGATGGGACAGAGGCGTCGGGAATTGCGCTCCTGCTCGCTGGCGGATATGAGCCGCCGACACTCGTTTTCGAACAGATCAACTCTCTGCAGCGCGGCTTGGGGCGCGCCATGGTCGAGGTGGTCATAGCAGGTGTAAAAGAGCGGCCGGGCGCCTTCGGGCGGCTGCGAGTCAACGACCTTTCGCCGCGCTTGCAGGACGGGCGGCGATGGTGGGAGCATGTCGCCGCAGCGCATCCGGAATTCGAGTGGGTGATCACGCATGAGGAGCCGTTTGGAAGCGCGCCCCCGACGTGAGGGGCAGGAACTCGGCGCGTTGGCTTTTGTGCGCCGCTGGTTCGGGGCTGCGCCGCGCACTGACCCGGCGCCTGCGCAGACGGCGAGCGAGATCAAAAACTCCCCCGATTTCTTAAAGAAGCAGCAAAGGCTCGCGGCGCTCGCCCGCGAGTTCGGCTATGATGCGGACAAAGTGACGCTCAGCCCGCAGACGAAGACCTTCGATTATCTCGGCCAGAGCTTTACTTCGGAGGGTCAGTCTTTCTCCGACGGCCGCATTGAAATCTATTTCGACCCGCAGATGAGCGACGCGCGTCTCGGCTGCTGCCTCGCGCATGAGCTGCAGCATATGCGCTATTTCGCGGTGCGCGACGCCTATCGCGCAGAGCCGGCAGATGGCCCGCTGCATCGGCGCTTCGCCAAATATGCGCCGGAAGCGCTCGCGGCGCAGCGCGGCGTTTCCAACTATTCAAACGAACATTGGGACACTTGGAAAGGCGACGCGCGGCCGAAGCTTTTTTCTATGGAATTGGAGGAGGGAGAAAGCGAACCGATCAATGAGACGATCGCGGAGGTCGCCAAGGCGCTCTACAATTGGGGGCCTGACGTGCGCATCAATCCTCTGTGGAGAGAGCTGCACGATGCGATCAACGAGGAATATGCGGCGCTGCGCGGCGGATAGAGCGTCGCCCTTTCACGGCTTGCGTTCCCGTTCGAGCAGCTCGCGCTTGCGCTCAACGCCCCAATGGTAGCCGGAAAGCGCGCCGTCGCTGCGCACGACGCGATGGCAGGGAACGGCGAGCGAAACCGGATTGGCGGCGCACGCCTGCGCGACCGCGCGCGTCGCCTTCGGCGCGCCGATGCGTCGCGCAATCTCGGCGTAGCTTGCCGTCTTGCCCGCTGGAATCTTTCGGAGGGCGGCCCAGACGCGCTGCTGAAAGGCCGTGCCGCGCATATCGAGCGGCAGATCGAAGCGCGAGCAAGGCCGCTCCACCATCCCCACCGCCGCGGCGACATAGCGCTCGAACGTCTCATCGCCGCCGATGAGCGTCGCGCGCGGAAATCGATCCTGCAGATTGCGCAACAGCTCTTCGGGCTCGTCGCCGAGCGAGATGGCGCAAATGCCCTTCGTGCTCGCGGCGACGAGCACCGCTCCCAAAGATGATTGGCCTATGGCGAAGCGGATCGTTTCGCGCGGAGCCCCCGCGCGATAGGCGCTCGGCGTCATGCCCAATGTTTCCTTCGCTGTCGCATAGAAGCGCGCGCTCGAATTATAGCCTGATCCATAAATCGCCTCGGTCACCGTTCGGCTTTCCTTCAGTCCATCGCGCAGGCGGGCGCGTCGATGCGCCTGGGCATAGGCCTTGGGCGTGACTCCCGCGACGCGCGAAAATAGTCGGTGGAAATGATAGGGGCTCAGCCCGACAGTTTGCGCAAGCTGCGTAAGCGTCGGCGGAACCTCCGCCGCTTCGATCATCCGACAGGCGCGGGCGATCTTCTCCGCGTCTTGCGCCTGCTGCGACGGCGCGTCAGGGCGACAGCGACGGCAGGGACGAAAACCTTGAGCCTCAGCTTCCGCCGCCGTGGCGCAGAAGCGCACATTGGCGCGCTTCGCTGGCCGGGACGGGCAGGAGGGGCGGCAATAGACGCCGGTCGTTTCAACGCAATAATAGAAGTCGCCATCGCGGCGGGCGTCGCGCGCGATAACCGCCGCCCAGCGGGCCTCGTCAATATCCAGGGTATTTGCCTGCTTCATGTCGTCGGCTTGCATACACCCATCATCCAACTTTCTCGCCATTCGTCGCAATGCGTTTCTTGCTGTCAAATCGGCTGACATACCCGTTGCGCGCTCCTATGCTGCGCGACTAAAGCCGAGGGCCGGACGGGATGAGGGGAACACGTTACGTTGCAGCCTTTACACGCCGGGCCGCAATCGCCGGCGCGAGCGCAAGCCTCGCTTGCTTTGGCGCGTGTGCTGAAACGGCTTCGACTCTGCTCGTCACACACTCAGCGGCGCTGGCGCATGACATGGGGCCGACGCATGTCGAACGGCCTGAGCGTCTCCGCGCTATCCTGAGCGCGTTAGATGACGCGCGCTTCGCGAATCTCGTACGCGTTGAAGCGCCCATAGCGTCACAAGAGGCGCTGCTACGCGCCCATAGTTCAGAGCATTTGTCGCGCCTCGCAAAGTCGGCGCCCTTCGGGGACTATGTGCGCATTGGTCCGGACGTCGCCATGAACAGCGCCACGCATGAAGCCGCGTTGCGGGCGGCGGGCGGCGCGATCGTAGCCGTCGACGCGGTCATGCGCGGCGACGCCAAGAGCGCTTTTGTCGCCATGCGGCCGCCGGGCCATCACGTGACCCGCAATACGCCGATGGGCTTCTGCTTTTTCAACAACGCCGCTATTGCAGCCTTGCATGCGCGCGCGGCTCATGGCGCGTCGCGTATCGCTATCGTCGATTTCGACGTGCATCACGGCAATGGCGTTCAGGAGATTTTCTGGAGCGAGCCGAACGTGCTTTACGCGTCGACGCATCAAATGCCGCTCTACCCAGGTACTGGCGCAATTAGCGAAACCGGCGCGCATGACACGATCGTCAACGCGCCGCTCGTGAAGGGCGACGGCGGCTCGCAATTTCGCGAGGCGCTCGCATCGCGCATTCTGCCGCGTCTCGACGCATTTTCGCCCGATCTCATCGTTCTTTGCGCAGGCTTCGACGCCCATCTGCATGATCCGCTTGGCGGATTGCGTCTCGTCGCTGAGGATTTCAGAGACGTGACTTTGCGTGTGATGGAGATCGCAGCGCGCCGCTGCGAGGGGCGTATCATCTCGCTGCTCGAAGGCGGCTATCGGCCCCAAGATCTTGCGCGCAGCGTCGCGGCGCATGTCGGCGCATTGATGGAGGCGTGAGTCAGCCTGCGATTTGTCATTCCCGACCGCGCGACGCGCGTGATCGGGAATCCAGAAAAAATTTTGGATTCGGGTTAGCGGCTCTGGATTCCCGGTCAGGCCTTCGGCCTGCCGGGAATGACATTCGGGTCAGCCAAGCCGCGCCGCGAGCTTGCTCCACAAGGCGTTCTCCGCCTGAAACACATAATCGAGCCGCGCACTGGTGACGCTTTTTGCGCCTTGGGCGATCAGCCAGTCCGCGAGCGCCGCGACCGTTTTCGCCGGACAGGAAAAGGTTGCCGAGTCATCGTCCTTTTCGCGCAGCGCCGCGCCGAAGTTGGCCTCAGCCTCACGCAGAAGATTCTGGTTCAAAGCAGGCAGACTCGCGCGCACGTCGCGCGTCGTGCGCGCTTCTTCTTCTGCGGCGATGCGCGAAAGAATGATGCGTGCGGCCTCGCGCGCCGCCTCGCTCCAAGGCGCGGTCAGCGAGGCGACGAGATTGGCCTGCGAGCGCAGAATGACGCCATCCTCGATGATCTTGAGCGCATTCGCCGCGAGCGTCGCGCCCGTCGTCGTGATGTCGACGATGAGATCGGCCGAGCCTGCAGCGGGCGCTCCTTCGGTGGCGCCGGAGCTTTCGACGATGCGATAATCGGATACGCCGTGCGTGGCAAAGAAGCGCCGCGTCGTATTGACGTATTTCGTCGCGACGCGCAGGCCGCGGCCGTGCCGCGTGCGAAATCCGTCGGCGACGTCGGCGAGATCGCTCATATAGCGCACGTCGATCCAGGCTTGTGGGACCGCGACGACGACATTGGCGGCGCCAAAGCCAAGCGGCGCAAGAAGCTCGACCGTCTTCTCGGCGTCAGCGATCTCTTCGCGCACCAAATCTTCGCCGGTGACGCCGAGATGCGCTTCACCCAAAGCCAGCCGACGCGTGATTTCGGAAGCGGAGAGATAGGCGACTTCCGCGCCTTCGACTCCGCCGACGGCGCCGCGATAATCTCTCGCGCCCCGTCCTTGCGTCAGCTCCAAGCCGGCGCGCGCGAAGAAGGCGGCGGCGTTTTCCTGCAGCCGGCCTTTCGATGGAGAAGCGACGATGAGTTTTTGCGCGCGCGCCATCATGCCTCTCCGGCGTTCGGCAAAAGCCGGTCGATCCAAATGGCGGCGCCGACCGCCGGTATGTCCGACGCTGCGCCCAGCGTCTTGAGCAATCGATCGTAGCGACCGCCGCCGATCACCGGTTCGCAATCGTTGCCGTGACGGGCCTCGAAAACAAAGCCGGTGTAATAGTCGAGATGGCGCGCAAAGCTTGCGGAGAAGCGCATGTCATTGACCGTGAGGCCGCGCGCCGCAATGGCGCGCGTGCGCGCATCGAAAGCGTCGAGCGCGGCGGAGAGGTCCAGCTGCGCGTTGGCCGCCAGTCGGCGCATGGCTTCGGAAGCGGATTCAGGCGCGCCTTCGATGGCGAAAAAAGCTTCCGCCAGCGCGCGAGTCTCGTTGGAAACTGCGGCGCCTTCGGCGAGCGTCGCCTGATCGAGGAAGCGTTCGGCGATTTCAGCTGCGCTGCGTCCGCCGACCGTGGCGATGCCGGCGATGGATAGCAAGTCTTCGACGAGGCGTCGCGCGTCCGCTGGATCCACCTTAGTCAACGCCGCCAATACGCCCGATTGGTCCGGACCGCCGTTGCGTTTCGGCGGCGCGAAGATGTCGGCAATCCTTTGACCGCGCGCATGGCCGGCGGCAAGTCGCCGGCGCCAGACGGCGGGAACGTCGAGCCTTTCGAGAAAGGCGGCGACGAGGCCTGCGTCGCCGATATGAACATCAAGCGCCGTCGCGCCGGCCGCCGCCGCAGCTTCAAGCGCTGCGGCGAGAATTTCGGCGTCCGCGGCTTCGCGGTCCTGACGGCCGAAGCTCTCAAGGCCAGCCTGAAGAAACTCGCCGTCGCCCGTCGCGCCATGTTCGGGCGCGCGAAAGATCGAGCCGCCATACGCATATGCCGCCGGCGCGCCCGCCCGTGCGGAGGCAAGATAATCGAGGCAAACGGGAATCGTATATTCCGGCCGCAGGCAGAATTCCGCGCCTGAGCCATCGTTCGTCAGATAGAGGCGGCCGCGGAAATCCTCTCCTGAGCGATCGAGGAAGACATGCGCCGGTTGCAGGAGGCGCGGCTCGCAGCGCGCGAAACCCTCCCGCGCGAAATGCGCAAGGATGGCGGCAAGGCTTGTGGCTTCGCGTTCTGCGGAAGTGGCGGCGACGGCGTTCAAGCGCAAATTCCTCGAAATTTGCGCTCTCTTTAGCAAGTGCGGCGCGGCGGCGCATCCAGTTTTGGGGAGGAGAGTGAATGATAGCGGTGACGCACGGCTGCGGCGTCTTGCATCCTCAGGCCGCCTCTGCCACATAGGGGCCGGGAGGTTGGCGGTGGACGCTTCACTCGCCAACCGGGTCAGGTCCGGAAGGAAGCAGCCCTAACGAGCTTGGGCGGGTCTTCGTTCAGCCTCCCACCTTCGCCCCCGAAGGACGCCGGCCAAGCGGCGGGGCGCCGCCTTCCTGTCGGCTGGCCGCGGACAAGGAGAGCGAATTGAGCGAGGCGCTTTATCATGGCTCCTGCCAATGCCAAGGCGTCGCTTTCGAGGCTTCTCTCGACCTCGACCATACCGTCACCTGCAATTGCTCGCGATGCCAGCGCCTCGGCTCTGTGCTGAGCTTTACGCCCGCGACGAAGTTCACGTTACGGCAGGGCGCCGAGGCTTTAAGCGAATATCTCTTCAACACGAAGAAGATCAGGCATCAATTCTGCAAGACGTGCGGGATCGAGCCTTTCGCCTATGGCGAGGATCGCGACGGTACGCCGATCGTCGCGGTCAACGTCAATTGTCTCGAAGGCGTCGATCCGCGCGCGCTGAAATCGACCCATTTTGATGGGCGAAAACTTTGAGCCTCCATGAGCGACCAGCTCTTCCTTGACGATTCCGGCGCGGGGGCCGCGCCGTCGGCCTATCGCGTGCTGGCGCGCAAATATCGACCGAAGACCTTCGCGGATCTGATCGGCCAAGAGCCGATGGTGCGCACGCTCGAAAACGCCTTCGATCTCAACCGAATTCATCAAGCCTATCTGCTGACTGGCGTTCGCGGCGTCGGCAAGACGACGACCGCCCGCATTCTCGCGCGCGCATTCAATTATGAACTGCCGGCGCGAGACGGCCGGCCCGCGGTCAATCAGCCGACCATCCATATGGAAGAGCTTGGCGTTCACTGCCAGGCGATCATCGATTCGCGCCACGTCGACGTGCTCGAAATGGACGCCGCCTCACACACAGGCATCGACGACATCCGCGAGATCATCGACAACGCCCGTTATCGCCCGGTGATGGCGCGCACCAAGGTCTACATCATCGACGAAGTGCACATGCTCTCGAAGGCCGCCTTCAACGGCCTTTTGAAGACGCTCGAAGAGCCGCCGGAGCATGTGAAGTTCATTTTCGCGACGACCGAAATCGACAAGGTGCCGGTAACGGTGCGCTCGCGGTGCCAGCGATTTGATCTGCGCCGCATCGACGCCGGTCTGCTCGCCGATCATTTGCTCAACGTCTGCAAGGCAGAGGGCGTCGCCATTGACCCGGAAGCGCTCGCCATGATCGCGCGCGCGGCGGAAGGCTCGGCGCGCGACGCGCTGTCTTTGCTCGATCAGGCGATCGCTTATGGCGCGGCGCATTCCACAGGCGGCGCGATCGCCGCCGAAGATTTGCGGCTGATGCTCGGCGTCGCCGACAAGGCGCGAATCATCGATTTGTTCGAAGCGGCGATGTCGGGCGATATCGCCAAGGCGATCGGCATACTCGAAGATCAGTATAATGGCGGCGCCGATCCGGCGCAGGTGCTGCTCGAACTTGCAGAATTCACGCATCTTGCCACGCGTCTGAAGCTTGCGCCGGAGACCGCGCAATCGGCGGCTCTAACGCCTGAAGAAAAGCGTCGCGGCGAAGACGCCGCGATGCGCCTTTCCGTTCCGGCGCTTACGCGCGCCTGGCAGATTTTGATGAAGGGCGTCGAGGAATTGCGCGGGTCGCAGCGACCGCTGGCGGCGGCCGACATGGTGTTGGTGCGGCTCGCTTACGCCTCTGACATGCCGACGCCCTCGGAGGCGCTTCGGCGTCTGGGCGTTACAGAGAAAGCATCGTCGACCGACTCTCGCTCGCCGTCAGCGCGAAGCGCGGAATCCGCCGGAGCCGGCGCAGCGCCCGCGCGCGGAGGTCCGCGACTCGCGGCGGCGTCACGCCCCGCGGAACCGTCTCCAGCGGTGGCTCCAAAGCCGGCGGCGGCTCCAAGAACGGTAATCGAGAGCTTCGACGCTCTTGTGGCGCTCGCCGCACAGAAGCGAGATATGCGCCTCAAAATCGCGCTCGAATCCGAAGTGCGGATGGTTCGATTTGAACCCGGACTGATCGAATACGAAATCGCGCCCGGCGGCGCGCGGGATTTGGCTTCGACTCTGATGCAGAAGCTGCAGGCATGGACTGGCGAGCGTTGGATGGTTTCGATCGTCGCCTCGGGCGGCGCGCCGACGCTCAAGGAACAACGCGAAGCTGAGGAACTCAAACGCCGCTCCTCGCTCGAATCCGATCCGCTCGTAGCGAGCGTGCTCGCGCGTTTTCCCGGCGCGCAGATTGTCGCCGTGCGAGGCAAGGATGAAGGCGCGGCGTCCGCCGAAACGCTTTATGATGACGCGTCGCCAATCGAGGAAGACGACGGAGAAGCTTAAATGATGGACTTCATGGGCCTGATGAAGCAGGCGCAGCAGATGCAAGCCAAGATGGCCGAAGCGCAATTGGAGCTCGAACAGACCGTCGTCGAGGGTGAAGCGGGCGGCGGCATGGTCAAAGTCGCGCTTACCGCCAAGGGCTCGATGAAGAGCGTCTTCATTGACCCCAGCCTGTTGAAGCCGGAAGAGAAGGAGATACTCGAGGACCTGATCCTCACGGCCCATATGCAGGCGCGCGCCAAAGCCGATGAGGCGATGGCCGAGAAGATGAAGGCGCTGACCGGCGGCCTGCCGCTGCCGCCCGGCTTCAAGCTGCCGTTTTGAATTGGCGTATCGCTGCGCTTCTCGCGTCATGGCCGGCCGTGTGCCGGCCATCCACGTAATGACGCCGCCCAACGCTTCCATTTATACATAGCACTGGCGTGGATGCCCGCGACAAGCGCGGGCATGACGCGAAACCTCATGAGGCGCTTGATCCGGCTATGGCTGAAAAAGTCGCCGGCCCAGAAATCGAAAAACTCGTGCAGCTTCTCGCGAAGTTGCCCGGGCTCGGCCCGCGCTCGGCGAGGCGCGCTGTGCTGCATCTCATTCGCAAACGCGAAGAACTGCTGGCGCCGCTTGCTGACGCGATGCGCATTGCGGAGGAACAGATCGTCGTCTGCTCCGTCTGTGGGAATATCGACACGAGCGATCCATGTACGATCTGTCGCGACGCGCGTCGCGACGCGTCGATCCTCGTTGTCGTCGAGACGGTCGCTGACCTATGGGCGCTGGAGAGAGCAGGGCTGCTCAACGCGCGCTATCACGTTCTCGGGGGCGTGCTATCGCCGCTCGACGGCGTCGGGCCCGACGATCTCGCCATCACGAGCCTCGTGGCGCGCGTGCGCGCCGAGGAGACTCGCGAGGTTGTGCTCGCGGTCAACGCCACTGTCGATGGACAGACGACTGCGCATTACATCGCCGATGTGCTGTCTCCCTCAGGCGTGAAGGTGACGCGGCTCGCCCATGGCGTGCCGGTTGGCGGCGAACTCGACTATCTTGACGAAGGCACGCTTGCGGCGGCGCTGGAGCGCCGGACAGTCTTTTAGAGGGCGCTTTCCAGAGACGTCACTTCGCTGCGGTTTTCGATGCGATGATCTGGTCGAGATCGGCGACGGTCATTTCGCCAGTGTATTTGTCGCCATTGACAAAAAATGTCGGCGTGGAGTTGACGCCTAATTTTTCAGCCGCGCGATTGCGAACCTTGTTCACATTATCGTAGAGCGCTTGATCTTTGAGAACCGCCTCGAACTTTTCCTGGCCGATCCCCGTCTGCTTTAAAACATTCGCCAGACCATCGAGCGGCTTATCGGCGAAGGCCCAGTTCTTCTGCTGCGAGAATAGAAGATCGACCGCCGCATCGCGCTTGTCGCCAAGTTGGCGCGCCAGCATGAAGGCCGCCGTCGCCAGCGGATCAAGCGGAAACTCGCGCAGGATGAATTTCACTTTGCCGGTGTCGATGTAATTCTTCTTCAGCTCAGGATAGACATCGCGATGGAACGCCGCGCAATGGCTGCAGGTCATCGAGGCATATTCGACAATTGTCACCGGAGCGTTCGCCGAGCCTTCCACAACGTCGGGCAGCGCGTCCGGCGCCATCAACTCCTCGACGGAGACTTTGCCTGCTGGCGCCTTCTCGGCGTAAGCGGGCGTTGCGGCAAAGAGCGCGCATACGGCCACAAAAAGGAAATCACGACGGGTCGAGAAAGCGAGGGGCATGTGCAGTCCGTAGCTGTTGCGATGCGGGAAGACCATAAACTCCTCAACAAATGTGGCAAATCAAATTTGGGCAGGAACTTGGACGAGAAGCGAAGCTCACAGTCCATGTTTCGGTCGTATGAACCAATAGAGCACGCCGATCGCCGCGAGAACGACGCCGAACCAGAAAACCACGTCGCCGATCTGCAGGTCCTTCATGGTATAGCTGAAGACGCTGATCAGCAGCCCGCCGATCGCGATCCATAGCGGACGCTGACTGCGTTCGGTCTTCTCTGACCGCTTTTTCGATAGGTTGGACAAGCGCTCTCCCTTAGGCGTTCATTCGCGCAGCGCCCTTTTTCACGTCGCTTGCAAGCGGCGGCGGGCGTTCTTGTGCTTAGATTTTCCGATCGCTCCCTTACAGTCAAGAATTGCGCGCAAAAAAACAGCCGCTCGAAGCGGCTGTTTTCTCCAAATTCCTGCGCGCCTTTAACGCGAATAGAATTCGATGACGAGATTCGGCTCCATCTGCACGGGATAGGGCACCTCCGTCGCATGCGGCACGCGGGTAAGCTTCGCGGTCATTTTGGAATGGTCGACGTCGAAATATTCCGGCGCGTCACGCTCGGCGAGCTGAACCGACTCGAGAACCGTTATCGCCTGTTTCGAGGCTTCCTTAACCTCGATCACGTCCCCGACCTTCACCTGGTAGGACGGGATGTTGACGCGCTTGCCGTTGACGCGGATGTGCCCGTGATTGACGAATTGGCGCGCGGCGAAAACCGTCGGCACGAATTTCGCGCGATAGACGATAGCGTCGAGGCGCCGCTCCAAAAGGCCGATCAGATTATCCCCGGAGTCGCCTTTCATGCGGATCGCTTCCGCGTAATATTTGCGGAACTGCTTTTCCGAAATATTGCCGTAGTAGCCCTTGAGCTTCTGCTTGGCTTTGAGCTGGGTGCCGTAGTCGGAGAGCTTGCCCTTGCGCCGCTGCCCGTGCTGTCCGGGGCCGTATTCACGGCGGTTGACGGGGCTCTTTGGCCGACCCCAGATATTCTGGCCCAGGCGGCGGTCGAGCTTGTATTTTGCTTCTGCGCGTTTCGTCACTTTGACTGTCGTCCTCTATGATCGCGTTGGCGCGAGAGAGGCGACAAGACGAAAATCGCCCGGAGCCTTGCGCTCTGAGGCGTCGTCCACGATCGCGTCTCTCGCTCCCCGTCAGCGCGGGGGCCTCAAGAACGCGCCCTCCTCTGCCGGATTATCCGGCCGACAGGCGTTTGCAGCAAACGCCACGGGTGCTTACCCGACGCGAACGGATCGCGTCAGGTCCGTGGGGAGCTAAAGGAAAGCGCTCCCCAAGTCAAGATTCTCGTCTGGAATAGCCCGACTTACGGCCACCAGAAGGGAAGACCTTCGTCGTAAGGAACGATCATATCCGTGTTGTAGGGCGGGCGCTGTGGCAGCGTCTCCTGCATGTACCAGCTGCGCTGGTTGCGCTCGATAGGGTCATGATTGAGATAAGTCTGCTGAATCATGTAGCGATTGGTGCTGCCGACCGGCACCTGCGTGCCGGGATCGAGCCAGCTTCGGCGCTGGATGTCGATTGGGCCGCGGCCGCAACAAACTTCGTTTGAGGCAACGCGATAGCGCGACTTGGCGAGCGCGTCGCCCGCCGCGAACAACACGAGACAGGCAAGCCCCGCCGACAGCACTTTATTCCTGCGCATCACGATCCCCTTTTAACTGAAACTAGGGGTTATAATAGCGGAACGTTTCGCAAAAGCGAGTTGGAGGCGCGTTTTCCCGCCAGCGATCCGCCGTCAGGGTGAACGCCTCGCGCTAGCGGGGCGTCGGCGCGCTTTAACGCGATGTCTTCGCATGCGTGCGCCGTGCGCCCTGCGCCGAACGCGCGGCATTCTTTTGCGCCGGAATCGTCGCGGTGAGGTCGTCGCGTGAGATATTGGCGCAATCGATGGAGCTAGCCGACGCCGCCTTCGCGAAGAAATCGTTCAATGCGGGTTTATCCGGGCTCGCCGTGTAAGTGATGCGGTCGAGCAAGCAGCCAAGCGCGACTCGATCGATTGGCTTCGCGGTTTCGCCGCACGCGAGTCCGGCAATCTCAAGCGCCAGCTTCTCGTCAATGAAGCGCGTGGCGAGACAGCTGCGTTCGCTCGCCGCCACGCCCTGGGACGAGGGTCGCCACAGACGTATGTCGGCTGTCTCGAAGGATCCGAATTTCGTGATCAGCGCGCTGGGTTGACCGATTTTTGCGACATTCAGTCCCGCATCCACCGCGTGGCGGGCCATGTCCAGAAAGAAATCCGACGCCTTTTCCTTGTCGACGATGTCTTGATGAATGTCGATGCGCATGAACGGCGCGCCCACCGCGAATTGCCCCACGGCGATGGTGTCGATGCGTCCGGAGCCGTTCTCGCCGTCGCGGACCGCGATCGTCTTTTTCTCACGCTCGAAATCGCGCGCGGCGACGTCGAAGGCGTTGAAGGGCCTCGCCATTAGCGCCGAAGCCTCGACGGCGTCGACAGAGACTTTGGCAGTAATTTTGCCTGATGGCGCGAGAGCGACAGCGCGAGGCGGCTCGACGTTCGCCGCGACCTTCGGTTCAACGTTGTCCGACCCGCGCGGAAACAGAACGAGCGCGGCGAGAAGAATGAGCGTCGAGCTGACGCCCATTCCGATCGCTGCGCGGACGCCTGTCGGACGCGCGCGCAGCGGCTGCGCATAGCGCCTGTAGTTCGGTTGGGACTGGGCAACGCTCATAAGAGACGACTCCGGCAGCCCGCAAGCATTTGCGGGCAGGAAAACGCGCCGAGTTTGCGCCCCTGTTTCAAAATTAGGGTTAACAAATCTGCATGAATTGCATCTTGGTGAATGAAGGGTTCACGCGCGCGCAAGAAAAAACCCGCGCCTTGCGGCGCGGGTTCGAATCTGACGACCGCGGAATGTTTACTCCTCGGACTTCTTGCCTTTCTTGGGCGTCTCGTCGCGGGCCTTTAGCGCCGCACCGAGAATGTCGCCAAGCGAAGCGCCGGAGTCGGCCGAGCCATATTGCGCAATGGCCTCCTTCTCCTCGGCGACTTCGAGCGCCTTGATCGAGACAGAGATCTTGCGCGCCTTGCGGTCGAAGAGCGTCACGCGGGCGTCGACCTTCTCGCCGACGGCGAACCGATCGGGACGCTGGTCGGCGCGGTCGCGAGCGAGTTCGCTGCGCTTGATGAAGGTCGTAAGATCGGTGCCGGCGATCTTCACGTCGATGCCGGAGTCCTTCACCTCAATCACTTCGCAGGTGACGACGGCGCCTTTCTTGATCTCGCCGCCTTCCTCGGCGCTCACGGAAGCGAAGGGATCGCCCGCAAGCTGCTTGACGCCAAGCGAAATGCGCTCCTTCTCCACGTCGACGTCAAGGACCTGGGCGTTGATGATGTCGCCCTTCTTATATTCCTCGATCACCTGTTCGCCGGGGCGATTCCAGTCGAGATCCGACAGATGGACCATGCCATCGACATCGCCGTCGAGGCCAATGAAAAGACCGAATTCGGTCTTGTTCTTGACTTCGCCGGAAACGGTCGAGCCGACCGGATGTTTCTCGGCGAATCCCTCCCACGGATTCTGCAGGCACTGCTTGAGGCCGAGCGAGATGCGGCGCTTGACCGGATCGACTTCGAGCACCTGAACGTCGACCTCCTGGCTCGTCGAGACGATCTTGCCGGGATGAACGTTCTTTTTCGTCCAGCTCATTTCCGAGACGTGGACGAGTCCTTCGATGCCAGGCTCCAGTTCGACGAAGGCGCCGTAGTCGGTGATGTTGGTCACGCGGCCATGGAACTTCGCGCCGATCGGATATTTCGCCTCGATGCCCTGCCACGGGTCTTCGAGAAGCTGCTTCATGCCAAGCGAGATGCGGTGCGTCTCGTGATTGATCTTGATGATCTTTACTTTGACGGTCTGGCCGATGGTCAACACCTCGGACGGGTGATTGACACGCCGCCAGGCGATGTCGGTGACATGCAGCAGGCCGTCGATGCCGCCGAGATCCACGAAAGCGCCGTAGTCGGTGATGTTCTTCACGACGCCGTCGATGACCTGCCCCTCTTCGAGATTGGCGACGATCTCGTGACGCTGCTCGGCGCGGCTCTCCTCGAGCACAGTGCGGCGAGACACGACGATGTTGCCGCGGCGGCGGTCCATCTTCAGGATGTGGAAAGGCTGCGGCACATTCATCAGCGGGCCGACGTCGCGGATCGGTCGGATATCGACCTGGCTGCGCGGCAGGAAGGCCACGGCGCCGTCGAGGTCGACCGTAAATCCGCCCTTGACCTGGTTGAAGATCACCCCATCGACCTTTTCATTGGTCTCGAAGGCTTTTTCGAGCTTCACCCAGCTCTCTTCGCGGCGAGCCTTGTCGCGCGAAATGACGGCTTCGCCGAGCGCGTTCTCGACTCGCTCCAGATAGACTTCGACCTCTTCGCCGACCTGCGGGGCGGGGTCTCGGCCATAGCCGGTGAATTCCTTTATAGCGACTCGACCCTCGGTCTTGAGGCCGATGTCGATGACGGCGACATCCTTTTCGATGGCGACGACGCGGCCCTTAATAACGGAACCTTCGAAGGCTTCGTTCTGGCCGTAGCTTTCGTCGAGCAGAGCGGCGAAATCTTCGCGCGTGGGCGCGCGATCGGTAGTGACGGACATTTGTTCTCCTGAGGGCCCCATAGGGCGGCGCCGGCAATTGGTTAGCGTTGCGGATCGGCTTTCGGCGATCGGACGTCCCCCGCGGCTAGAACGCGAGGCTGGACGAAAAGTTCGCTTTAAGCGAACTGCCGGCGCGGCCCGATGTCGAAAACCAAAGCGAATGCGCCGGCTTGGTCTCCGGCGCGGCGCTTATCTATCAGCGACGCGCCGCAGCCGCAAGCGCGTCGACGTGAAAAGCATCTGATAGGCGCTTCGGCAAAGTTCTGATTTTGCGCTGCAATATCGAAATAATATACTGATTGTATGTATTAAACATAATGCCCAAGCGTAAGATATTCGCCAATTTACTGCTGGCGGAATCGAAATCGCGCGCATAGTCTGCCAAATTGCCAAGCTTCGAAGCGTTCTCGCGTTCGCATAGGGCGAAGTCACGGAGATGGGACGAAGGCGAGTTTGCCGTTTGCCTTGGCGCCGTCTGGCAGGACGGAAACAAGCGTCAGCCGACCAGTTGGGACAAAGTCCCGAGGGCGCTAAGTAGAAGCTAGCACGCGCCGCGCGAGCGGCGAGAGCGTCGCCTTCCCTTCGTTGCGAGGGGGATATAAGAGGAGAAAGAAATGAAGCCTAATATTATTTCAGGATCGGCTCTCGCCGCGGCGGCCGTCGCCCTTGCGTTGAGCGGCGCGTCCGTTGCGCCCGCACACGCGCACGGCGCGAAGGCGACCCACGCCAAGACCCATTGCGGCGGCAAGGGCACCTGCCGCGGCATGGCCAAATGCCATCACAAGGCGCAGTGTCACCACTATAAGGGCCACTGCAATATGAAAAGCCGCTGCCACACCAAGTAATCGCCTTGCGCGGGGGCGGTTCATCTTGGCCGTCCCCGTCATCGGCTCTTGGATGAGCGGCGGCGCCTGAGGGGGAGATGTCATGGAAAAGCCTGCGCCTCTCGGCTACGGCTTAGGACTGAGGCCCGTCTATTACGACGAGATTCTCTCGTCGCGCCCGCCGGTCGACTGGTTCGAAATCATCTCTGAAAATTACATGCTCGCCGGCGGCAAGCCTTTGGCCATGCTCGACCGCATCCGGGCTGATTATCCAGTCGTCATGCATGGCGTCTCTATGTCGCTGGCCTCAACCGATCCGCTCAACTTCGATTATCTGCGGCAGTTGCAAGCGCTCGCCGAACGCGTCCAGCCGGCCTGGATTTCGGATCACGTCGCCTGGACAGGCGTTCACGGCGTGACGCTTCACGATCTGTTGCCCATTCCCTATACGCGCGAGTCTCTTGCGCATATCGTCGAGCGCATCCTGCGGGTGCAGGATTTCCTCAAGCGCCGGCTCGTCGTCGAAAACGCTTCGACTTACGTCTCCTTCGTCGATTCCGAGATGAGCGAGCATGAGTTCGTCCGCGAAATGGCGGAGCGCGCCGATTGCCTGTTGCTGCTCGACGTCAATAATGTTTTCGTTTCGAGCTTCAATCACGGCTTCGATCCGATCGCTTTCATCGACGGCGTTCCGGCCGAGCGAGTCGTGCAGTTCCATATGGCGGGCCATACCAATAACGAGACGCATCGGGTCGACACGCATGACCAGCCGGTCTGCGACGAAGTCTGGGCGCTCTATGAGCACGCCCGGCGACGCTGCGGCGACGTCTCCGCCATGATCGAGCGGGACGACAATTATCCGCCGCTCTCCGAGCTTCTGGACGAGCTGCAACATATGCGCGACATCGATGCGCGCATCGCAAACGAGCGAGCGCTCAGCGCGGCATGAAGCTCGCCGATTTCCAGTCTCTTTTTCAGGAGCGCGTGCTGGCCGGCTCAGGAGAGGCGGACAAGCCGCTCCTGAAAAAATTGAGATTGTCGCCGCGTGGCGCAACTCCTGAGACGCTGCTCGATGTCTATCAGACCGGCTACCGAATACGATTAGCCGATTTCGTTTCCCAGGATCACCCGGGGCTGCGCGCGATTCTCGGAGACGAGACTTTTGAGACGCTGGTCGACGACTACATCGATTGGCGTCCGTCGTGCGAGCCCAACGCGCGCTTTTTTACGACCCGACTGCCGGATTTCATGCGCGAAAATTCGCCCTGGCGCGACGACGCGCGGGCGGTCTCATTGGCGCTGTTCGAACGCGCCATGGTCGACGCCTTCGATGCGCCTGACAAAACCCCATTGGCCGTGCAGGCGCTGGCGGATTTTACGCCCGAGGATTGGCCTCGCCTCGCCTTCGATTTTGACCCAAGTCTAACGCTGCTCGAACTCGCCGCCGGCACAGTCCGCGCTTATGACGCGGCCATCAATGAGGAGGAGGCGGAGAAAGTCGATGCGCCTACGGCAGGCGATCAGGTCGAATATGCGGCAGTGTGGCGCGTCGATCACGAATCGGCCTACCGCCAGCTCGAGCCCGACGAATATGTCGCGCTCTGCGAAGCGCGCGCGGGCCACGCCTTCGGCGATATCTGCCAAATTACGGCGTTCCAGCAGTCCGGCGAGATTACGCCGGAACGTTTGGCGCAATGCCTATCGAGCTGGTTCGAGGACGGTATGATTATCGGCGTGCGCGTGCGCGACGATCATTCTTCGAACACGCCTTCAAGCGCGTAATGCTGCACGCTCTTGCGGTTGGCGATGAGTTCGTCCGCCGTCGGCTCGCCCTTCATCGCGCGTGAGATCGCGAGCTTCGTCGCTTCGTAATTCGTGCGATAGAGATCTTTCTTGTCGAGCTTCTTGTGCTTGGCGCAACGCGGATCGAGCCAGACCATGATGACCATGCACAGCTCATTGATCTGATCTTTGGGGATAATCCCTTCAGCGATACAGTCGACGATGGCGTCGCCTGTCGCCGCCTGCACGACGCCGCCCAGTAGCTCGACATATTCTTCCGATTTGACCGTCATCTTGGTGGTCATCATCGTCGCGGGTCGCACCTGCTGGTTGAGGTCGCGGATGACGAACATGCGCGGATGGCCGGCGACCTGACCCGCCATGCTGGCGAAGGCGTGCCCGACCGGACCCTTGACGTTGCCGATCATCACTTCCGGCATCGCGTCGGTATATTGTCCGTCCGCCGCCAGAACCGTCGCTTCGCCCGTCGCCAACCAGATATGCTCGGTCATCATCATTCCTTTTCTCAATGAGTTGAGCGCTCGATAGCACCGCGCGTTGTCATATGGAAGCGGACGATCGGAGCGCTTCTGTCGCCTTTTCCTCCATGCTTCGATCGATGCAAGACCTACGCTCTCGATGCTCGCTCCGCCGCCTTTGCAAATCCTCTGGCGAAGCGGTTCAATCCGAATGGATTCTTTATGCCGCATTGGCGCAAGTTGGATCAAAGTCCTCTTGGAGGCCGAGTGGGGACATGAAGTCGATAGGTTTCTGCGCCGCTTTCTTAGCCGGCATGGCTACTGCTCATGCGCAGTCCACGGAGCTTGCGGGATCGACGGGACAGTCTTCGGGACAATCTCCAAGGACAGGTGTTCCCGTTGAGTATTACAGCGGGACGGGTCGGCCGTTAGGAAGCGTAATCACGATTGGCGGCACGACCTATTTCGCTGGGCCGGACGGCGCGCCGTTGGGGACATCAACCACGATAGACGGTCGTAAAGTCTATAAGAAATATTGACGCGCGCCGACCGCTCAGCATAGCGCCGCTGCGTCTTTGCCGACCCGTGCGGCTAGCGAGTCATTGTCGCGCGAGAAAACATCGAGCAATCCGCGCTTGATGCGCGCGACGAGGTCGGGCCCTTCATAGACGAGCGCCGAATAAAGCTGCACCAGCGTCGCGCCGGCTTCGATCTTGGCGAGCGCCGCGTCTGCGCTGTCGACGCCGCCGACGCCGATCAGCGGAAACTGTCCTTCCACGCGCAGAAATGTTTGCGCGAGCATGCGCGTCGAGAGGTCAAAGAGGGGCGCCCCGGAAAGACCGCCGCTTTCCTTCGCCAAAGGCGAGTGCAGCGTCGCTGGGCGCGAAATCGTCGTGTTCGAAACGATCATCCCGTCAATGCGTCGCTCCCGCGCGACACGCACGATATTATCGAGCTGATTGAGCGTGAGGTCCGGTGCGATTTTCAGGAGCAGGGGGCGCCAGATGGGCGCGGCGTCGCGGGCTTCGATAACGCGCGCGAGGAGATCAGAAAGCGCTTCCGGCTCCTGTAGATCGCGCAGGCCAGGCGTATTCGGCGAACTGACGTTGATCGTAAAATAGCTCGCGACGTCGGCGAAGGCGCTGACGCCCGTGACATAGTCTGCAACGCGGTCTGTGGCGTCCTTGTTGGCGCCGACGTTAACGCCGACAATTCCTCCCCCTGCGCGTTTGGACAGGCGCGCCAGCGCCGCCGCATGGCCGTCATTGTTGAAGCCATAGCGATTGATGACGGCGCGATCTTCCACGAGGCGAAAGGCGCGCGGACGCGGATTGCCGGGCTGTGCGCGTGGCGTAAGTGTGCCGACTTCGACGAAGCCGAACCCGAAACCAAGCATCGCGTCGGCGACTTCAGCATTCTTATCGAAGCCCGCCGCAAGGCCGATCGGGTTGGGGAAGTCGAGGCCGAAGGCTGAAACCGAGAGACGCGCGTCGTCAGATTGCGGCGCGTTTGCCGGCAGCAATTTCAACGCAGCGATGGTTGCGCGGTGAGCCGTTTCAGCGTCGAGCAAGCGCAGGAGCGGCGATGCGATCGCAAAGGCGTCCATCATTTGAGAAGGCCGGAGAAGGCGTGCCGACCGTCAGCGCCGATGGGCAGCGGATCGACCTTCGCCACCGCCTCAAAAGAAAGCGGCGCATAGAGATGCGGAAACAGCGCGCCGCCGCGCGAGGCCTCCCATCTGAGCGCGTCGCCAAGCTTCGCGGCGTTCACCGCAACGAGCAGAAGATCCGTTTGACCAGCAAAATATCTCGCGGCGGTTTCCTCGACCTGTTCCGCAGTCGAAAAATGAATGAAGCCGTCGGCGAGATCGACCGCCGCTCCGTGAAAAACGCTAGCGGCTTCGGCCGCGCGCCAATCTGATCGAGAAACGATCTTGTAGATATGGGTCACTGCAGAACCAGCCTTATGCTCAATGCCGGTCACTCAGCGGCGCGCGCGGTTTCCTGCGCAGCTGCGGCGAGGGCGGCGCGCCGCGGCAGACGTGCGATCATGCCGATAAGGGCGCGATCGGAGAGCGCAACCAGCCTCTCGCCGCGATTGAGCCAATTGACCGCGTCCTCGATCGTCTCGGCGTCGGCGATCTTGGCCTCGGCCAAGGCCCGATCGGCGCTGATCTGCCCGCGTTGCCTCGGTCGGCGAGTCGGCAGCCAGTTCTCGTGCAGCGCCCGCAGCTCCGGGTCTTCGTGGATGGCGAGCAAACCGTTGACGTCATCTTCGCCTGCGCGCGCAAGCGCCTTGGACAGCGCTTTGCCGCGCTTGGCGATCGGCGGCGTCGTTGTTTCTTCCGGAGTGATCAGCGCGCCGGCGCGCCGAAACATGAGGCCGAGCCAACGTTGGCTCGTCGCCCATGAAATGATGATTGCAAGCACAAGGCCGGCGATCGTGGGCGACATCCAGGCGACTAGCGAGGGCGAAATCATGAAGCCGGCGATAAGGCTCAGCAGTCCGAGCGCAACGTGCCAGAAATGACGGCGAACGATATCGCTGAATGGCACTGAGCCGTCGTCTCGCCGCTGCGGGTCCCAGCCTGTGTCGAAGCCGAAGACGATGTGCAGCACATGGCCCGTCTGAATGAGCATCATGATCGGCGCGAGCAAAGCAGACAGCACGATTTCGAAAGCTGTCGAGACCAGCAGCATGATGACGCCGCCAGACCCTTTGCGCGTTTCCGGCTCACGAATGGCGACGATCAGCCCGAAGAGCTTGGGAGCAAGCAGAATGCCCATGGTGAGGCCGAAGAGTTCAAGCGACCGCTCGGCGTCGAACCGCGGAAAGGTCGGAAAGAGTACGAATTCGCCCGTGAAATATTCCGGGCGAAAATAGCTCGCCTGGAACACGATCACGATACCGATGAGCAATTGCAAGAGCCACAGCGGCGAAGTCAGATAGCCGAAGATGCCGGTGAGAAAATGCTGCCGCGACGCCCAGTGAAAGCCTTCGCCGAACAATAGGCGCGCATGCTGCAGATTGCCCTGGCACCAGCGACGGTCGCGAATTGAGAGATCAATCAGCGAAGGCGGACTCTCTTCGTAAGAGCCGCCGAGAGTCGGCATCATGTAGACAGCGTAGCCCGCGCGCCGGATAAGCGCGGCTTCAACGAAATCATGGCTCAAGATGTGGCCGCCCCACGGCGGGCGTCCGCGCAGGTCGGGCAGGCCGCAGTAGCGCGCAAAGGCCTCCGTGCGAATGATGGCGTTATGGCCCCAATAATTGCCGTCGCGGCCCATCCAGGCCGATAGGCCCATCGCGATGACAGGACCGTAGATGCGCGCGGCGAATTGCTGGACCCGGGCGAATAGCGTGTTGCGATTGATGATGAGCGGCAACGTCTGAATGATGCCGCTGTCGGGATCGGCCTCCATCGCGGCGGCGAGCTGGACGATGGTCGGGCCGCTCATCAGGCTGTCGGCGTCGAGCACGACCATGTGGCTATAGGCGCCGCCCCAGCGCGAGACGAAATCTTCGATATTGCCGGCTTTACGCGCCGTGTTCTTTTCGCGCCGCCTGTAAAAGATTCGCGCCTGCGGCCCGAGCCGCCTGCGGAAGGCGATGAAGGCGCGCTCTTCCGCGACCCAAATGTCGGGATTGGTGGTGTCGGAAAGAAAGAACCAATCGAAATGCGCGCCAAGACCTGTAGCTTGCAAATCTTCATAGATCGTTTGCAGCGCGGCGAAGACGCGGCTCGGCGCTTCGTTGTAGATCGGCATCACGACGGCGGTTTTTTCGGCGAGAGTCGACGGCAGCGTCGGCCGCTTGCGCCGGCGCATCAGCACGGCGAAGCCGACGACGCAACTTGCGAAGGAGAGCGCGATCCAGGAGAAGTTGAGCACGAACAAGGCCAGCAGCGCCCACTTCAAAATGGTGACGCCGCCGACGTCGATAACTTTGTACATTTGGGCGGCGCCATAGGCGGTCAGCGCCAAGCCGCCGCCGAAGGTGACAAGCCGCGCTAGCCATGGCGTGCGCCATAGCCACGGCGCCTCCCTCTTGCGCCGCTGACGCTTGTCGAATTTGAACAGATTTTGGGCCGGCATCGGCAGCCGGCTCTCGACAGGAGTCGGCGGAGCCGCCGCTGGATCGGAACTGGCGGTTCTCCGTTCCAGCGCCGGCGGAGAGCCATCTGTGGCGGCGAAGTTTACGACGTCCATCGGTAAAGCCAGGTCTCACTGATCGGGCGATCGTCCGACTGTAGAACGAGTCGAAGCTCGCAATAGTTCTCGCCGGCGGGGTCGACGTCGAAAACGACACGGCAGGACTTCGCCGACGAATTCAAATAGGTCTGAATATTGGTCGCCAATCCGGGGGAGGTCGTCAACGCCGCTTTAAGTTGCGCCGTGCGCTGCGGGTCCGCCAATACGTCGCCGGAAAAGGCGACAACAAAACGGCGGAGCTTGCCGCCCGGCGCGCGGCCGGAGCGCGCGCTCCTGGCGATCGCCAGCGGCGGCCGCGCTGGCGGCTCCCAGCACCAGAACTGTCGATAGGCGAAGGACGTCTCCTTGCCGGCGACGAGAGCGGTCTTGGGTCGCCAATAGGCGACGATATTGGCGTTGATCTCGGATTCTGAGGGAATCTCGACGAGCTGCAGGCCGCCTTCGCCCCATTCGCCGAGCGGTTCGACCCATAGCGACGGACGGCGCTCCCAGTGCTGCTGGTCATCCTCATAGTCGTCGATGTCGCGCTGCCGGATCAGCGAACCGAAGCCCTGCGGGTTTCCGTCGACGAAGGAGGAGAACTGCAGAATCTCGCGGTTCGACACGGGTCGCCAAAGCCATTCGCCCTGGCCGGTGAGCATTTGGATGCCGTTGATGTCGGCGACCATTGGGCGGTAATCGTCGGGCCGGGGGCGGTCGAGCGGCGTGAAGAGCGAAGCCGCGGCGAAACCGGCGAGCCCGAAATGATCGACCGCCGTGCGTGGATAGAGCGTCAATTCGGTGTCGATGAGCGTCGCTTCGCCCGGCCGTAGCGTGAAACGATAAACGCCGGCGACGCTTGGGGAATCTAGCAAAGCGTGAACGACGAGCGCGTTGTCGCCGAGCGCCGGCTTCTCGATCCAGAAGCTTCGAAAGGCTGGAAATTCCTCGCCGCGCGGATCGGCTGTCCGAATAGACAGACCGCGCGCCGTTACGCCGAGATTCTGCCCCCGGGCGACGGCGCGATAGAAGCTTGCCCCCTGAAATATGGCGAGTTCCGCCTCGGAGCCGCCATTTTGGGCGTGAAGGACCCGAAACCCGGAAAAGCTGAGGTCGGGAAGCGACTCTGGGACGTTCAGCCCGCCATAGTCGAACCGGCGCCTATCGTAAGGCAGCCGCGCGGCGGCGCCGTTCTCCACCAGGTAGATATCGACCGCGCCCGCAAAAATATGGCCGCGGTGAAGCAATTCGATGCTGAAACCCGTGTTGTCTTGACGCCAGATCGCCGCGTCCGGCTTCGTCTTGATCCCGACGAATTGTTCGTAGGAAAGATTTGCGAAGGGTTCAGGCAGGTCCGTTCGGGGCGGCGTATAGGGCTTTGCTGCAAGTGCGCGGGCGAGCTCAACCACCATGTCGCGCGAGAAGGGCGAAGGCTCTGGAGTCTTTGGGCTCGCCGCCGGACCAGCCGTCCCGGCGCTTGACTGCGACGAAACGATCCCCGCCGCGATTACGCCCAAGCCCGCTTTCAAAACATCTCGACGTTCGAACATGAGCTACCGAAGGAAGGTCGGCCTGGAGCCGATCCGCGAGGCTGAACGGGCAACTGAACCCTTTGCGGCGGGCTGGCGACAGCCCTCTATACAAGAAAGCTAAGGAGACAAAATGGTTTTCTTCGCGGTTTTTGAAGGCTGCGCGCGAAAGCCGCGGCGCCTTGCGCTCCGCCGCTCGAATCTGCCAGAACCGCGGCACAAGCGGCGCCGCTCCGCCGGCTCCTCGCGCAACGTCTAGCCATTTGGGCCGCTCGATGCCGACAAATAGAAGCGCGCTCGCGATCGTCCTTGCCGCCGGCGAAGGCACGCGGATGAATTCCGACAGGCCAAAAGCGCTGCACGAGGTCGCCGGACGCTCCATGCTCGCCAATGTATTGACGAGCGCAGTCGCGGCAGGCGTCAACCGCGTCGCCGTGATCGTCGGCCCCGGGCGAGATGACGTTGGCGCAGAGGCGCGCCGCTGCATCCCCGACGTGCAGATTTTCGTTCAGAACGAAAGGCGCGGCACGGCGCACGCAGTGCTCGCCGCCCGCGCCGCCATCGCTGAAGCATGCGACGACCTTCTGGTGCTTTTTGCCGACACGCCGCTGGTGACGCCGCCGACGATCGAAGCGTTGCGCGCCGCCCTCGCGGAAGGCGCCGCCGTAGCGGTCTTGGGTTTTGAAGCCTCCGACCCCTTCGGCTACGGACGGCTGTTGCGCGACGCCGCGGGGCGCGTCATCGCAATCCGCGAGGAGAAAGATGCAAGCGACGACGAACGCGTCGTGACGCTCTGCAACGGCGGTCTGATGGCGATCGACGGCGCCCACGCGTTGCGCTTGCTGGAGAAGATCGACAATAAGAACGCCAAGGGCGAGTTCTATCTTACGGATGTCGTCGAACTCGCGCGAGCGGACGGACTTGAAACGAGTGCCGTCATCGCCGACGAAACCGAAGTCCTCGGCGTCAACGATCGCATACAGCTCGCCCAGGCCGAGGCCATTGCGCAGTCGCGCCTGCGTCGCGCCGCCATGGCGAGAGGCGCAACGATGATCGCGCCAGAGACTGTTTTTCTTTCCGCCGATACGGAAATCGGTTGCGATGTCGTCATTGAGCCGCATGTCGTCATGGGCCGGGGCGTAAAAATCGCCGATGGCGCCGTGATCCACGCCTTCTCGCATCTCGAAGGCGCGAGCGTCGGAAAGGGCGCGAGCGTCGGTCCCTTCGCGCGCTTGCGGCCAGGCGCGGCGCTCGCTGAAAAAGCCAAGGTCGGGAATTTTGTCGAGATCAAGAACGCCAATGTCGCGCAAGGAGCCAAGGTCAACCACTTGAGCTATATCGGCGACGCCGACATCGGCGCGAACGCCAATATCGGCGCAGGGACCATCACCTGCAATTACGACGGGTTTCTCAAATATCGCACGACCATCGGCGACAACGCTTTCATCGGCTCCAATTCCTCGCTTGTCGCGCCGGTGACGATCGGCCAGGGCGCCTATATCGGCTCAGGCTCGGTCATCACCAAGGATGTTGCGCCCGACGCGCTCGCCATGGGGCGCGGGCGCCAGATGGAAAAGGCAGGGTGGGCGGCGACTTTTCGCGCCACGCAGGCTGCGAAGAAGGCCAAAAATCGGTAACTTCGAGCCTTCGCGCCTATCCACCCTAAATTTGACGTTGATCGTGCGGGTTCATCCGTCTTGTCGGCGCTCTTGCTACTATCGCTTCGGAGATCGTCATGTGCGGCATTGTGGGAATTATCGGCGCAGGTCCGGTAGCGGGCGGCGTCATCGAGTCGCTGAAGCGTCTCGAGTATCGGGGCTATGATTCCGCCGGGATCGCCACTTTGGAGAACGGCCATCTCGCGCGTGTGCGCGCGAGCGGAAAGCTCAAGAATCTTGAAGAAAAGCTCGCGGCGGCGCCGCTTTCCGGGGCCATCGGCATCGGCCACACGCGCTGGGCGACCCATGGCCGGCCCACCGAAAACAACGCCCATCCGCACGCCAATGACCGCGTCGCGGTGGTTCATAATGGCATCATCGAAAATTTCCGAGAGCTTCGCGCCGAACTCACGGCGAAGGGCCATATTTTCTCGACTGAGACGGATTCGGAGGCGGTCGCCCATCTCGTCGCCGACGAGCTGCGCAACGGCGTGACGCCGGAAACAGCTGTCGCTGCGGCCTTAAAGCGGCTCAAGGGCGCCTTCGCGCTCGCATTTCTTTTCGAAGGCGAAAACGATCTTTTGATCGGCGCCAGGCGCGGTTCGCCGCTCGCCGTTGGTAGGAGCGACGAAGGCGTCTATCTCGGCTCCGATGCACTGGCGCTCGCGCCCTTCGCGACGTCTATCGCTTATCTCGACGAGGGCGATTGGGTGACGCTGACGCGCGAAGGCGTGCGTTTCCATGACGCCGACGACAATCCGGTGGAACGGCGCTTTCAGCCGCTGATCGCCGGATCTTTCCTGGTCGATAAGGGGAATTGCCGCCATTTCATGGCCAAGGAGATTCACGAGCAGCCGGAGGTCGTCGGGCGCACGCTCGCGCATTATCTCGATCTCGCCGAGGGCGTCGTGCGCTTGCCGTTCGAACTCAAATTCGATCCGCAGGCGCTGTCGCGCGTCACCATCTCCGCCTGTGGCACGGCCTATTACGCCGGTCTTGTCGCCCGCTACTGGCTGGAGCGCTTCGCCCACCTTTCGGTCGAAATCGACATCGCATCGGAATTTCGTTACCGCGAGGCGCCGCTGCCTGAGAACGGCCTGACTATTCTCGTCTCGCAGTCCGGCGAAACCGCCGATACGCTCGCAGCCCTGCGTTACGCCCGCGAGCACGGCCAGCACATTCTCTCGATCGTCAATGTCGAAACCTCGACGATCGCCCGCGAGAGCGACACTGTCGCGAAGACATTGGCGGGACCTGAAATCGGCGTCGCTTCGACGAAGGCCTTCACCTGCCAGCTCGCGGTGTTCGCCTGTCTTGCGCTGGCGCTCGGCCGAGCGCGCGGCGTGCTGAGCAGAGAGCGCGAACGCGAACTCGTCGCGGAGCTTGTCGCCGCGCCGGGGCAGATGGCGCAGGCGCTTGCGCGCGAGGCGCAGATCGAACCTGTGGCGCGCGACGTCGCGCGGGCGTCGAGCGTGCTTTATCTCGGACGCGGACCCGCCTTTCCTCTGGCGCTCGAAGGCGCGCTGAAGCTTAAGGAGCTTTCCTATATCCACGCAGAGGGCTATGCGGCGGGCGAATTGAAGCACGGGCCAATCGCGCTGATCGACTACGCCATGCCGGTGATTGTCTTGGCGCCTCCCGATGCGAGCCTCGAGAAGACCGTATCGAATCTCCAGGAAGTCGCCGCGCGGGGCGGTCACTTGATTCTCATCGGTTCGCCGCACGCGCGAGACGCCGCGGCCGCCGATCTCGCCGGCTTCATCGAAATGCCGGAAGACGTCGCGGGCCCCTTCGCGGTCATCGTCTACGCAATCCCCGCGCAGCTCCTTGCGTACCACGTCGCGACCTTCATGGGTAAAGACGTGGATCAGCCGCGCAATCTCGCGAAGAGCGTGACAGTGGAATAGGGCGCTCAGCCCCTCTTGATGATTTCGACGGCGTTCTGCGCCTCGACGATGGCGCTCTCGACCGCTGGCAGGCCCTGTCCGTCCGAATGCGCGAGCAGCACATTGCCGAAGCGCTTGGGCAGCGCCCGCATGGTTGTGACGATCCCAGGCGCGGCGATCAGGTGATGATGGCCCCAGCGCGTCAGCCGCACTTCGGTGAGCCGCGCCTTGCCGAACGTCTCCGGAAGGAAGCGTCGCAGCTCTTCGACGATTGGCGCGGCGAAGTCGGCGCGGTCGCCCGCAAGCAGGCGCTCGCGCCCCGCGCGAGGGTCGCGAAAGGGCGCATAGACGGTCAGCACGCCGTGATCCTTGGGCCGTTCGGCGGAGGGGAGGGCGGCTGTCGCGCGGACCGCATCGCAGAAGCTCTGAGCGCCGAGCGCCCAATTGTCATAGGGCAGTTCCGTCGGCGGCCCCTCGAAACAGCAGTTGGCGACGAGATAGCTGCCCTGACGCAGCGAGGTCATTTTTGCAGTCGCGGCGGGGTCGACTCCGCGCAGAATGCGGCCGGCGAAGAAGTAGGGGGCCGCAACGACCGCCCAGCGCGCTTCGAGGCAGCGGAGCTCTTCCGGATTTCGAACGTCGAACCAGCCTATGCGGGCGTAGCCGCCTTCGGCTGGCTCGATCGCGTAAACCGCGGCGCCGGTGACGATCCGCCCCGCGCCCGCGTTCGACAGCCGCGCCGCCATGGCGCGGGCGATCGCCGCGTTGCCGCCCGGGAAGGCGTAGATCGGCGTGTTGATCTCCGAAAGAAAATTCACGCCTGCATAGGCCGAAATGTCGGCCGCGGGCGCGCCCAACGCCGAGAGGCAGTAGGAGTCGAGCAAGCCAAATAGTCGCGCGTCTATATGCTCGCTCCGCAAGAATTCGAGCAGGGACAGCCCGTCAAGCGCCAGCGCAGGCTGCGACGCTTCGGCTATCGGGATCTTGGGGAAGTCCCGGCTCTCGGCGAGGCGGCGTAGTAGCGCTTTAAGACTCTCGTAGGCGCCGCGCCATTCCCCCTCCCGAGGATCGCCTTCGCCTGCCGTCCCCGTCATCACCCTGTCGACCGGATCGCCAACGGGCCGCGGCGCAAGACCCAGCATCTCGTAGAAAGCGCCGAAAGGTTCAGATAGGTCAACGATATACGCCGAACCAAGCGCGTAATCGACATTGCGCCAGCGCCCGCATTTGGCCACGCCGCCAGGCTCCAACTCGCGCTCCAAGACGAGTAGGTCGCGATCTTTCAGAAGCGTGGCGACGGCAAGGCCCGCCAGGCCTCCGCCGATGATGGCGACTTCGACGCGTCGCTCGGGGGCCGGCAGGGGCGCGCGCCATAGACCGTCGCGGATCGCGTGCATCGGCGCGAAATTGTCGCCCGTCCATTCCCCCAACAGGTAGGAAGGCTCTTGCGCCGCTCCCGCCCACGGCAGGATGAGCTGTCCGCCCAGAGCGCCAAGCCCGGCGATCGCCTCACGGCGTGTCAGCATGGCCGTCTCCAAAGACGATGCGCCTGGTAATTCATGCAGTTCCTGGGGGTTGAGCGTCGCCATTGACATAGGGCGGGCTGAACTGGTCTATGCGAGCGACGCAGCGCCCGGCGCGACAGCGCTCTCTAAACCTGAAAGGACGCGCCGCCACTTGCTCGCCTCGATACCAGCCGTCTATGTCGCGCCCTTCGACAGGGCCTGGCGCAATCGGGAGCTCATCCGCGCCGTCGTTCGACGAGAGCTCATTTCCAGATTTAGCGGCTCGGCCCTCGGACCGCTTTGGGCGGTGCTCGCGCCGCTCTTCATGCTGCTCACCTATACCGCGCTGTTCTCGATTACCGTGCCGCAGCTCTCTGCCGGCGTGACGGTCACGGACTATGCGAGTTCGATCTTCATAGGGCTCATCGTCTTCAATCTATTCAGCGAGCTCGCCTATCGCGCGCCGATGCTTCTGCATGAGCATGTCAACTTCGTGAAAAAGTCGATTTTTCCGAGCGAGACCATCGCCTGGACCGCCACCATCCGAGCCTTCACATATGCCGGAGTAGCGTTTGCGGTATATATCGTCTTTCGATTGCTGACGGCGGGATCGATTCCTCCAACGATCGTGCTGGCGCCGTTCCTGATCGCGCCTTTCTTCCTCTTCATGTTGGGAGTCGTCTGGTTTTTGATGGCGCTCGGGGCCTTCACGCGCGACGTTGCGCATATCATGGCGTCGGTCGTGCCGATGCTCATGTTCGCGACCCCAATTTTTTATCGGATCGACCAGATTAGGGAGATATCGAGGTCGGCTGCTGTCTGGTTGCGGTTCAATATCGTTGGCGACTATATCGAGATGCTGCGCGATCTCGCTCTCGATGGAAACATGCCGAATATCTTCGCATACCTCGGGATTGTCGCCGTATCCTACGCCGTCTTTATCGGGGGCTACCAATTTTTCATGCGCTATAAATCGGTAATCGTCGATGTCATCTGAGTTTGCTATTCGCTGCGGGGGCGTCGGCAAGGCGTTCCAGCTCTATGCGCATCAGAACGATCAACTCAAGCAGATCCTGTTTGGTCTCTGGAAGAAATTTTACAGGGAAAAATGGGTTCTGAATGACGTCAACTTTACGGTCCAGAGGGGCGAGCGCGTCGGCATCGTTGGGCGCAACGGCGCTGGCAAAACCACGCTGCTGCAAATCCTCTGCGGCATTACGCAGCCGACCAAAGGCGAGTTCGAGATCGAGGGTCGCATTGCGCCGATATTGGCGCTAGGCTCTGGTTTCGACGGGCTGCTGACTGGACGCGAAAACGCCCGCATCGGCGCGGCGATCCTCGGTCTTTCGCGCAAAGAGGTCGACGCCTGCATCGAAGATATCGCCGCTTTCGCCGACATCGGGCCTTTCTTCGAACAGCCGATGCGAATCTATTCGGTAGGCATGATCGCGCGCGTCGCTTTCGCAATCTGCGCTCACGCCCAGGCGGACGTGCTCATCGTCGACGAGGCGTTATCCGTAGGCGACGAAATCTTTCAAAAAAAATGCGAGAATTACATCAGCGAATTCGCCAAGACGGGAACAATTCTTATTGTCTCCCATAGCCTTGAGTTTCTTAAGAAGCTATGCACGCGCGTCTTGTGGCTGGAAAATGGCGTTGTGCGAGAGATCGGCGATCCTGCAAAGGTCATCGCTCATTACCGCGCGGCGATGAAAGCCGAACAAGGTCAAAAAATCGCGTGGCGATGAAAGCGGAGTAGGCTCAAAAAAGCGGCGTCGCATACGCGCGGGCGGGCGCCACGCTTTGGGCGCTGGAGAGACGCCGCGGCTTCGCGCTCCAGTTCAACCGGGCGATGAGCCAAACCGAAACGCCGACTTCCGCGAGCGCCAGCGCGGCGAGCAGCAAAACGAACAGCCCGTTGATGCGCAGCAATGATTCAAGCGCGACGAGAAAGCCAATGTGCACGGTCGGAATCGCCATGATGGCGAGGCTTCCTGCCGCCCCCCTCCGACCGGTGATGTTGCCAAAAGTCAGTACGAGCGCCATCGCGAGCAGCGTATGAGCGATAGCGAGCGCCGGCACGCCAAAACGCTTTGCCGCCTCTGCGGTCCATTCTCCGAGCTGGCGCGGGTCGCCGCGCGCCACAGCGTAATTGGCTAGAAATGCGCCAGCCGACAATTCATAGACTCCTCGCCAGCCACGGTCGGGCAGCGACGCGCTGCCCTGCATCGGCAAGGCCATCGCATATTCGTCGAAGTTGGCGATGCGCACGTCGCCCGTCGTCAGCGAGCGGGTTTGGATGCTGCCGTTAGAGAGCGCGACGATGACGCCTGATTCATTGCGCCGAAATTCCGCGCGCGCCGCCGTCACCGTCTCCTCCTGCATTTTTTCGACCGAAAGCTGACGCACGAACAGGTTGATCGCGAGGTCTGGCGTCTCCCAGCGCTCGATATACAGCGTCTTCACGCCATTATCGAAAGTGTAGAAATGCGCCGCGTCGAGCATACGATGGTTGAGCGAATTGCGTACGACGTTGAGCACGTCCTGCATGCCGCTCGAATAATAAGGCGCGGCGAAATTGGCGAGCAGATAGCCAAGAACGACGACGCCAGCCGCCAAGACCAGCGCAGGCCTGCAGATGGCCCAAACTGAAAGACGTAGCGCGTAGAGGACGGCAATCATCCCTTCGCTCGCCATGCGGGAGAATTCCAGCGCTGTGGCGACCCCGACCGCCATCGGCAGTGTCACATAGGCGACCGTCGGCGTCACGCCGATCAACGCCGGGATAACGAGGCCGCCGCGCACCGCCGCGGGCGGCAACTGGTAAAGCAGATAGGACAAAACGACGGGGATAGAGAGCGCCAGCTGCACGACGACCACGCCGAAGCCGATCCGCTTGAAGAGATAGAGAAACAACAGGCGCGGCATGTCGGCGGCGTCCTCGTTATCGCCCGATATCGCACCGAATGGCGAAGAAAGTTTGGACCTCGCGTCTCACTTCTTGAACCTCGCCCATGCGGCCTTCGAATACTCCGTCCACGCCTGATCAAAAACGCCGCTTTTTGGCAAAGCGGTGGCGCCGGCCCAATGCGCGAAATAAATTTCCTTGCCTTCGTAATCGACGGGCTTGTCGTCTTTAAATTCGACCCCAGGCGCCTTGTAGAAGCTTTCGTGCGAAGCGCCGGCGACCACATGCGGCAAAAGCGCGATTTTTACGCCGCGACGATGCGCAACGAAATTCACAAGCGGCTGCGCGAAGAGCTGCCCGCGCTTGCGCACGTCATGAAAGATTGTGGCGTCGTCGCGGATTGTGTCGATGAAGTCGGAAAGTTTGAGATACTGGTTCGACGTGACCCAGAAGCCGTCATTGAAGAGGAGCGCATCCTTGAGAAATGGGTAGCGGTCGCGCTTGTCGTTGTAAACATATTCGAAACTCGGCGAGGCGACGATGAACTCAGTTTTGCCTGTCTCGAGACGACCAAACAGCGGCGTGAAGTCACGAAACAGAATGACATCGACGTCGACATAGGCGACTTCGTCGAGCGGCAGGGCGAGCGCCTGCAATTTTCTCAGCCGGCGGCGATTGGCATTGAAGACGCCGGGGTAAAGTTCATGCGAAAGCTTATCAATTTCCCTCGGCTCTTCGCCAACGTAATGCGCGCCGTAGATGTCCGCGGCGCGGCGCGTCATCGTGACATTGTCGTCGTAAGGAATGAGATAGAGAGGCAGCGAGGAATTGGTGTCTCGGTAACTCTCAAGAAAAGGCAGCAGCCAATCGATGATCTTGTCGTTGCCCACGATGGCGACGCCATAGCGCTTGCTCGAAGCGGCGCTTGGCGCCGTGGCGCCATCGGGACATAAGACTGGATTTGGAACGCGGAGCCTCATATAGAGGATGTATTTGAAAAAGGCGGGCAAAAGCAAGGGGCGGCCGAGCCGTGAGCGAAGATGCGTTTCTCGAAGGCTCAGGTGTGATAAAGAGCGGCGACAGCGCTTGATCAAGCCAGACCGAGATTTTCATTAGGGATTTGAGAATCAACCGCCATGTCCCTCGCCATGTCTCATATGATGCGCTCCAATCCCTCATCCGCAACACGGCAGGCGGAAACCACAGACGTGGAAACACGGCCTTTTGCCGGCAAAACCGTCGCCGTCGTTCATGCCGCCTGGCACAGTTGCGGCAGTTATCAGGTGAACGTCAGTCAGATCGCCGCTTATAAGGCGCTTGGCGCCCGCGTCGTTTCTGTCGCGATGATGGATGATGTGGCGCGTCGCCCGCCGCATGGCGCGCGTTGGTCAGCCTATATTGCAGCGTCGCGCGATATCGGCGCAGACCGTCGTCACTACTCTGGCGCTCCGCTCTCAACATTGGCGTCCCGACTCCTCATCGATGGCTGGTGGCGGTTAATTCACGGCGATCAGGCGTCATGGCTGATCGAACTCGCCAAGCGCGCGCCGTTGCCGGAAGGATTCGAGAACGAAACGATCGACTTCATTCACGCCAATCATTATTTCACGCTGCCCTTCGTCGAAACGCTGATGCGGGGGCGTAAAGTTCCAGTCGTTTTGGAGACGCAGGACATTCAGGCGCGCCAATATATGTTGCGCAACAAGGGCGGTTTCTTCATTCCGCCCTACGCGACCTACGATGACATGCTGAAGATCGAACTTGCGTGGATGCGTCGCGCTGATCTTTGCGCGCATCTCAATGAAGAGGAGCATCGCGATTTCCAGAAGCTCCTGCCGGAGCTGCGGCACGCGCTGATCTACCCGGCGGTGTCCTCAGCGCCATTGGCGCACGGACGCGACATCATCATCGTCGCGAGCGACAACTACGGCAATTACATGAGCCTGCGCTGGTTCTTACAAGAGGTTCTCCCGTTAGCGGGCGACGCCCGCGTCGCGATCTACGGCAATATTGACGGGGGCGTGAAGAGACGCGACGCGGCGCTCTATGAATCGCATCGCGCTTTGTTCAAAGGCCGGGTCGACGACATTGGCGCGGTTTACGCCAACGCCGGCTGCGTGCTGCTCCCCACGGTCGAAGGTCATGGCCTGTCGATCAAGGCGGTCGAGGCGCTATCCTGCGGGGCGCCTCTCGTCGCGACGCCGCTGGCGTTCCGCGGCATGCAGGTCGATCCGGCGAAATTGAAGAATGTCGCTCTCGCCGAAGACGCCAAGCAATTTGCGGCGCTGTGGCGCGACGCCCAGGCGCGGGCCGAACGCGCAGACGCGACTGAGGCGGAGCAAAGCGACACGCGCCGGCTCTACGAAGATTCGTTCAGTCCCGAGGCTTATGCGCGCGCCCTGGCGATAGCCGCCGCGACGCTCTGAGAATCTCGTCTCTCTGGCGGCGCCTGCAAAACCCGAGCGCGGCCCTCCGCGCACGTCATTGCGCAGACAGGCCAGCGAAAGTGCGATTGTCGGAATAGCCGAACTCTGATTAGGCTGCGGCTTACGCCAACTGGAGGATCGGATTGAGCGTCTCAACGAGTGAATGCTTGGCATGCGCCGAGCGTCCGCTTTTCGGCCGGCGGGTCGCGCTTGTCCATCCGGCTTGGCACTCCTGCGGCACTTACCGCGTCGTCCTTGGCCAAATCGCTGCCTATCGCGCGCTCGGAGCTGAAATTTTTCCGATCGCCGTCAGTTCCGATCCAGGCTTTCATCCGGCCCGAGGATGGATTTGGAAGTCTTTCAATCAGGCGACTCCAGAACTTGACGGCGGTGCGCGCTACTACGGCGGCACGCCTTTCCGTGCGCTGTTCGCACCCCGATTTCTGCGCGAGGCGCTATGGCCGTACATTCATGGCGACCAGGCCGTAATTCGTCTTGCCATGGCGGAGCGTGCACGGCTCTCGCCCGCTGCCGAGGACGCAACCTATGATCTTGTTCATTGCAACCATTTTTTTTTAATGCCTGTCGCGCGCCGTCTCGCGCGCCGCGCCGCACCGATCCTGCTTGATACGCATGATCTGCAGGCGCGACAATTTGCGCTCATCAACGAGACCATGCCTTGGCTTAGGCCTCGCGCCACTTATGAATCCATGTTGGCGCAAGAACTTGAATCAATGCGCGGCGCGGATCTCCTGCTTCATCTCAACGCCGAGGAGGCCAAGGACTTCGAGACCCTTCTTCCCGAAAAGGCCCACGCGCTGCTTTATCCAGCTATTCCTGAAGCGCCGACCGGACCTGGCGGCCCCGACATTGTTCTCGTTGCAAGCAACAACACGGCCAATGTCGAAAGCGTTCTCTGGTTTTTGAGCGAAGTTGCGCCGAAGGCGCCCGGCGTTGCCGTCAAGATCGTCGGCAATGTCGATGACGCCGTTCGCTCAAAGGCGCCTGAGCAATACGCCACATACAAAGAGTGGTTCCTGGGGCGAGTCGAAGATCCTGGCTCTATCTATGCGAACGCGCGTCTCGCTTTGCTTCCGACGATCAGCGGAACGGGACTTTCGATCAAATCCGTGGAAGCGCTCTCGAGCGGACTGCCGCTAATCGCCACCACGCAGGCCATGCGGGGAATGGAGGAAGCAGCGTTGCGCCTTCCCGGCGTCGTCATCGTCAATTCAGCCGCAGAATTCGCCCAGGCGCTGACGCTGGCCGCCGCCGATGTGCCCTTGGACGAAGCCGCACGGCGCGCCAGCGCCGGCCGTCGCTATTACGAGTCGCGCTTTTCGCTCAGCGCATACAAGGCGAGCCTCGGCGTGCTGGCGGCTGCGCTGATCAGCGCGACGCAGGAAAATAGCGCGTAGAAAATCAGCGCCTTGCATGAAGGTGTGTCCCATCGGCAACGGCGGCGGAAAAATGGCGTCGTGACCCCGGGCGCTAATTACCTCTTAGGTTTGATAATGTTACTTTGCTTTTTGAAACTGCCGTTCGTCCTAGCGGGATGAGCTTATTGGAGGCGCCTCGAATGACTTTCAAAACCTTCATTGTTGGCGCCTTCGCGTCAGTGCTTGCGGCCAGCGCCGTTTCGGCGGCTGACCTTCCGAGCTACAAGGCTCCGCCGCCTCCGCTTCCGCCGCCCTTCAGCTGGGAAGGCTTCCATATTGGCGTCAGCGGCTCCTATGGCGGGGGCATCTCCGCCACTAACGCCACTGTTTATTCTTTCGCGCCGGGATCGATATTTGGTTTTCCGGCGTCGCATTCGATCGGCACGAGCGGCTACCTCGTCGGCTATCAGAATGGATATAATTGGGTCTTCGACAACAAACTGGTCGTCGGCTACGAAAGCGAATTCAATTACGCCGATGTTCGCGCGACAAATACGGGCGCGTTCATTGGCGGAGTCGGCGCCAGCAGCCGCCTGCAATGGTTTGGTTCGGAGCGCTTGCGCTTCGGCTACGCCTACGGGCGTTTCCTTCCTTACATCACCGGCGGTCTGGCCTATGGGAAGGTCCGGCCCTATGGCACGCAGTGGGCGAACGGATTTGTCTTCCCCGCCAGCCAGTCAGTCTGGCAGGCAGGTTTCGCGGTCGGCGCGGGCGTAGAGTATGCCGTTCTTGATAGCTGGACGGTCAAGGCGGAATATCTCTTCACGAGCATGAAGGGAGCCTCGGGCGCAAACTTTGGCTTCCCCTTCTCCTACCGCATCTTCCAGGGCAACCACCTCGACACGCATATCGCCCGCGTCGGCGTCAATTATCAGGTCAAGAACATCGGCGCGCTCATCGGGATGCCTGATCTCGGGCTCTGATCGACCGTCCTTTCCGACCTCGACGAAGCCCGGCCTCGCGCCGGGCTTTTTCGTTGGCGCGCGGATGCGATATTCTCGGCGCATGATCCGCAACCCGCCGCTTGGCCACCCTTCGGCGCTGAGTCTCGCGCAACTCAGCGACCGCTCCCGCGAAATCTTCCGGCAGATCGTCGACAGCTATCTCGCTTCCGGCGATCCGGTCGGCTCGCGCAATCTTGCCCGGCTCCTGCCGATGACGCTGTCGCCGGCGTCGGTGCGCAATGTCATGCAGGACCTGGAGGAGCTCGGCCTCATCTATGCGCCGCATACGAGCGCAGGACGTCTTCCGACCGAGCTTGGCCTTCGCTTTTTTGTCGATTCGATGCTGCAGATCGGCGACCTCGAAGCAAACGAGCGTGCGCGCATCGCCGCCGAAGTCGAGGCGGCGTCGAAAGACCATGATTTCTCTGGCGTCCTTGCGGAAGCGACGAGTCTTCTGTCGGGGCTGACTCGCATCGCGGGCGTCGTCGTCGCCTCCAAGGACAATGTGCGGTTAAAGCAGATCGACTTCGTGCGGCTCGAGCCCGAGCGGGCCTTGGTGATTCTCGTCGCCGACGATGGGTCGGTTGAAAACCGCGTGATCCCCGTGGCGCGCGATTTGCCGGCGTCTGCGCTAACGGAGGCGGCCAATTATCTCAACGCGCGCGTTTCCGGCCGGACGATCGCCGAAGCCCGCGAGAACATCGAAGCGTCGCGGCGCGCCGCGCAAAAGGAACTCGACGAACTGGCGGCACGGCTCGTGGAGGCCGGATTGGCGACCTGGGCCGGCGCGATGGGCGAATCGCGGCAACTTATCGTCCGCGGCCAGGCGCATCTTCTCGAAGATCTGACGGCCGCCGCCGATCTCGAGCGCGTTCGGCTTCTCTTCGCCGATCTGGAGACAAAGACGGAGGTCATCGACCTGCTGGAGCGCGCCGAGGAGGGAGAAGGGGTGCGCATTTTCATCGGCTCGGAAAACAAACTTTTCTCGCTCTCCGGCTCATCGATGATCGCCGCGCCGCTGCGCGACAGCGAACGCCGAATCATCGGCGCACTCGGCGTCATCGGCCCGACCCGAATCAACTATGCGCGGATCGTTCCGATGGTCGACTACACCGCGAAGGTCGTGGCCCGCGTCGTCGGCGGTTAAAGAGAGAGCAGCGGAGCTGCGGCTACGAGAAGTTTTGCGGGTCGACATCCACCTGTACACGAACGCCGCCTCGTTCTTTCGGTCCTGAGGCAATCATGTCGCGTATAAACGCCTGCATGTCGGCGCCGCGTGGTCCTTTGACGAGCAGTCGAAATCGATAACGGCCGCGGATGAGCGCGATCGGCGCTTCGGCCGGGCCGAGCAGCGCGATCTCATTTTCCTCTGGCCAGGCGCCGGGCCCCGCGACTTTGTAGCGCGGCGAAGGCGGCAGCTCATGCGCCGCCCGGACGAGCGCGCGGGCGTGAGCTTCCGCGGCTCCGGCGTCTTTAGCCGAAACAATCAAAGCGGCGAGACGCCCGAAGGGCGGAAGTCCCGCGCGCTCGCGCACCGCGATCTCCTGCTCATAGAAGCGATCCGCATCGCCCGAGAGTAGAGCCTGCATCACCGGATGCGACGGGTGAAAGGTCTGGATCAGCGCGCGCCCCGGCCTGTCGCCGCGCCCCGCGCGTCCTGTCACCTGATTGAGAAGCTGAAATGTGCGCTCGGCTGCGCGCGGATCGCCGCTGCCCAAACCAAGATCAGCGTCGATGACGCCGACAAGCGTGAGATGAGGGAAATTGTGGCCCTTGGCGACGAGCTGCGTGCCGATGACGATATCGAAAGCTCCCTTTGCAATCTCCTCCAACTCACGTCGCAGCCTGTCGGCGCCGCCAGGAAAGTCCGACGAGAGAACGAGTATGCGCGCGTTCGGAAAAAGCGTCGCTGCTTCTTCAGCGAGTCGCTCGACGCCGGGTCCGCAAGCGGCGAGCGAATCCTCGCTGCCGCATTCGGGGCAGACGTCCGGGCGACGCTCGACATGGCCGCAATGATGGCACATCAGCGCGCGGCGGAACCGATGCTCGACGAGCCAGGCGTCGCATTGTTCGCAGCGGAAGCGATGGCCGCATGTACGGCAAACCGTCAGCGGCGCATAGCCGCGCCGATTGAGAAAGAGCAGCGCCTGCTCGCCGCGGGCAATCGTTTCGCCGACGGCAAGAGCAAGCCGCGGCGCGATCCATCGACCGCGCGGCGGACCTTCCTTGCGCATGTCGATCGCTTCGAGCGTCGGCATCAGTCGCGCCCGCGCCCGTGAATCGAGCTTGAGATACCCATAGCGCCCGCGCATGGCGTTGACGCGCGTTTCGATGGACGGCGTCGCCGAGGCGAGGACGATTGTGGCCTGCTCCATCCGCGCGCGCACGACCGCCATGTCGCGCGCGTGATAGCTCACGCCGTCGTCCTGTTTGTAGGCGCCCTCGTGCTCCTCATCGACGACGATCAGCCGCAAATTCGAAAATGGCAGGAACAGCGCCGAGCGCGCGCCGACGACCACGCGCACGTCGCCAGTCGCGCAGCCGCGCCAGATGCGCGCGCGCTTCCGCGCGCTGACTCCTGAGTGCCATTCAGCGGGCTTCTCGCCGAAACGCGTAGCGAAGCGCTCGAGAAATTGTGTCGTGAGCGCGATCTCCGGCATCATGACGAGCGCCTGTCCGCCCGTTTGCAGCGCCTGCGCAATCGCTTCGAAATAAACTTCGGTTTTGCCCGAGCCGGTGACGCCTTCGAGCAGAAAGGGCTTGAACGCTGGCGATGAAAGCGACGCCTTCAGCGCGTCTGCTGCGTCCTGCTGAGCAGGCTCTAAGCAGGGTACAGCGAACAAAGGATCGAGCGGCGGCGCGATCGGCTCCGGCGGCGCGGCGATCGCCTCCAACGCGCCCTCATCTACGAGAGCGTCGATGACGCCCGTCGAGCAGGCGGCGGCTTCGGCAAGCGCCTTCTTCGTAAAAGCCATGCCGCCTTCCGCCGCCGTCAGCACTCGCGCGCGCGTCGGCGTCAGGCGTTGCGGCGGCGCGCCGCTCGCGCGGTAGAGCGTGCGCGGCGCCTCGGGTCCGGCGTCTTCCGCCGCGCGCGTTGCGAGTCGCAGCGCCATGCCGCGCGGCGTCAGCGTATAGCGCGCCAGCCAGTCGATGAAATCGCGAAGCCTCTGCGCAAGCGCCGGCCGGTCGAGGCGGGCGCTGATAGTCTTGAGATTTCCTCCCGGGCCGGAGCCGCCGTCGACCGACCAGACGACGCCATAGGCCTCGCGGCGTCCGAGCGGCGCGCTGACGCTGTCGCCGGGCTCAAGGCGCATGGCGCGTGGCGCGAGATAGGAATAGGTCGCGTCGACCGCAACGGGCGCGAGGATTTCCACGACTCGCGCACCTTCCTCGTCGTTCTGCGCCGCGCTCATGCCGAGGGCTTAATCCATTCTGATCCGAAGCGGAAATTTTCTGAAATGAAGCGGCGGGTCCTGCGCCGTCGATCGAACTTAGCGCGTAATTATCCGCGCGCCTCGATTGCTCGTTAGGTAAGTCGCGATCCAACTCATCGCCACGAATATCCGGCTGCGCAAGTTCACGAGAAAATAAATGTGTACGACGCTCCAGAAGAGCCAGCCCGGGAAGCCGGTCAGCTCCAGTCGGCCGAGTTTGACGATCGCCGAGTTGCGGCCGATGGTCGCCAGACTTCCATAATCTCGATAACGGAAGGGCTTTTGCGGGGAGCTCCCCTTCAAACGGAGTCGGATGGCGCGTCCCGCGTATTTGCCCATTTGCTTGGCGGAGGCGGCGAGCGCTGGGACCTGCGTCCCGTCAGGACCGATCAGACGCGCGAGATCTCCAATGACGTAGACGTCGGGAAAGCCGGGGACGGTCAGATCCCCGTCCACCGCAATGCGCCCGCTTTGATCGCCTTCGACGCCCAGCCAATTCGCTGCGGGCGAAGCCCGCACGCCGGCCGCCCAGAGAATGACGCCTGCGGGAATTTCCATTTCTCCAGCAATGATTCTGTCCTCGAACACCTGGTCGACGGGAATGTCTGTGCGCACGTCAACGCCATTTCTTTCGAGCGAATTGCGCGCGTAGTCCGACAGTCGTTCAGGAAAGCTTGCAAGAATGCGCGGGCCTGCTTCGAGCAGAATGATGTGTGTCTTCCTTGGATCGGCGCGGCGAAACTCCGGGGGAAGCGTTCGCCGCGCGAGTTCGGCGATAGCGCCGGCGAGTTCGACTCCGGTCGGACCGCCTCCGACAATGACGATAGTCAGCAGTCTCTCGCGTTCGATGGGATCGCCGCTGACCTCGGCGCGCTCGAACGCCAGAAGCAGCCTGCGGCGGATGAGCGCCGCATCGGAGATGGATTTCAACCCTGGAGCCAATTTCGCCCAGTCGTGGCCAAAGTAGGAGTGCGTGGCGCCCGTCGCGACGACCAGAAAGTCATAGCCGATCTCGCATTCTTGAGTCTTCACGACTTTGCGCGCCGTATCGACTCCCTCGACCGTAAGCATCAGCACGGTTGCATTCTTCTGACGCCGTACGACGTGTCGTATCGGCCAGGCGACCTCTGGCGCAGCGAGCGCCGCAGTCGCAACTTGGTAGAGCAGGGGCTGGAAGCAATGATGATTGTTGCTGTCCAGTATCACGATGCGTGCGCCCGACCCGGCAAGAGCCAGCGCCGCCGCAATTCCCGCAAAACCGCCGCCAATGATGACGACGCGAGGTTTGCTTTCGGCGGCGCTGCTTTGCTGCATGGCGAACGATCCACGGACTGGCTTGTCGTCAGAGAGAGCGAATCAGGCCTAAAGCAGCCCGAAGCATACAAGGTTCCTGCCGCTGACCGTCCTTGCATTCCGGCTCAGGGGCGCCTATCCCTTCAGGAGCCAGTCGGCTGGACGGCCGCTGCGAAAAGCAGAGGAAAGTCCGGGCTCCACGGAGACACGGCGCCGGATAAGGTCCGGCGGGGGCGACCCCAGGGATAGCGCCACAGAAAGCAAACCGCCGCGCAAGCGGTAAGGGTGAAAGGGTGCGGTAAGAGCGCACCGCCCGAGCGGCGACGTTCGGGGCAGGGCAAGCCCCGCCGGGAGCAAAACCGAATAGGGGCGACGGAAGGATTTCGAGCGCGAGCTTGAGCCTTCAACCCGTCTCCGGGACTGTCGCTCGGGTTGGTTGCTAGAGGCGGGCGGCAACGTCCGTCCCAGAGGAATGGTCGTCACGTTCTGCAAAGGACGTACAGAACCCGGCTTACAGGCCGGCTGGCGCTCAAATCAAAGGAATTTCGTAGAGGAAATAGTCGGATTCAACGAACCACGATGGCGCGCATTGGCGGAGCAGCACGCCACCGTTCGCCTCGATGACGCGACGAGATGCGATATTATCGACGTCGCAACTCAATCGAGCGATTCCGATTCCCATGCCGCGACAGATGTCCAAAGCCAGCGCGAGCTGGCGCTTGCCGTAGCCGCGCCCCTGCATCGATGGCCGCACGCCATAGCCGAGATGGCCGCTGAAGTGGGCAAGCAAATGGGTGTCGATGCGTGAGCGGATCGTGACCGCGCCTATAAAGGTTTCTCCTTCAACAAGCCAGAAAGCGTTCGCGGGAACGCTCGGCAGCGTTCGTTCGCCAAAGGCGGCGGGGCTTTGTCCGTCCCGGTCGAGTCTTGCGAGATGGCTCGTGAAGTCCTGCTCAACGGCAGCGATTTCGCTGGCGTCGTATGTGTGGCGTCCACCAACGGACAATCCTTCCCGCAGCGCGTCGAGATAGCTTTCGCGGAAAATTGGCGTTGGCCGGATCAGAAAGCTTTGCGTCATCCCTCGCCCGCCGCCATAAGTCCGCCAAATTCCGGGCCACCGTAAACGCTCCCTTAACGATAAAAAAGCCTAATGAAACCGGTTGCCGAGTTCGGCGCGTGGCGACCCGCCTGCTCCCCGACGCCTCGCGGTTTCATGTCGATTAAGACCGCCCAGCCGCAATTGAGCCGTCTCGACGAGCCAGCGCTCGCCGGGCGCACGGCGTCGCGTCGCCTGCCGTCTCGCGCCGCGCGCCGTTTGGTAAGGAGCATGCCGATGATGTCGGCGCCGCATATTCCGGTGCTGCGCGATGAGGCGATCGCCGCGCTCGCCGTTCGACCGGCCGGCCGCTATATCGACGCGACATTCGGCGCCGGCGGCTATACGCGCGCCATACTCGCGCATCCCGAAACGCGCGTGCTCGCCTTCGACCGCGATCAGAACGCAGTTGCAACGGGTCAGGCGCTCGTCGAGGAGATGGGGGGACGGCTCACTCTCGTCGAGGCGCGCTTTTCGCAGCTTGCGGACGTTGCGCGAGCGCAAAATTTTGCGCGGCTCGACGGAGTCGTCTTCGACATCGGCGTCTCGTCGATGCAGTTCGATGAAGCGGCGCGCGGCTTTTCTTTTCGCGTCGAGGGTCCGCTCGATATGCGCATGGAGGGGCGCGGGGGAAGCGCCGCCGACATCGTCAATCAAGCGGAAGAAGAGACCCTCGCCGACATCCTATATTTCTACGGCGAGGAGCGCGCCGCGCGCCGCATCGCCCGCGCGATTGTCCATGATCGCAAAATTGCGCCGTTCGAAACGACAAAAGCGCTCGCCGAAATGATCGCCCGCGTCGCTCCCAATCGCGCCAGCGACATTCATCCGGCGACAAAAAGCTTTCAGGCGTTACGCATCGCCGTCAACAATGAGCTCGAAGAATTGCTGAATGGTTTGCTTGGCGCCGAACGACTTCTCATCGAAGGCGGCCGGCTCGTCGTCGTGACCTTTCATTCGCTCGAGGATCGCATCGTCAAACAATTTCTCGCCGAACGGTGCGGTCGCGGCGAAACCGGGTCACGCCGACTTCCCGGCGAAATCGCGCCGCCGGCGCCAAGTTTCGTCTGCGAAGGGCGTCAACCGATCACGCCCACACACGCCGAGACGACGGCCAATCCGCGCGCGCGCTCGGCCAAATTGCGCCACGCGACGCGCACGACGGCGCCGCCACATCCGCTCGACCCAAGGCTCGCGCGCCTTGTTCGCTTGCCCGATCGCGACAAGGGAAAAGCCTGATGCTGCGGCTCCTCAACATCATCGCGGTTCTCGTGCTTGTCGGTTCGGCGGTTTACGCCTATTCGATCAAATATCAGACGAGCTATCGCGCCGAACAGATCGCCAAAACGAATATCGAGATCAGGCAGGAACGCGACGCCATTGCGGTGCTGCGCGCCGAATGGGCCTATATGACGCGGCCAGAGCGCGTTCAGCAGCTCGCCGACTCTTATCTTACAGGCATGAAGCGGCTCGACGCGACGCAGATCGTCAGCGCGCAATCGCTGCCTGAGCGATCGCCGCGCGTCGACTCCATCGGCCAAAAGCTCGACTCGCTGGGATTGAGCATGCCGGCGACGCCGCCAGTCGCCGGCGGCGCGTCGACGACCACGCCGAAAGCGCAGGGACAGAGCCAAGAGCGACGCAAGCCATGACGCAGACGACGTTCGATACGCAAACATCGCCAGCGCGTAGAATGCGCGCGATGTTGCGCGCCGTGTTCTCGACAAGTCTCGCTCTGAGCGCGTCGCGCATGCGCCTCGCGGCGCTGGGCTTTCTCGTGCTCTATGCCGTGATCGCAATCAAGCTCGTCTATCTCGGCTTTAAGCCGGAAGCGGCGACGACGCGGCGCGCGGCGGCGGAGGCGGTCGCGGCTTCCCGCCCCGACATCCTCGATCGCAACGGCGAAGTGCTCGCGAGCGACGTCAAGGTGATGTCGGTTTTCGCCGAGCCGCGCCGTCTCATCGACAAGGACGAAGCGACCGAGCTTTTGACCGCCGTTCTGCCGGGGCTCGACGCGCGCGAGTTGCGCGAGCGGCTCGGCTCCAAGAAAGGCTTTGTGTGGGTGAAGCGCGAGGTGACGCCGCATCAGCGAGACGAAATTTTTCATCTCGGACTGCCGGGCGTCGGATTGATCGCCGAGAATAAGCGCGTCTATCCGAATGGGCCGATCGGCGCGCATGTGCTCGGCTTCGCCAATGTGGACAATCAGGGCATCGCAGGCATCGAGAAATATCTCGACGGGCAGGGGCTCGCCGATCTGCATGGCGCCGGCTTTGGCGCGGCGCCTGAAGACCTAAAGCCCGTGGCGCTTTCGCTCGACATACGCGCGACGCATGCGCTGCGCGACGAGCTCGAAAAGGGCGTCATTCACTTTAAGGCGAAGGCGGGCGCCGCGGCGATCATGGACGTCAACACCGGAGAAGTGATCGCGCTTGCCTCGCTCCCCGACTACGATCCGAACAAGCCGACCGACGCGCTCGATCCGATTCACATCAACCGCATGAATGTCGGCGTTTATGAGATGGGCTCGACCTTCAAGGCGCTGACCATCGCGATGGCGCTCGATTCCGGCAAGGTCAATCTCAACTCAAGGCTTGACGCGCGCGGCGTGCTTTCGTTCGGCCGTTTCAAGATTCATGACTATCACGCGCAAAATCGCGCGCTCACCTTGCCGGAAGTTTTCACCTATTCGTCCAATGTCGGCGTCGCGCGTATGGCGATGGGCCAGGGCGTGGAGCGGCACAAGGCGTTCTTGCGCAAGTTGGGCCAGCTCACCCGCATGCGCACCGAACTGCCCGAAAGCGCCGAGCCGATCGTGCCGAAAAATTGGGGCGAGTTGAACACCATGACCATCGCCTTCGGTCATGGCCTCGCCGTGGCGCCGCTACAGGCGATGATGGCGGTCGGCGCGCTGATGAACGGCGGCTATCTGATGGCGCCGACTTTCATCAGGCGCAGCGAAGAAGAAGCGAGAGCGAGCGCAGAACGCGTCGTGAAGCCGGAGACGAGCGAGGCGATGCGCTATCTCATGCGGCTTAACGCTGAAATCGGCACGGCGCGAAGGGTGAACATCGCGGGCTATTACGTCGGCGGAAAAACGGGCACGGCGGAAAAGGTCATCAACGGCCATTACTCGAAGAACAAGCTTTTTACGACCTTCATGGCGGTGGCGCCATCGGACAAGCCGAAATATCTGTTCCTCACTATCATGGACGAACCCCAAGGATTGCCGGAAACCGGCGGCTACGCTACGGCCGCCTATAACGCGGGGCATGTGACGGGCGAGATCATCGAGCGAGTCGGTCCCATTCTTGGGCTCGCCCCCCGCTTCGAGCCGCCCCACCAGCCTTTCCCCCTCCTCGCCAAATTGGGTTATGGCTATGCCAATGTTCCCGCCCGCGGCGGGGGAGGGCATTGATGCTGCTTTCGGAACTGCTCGCGACGCCTGACCTTGAGCCCGCCTTGCGCGGGCTCGAGATCGCCGGCCTGACGGCCGACAGTCGAATGGCGCGCGACGGCTTCGCATTTTTTGCAATTCCGGGTCATGCAGGCGACGGCATGTCTTACGTCGCCGACGCGGCGGCGCGCGGCGCCAGCGTCGTCATCGCGCAACGCGCCGCCGAATGTCCGCTGCCGCTTATCGTCGTCGCCGACGTGCGGCGCGCCTTGGCGCTCGCGGCGGCGCGCTTCTTTCCTCGTCAGCCCTCGACGATCGCCGCCGTGACAGGCACGAGCGGCAAGACCTCGGTCGTCGCCTTCCTGCGCCAGATCTGGGCCGCGCTTGGACATGATGCGGCGTCGCTCGGCACAGTCGGGATCGTGGACTCGCGCGGCGCCCATTACGGCGCGCTGACGACGCCGGGGCCCGTCGAACTGCATCAGATGCTGGAGGATCTCGCGGCGCGCGGCGTCACGCATCTCGCGATGGAAGCGTCTTCGCTCGGCATCGATCAGCGGCGGCTCGACGGCGTGCGCGTCACTGTTGCCGGCTTCACCAATTTCTCGCGCGACCATCTCGATCATCACGCGAGCATGGAGGACTATTTCGCGGCGAAGATGCGGCTTTTCGATACGCTGCTGCAGTCTGGACAGACCGTGGCGATCGACGCCGACAGCGACGTCGCGTCCCGCGTTATCGACATCTGCCGCACGAAAGGTCTCCAGATTTTCAGCGTCGGTTCGAAAGGCGAAACGATTAAACTCCTTTCGGCGACGCCGTCCGCCCTCGCAACATCGCTGCGGCTCAGCCATGACGGCGCCCGATATGAAGTGAATCTGCCGCTTGCCGGCGCATTCCAGGTCTCAAACGCGCTCGTCGCCGCCGGCCTCGCCATTGCAAGCGGCGATAACCCTCAGAAAGTCTTTGCGGCGCTCGAAGCGCTCACGGGCGCGCCGGGGCGGCTCGAATTCGTCGGCCAGCATAAGGGGGCGCCGATCTTCGTCGACTACGCCCATAAGCCCGACGCGCTGGAAAAAGTGCTCGCCACCCTGCGGCCGTTGACAAAAAATCGCCTGATTGTCGTTTTCGGGTGCGGCGGCGACCGCGACCGTGGCAAACGCCCGCTGATGGGCGAAATCGTCGCGAGAGCCGCCGATGTCGCCATCGTCACCGATGACAACCCGCGCAGCGAGGACGCGGCCGCCATTCGCGCGGAAATCCTTCAAGGAACCCGCGGTGGCGCGGCGCAGATCATCGAGATCGGAGATCGGCGCGCGGCGATCGCCAACGCCGTGGCGGAACTTAAAACAGGCGACGCGCTCGTGGTGGCCGGCAAGGGCCACGAAACGGGACAGATCGTCGGCGACCGCGTTTTGCCTTTCTCCGATCATGAGGCGATTGCGCAGGCGCTAAAGGAGCATCATCCATGACCCGGAAACCGCTATGGTCGGGACTGGCGCTGGTCGGCGCGCTGCGCGCGCGCGTCAGCGGCGGCCTTGCGCGCGAAGCCTCGGGCGTTTCCATCGATACGCGCACGCTTCAACCGGGCGATCTGTTCCTCGCCATCAAAGGCGAGACGCGCGACGGCCATGAGTTCGTGCGGACGGCTTTCGAAAAAGGCGCGGCGGCGGCGGTGATCGACGAAGCGCATGCGCCTGAGCTTTCTGGCGCTGGACCGCTTTTTGTCGTTAGAGACGTGCAGCAGTCGCTCGAGTCGCTCGGCCAGCGGGCGCGTGAACGGAGCGCGGCTTTCATCGTCGCTGTCACCGGCTCGGTCGGCAAGACGTCAACGAAGGATATGATCCGGCTCATGCTGTCGCGTTTCGGCGACACGCATGCGTCGGCGGCGTCCTACAACAATCAATGGGGCGTGCCGCTGACGCTCGCGCGGATGCCGGCGGAGTCGCGCTACGGCGTATTCGAACTCGGCATGAATCACACGGGCGAGATCGCCGCGCTCGTCGCTCAGGTGCGCCCACACGTCGCCGTCGTCACGCGCATCGCGCCCGTTCACCTCGAATATTTCGGTTCCATCGAGAAGATCGCCGACGCCAAGGCGGAAATCTTCCCGGCGCTCGACGGCGGCGTCGCAATCATCAATCGCGATGACGGGTTTTACGAGCGTCTCGCTGCGGCGGCGGCGCCGACCGCCGGACATGTCTTCAGCTTCGGCGAGACGGAGGGCGCTGATGCGCGTCTCTTGTCATACGAGACTGTCGACGAAGGCGCGCTCGTCGAGGCGGAAATTTTCGAACGCCGACTGCGCTTCCGCATCGGCGCGCCAGGCAAGCATGTCGCCATGAATGCGCTCGCGGCGCTGCTCGTCGGCGCCGTATTCGACGTGGATTTGGAAGAGGCTGCGGGGGCTTTCGCCGAATTCAAGCCGCCGATCGGACGCGGCCAACGTGAAAAAATATCGACGCCGGATGGCGCGTTTACGCTTATCGACGAGAGCTACAACGCCAATCCGACTTCCATGCGTGTGGCGCTGCAACTTCTCGGCGGCGCGGCGACGGGACCGGGCGGCCGGCGTATCGCGGTGCTCGGCGACATGTTGGAGCTTGGACCCCAGGCGGCCGAACTGCACGCCGAACTCGCGAAAGACCTTATCGACGCCAAGGTCGATCTGCTATTCACCTCGGGACCATTGATGTCGCGCTTAAGTTACGCTGCTCCGGACGCCATGCGCGCCGCGCATCGGGCGACGCCGCTGGAGCTGGAAGAGGCGGTGCTTGCCGCCATCCGGCCCGGCGACGTGGTGATGGTGAAGGGCTCCAATGGTTCGCGCATGTCGCGGATCGTCTCGGCCTTGAAAGACGCATTCGCCGACGAGATGGCGAACTGAGGAGAGACGATGCTGACGCTGCTTGCGGACTTTTCTTATCTTTACAGTCCGCTAAACGTCTTCCGCTACATCACGTTCCGCGCCGCCATGGGAGCGGCGACGGCGCTTTTCTTCGTCTTCTTCTTCGGGCCGGGCGTGATCGCCGCGTTGCGCATCAAACAGGGCAAGGGCCAGCCGATCCGCGAAGACGGACCGGCTTCTCATCTCATCACCAAAAAAGGCACGCCGACGATGGGCGGCCTGATGATTCTCTCGGGGCTGGTCGCAGCGACGCTGCTTTGGGCGAATTTGCGCAATGCCTATGTGTGGATCGTGCTCTTCGTCACCGTAAGCTTCGGCCTTATTGGCTTTTATGACGACTATCTTAAGGTGACGAAACAATCGCACGCCGGCTTCTCCGGCAAGCTGCGATTGGCCATTGAGTTCGTGATCGCCGGCGTCGCCTGTTATTTGATGACGAAGGCTGGCGGCGAGAACATGACGAATATCGCCATACCGATGGTCAAAGGCTATGTCGCGACGCTCGGTCCGTTCTTCATTTTCTTTGGCGCATTCGTCATCGTCGCCGCCGGCAATTGCGTCAATCTGACTGACGGACTCGACGGCCTCGCCATCGTACCGTCGATGATCGCCGCGGGCGCCTTTGCGATCTTCGCTTATCTCGTTGGCAATTCGATCTTCTCGAATTATCTCGGCGTCAATTACGTCGCCGGCGTCGGCGAACTGACGATCGTCTGTTCCGCCTTCATCGGCGCGGGACTTGGCTTTCTGTGGTTCAACGCGCCGCCGGCGCAAATCTTCATGGGCGACACCGGCTCGCTGGCGCTGGGCGGACTCGTCGGCTCGGTGGCGGTCGCGGTGAAGCAGGAATTCGTGCTCGTCATCGTCGGCGGCCTTTTCGTCCTCGAAGGCGCGTCGGTCATTATCCAGGTTGTCTATTACAAGCTCACCGGCAAGCGCATTTTCCTGATGGCGCCGATTCATCATCACTTCGAACAAAAGGGCTGGAAGGAGCCGCAGATCGTTATCCGCTTCTGGATCATCGCCTTCGTCCTGGCTCTGATGGGCCTCTCGACCTTGAAGCTGAGGTGACGATGACGCCGGTCGAGACGTTCAAGGACAAGCGCGTCGCGCTTTTCGGCCTCGGCGGCTCGGGCCTCTCGACGGCTCGCGCATTGATCGCCGGCGGCGCGCAGGTCGCCGCTTGGGACGATGGCGAGGCCGGACGGCTCAAGGCGGTCGCGCAAGGCATAGCGCTCGAGGATCTCGCTGTGGCGGATTGGAGCCGCTTCGATGCGCTCGTCCTTTCTCCCGGCGTGCCGCTGACGCACCCCGAGCCGCATTGGACCGTGCAGGCGGCGAAGGCCGCCGGAGTCGAAATCATCGGCGACGTCGAACTGTTCTGCCGCGAGCGCGAAGCGCGCGCCGGCGGATCGCCCTTCATCGCCATCACCGGCACAAACGGCAAATCGACGACGACGGCGCTTATCGCGCATATCTTGCGCGAGGCCGGACGCGACGTGCAGCTCGGCGGCAATATCGGCGTGCCGATTCTCGACCTTGAGCCGCCATCGGACGAACGCATTCACGTCATCGAATGCTCATCGTTTCAGATCGATCTTGCGCCATCACTGGCGCCGACCATCGGCGTTTTGATCAACGTCACGCCGGACCATATCGATCGTCACGGAACGATTGAAAATTACGCCGCCATCAAGGAGCGGCTTGTCGCTGCGGCCGAAGTGGCGCTTGTCGGCGTCGACGACGCCCATTGCCACGCGATCGGCGCGCGTCTCGCCGCAACGGCGTCGCCCGACAAGCGCGTCATGCCTGTGTCGGCGAAACGCGCGCTCGACTGGGGCTTCTATGTCGAGGATCGAAGCGTCTATTTCCGCGAGCATGGGCATCCGCCCGATGAAGCCGAGCTGATCGGTTCGCTTAAAGGCGCGCGCGCGCTTCGCGGCGCGCATAATGCGCAAAACGCCGCCTTTGCCGCCGCAGCCGCATGGGAGTGCGGACTGGACGATGATGAGATCGCGAGTGGTCTGTTGAGTTTCCCTGGACTTCCGCATCGCATGGAAGAAGTTAAACGCATCGAGCGTGTGCTGTTCATCAACGATTCAAAGGCGACCAACGCCGACGCCGCCGAAAAAGCGTTGACCAGCTTTACCGACATCTACTGGGTTCTCGGAGGCCGATCGAAAGCGGGCGGCGTCGAGCCGCTGCGGCCGCACTTCTCGCGCATACGCAAGGCCTATCTGATCGGCGAAGCGACCGAAGATTTCGCGCGCACGCTTGAGGGAGCGCTGCCTTTCGAGCGATGCGGAACGCTCGACGTTGCGACGACGCGCGCCGCGCTCGACGCGCTCGCGGAGGGCGCGCCAGAACCCGTGGTGTTGCTGTCGCCGGCATGCGCATCCTATGACCAGTTCGCTAATTTCGAAGCGCGCGGCGACGCGTTTCGTGGCCTCGTTGAGGGACTTCCCGCCGTCATCGCGGCGCGAAAAGGAGGGCTGAGATGATCTCGCGCGCTGAACGAACCCCTTTCTCGGACTGGGCGTGGACGGTGGATCGCTGGCTGCTGGCGAGTCTTGCACTGCTGATCGTCGCCGGCCTCGTCTTCGCCATGGCTGGCAGCCCGCCAGTGGCCGAACGGCTGCATTTGCCGACATTCCATTTCGTCAACCGACAGGTGATGTATCTTCTTCCGGCGCTCGTCGTGATGATCGCGACGTCCTTTCTCTCGCCGCGTCACGTGCGCCGGCTTGCGCTCGTAATCTTCGTCATTTCGCTTGCGCTCGTCATCGCAACGATCTTCTACGGTCAGGAAGTGAAGGGCGCGAAACGGTGGATCTTCGGAATCCAGCCATCGGAGTTTCTCAAGCCCGCCTTCGTCGTGCTTGTCGCTTGGGCTTTTTCCGAAGGAGCGCGGCGCAAGGACGTTCCCGGGAATCTGATCGCTCTTCTGTTAATGCCCGTCACGATCGCGCCGTTGATACTGCAGCCTGACTTCGGCCAGACGATGCTGATTTCGATCGTTTGGGCGGCGCTGTTCTTCATGGCCGGCCTGCACTGGATATGGGTTGTCGGCCTTGGCGGATTGGGCGGCGTCTCGGCGCTGCTCGCCTATAAATTTGTGCCGCATGTTCACGCGCGCATCGAGAGCTTCCTGGAGCCGCCGCCGCCGGTCGCAGGCGTGCCGGCCAACTTTCAGTCGGAGACGGCGCTCGAGAGCTTCATTGCCGGATCGTGGTTCGGCAAGGGTCCCGGCGAAGGGGTGATCAAGCGCATCCTTCCAGATTCGCACACCGATTTCATCTTCGCTGTCATTGGCGAGGAATTCGGCGTTCTCGTTTGTATCGCGCTCGCGGCGGTCTTCGCCTTCGTCGTTGTGCGAGGGCTCTTCTCGGCGGCGCAAAACAACGACCCCTTCTGCCGTTTCGCCACCGCGGGACTCGTGATGCTCTTTGGCTTGCAGAGCTGCATCAATATGGCGGTGAATGTGCATCTCATGCCCGCCAAGGGTATGACGCTGCCGTTTGTTTCCTATGGCGGCTCTTCGCTCATTTCTTTGTCGCTCGGCATGGGATTTCTGCTCGCTGTCACGCGCAAGCGGCCGCGCGCCCGCGTGCTGAGCGAGCTCGCCGCGACGGGCGTTCCTGCCGCTGCGTGATAGAAGCTCCGGTATGATCGATTCCCCGATTCTCCTCGCCGCCGGCGGCACCGGCGGCCATCTTTTTCCGGCCGAGGCGCTCGCGCATGCGCTCGCGGCTCGTGGGCTCGTGGCGGAGCTCGTCACCGAAGAGCGCGCGTTGCGCTACGGCGGCAATTTTCCCGCGAGGGCCATGCATGTGATCCCCGCCGGAACGCCGCGTGGCGGCTCGCTCTTCGCCAAGGCGCAGGCGGTGGCGCGTCTCGCGATCGGCACAGCGCAGGCGGTCGCGCTCCTGCGACAGGTGAAGCCCGCCGCGGTGATCGGTTTTGGCGGCTATCCGACCGTGCCGCCCTTGCTTGCGGCGTCCTATCTGGGCGTGCCGAGCGCCTTGCACGAAGCGAATGGCGTGATGGGCAAGGCTAATCGCTTCCTCGCAGGCCGTGTGGACAGGATTGCCGCTGGCCTGCCGACTCTCGTCGTGCAGCCGGCCCTGCAAAACAAGGTCGTCGTCACGGGCAATCCGGTGCGTCCCAACGTGCTCGAGGCCGCGAAGACGCCTTATCCGACCTTTGACGATGGAATCTTCCGGCTGCTTGTCGCGGGCGGTTCGCAAGGCGCGCGCGTAATGGCCGACATCGTGCCAGCGGCCATCGCAGCGCTTCCTGAGGCTCTGAGAGCAAGAATAACCGTCGTTCAACAAGCGCGCCCCGAAGATATCGAGCGCGTCGAGGCGATCTATGCCGGCGCCAAGGTCACAGCCGAGATTGCGCCCTTCTTCGCCGATTTCCCGGCGCGGGTCGCCGCGGCGCATTACGTCATCGCCCGCGCCGGCGCCTCGACGGTTTCGGAGCTTGCGGTCATTGGGCGCCCGGCGATGCTGGTGCCGCTGCCGCATGCGCTCGATCAGGATCAGGCGGCGAACGCCGCCTTTCTTGAGCAGGCGGGGGGCGCTGAAACCGTGCGACAAAGCGATTTCACGCCGGAATTTTTGACGCAGCGGCTTTCCGAACTCGTTCGTGCGCCGGCGCAACTTTCCGCGCGCGCCGAAGCTGCTAAGCGCGTGGGAGTCGCCGACGCGGCCGATCGCCTCGCCGATCTGATCATCGACGTTGCGCGAGAAAACGTCGCGAGACGGAGACAAGGATGAAACTGCCGCGAGAGCTTGGGCCAATTCACTTTGTCGGCATCGGCGGCATCGGCATGTCGGGCATCGCCGAAGTGCTGCTCAATCTCGGCTACAAGGTACAGGGGTCCGACGCCGCCGAAAACGCTAACGTCAAGCGGCTTGTCGAAAAAGGCGCGACGATCGGCATCGGACATGACGCGAAAAATCTTGGCGAAGCCGCAGTCGTCGTCGTCTCGACCGCGATCAAACGCGACAATCCCGAACTTGTGGCCGCGCGCGAAAAACGTCTTCCGGTCGTGCGTCGCGCCGAGATGCTCGCCGAGCTCATGCGCCTCAAGCAATGCGTCGCGATCGCCGGCACGCATGGCAAGACCACGACGACCTCGCTTGTCGCGACGCTGCTCGACGCCGGCGGTCTCGATCCGACGGTGATCAACGGCGGCATCATCAACGCCTACGGCACGAATGCGCGTCTTGGCGCCGGCGACTGGATGGTGGTCGAGGCCGATGAGAGCGACGGCACATTCCTCAAATTGCCGGCCGACGTCGCTATTGTCACCAATATCGACCCCGAACATCTCGACCATTTCCACACATTCGACGCCATCAAGGAAGCCTTCCGTAACTTTGTGGAGAATATTCCCTTCTACGGTTTCGCGGTGATGTGCCTCGATCATCCGACGGTGCAGGAGCTCGTCGGCCGCATCGAGGACCGCCGCGTCATCACCTATGGCGAAAATCCGCAGGCCGACGTGCGCCTTCTCGACGTCAATCTCGAGGGCGGCGTGTGCAAATTCAGCGTGCTCCTCCGCGACCGCAAGACGTCGCAGGCGATCTATCTTGAAGAGCTCGTCCTGCCGATGCCCGGTCATCATAACGCGCTGAACGCGACCGCCGCCGTCGCGGTCGCCAATGAACTTGGGCTATCGCCGGAACAGATCCGCAAGGCGCTCGCAGGCTTCGGCGGCGTTAAGCGTCGCTTCACGAAGACCGGCGAATGGAACGGCGTGCAGATTTTCGATGACTACGGCCATCATCCCGTCGAGATTGCCGCCGTGCTACGGGCCGCGCGCGCTTCGACCAAAGGCAAGGTTGTCGCGTTGATGCAGCCGCATCGCTTCACCCGGCTGCAATCGCTCTTTGATTCGTTCGCAACTTGTTTCAACGACGCCGACGTGGTCATCGTCGCCGATGTCTATCCCGCAGGCGAACAGCCGATCGACGGCGTCAATCGCGACTCTCTTGTCTCCGCGATCAAGGCGCATGGCCATCGCCGCGCTTTGGGGCTTCCATCGCCGGAAGTTCTTCCAGCGATGGTCCGCGAGATCGTCGCGCCGGGCGATTACGTGGTGTGTCTTGGCGCCGGCAACATCACGCAATGGGCCTATGCGCTGCCTGAGCAGCTTGCGGCGGGGAAGGAGCCGTGACGTTGTTTTCACCCCCTCCCTGTCTCTCCCCCGCTGAAGCGGGAGAGGGGACCCTAACGAGCGGCTTCTACGCAGCTTGGACAAAGCGCGCGATCTGCTCCCTCTCCCGTGAAACGGGGGAAGGTTGGGGAGGGGGCATGGCGTGACCTTTCCCGACATCTCTGCCGAAATAATCTCCGCCATGCCGCAATTGCGTGGACGGCTCACGGCGAATGAACCGCTCGCGCCCTATACGTGGTTTCGAGTCGGGGGGCCGGCGCAGATCCTGTTCATGCCTGCGGACGAAGCCGATCTCGCTTATTTCCTTGCCCATCTTTCGAAAGAGATTCCCGTTATCGTGATTGGGCTCGGCTCCAATCTCATCGTGCGCGACGGCGGCGTCGAAGGCGTCGTCATTCGGCTTTCGGCCAAGGGCTTCGGCGATATCATCGTCGAAGACGGCTGCAGGCTACGAGTCGGCGCCGCCGTTCCCGATGTGAAGGCGGCGCGCGCCGCAGCCGAAGCGGGCATCGACGGTCTGGCCTTCTATCGCGGCATTCCCGGCGCCATCGGCGGCGCGCTGCGGATGAACGCCGGCGCGCATGGCGGAGAAACCAAGGATAGGCTGATCGAAGCGCGCGGCGTCAACCGCGCCGGCGACATACGCGTTTTCACCAACGCCGATATGGGCTACGCCTATCGCCATTGCTCCGCGCCGGATGATGTGATCTTCACCCAAGCGCTCTATCAGGGCCACCCAGGCGATCCGGCGACGATCATCGCCGAGATGGAGCGCATCACGGCGGCGCGTGAAGCCTCGCAGCCGATCAAGGAAAAGACCGGCGGCTCGACCTTCAAAAATCCTGAAGGTGCAAAGGCATGGCAGTTGATCGACGCGGCCGGCTGTCGTGGACTTGTCGTTGGCGACGCGCAGGTCAGCGAGATGCATTGCAATTTTCTCATCAACCGCGGGCGCGCCATCGCCGCCGACATTGAGACGCTTGGCGAAGAGGTGCGCAAGCGCGTGCGTGAGACGAGCGGCGTCGATCTGCATTGGGAGATCAAGCGAATAGGCGTCGCGTGAAGTGGCCGCCACTGGGTCGTGAGGCCGTCTTGCGAATTTTTGCGCCGATCTGCGGCGCGCTCGATCGGATATTCAAATCATGACCAAGCACGTCGCCGTTCTGATGGGCGGACTTTCCGCCGAACGCGAAATTTCTTTGCGGTCGGGCGAAGCCTGCGCGAAGGCTCTCGAAGAGCAGGGATTTCGCGTTACCCGCGTCGACGCCGGACATGACGTCGCGAATGTCCTTTCATCGCTCAAACCGGACGTCGCCTTCAACGCGCTCCATGGAAAGTTTGGCGAGGACGGCTGCATTCAGGGCGTGCTGGAGCTTCTGCGCATCCCGTACACGCATTCCGGCGTGCTTGCCTCATCAGTGGCGATGAAAAAGGACGTGGCGAAGACGGTGATGGCGGCCGCTGGCGTTCCCGTGCCTGGCGGGCGGGTTTTGCACAGGCTGGAGGCCGCCAAGGCGCATGCGCTGCCCCTTCCTTATGTGCTCAAGCCCGTCTCCGAAGGCTCCTCCTTCGGGGTCTTCATCGTCAACGAGGGCCAGGAGCATCCTCCCCAGGAGTTATGGCGAGAGGATTGGTCGCACGGCGACATGATGCTTGCGGAGCAGTTCATCGCGGGACGCGAGCTCACCTGCGCCGTCATGGGCGACAAGGCTCTGGACGTGATTGAAATTCTCGCTTCTGACGGCGGTTGGTACGACTATCACGCGAAATACGCCAAAGGGGGCTCGAAACACGTCCTTCCGGCGAATCTTAAACAGAATATTTACCAAGAGGTTCAACATTTGGCCCTTGAGGCTCACCGAGCTCTCGGCTGTCGCGGCGTAAGCCGCGCGGACTTTCGATACGACGACCGCCCTGGAGGTACGGGTGAGCTCGTCGTGCTGGAAGTGAATACGCAGCCCGGGATGACGGAGACCTCGCTCGTGCCAGAAATGGCGGCTTACGCAGGTTTTTCGTTCGGCGAGCTGGTCAAATGGATGGTGGAAGACGCATCCTGCGATCGTTGAAGGAGTCGTTTGCGGCTCGGCATTCGCTCGTCCCTATCGTCCCCAATGAATCCTCATATGCCCTGGCCGCGGTGGTCGCCGTTACGTCGGCTCCGCTTGCGAGCGCTCCCGCCGCCGTCGTCGCGCCGCGCGCGCCATCACGCAAAAGCCGCCGCGGACGCCTCCTCTCGCGCCTAGCGCTTCTGAGCCGTCCGGGCGTCGGCTCGCTTGCGACGATCGCGCTCTTCGTCTTTGTCGGCGCGGCCGGCTTCATCGAGAATGGCGGCTACGCCGATCTCGTCGCGCGCGAGGGTGAACTCTACGACGTCGCGGCGCGCTTCGCGGGCTTTCCGATTTCCGCGGTCACCATTACGGGCCAGTCGCGTTTGAGCGAGCGCGAACTCCTCGACGCCGCAGGCGTTGGTCCGCGGAACTCTTTGCCTTTCCTCGATGCGACTGCGGTGCGCGATCGACTGATGCAGGTCCCGCTCGTGAAATCAGCGCGGGTGATGAAGCTCTATCCCAGCCGCCTCGTGATCGCGATCGAAGAACGCCAGCCCAGCGCTTTGTGGCAGCGCGATGGACGTGTCGCCGTCATCTCTGAAGACGGCGTGCCGATCGATGAATTGCGCGACCAGCGCTATCTCGGACTGCCGTTCGTCGTTGGCGAAGGCGCGCAAAAACGGCTACCCGAATTCCTCATGCTGATGACAAAGGCCGGGGATCTTTCGCATCGGATCAAAGCTGGCGTGCTCGTCGCCGGGCGCCGCTGGAACTTCGAGATGACGAACGGCGTGACGGTGAAGCTGCCGGAGATCGGTCCGGCCGAAGCGCTGGAGACGCTCGCGCGGCTGCAGCGAGAGGCCCGCATTCTCGATAAGGATGTGATGTTTGTTGATTTGCGAATTCCTGATCGCGTGAGCGTGCGGTTGACGGAAGAGGCCGCGGCGACGCGCGAGGCTCAGACGGCGCCGCGCAAATCGTCGAAGAGTGGTGGTTAGCTGCATGATTTTGCCCATCATTCCTCCACGCATGAAGCCGCTCTCGCCGCGACGTTCTGCGACTTTCGCGGCGCTCGACGTCGGCACGTCCAAGATCGCCTGCCTCATCGCGCGGCTGACGCCGCTTGGCGCCATAGCGCCCGGCGATTGGCGCACCCACCGAATCCGCATCGTCGGCATCGGCCATCAGCGCTCCCTGGGCGTGAAGAATGGCTTTGTGGTTGACATGAACGCGGCTGACGCCGCGATACGACAGACGGTGGACGCCGCCGAACGCATGGCTGGCATGCAGATCGAACGCGTCGTCGTTACGGCTGCGGGCGGCAGATTGTCGTCGGAGCACTTCCAGGCGAAACGCGTCATTGGCGGCCGCGAAGTCGCCGAAGACGACATTCATCGCGTTCTCGAAGCTTCGGCCGCGCATCATCTCCATCGCGGCCGCGTCGCCGTGCACTCGCTGCCCACCGGCTTCTCTCTTGACGGCGTGTCAGGCATCCGCGAGCCCAAGGACATGATCGGCGAGGAGCTCGGAGTCGATCTCCATGTCGCGACCTGCGATCAGGCTGCGGCCCGCAATCTGATCATGGCTGTCGAGCGTGGCCATCTCAGCGTCGAGGGCATGGCCGCTGCGCCTTATGTCGCAGCTCTCTCGACGCTCGAACCCGATGAAGCCGAGATGGGCGTCGTCGTCGTCGATATGGGCGCCGGGTCGACTTCTGTCGCCGTCTTCGCCAGAGGCGAGTTGATTTATGTTGACGCCGTCGCGCTCGGCGGCGGTCACGTCACCATGGACATCGCACGCGGGCTCGATGCGCGGCTCTCCGACGCGGAGCGGCTGAAGACCTTTCACGGGTCGGCGATCGCTTCGATCTCTGACGAGCGGGAAACCATCTCCTTCGATCACGTCGGCGAGAGCGATCACAAGGCGCATGCGCCGAAATCGCATCTCGTGCGCATCATCCGCCCGCGAGTCGAGGAGACGCTTGAATTCCTCCGTGACCGCTTGGCCAAGGCCGGCCATCCGAGCGGCCCCGGCCGCCGCATCGTCCTGACTGGCGGCGCAAGTCAGCTCACGGGCGTCGCCGAAGCCGCGCGTCGCATTCTTGGCGGCCAGGTGCGGGTGGGGCGTCCGATCGGGGTCGAAGGCCTGCCGGAATCGGCAAGGACTCCCGCCTTCGCGGCGGCCGCTGGACTGCTCGTCTATCCGCAGGTCGCCGGGCATGAATATTTCGAGCCGCGCCGGATCGAGCGCGCGGCGACAGGAACGGACGGATACATCACGCGCGTAGGGAGATGGTTAAGAGAAAGCTTCTAGAATCGCGCGGAAGTGATTCATTCAATCGGCGCGCCGACAGCAGGACGCCGAGCATGATTGCCGAGGACGACGCGTTCGGCGACCGGGCGTCCAATGGCGAAGGATAATGAGCGCCGAGTCGTGAACGAATGGTGAGAGGCCTGGCAGATGACGATCAACCTTAAAGCTCCCGAATTGAGGGAATTGAAGCCCCGCATCATGGTTTGCGGCGTCGGCGGCGGCGGCTGCAACGCCGTCAACAACATGATCTCGTCCGGTCTGTCCGGCGTCGATTTCCTCGTCGCCAATACCGACGCGCAGGCGCTCGCCTCCTCGCAGGCCGAACGCGTCATTCAGATGGGCTTGCAAGTGACGGAAGGTTTGGGCGCGGGCGCTCAGCCTGAAGTCGGCCGCGCCGCGGCCGAAGAAGCGCGCGAAGAAATTCGTGAGCATCTCGGCGGCGCGCATATGTGCTTTGTCACCGCCGGCATGGGCGGCGGCACCGGCACGGGCGCCGCTCCGGTGATCGCGCAGATCGCGCGCGAGATGGGCATTCTCACCGTCGGCGTCGTCACCAAGCCGTTCCATTTTGAAGGCCAGCGTCGCCTGCGCATCGCCGAGTCGGGCATTTCCGAACTGCAAAAATGCGTCGATACGCTGATCGTTATCCCGAACCAGAATCTCTTCCGCATCGCCACGGAAAAAACGACCTTCGCCGACGCCTTCGCCATGGCCGATCAGGTTCTCTATTCGGGAGTGGCGTCGGTTACGGACCTGATGGTCAAAGAGGGCCTCATCAACCTCGATTTTGCCGACGTCCGCTCGATCATGCGCGGAATGGGCAAGGCGATGATGGGCACCGGCGAAGCCACGGGCGAAAATCGCGCCAATCTCGCGGCGGAAGCGGCGATCGCGAATCCGCTGCTCGATGAAGTGTCGATGAAGGGCGCGCGCGGCCTGCTGATCTCCATCACCGGCGGCCACGACCTCACGCTTTACGAAGTGGACGAGGCGGCGAGCCGTATTCGCCAGGAGGTCGACGAGGACGCCAACATCATTCTGGGCGCGACATTCGATTCATCGCTCGAAGGCGTGGTGCGCGTCTCCGTCGTCGCAACCGGCATCGATCTCGCCGCAATCACCGCCGACGATCCGACGAGCGAATCGCGTCTTGCAGAAGCCGCCCAGCGCCTGCGCAACCAGTTGCAGCAGGCCCGCGCCCAGCAATCCGCGCCGGTTGTCGAACCCGTTCCCGTCGCGCTCTATAGGGAGGAGCCGCAACCTGCGGACAGCTATTACGCTGAGCCGGCGGCGCCGGCGCTTGGCGTCTATCTTGAGCCGGCGCCGCCGCGTCCCTCCTATGGCGAACCGCGGCTCGACGCCGTGCGTCCTGAGGCGCCCGTCGGCGCCTATGTGCCGCCTGCGCCCGAACAGCCCCGTGCGCCGCGCATGCCGCAGATCGAAGATTTCCCCCAGCCGATCCAAGATCAGTTGCGTCAGCAAATGGGCGGGGGCGATCATCGCCGCAAATCGATCTTCGAGCGTCTCGCTTCCTTTGGCGCGAGCCGTCAGGAAGACGGTCTGCAGAGCGCGCCCGCGGCGTCGGGGTCTCGCCCGCAAATGGCCCCGGGGGGCGCTCAGCCGTCGGCGACCCATGCCGAATATGGCAAGCGTCCCGTCGCTCCGCCGCCGGTGGGCTCTGGAGGGCAAGCGGCGCTTGATCCCCACAGCCGTCGCCCGCTGCAACCTCGCTCCGCTGAGGAGGATCATCTGGAGATCCCAGCCTTCCTGCGCCGACAGGCCAATCACTGAGCCTCTCAAACAATCGGAAAAGGCCCGCCTCGCGGGCCTTTTCTTTTGGGCATCACCGTTTGTAACAAACTGTAGGAAACCGTGACTGGAGCCGCCACGCTCGGATTTGCTATCTTCCGCGCGGGCTTTAGGGGAGGGTTGCGCCATTCGCTCGGATTCTCGCCGACTCGCGTCGCGCGCGCCCTGCGCAGCGCTTCCTGTAGGCGCGGCTGCGCCAGCAGTTCAGCAGACGATTGCCCGGAGCGTTAGAATCGCCGGCCAGGGCGTGCACGGCGGTCGTTGCGTCAACCTAACGCTCGCGCCATGCGGCGCTGACGTCGGGATTATTTTCAGCGTCGCGGGAGCTGAAATCGAAGCGCATTGGTCCTGCGTCGACGCATCGAAATTGCGCACGCGGCTCGCGGGTGATGGCGCCAGCGTGTCGACGGTCGAGCATCTGATGGCCGCGCTGGCGGCGCTTGGCGTCGACAATGCGCTTGTTGCGCTCGACGGCGACGAAGTTCCGGCGTTGGATGGGTCGGCGCGCGACTTCGTCTCGGCGATTGAGGAGGCTGGCGTCGTCGCGCTTCCTGCGCCGCGACGCGCATTGCGCGTCATAAAGTCGGTGCGCGTATCTGACGGCGCTGGGTGGGCGGAGCTTAGTTCGGCGGACGCCGGCCTCCATCTCGATGTTGAAATCGCTTTCCCAGCTCCGGTCGGCCGCCAGCGTCTGGCGCTGGACCTGACGACCGAAACCTTTCGGCGTGAGCTGGCCGGCGCGCGTAGTTTCGGATTTCTGCGCGACGCGGAGCGGCTTTGGCGGGAAGGTCTCGCGCTGGGCGCCAATCTCGATAACACCCTCGTTTTTGATGAGCGCGCCGCGATCAATCCTCATGGATTACGATTCGCCGACGAATGCGTGCGTCATAAGATGCTGGACGTCGTGGGCGATCTCGCGCTGGCTGGAGCGCCGATCATTGGGGCTTTCCGTTCCTATCGCGGCGGGCATGGCCTCAATATCGCCCTGCTCGAAGCTGCAGCGCGATCCGGCGCCCTGGCGCCTGAATTCGACGGCGCGGGCAAGGGAAGCGCAACGGGGGTGGGCCGAAGCCCGTCGCCATAATCTCGCCAGATGAAGGTTCTTCTTTCAGCCGACCGCAAAAAGGCGCGGCGCGCCGCCGCGCCCTTCGAGCAGGTTTTCGAAAAAGTTGACAGACTTTTTCGATGAGAACCTGCTCCAACGTTTTGATTTTGAGCGATTCCTTATCGATCATATGTTCCATGTGATCGGGAGGCGCTCTAGGCGCAGGGCAGGGGGCCCTTGCAGCGGGATTTGGCTAGTTGAGCTTGAAAAGCGTCCGACGCGCTGGCGTCGCATGGCGCTGCAATGGGGCAACAAATGACGGTTTTCGCTCGTTCATTCGGTTTTTTGGCTTTGGCGTCGGCCTTATCGATCGGCGCTTCTCCGGCTCGCGCCGACCTTATGGACCAGGTCACCAGCGGATTCGGCCTTTTTGGCGGGGGCGGCACGAAATATCAGACCGAGATTACGCCCGATATTCCCGCGGACGACCTTTACAATGCTGGCTTGGCGAAGCTGAAGGCGAGGGATTACGAGGGCGCGACGAAGAAATTTGGCGAATTGGAGAAGCGCTATCCATCATCGGACTGGGCGCGCAAGGGTCTGCTAATGGTGACTTTCACTCAGTATGAGCATCCCAAATACGACGACGCCGTGCAGTCGGCGCAGCGCTATATCGGCCTTTATCCGAATTCGCCTGACACGCCTTACGTTTACTACCTGGCGGCGATGTCCTTCTACAATCAGGTGCCGGACGTCATGCGCGATCAGCAATCGGCTGAGAAGGCGCTGGAGATTTTCGCGCAGCTCATTCAAAAATTTCCGAAATCTGAATATGTGAACGACGCCAAATACAAGATGCAGGTGACGCGCGACCAGCTCGCCGCCAAGGAGATGAACGTCGGGCGCTTTTATCTCACCCGCAAGAATTACCCTGCCGCGATCAACCGTTTCCACGACGTTCTCGGCAAATATCAGACGACGCGCCACACTGAGGAGGCGCTCTATCGGCTTACCGAAGCCTATCTCGCCATGGGCGTGACCAACGAGGCGCAGACGGCCGCCGCTATCCTGGGCCACAACTACCCGGACTCGCAGTGGTACAAGGACGCTCACGCTTTGCTAAGGAGTGACGGTCTGGAGCCGCACGAACACACCGATTCTTGGCTCTCCAAGGTCGGCAAGACGCTGCACGCAATCTAGCTGTCTGTCGCCGAAAAGCGCGCCTGCATAAATGCGCCGGCATGCGCGAGCGCGCGCCTACCTTCCTCAAGACGCGCATTCCATAAGTGCCACGCGTGAATCATGCGCGGCCAAATCTCCAATGTGACGGAGACGTCGGCCGCGCCCGCGGCCGCTGCGAGTCGCGTCGAATCGGCGAGCAACGTTTCATTCGAGCCCACTTGGATGATGAGCGGCGGCAAGCCGCTTAAATCGCCGAAGAGCGGAGAAACGCGCGGATCGCGGCGATCGACTCCTTGCGGCGCATAGGCCTGTGCAAGTTCCTCGAGGTAGGATCTATGCAGCAGCGGGTCGACGCTGTCCTTCGTCGTCAGCGTTTCGCCAGAGAGCGTGAGATCGGTCCACGGCGAAACGAGCCAGGCGCAGGCCGGAAGCGCCTCATTGAGGTCGCGCAGTCGCATGAGCAAGGCAAGCGTCAGCCCGCCGCCGGCGCTGTCGCCGCCCACAGCGATCTGTTTCGCGGGATAGCCTTGCTCGCGCAGAAATCGCCAAGCCGTAAGCGCATCGTCATAGGCGGCGGGAAATGGATGTTCGGGCGCCAGTCTGAAGTCGACGGCAAGCGCGCGGGCGCGCGCGGCGCGTCCGGCCTCGGTCGCCATCCGGCGATGGCTGACGATCGAGCCTGAGCAATAGCCGCCGCCGTGAAAAAAGAGGAGCGCCCGCGACGGGTCGCTTTCCGGCGCAAGAGACGATTCGCCGGGCATGCCGTCGATCGAAACCGATTCGAACGAAATATCCGGCGCGGCCGGCCAAGCGGCGCCGACCTCCTCGATCCGGGCGCGCCGCGCCGGCCATCCGACCGGTCTCGGCTTTGTGCTCAGCAGGGCGCGGATATCGTCAATGCCGAGATCGGCCACGAAAATCTCCGTTTGGAAAAGGTCGCTCACGACTATAATCGCGCAGCGTCCATGCGTCGCGGCCGTGGATTCGTCGCCTGTACACGCCAGGAACGCTAGATCACGCTGCATTTGGGCGGAATCGCCCAAATGCAGATAACGTGATCGATTCCAAAAATTTGGAGCGCGCTCTACGCGAAAAACCGGTTCCCACTTTTTCGCAGCGCGCTCTTGAGCAAGGCCTCATGCTGATTCGTCTTTCTATTCGCGACATCGTGCTGATCGACGCGCTCGACCTCGAGTTCGCGTCGGGTCTGACGACGTTGACCGGAGAGACCGGCGCGGGAAAGTCGATCTTGCTCGACGCCTTCGTACTGGCGCTTGGCGGGCGCGGCGACGCGTCTCTCGTTCGCGCCGGCTCCGAACAGGGACAGGTGACGGCGGTCTTCGATACGCCTTCGGACCATCCCGCGCATCTCGCCGCTCGCGAATTTGGGCTGACGAGCGAGGACGAGCTGGTATTGCGCCGCGTGCAGGCGGCGGACGGCCGCACTCGCGCTTTTGTGAATGATCAGCCGGCGACGGCGCAGGCGCTGCGCGCCATCGGGCGCGAGCTTGTCGAGATTCACTGTCAGCATGACGAACGCGCGCTCGTCGATCCAAGCGCGCATCGCGCGCTTGTCGACGCACATGGGGGTCTGGTTGCGCAAGCGAATGACGTTCGCGCGCGTTACGGGGCATGGCAGGCGGCGCGCCGCGCGCTCGCGGAAGAAGAAGAGCGCGTCGCCAAGGCGCGCGCCGACGCCGAATATCTGCGCCATGCGCACGCCGAGCTTGCGGAGCTTGCGCCGCAGACGGGCGAGGAAGAAGCGCTTTCCGAACGGCGACTCTTCATGCAGCGCGCCGAAAAGGTCGCTGCGGATATTTCCGACGCGCTCGCCGCTTTTTCGAATGATGGATCTCCCGCGCGAGAAATCGCCCAGTCGGCGCGCCGCTTGGAGCGGCGTTTGACGCAGGCGCCGCAATTGTTGGACGCGCCTGCGCGGGCGCTGACGCAAGCGGTCGACGCGCTGGGTCTTGCCGAAGAGGCGCTTGAACGGGCGCTCGCCGAAACGAAATTCGATCCGGCGGAATTGGAGCGCGTCGAGGAGCGGCTGTTCGCGCTGCGTGGCGTCGCTCGCAAGCATCAGGTTGCAGTCGCCGATCTGACGAAGCTCGCCGAGAAATTCGCCGACGATCTCGCGGCGCTCGATGCTTCCGAAGCGCGGCTGGTCGCGTTGGAGCGTGCGCTCGCGGACGCCAAGCGGTCTTACGACGAAGCGGCCTCAGCGCTCTCGCTTGCGCGCAAGGCGGCCGCCGAAAAACTCGATGCGCTGGTCGACGCGGAATTAAAGCCGTTGCGGCTTGAAGGCGCCCATTTTTCGACGCAGGTGACGAGCGATCCGGAGTCCGCAGGGCCGGAAGGGATCGATCGCGTCGAATTTTGGGTGCAGACCAATCCGGGGTCTCGTCCAGGGCCGCTGACGAAGGTCGCGTCCGGCGGCGAACTCGCGCGCTTCATGCTGGCGTTGAAGGTCGTGCTCGCCGATCGCGGCTCGGCGCCCACGCTGGTTTTTGACGAGATCGACACAGGCGTCGGCGGCGCGGTGGCCGACGCCATCGGCCAGAGGCTGGCGCGTCTCGCCGCGCGCGCGCAGGTGCTCGCCGTCACCCATGCGCCGCAGGTCGCTGCGCGCGCCGGCCAGCATCTGCGCATCAGCAAGGGCGCCCCGGCGAAGCCCGGCAAAGAGAAGCGCGTCGCGACCAGCGTCGCCGTGCTCGCGGAGGGCGAGCGGCGCGAGGAGATCGCCCGCATGTTGTCGGGCGCCGCCATCACCGAAGAGGCGCGCGCCGCGGCGGCGCGATTGCTGGAAGGGGCAGGGTAGATGGCCACCTTTCGGTGTGTCTCCGTTCGAATTCCGCCTTTAGCGGGAAGCGGAAATTTTTGGCTGGCAGGCGGGATGGCCGCTTCGCGCCAGAAGCGGCCATGTGCAAAGAAGGATGGAGCCCGCCCCACCGCTAAATTCTTCCGCGATGTAAGCGATCGCCACAAAGCCAAAGACGCTCATCGAGGGCGGGCGGCTGCCTACTTGCGCGCCCTTACGGGCGGGAACAAGCAAAGCGGGGCTTGCGTTATAAGGGTGGGCGTTGGGGTTTTGTCCAACAAGGGCCTGGCTGAGCCGGGCCCGAGGGAGTTCTTCCAATGACGAACTCACGCAAGATAATGACTGCGGCGCTCGCCGCCACGATGGCGATTACTATGCTGTCAATTTCGACCCCAGCTTCCGCATGGGGCCGCTGTGGCGGCGATTGGGGGTACCGCCAATGGGGCTACGACGGCATGGCGCTCGGCGCGCCGACGAGTTACCCGCCTAGCTACGGCTATTACGGCTCTGCTTATCCATCGGGATACGGCTATTACGGCTCTGCGAATGTCGGTTATTACGGCGCAGCCTCTCCCACGCCTGTCGCAACTGAGGGATATTATTGCGCGACCCCCGTAAAGACCTGCTTGCTCAGTGAGCCAGGATGGCTCGGGACTGGTTGTTCCTGCAAAGTGTCGTGCGGCCGTGCACGGGGGATAGTTGAATAGAGCGTAGCAAAGAAGCTGCGGCCGAGATAAGCAATCGGCCGCGGTGTTTCGTTACAATATGAGCGCGACGCGTGCGATCGTCACCCTTGCGTGATTGAACCACACGGCGCGCTAAAACGCGTAAGCAGCAACGCCATCCACATCATTCTGCTCTGGGTCAGAAGCGGCCCACCACGCTGCGTGATGATGCAGACTTATTCCGTCTGGAGGTCCAGCCTTCTGCGCGCAATGGACTACGACAATTGTCTCAAGTTGCGATCGATAAGCTCACGGTCGCGCCATCAGCGAAAATTGGCGATGTGATCGGAGAAGCTGACGAAGCGCTGCTTTTGCGCCTAAACCGGGCGCTGGCGCTTTTTCTTGGCATCGTGTGAGACACTCGCTTCATTGCCTCCCGCCCGCTGCTGGCCTAAGAGAGAGCGCCATGCAGGACGCGCCCTTGCTCAAGCCCGCCACGGACACGCTCGCCGAATTGCGCGGCGAGATCGACCGCATTGATCGCGACATGCATCGGCTCTTGATGCAGCGTGGCGAGATCATCGACCGCCTGATCGCCGCCAAGCGCGCGCAAGGCGGCGGCTGCGCCTTTCGGCCTGATCGCGAGGCGCAGATGATGCGGGCGTTGGTCGAACGTCACGAGGGGACCTTGCCGCTCGACGCCGTCGAGGGCGTATGGCGGGTCATCGTCTCGACCTTCACCTATGTGCAGGCGAATTATTCGGTGCATGCCGACGACAGCGGCGGCGACGCCCAAATCCGCGACTCGGCCCGATTTCATTTCGGTTTCACCGTTCCCTATGTCGCGCATCACGGCGCCGGCGCGGTGATTGAAGCGGTCGCCGCTTCGACGGGCGACCTCGGGATATTGCGCGCGACTGGCGGACTCTCCGACGGGGCGTGGTGGATGCGGCTGGTCGGCGAGGATGCACCAAAGATCATCGCGCGCCTGCCCTTCGTCGAGCGGCCTAACCATCCTGCGGGTCTGCCGGTGTTTGTCGTGGCGCGGCTCGCGCCTGACGCCATGGCCTATGGCGTGACGCTCTATGCGGTCGGCCTCACACGCTGGACTCACGCGTTGCCGGCCGCGTTTCAGACGCTCAAGGGCGAAATTCTCGCAAGCGCCCCGCATCCTGAAGGTCTGGCGTTGCTCGTCGCCGCAGCCAGCGACGCCGACGCGCAATCCTTCGCTAAGGCAATGGCCGAAGCAGGAGTGGAGGGCGCACGCGTCGACGTGATCGGCAGCCATGCGATGCGTTTCCAGCTCAATGACGCCCGCAGCGGCGTTTTCGTTCCCGGCGGTTGATGATGACGCGGCCAACCCCTCGTCCAAGCGTTCTCGCGATCGACGCATATGTGCCGGGCAAAAGCGCCGCGCCGGGCGCAGCGCGCGTCTTCAAATTGTCGGCCAATGAGACGCCGCTCGGGCCTTCGCCGCGCGCGGTGGAGGCTCTTCGCGACATCGCGGACCATATCGCGATCTATCCTGAAGGCTCGTCGCGCGCCTTGCGCCAAGCGATCGGCGACCGCTATGGGCTGGACCCCAATCGGATCATCGCCGGCGCCGGCTCTGACGATATTCTGGAGCTGCTTGCGCTCGCTTATGTCGGACCGGGGGACGAGGGCGTCTACAGCCAGTATGGGTTCTTGGAGTACAAGATCGTCACCCTCGCCGCTGGGGGAACGCCCGTCGTCGCGCCCGAGACGAACTACACAGCAGAGGTTGATGCGCTTCTCGCTTGTGTGAGCGAGAGAACAAAGATCGTTTTTCTCGCCAATCCGAATAATCCGACCGGCACTTTCCTGCCCGCAAGCGAAGTGTCGCGGCTGGCGCGTTCGCTGCCCTCGCATGTGCTGCTCGTGCTCGACGCCGCCTACGCCGAATATGTTCTGCGCGAGGATTATGAAGCGGGCGTCGCGCTTGTCGATGCGCATGAAAATGTGGTGATGACCCGCACCTTCTCCAAGATATACGGCCTTGCCGGCCTGCGCGTCGGCTGGGCTTACGGGCCGGCGCATGTGATCGATGCGCTGAACCGTATCCGCTCGCCGTTCAACGTTTCGAGCGCGGGCTCGGTCGCGGCGATCGCCGCGCTGTCGGATCGCGCCCATCTCGACGCGGCGATCGCGCATAATGCGCGCTGGTTGCCGTGGCTCACCCGAGAAATTTCCGCGCTCGGCCTCAACGTTCTGCCAAGCGTCGCGAATTTCATCGCCATCCGCTTCCCCGAGACGCCGGGACTAACGGCCGCCGACGCCGACCGATTTCTTACGTCGCGCGGTCTGGTGCTGCGCGCTGTCGGCGCCTATGGCATGGGCGAGTTTCTGCGGCTCACTGTCAGCATAGAAGAGGCGAATGAACGCGTCGTTGAGGCGCTCTCTGAATTCATGCAGAACGCCCACGCGCGACACAACGCGCAAGTAGACGTTCATGGCTGACGTCGTTTGCGAACGATTGGCGCTGATCGGCGTCGGCCTTATCGGCTCGTCGATCGCGCGCGCCGCGCGCCAATTCGGCGCGGCGCGGCACATCGCCGTGATGGATTTATCGCCGCAGGTCGTCAGTCGCTGCGGCGAACTCGGTCTGGCCGATGTCGCGACCCAGGATTATGCAGAGGGGCTTGCCGGAGCCGATCTTGTCATCGTTTGCACGCCAGTCGGCGCTTGCGGCGAAGTCGCGCGAAGCCTCGCGCCGCATCTGGAGAAGGGCGCGGTTGTTTCCGATGTCGGCTCGGTGAAAGGCGCAGTCGTCGCGCAGATGACTCCGCATCTTTCAGAACCCGCGCGCTTCATCCCCGCCCATCCGATCGCCGGCACGGAGTTCTCCGGTCCAGATGCAGGATTCGCCACGCTTTTTCAGAACCGCTGGTGCATTCTTACGCCGCCCGAGAACGCCGATGGCGTTGCCGTCGAAAAGCTCAAAGAATTCTGGAAGCGTTTAGGTGCGAATGTCGAAACGATGAGCGTCGCCCATCACGACGCCGTGCTCGCGCTCACGAGTCACCTGCCGCATCTCATCGCCTACAATATCGTCGGCACGGCGGATGATTTTGGCGACGAGACGCGCTCTGAAGTCATCAAATTCTCGGCTTCCGGATTCCGTGACTTTACGCGCATCGCGGCGTCTGATCCGATCATGTGGCGCGATATTTTTCTCGCCAACAAGGACGCCGTCCTTCAGATGCTCGGGCGATTCAATGAAGATCTAAGCGTATTGCAGCGGATGATCAGGCGCGGCGATGGGCAGGGACTGCTCGAATTTTTCTCACGTACCCGCGAGATCCGCCGCTCGATCATCGAGCAAGGCCAGGACACCGCCGCGCCGGATTTCGGAAGGCGCGCGGAGGGACGGTGAGCGCGCCTCTCGAGAGTCGGGCTTGCGAGGATCACAGATGACCGAATCGAATTCCGACGCGCTGCGCGCCGCTTTCGAAGACGCGGTTCCAGGCTATGACGCGCTGCGACGCAAACTCATTCCGCATTTCGACGCTTTCTATGGGACAGCGCTTGACCTTCTCGAAGAGGCCGTCGGCGCGGGCGAATTCCGATGCGTCGACCTTGGCGTCGGCACTGGTCTTTTGTCGGAGATGATTCTCAAGCGGTTTCCCGGCGCGCAGGTCGAAGGCGTCGATTTGGCTCCCAAGATGCTCGACGCGGCGCGCGAACGGCTTGCTATCTTTGGCGCGCGCGTGCGCCTGTCGTTCGCCGACTATGCGACCGCGCCGCTTGCCGGATCGCTCGACGCCGTCGTTTCGGCGCTGTCCATCCACCATCTCGATCACGAGGTGAAACGCCGGCTCTTCCGGCGGATTCATGATGCGCTGCGGCCCGGCGGCGTTTTTATCAACGCTGATCAGTCGCTCGGCGCCACGGGAGAAATCGAGGACGCCTATCAGCGCCGCTGGGAGGCCGATGTCCGACGTTCGGGAATTGCCGACGATGATTTTGCGGCGGCGAGAAAGCGCGCGGAGCTCGATCGCAGCGCGACCTTCGCCGACCAGATCGCCTGGCTCAAAGACGCGGGGTTCGGCTATGCCGACATTGGCTGGAAACGCCATCGTTTCACGGTGTTTTACGCGCGGCGCTAGAGTCGTCTTTCGACGCGTGGCCGATGCGCAAAGCTTCGTCGGCGTTGCGCGAGATAACCTGCTGCACTTTGCCAGAAAGGACGCCGAGCAGCCAAGGCAGCTGAACGTCGACGCGCAGCAAATCTTTCAGCACGGTGATCTCTGCCGTCGCCGTCTGGCCCAGGGCCGCCACCCGAATCGTCGCGACATCCCCGGCCCACGCCACTTCCGAATGTGCGACCTTATCGACATAGTCGCGTTGCATCTTGGTCAACTGCTCGGAGACGCGGGTTTTCGCCGCTTCGACGCCGAGATTATGCGGCACGGTGACAGTGATGGCGTTCGACATGGCTTCCTCCACGCTCCAATGTAGGGGTCTCCGCTAGGAATAGAAGAATGGCGCGGCTAAAGGCGACGGCCTAATGGATTTTCGAGGGATCGTCTTAAGGAGAGGGATAATCGCGTTTGCGCTGCTCATGGGCGTCGGCGCAACCGACGTTGTCGCTTTTGACGTCCCGACGCCGCCACGCCGGCCGACTTCTTCCAAGAACGAGTCCGCTCCCGAGGCAAAACCGCCGGCGAATGGCCGGCCCCAAGCAGAGACCGCGCCCGGAGAAGATTGCACGGCGAAACTGCGTGGGGCAGGCGTGGATTTCGAGCCGACTCAAACGCCTCCGGGCGATCTCGATGGCTGCGCAATCGATGGGCCCGTGCGACTCGCTGCGGTCATGGTCGACAAGCGTCGCGTCGCGCTCAATGCGAAGCCGGTGCTCAGTTGCGCCTTTGCGCTGCAGTTTTCCGATTTCGTGAAAAATCTGCTCGCGCCGCTCGGTTCCAGCGCCATGGGCGCGTCGCTCGTCGCGATTGACACAGGTTCGGGCTACGAGTGCCGCGGCCGCAATCATGATTCAGAAGCGAAGCTGAGCGCGCACGCAAAAGGCCTTGCCCTCGACGTCGGCGCGTTTGTTTTCTCGGACGGTCGAAAAATCGGGATCGACTCTCAGCCAGATCCTCAATCGACAGCTTACGTCAAAGCGCTACGAACGGCGGCGTGCGGCTGGTTCACGACCGTGCTCGGGCCCGGGTCAGATCCGTTTCACGCAACGCATCTGCATTTCGACATTGAGCGGCACGGATCGAATGACGCCTATCGCATCTGTCAGTGAAGGCGCCGTTCAGCTTATCTTCGCCTTGGATCAATTCGCCGAGGCGAGCAGTCCGAGCCGCGTCAGCTCATGCTCGCGAATATTGCGGGTAATCGGATAATAGCCGCCTTTCTTCGCTTGTGTCTGGCCGTCTCTCGAAAGGACATATTTGACGAATTCGCCGCTTAGCGTGTCGATCGGTTTCTCGGGGTCTTTCAGAAGGCAAATGTAAAGGCCTCTCGCCAGCGGATATTTGCGCGAATAGGTGTTGTCGAAAGAGGCGCCATAGCAGGCCTTGCCGGCGGAAATCGGAACCGCGCGCACGGCGCTCGTCTTGTAGCCGATGCCTGAATAGCCAATCGCAAATTTGTCAGCGCCGACGGCGCTTACGACAGCCTCCGATCCGACCTGCATCTTGATGTCGTCCTTGAAGTCGCCGCCGCTCAAGACATGCTGTTTGAAGAATTTATAAGTGCCCGAAAGCGTGTTGCGGCTAAACAAGGCGATGGGCTTCGTCGCCCATTCGCCGGTCAAACCAAGCTCGCCCCATGTGCGAATGCTTTTCCCTCCGCCGCTTTTCGGATTGGCTGCAAAAACCCGCTCTATTTGCTCCATGCTGACGCATTGGAGGGGATTGTCCTTATGGACATAAATCGCGAGCGCGTCGATCGCGACGAGAACCGCCGTCGGCTTATAGCCGAATTTCGCTTCGAAGGCGCCGATCTCATCCGGAGTCATCGGTCGTGACATCGGACCAAGCTGCGCTTCTCCGGAGAGTAGCGCTGGCGGCGCCGTGTTCGACCCTTTGCCTTCGATGTCGATTTTCACGTTTGGATAGATTGCCTGAAAGCCTTCAGCCCAGAGCTCCATCTCGTGAAGCATGGTGTCGGAGCCGACGGACTTCAGATTTCCTGAAAGCCCGCTGACAACTTTGTAGGGAGAAAGCTCCATATCAAGCGCGGCCGCGCCGAGGGTCAAAGCCACGAAAGCGGCGACGGCGGCGGAGAAGGCGCGCAGTTTCATCGTTTCTCTCCGTTGCGTCAAATCATTGCGGCCGAACAACCTCGCCGCGGCAAGCGCCGCGATCGACGTGGAACGGCTTGGGGAGCGCCCTCTAGGGACGGGTGTTCTGCGAGGCGTTCTTAGTTTCGCCGCAATTTCGCTCGGCGAAATGACGGGCGCATGACGTTTGCGTGACGCCGCTGCGGCGGCGCATGCGGCGTTCAACGGCGCGCAAAAAACCGGAAGGCGAAGCGTCGCCTTCCGGTTTGACATTCACGGGCTTTGCCGAGGCGCGGCCGCGTCTGTTCCTTAGTAGGAGTAATACATGTCGAATTCGACCGGATGTGGCGTCATCTCGAAGCGGTAGACGTCCTGCATCTTGAGGTCGATATATGAGTTGATAAAGTCTTCGCTGAACACGCCGCCGGCGGTCAGGAAGGCTTGATCCGCCTTGAGGCTTTCAAGCGCTTCGCGCAATGAGCCGCAAACGGTCGGGATCGCCTTCAGCTCTTCCGGCGGGAGATCGTAAAGGTCCTTATCCGCCGGCGCGCCGGGATCGATCTTGTTGGCGATGCCGTCGAGGCCAGCCATGAGCATCGCCGCGAAAGCGAGATAGGGGTTCGCGGTCGGATCTGGGAAGCGCACTTCGACGCGCTTCGCCTTCGGGTTCGTCGAGAACGGAATGCGGCAGGAGGCCGAACGGTTGCGCGACGAATAGGCGAGCAGCACCGGCGCTTCGAAGCCCGGAACCAGGCGCTTATATGAATTCGTCGAAGGGTTGGTGAAGGCGTTCAGCGACTTCGCGTGCTTGATGATGCCGCCGATGTACCACAGGCACTCTTGGGAGAGGCCGGCGTATTTGTCGCCCGCGAAGACCGGCTTGCCGTCTTTCCAGATCGACTGATGGACATGCATGCCCGAGCCGTTGTCGCCGTACACCGGCTTCGGCATGAAGGTCGCCGACTTGCCGTAAGAATGCGCGACCTGATGGATGCAATATTTATAGATTTGCAGATGGTCGGCGATGGTGACGAGCGTCTCGAACTTCAAACCGAGCTCGTGCTGCGCTGAGGCGACTTCGTGATGGTGCTTCTCCACCTTGGCGCCCATGGCCGCCATCGCGGCGAGCATCTCGCTGCGCATGTCCTGCGCCGAGTCGACCGGCGGAACGGGGAAGTAACCGCCCTTGGTGCGCACGCGATGGCCGAGATTGCCGCCCTCATAGGCCGTGCCGGTATTGGAGGGCAGTTCGATCGAATCGAGCGTGAAGCCCGTGTCATAGGGCTCGACCGAAAAACGCACGTCGTCGAAAACGAAGAACTCGGCCTCGGGGCCGAAATAGGCCGTATCGCCAACGCCGGCGGATTTCATGTGCGCAAGCGCCTTTTTGGCGATGCCGCGGGGGTCACGGTTATAGGGTTGGCCGGTCGTCGGCTCGATAACGTCGCAGACGATCGAAAGCGTCGAGGCGGCGAAGAACGGGTCGATGGAGATGGAATTCAAATCGGGAACCAGCGTCATGTCGGATTCATTGATCGCTTTCCAGCCGGCGATCGACGATCCATCGAACATGATGCCGTCCGTCAAGGCGTCTTCATCGACGATCGACACGTCGAACGTAACATGCTGCCACTTGCCGCGCGGGTCGGTAAATCGGAAATCGACGTATTTCACGTCGTTATCCTTGATCTGCTTGAGTACGTCCTTGGCCGTCGTCATTTGGTTCGATGCCTCTCTTTGCTGATCTTGCTGTTTAGCCGTTTTCGTATTGGGCGCGGCAGAGCGTTTGAAGATGTTGGCGAGAAAGCTCATGGGGCGGGGGCTCAATGCTAGATGGCGTCCGCGCCGGTTTCGCCGGTGCGAATGCGGATCGCGCCTTCAACGTTGGAAACAAAAATCTTGCCATCGCCGATGCGGCCAGTTTGCGCAGCCGTCCGTATGGCCTCCACGGCGCGCTCCACCGCCTCATCCGCAAGTACGATCTCGATTTTAACTTTTGGCAGGAAATCAACGACATATTCGGCGCCGCGATAGAGTTCCGTGTGCCCTTTTTGACGGCCGAATCCTTTTGCTTCGGTGACCGTGATTCCCTGGAGCCCCGCCGCCTGCAGCGCTTCCTTCACCTCATCGAGCTTGAACGGCTTGATGATCGCCTCGACCTTTTTCATCAAATCCCCCGCGCGCTTAGCTTAAGCCCCGGCCCGCTAGCGACTTTGGCTCGGCTGAAGAGCCGCCGAGCTTCTAACACTGCCGCGTTTGTCGCGCCATGGCCAAAGTTCCGGCGCCTATGGCAGGTCTGGCGCCCATCAGATGTACGATATGCTATTTTATTAAGCGATAAGCTCAATAACTATGCATTACCGCGATCGTCGACGATCGCGGGCAAATCTTCTCTCGCGCCCCATTCCGACCAGGAGCCGTCATAGACCGTCGCTGGCGGACGGCCTGCCGCAGCGAGCGCAAGACTGATTATGCAAGCGGTGAGCCCGGAGCCGCAGGTGGCGATTACGGGGGCGTCCGGATTGACGCCCGCCGAGGAAAACGCCGCTTCGAGCCCCGCCTTGCCCTTCATTCTTCCGCCCTCGAGCACATCGCCGAACGGAAGGTTCAGAGCGCCCGGCATATGGCCGGAGCGCACGCCCGGGCGCGGCTCTGGCGCCCGACCGTGAAATCGTTCAGCGCTTCGCGCATCGACAACTTGCGACGCGCCGAGATCCAGCGCCCGCCGAACGGTTTCGACGTCGGCGACAAGGCTCGCGTCGAAACGTGGACTGAAGTTCACGGACGCTCTCTTGCGCGCTTCGCCCCGCTCAAGCGGCCGGCCCTCGGCTTTCCATGCGGGAAGGCCGCCAGAAAGGATCGATGCCTTTTCCACGCCGAAGGCCGTGAGCGTCCACCAAAGGCGCGGCGCGGAGAAGAGGCCGACGCTGTCATAGACGACGGCCCGCATGCCGTTTCCAAATCCGAGCCGGCGCATCTCGGCTGCGAAGACTTCGGGCTCGGGCAACATGTGCGGCAGGTCGCGGGAACGATCAGCGACGGCGTCAATATCGAAGAATTGCGCGCCGGGGATATGCCCCTCGAGAAACTCCGCGCGCGCATCGCGGCCGGCTGCGGGCATATGCCACGACGCGTCGAAGACGACGAGGTCGGCGTCAGAAAGATGTGCCGCAAGCCAGTCGGTGGAGACGAAAAGAGAGGCGGGGTCGATTTTGCGCGTCATGGGTCCGTTCGCTGCGCGCCCGACGCAGCTTGCATCCGGCCGTCTGGCGTTCACAATACGCCGATTCGATTCTCACGCCATCGGCGCTCGACCGACATGCTCGACATTCCTGGCAAGGCCTGCGGCTCCTGCTTCTTCTGCTGCAAGGTTCTTGAAATCGACGAATTCAAAAAGCCGGCGGGCAAGCTTTGCGAGCACTGCGCGCTGACCGGCGGCTGCGGCGTCTATGAAACGCGCCCACAAGTCTGCCGTGACTATTATTGCCGATGGAAGGAGGAGCGTAGCTTCTCGCCGCAGTTGCGGCCCGACAAGGTCGGCACGCTGCTGATGGATGATGCGGACAGCGACGAGTACCACGCGGTATGCGACCCGGAAAAGCCGTTTTCCTGGCGCAATCCTCTCGTATTTAAGCACCTTGTCGCCGAGGCCAAAGCGGGACGGCTCGTCGTCGCAAAAGCGGGATTGCGCGCATGGCGCATTTTCGAGGACGGACATTGGCAAGAATGGGCCTGAGCCTCAGCGTAGACACGGCCGAGGATTCTGCGCCGCGCAGCGCGTGCAGGCCATGAATTCGACCGGCTTGAAATCACGCCACCTTCCAAGTCGCGGCTGCGCTGCGGCGGCGATCTCGCTTTGCCTCTGCACGCCTGCCGCCACTGAGACACTCAAGGCGCATTACGCGCTCAGCCTAATGGGAATACCTATCGGCAGCGCGTTCGCTTCCGGCGTGGTCGACCCGCAAAACTACCGCGTCGAAATCTCGATGCGGACGACCGGGCTCGCCAATCTGGTCAATAACACCAGAGGCGCCGCCAGCGCGAGCGGCGGATTGACCGCTGGCGGGCCGTCGCCATTAAGCTACGCGAACACCACGTCGAATAGCGACGAAACGCGCACGGTTCGCATGTCGCTTGCGGGCAATGCGGTGCGCACGGTGGAGGTCAGGCCCGCGCCCTGGGACGCCGAGGCGCGCGTGCCCGTGACGGAAAGCGCCAAACGGCACATCCTCGATCCGGTCAGCGCTCTGATTATGCGCGTGCCGCCAGGAGAGGAACTGACAGGTCCATCGGCGTGCAACCGAACAATCCCCGTTTTTGACGGCGTAACGCGTTTCGACGTTGAACTCGCCTACGCAGGCGACCATACGGCGCAGACGAGAGGCTATGAAGGCCCCGTGACCGTATGTTCCGCCCGCTATACGCCTATCGCTGGACATCGTCCCGACAGTTCCGCCACCCGCTATATGGCGCACAATCACGACATCAGCGTCTGGCTCGCGCCGCTTCCCGACGCGCATGTCGTCGTGCCGATTCACATCGCGATCGGCACCGCCGCCGGCAAGCTCGTCATCGACGCGGCTGAATTCGAAATCGAGCAACGCCGCGCCGATTCCAGGCGCTAACGTCTCGGCGATATCAGTTGATCCGAACTTCTTTGGTTTTCTTCCGGTTCATGCGATCGGACTCATATTCAAGATATCTGACTTCCAACGGCTCAGCGCCTTTGTCCTGGCGCAGACAAAATGAGGGGCGAGGCGAAAAGCCGCCTTCCGGGGCCTGGAAGCAATCCGAGAAACGCAGTTCGCATTGAAACATCGTTTCGCTTTTTGGCGCCGCCCGCGCGATAACAGCGCGCGCTTTTTCAATCGCCTGCTTGCATGTTTCCGGCGTGAAGCCCCACGCCTCACAGTCGCTTTGCGTCGCCATATATTTCCCGTCGCCGGCGCAGACGGGCGAGCGCCTGAAAGCGTAAAAGGCTGAAAATCCTGCGGCCAGGATGGTGACCACGATGATGACGAATTTGAACATCGAAACTTCACGCTCACGAGACGGAGTTTTATCGCGGTTCGATAGATAGTCGTCAGCGCGCGCCGGCGGCAAGCGCAAACTGAGCTTTTGCTTCGGGTCTATGCGGCGATGCAACGCAGCGTCGACCATGCCGGTCGCTTGACAGCGCTCGGCGTCTGCAATACTCGAAAACGACCGCATTTCGGAACCGCGGCTGAGAGCTGCGAGCATTGTAGCTCTCCGGGCGCGGCTAGGGCCGAATAAGCGATGCAGACGCGTTCGCGCCTAGGCGAGGTCGATGTTGAACTAAGACCGAGGCGGGCCGGCGTCGGCCATGTTATCCACTTGACCAATTCGACAAACGACCGCAACGCCGCTTCCGCGGATTGCAGCGTGAATCTCGGCTTGTGGCGCAAACCGGCAATGTGTGACAGAAGGAGGAAACTATGGGTGCTATTCTTGAACTGACGAGCTATGCGGCGACTCCGGTCGGCATGATCGCGATCATCGTCATCGGCGCGGCCGCTTATTTCGCCGCCCGCTGGGTGTTCAGCGACTAAGACAAGCTCTCACGAAGCGTTTAAGAACGGCGCGCTGGCTTAGGCCAGCGCGCCGTTTTTTCTTGTCGGTTTTACCGGTCCACTCAGCAAGGGACTTGCATCCACAGGCGCCTGCGGTATTGTGACATGCCACCTCTAACGGGCAGGGCGCGCCGACCCTTTGGGCCAGAACATTAGCTATGTCCAAGGTCCAAGCAGGGCGGAATCGAACCAATATGTTGCCTTCGGGCGCACCGGCGGAGGCTTAATGGCTCCCACCTCTTCGACTAGGGCTACAAATGACCAGAAGGACGGCTCGCGCGTGGCTCGGGCCGATGGTGACGGCGCGCATCTGGCGGAGGCCGAGCGCATCGACGTCGCCATAGCCGACAAGAGCCCGCTGATCCTTGCAGGTCTGGACAAGCTGCTATCAGATGACCGCCGCTTCAACTTGGTTGCGAAGTTGACGGATGGCGAAGAATTTCTTGAGGCCGCGCGCCAGCAAAAATTCACCATCGCCGTCATCGGTTGGCAATTGCCGACGCTGCACGCTCGCGACGTCTTACGCGCGCTGTCGCGTCAGGTCGCTGCGCCAAAGATCGTCGTCTATAGCGGCACCAACGATCCCGCCGCCCCTGCAGAGACTTTACAGCTCGGCGGCGCCGGCTTCGTCTCAAAACGCGCGCCGCCTGAGCGGCTTCTGGACGTGCTGGCCGCCGTGGCGGCCGGCGATATGGTTTTTCCCTTCGTCGATATCCGCAAGATGCGCAGCGACCCGCTGGAAAACTTGACTCTGCGGGAGCGGAGCCTGTTGTCCGCGCTCGGCTCCGGCCATACCAACAGTCAGCTCGCTAAGGATTTCGGCGTCTCGATCAACACGATCAAGTTCCACCTGCGCAATCTTTTCGAGAAGCTCGAAGTGCGAAACCGCGCGCAGGCGATCGCGCTCTTCCTGGAAATGAAGCACGGCGCTTATCCGGGCGGCGGAGGCGGGCGCAGCATGGAGCCGGCGGGCTCGTCGCGCGGACGCCGCAGCCGCTCCGAATAGAGGCGCACAATCGGCGGTGCGCTCCATCGCGCGTTGGCGTGGCTAAGGCGCCGGAAACAGCGAGTCGCTTTTTCCGGCAAGCCGGTAGGCGACGAGCCCAACCCATTCATGCGTGGCGAAATCCACAAGGCTGAGCGCCTTCGTCGGAAAGCGCGGAAATTCGAACCCGGCGCCGCCACTCGTGCGGTAGTCGACGGGATAGGCGATCACGTCGAACCCCGCCTTGCGAAATACGCCTATAGCGCGCGGCATGTGCATCGCCGATGTGACAATCAACCAGCGCTCGCCAGGCTTCGGGTGAAGCAAGTCGCGTGTGAAGATTGCGTTCTCGTATGTGTTGCGCGAACGGCGCTCGTATAGGATGTCGTTCTGATCTAGCCCGATTTCGCGCCAGAAGCGTTGGACGGCGTCGGCTTCGGCGTAGGACGCGCCGCGCAGCGCGGCGGAGCCTCCCGTAAATACGAGACGCGCGTTCGGATATTTGCGTTTCAGCGCAATTGGCGCGGTCAAGCGTTCTGCCGCATCGATCAGCGTCGGCCGGTCGCGATCGGCGCTGAGCCGCTCGTCGATCGTGCCGCCGAGGACGATAATGCCCTGCGGCGGCGGCATATCGTCAGGCGGAGCGGGAAAGCGCGCCTCGAGCGGCGCCGCCAGAAACCCGCCGAGCGGTCCGAACGCCATCAGCAGCAATGCGAGCGCGCTCACGCTCGAGAGCGCGCGTCCCCATGTTTTCCAGCGCGTGTAAAGCAGCATCGCGCCGACGACGGCGACGAAAATGAAGAGGTGGACCGGCGCGAGGAAGAACTCGAAAACTTTCGAGACGATGAAGAACATCAGTTCACGCGAGTCCTCGCCGCGTCATTGGCGCAGATGGATATTTCGGACCGTTCGTTTCGCGAAATGCGGGCGCGTTGCCGCGCCCGTCACATATTCGGATAGTTCGGTCCGCCGCCGCCCTCCGGCGGGACCCAAGTGATATTTTGTGCCGGATCCTTGATGTCGCATGTCTTGCAGTGAACGCAATTCTGCGCGTTGATCACGAAGCGCGGATCGCGGCGCGTCTCCTCATCGGCATAGACGACTTCGTAGACGCCCGCCGGGCAATAGAGCCGCGCCGGTTCGCCGTAGATCGGAAGATTGCGTTCAATAGGAATTGCCGGATCGGCAAGCTTCAGATGAACCGGCTGATCCTCTTCGTGATTGGTGTTTGAGACGAACACCGACGACAGCTTGTCGAAGACGAGCTTGCTTGCGAGTTTCGGGTAGACGATCGGCCTAGCCTCAGAGAGCGGCTTCAGCGTTTCATAGTCGGCCTTGCCGTGCTTGAGCGTCCCGAAGAAGGAAAAGCCGAACAGCTCATTCGTCCACATGTCGAGCCCGAAGAGCGGCGCGCCGACATAGGTGCCGTATTTCGACCAGAGCGGCTTGACGTTTCGCACCGGCTTCAAATCGCGGCCGATGTCGGAGCCGCGCCAAGCCGCGTCATAGGCGACGACTTCGTCATGCGTGCGGCCTTCGGCGATTGCCGCCGCGACATGTTCGGCGCACAGGATGCCCGACAGCATCGCATTGTGCGACCCTTTGATGCGCGGCACGTTCATGAAGCCAGCGGCGCAGCCGACAAGGGCGCCGCCGGGCATGACGAGCTTCGGAACGCTCTGCCAACCCCCTTCCGTCAACGCGCGCGCGCCGTAGGAAAGACGCTCGCCGCCTTCGAGCGTCGGCGCGATCAGCGGATGCGTCTTGAAACGTTGGAACTCGTCGAAAGGAGAGAGCGTCGGATTTGAATAGTTGAGATGCACGACGAAACCGATCGACACGAGATCGTCGTCGAAATGATAGAGGAAAGAGCCGCCGCCAGTATCGGACGCGAGCGGCCATCCAAAGGAATGCTGTACAAGACCGTCCTTGTGCTTTTCCTTCGGAATGCGCCAAAGCTCCTTGAAGCCGATGCCGAATTTCTGCGGCTCGCTGTTTGCGCAAAGGTCGTATTTCGCGAGGAGCTGCTTGGTCAGCGAGCCGCGCGCGCCTTCGGCGAAGGTCGTATATTTGCCCTTGAGCTCCATCCCACGGGTAAAGCTGTCCTTGGGCTCGCCGTCGCGGCCCACGCCCATGTCGCCGGTCGCGACGCCAACGACTTCGCCACTGTCGCCGTAAAGAACTTCGGCGCCGGCGAAGCCGGGATAGATTTCAACTCCGAGATTTTCAGCTTCCGACGCGAGAAAGCGGACGACATTGCCGAGCGAGCCGATGAAATTGCCGTGGTTGTTCATCAGCCGCGGCATCAGCATATTGGGAATGCGGAGGCCGCCCCTTTCCGACAGCAGCAGGAAATGGTCCTCATGCACCTGAGTTTTCAGCGGAGCATCGTCGCGCGTGCGCCATTCGGGTAGAAGCCGGTCGAGGCCGATCGGATCGATCACCGCGCCGGAGAGGATATGCGCGCCGGGCTCGGAGCCTTTCTCAATGACGACGACTGAAAGATCCGGCGCAATTTGCTTTAAGCGAATCGCCGCGGCGAGGCCGGCCGGTCCTGCGCCGACCACAACCACGTCATATTCCATAGATTCACGCGGCGGCAGCTCCGTATCTTCAGCCATTTTCAATCCCTTTTGCCTTTCTTGGAGGCATTCTAGCCTTTTTGCAATCGCCGCGGCAAAAGGAGTTTCGTGTTTGGGCAAGGCTTCGATCGAGTCGCTCGCGGCAGGGTTTCATGGCGCGGCGGGAGAGGTGCATAATCAGACCATGCTCGATCCGCTCTACGCTCCTGCCGCATGAAGCCTGTCGCATTCTTCATCGCGCTGGCGCTTCTGACCGTCGTCGTTTGGCGCGTGACCTATCGTCCGGCGAATCCCAACGACGTGTTCCTGGGATACGTGGAAGGGGACATCCTCTACATCGGCCCCTACGAAAGTGAGAGAGTGGCGACCATCGCGGTCGCCGCCGGCTCGGAGGTCAAGAAGGGCGATCCGCTGTTTACGATGTCGACGACGCTTCTCGATCGCGCACGCGACGAGGCGACCGCCCGCATCGCTCAACTCGAAGCGCAAGCCGAAAATCTGCAGGCGGCGATGAATCGGCCGGAGCAGATCGCCGTTCTGCAAGCCGCGCTTGAGCGCGCCGAGGCCTCGTTGCAATTGTCCCGCGCCGATTATGACCGACAGCGCAAGCTTTATGCCGAAGGCCATGTCGCGAAGGCGGCGCTTGATCGCGCTGAGATGGCGCGGGCGCGCGACGAGGCGAGCGTTAAGGAAGCGCGCCGGCAGGTCGAGGCGTCGCGCATGGCGAGTCGTTCGCAAGAGATCGAAGCCGCCGAAGCCAGTCTGAAACAGGCGCGCGCGCAACTCGACGCGCTCAACATCCGCATCAAGCGCCAAAGCGTCGTGTCGCCGGCCGACGGCGCGGTGCAGGATGTTTTTTTCAGGCCTGGCGAGATCGTCAACGCTGGACAGCCGGTCATTGCCTTACTGCCGCCTGAGAATCGCAAGGTGCGCTTCTATGTCTCCGAACCGGAGTTGCCGAAGATTTCGCTGGGCGAGCAGGTGCGCGTCACTTGCGACGGCTGCGCCAGCGATCTTTACGGTCGCGTCACCTATATCGCCGGCCGCCAGGAATATACGCCTCCCGTCATCTTCAGCGACAACGAACGGGCAAAACTCGTCTTTAAGGTTGAAGCGCATCTCGAAGGCGCAGCGCGCGCGGTGCCTCTCGGAATGCCGGTCGCCGTCACGCCGGCGTCGGAATCGACTGGATCAACGCAGTGAGCGTCGAGAGCGACATCGCGATCGATGTGCGCGGGCTGACCAAATCCTTCGGCGCCAAAAAGGTCGTCGACAATTTCACGCTGCAGGTGGCGCGCGGCAACATCCAGGGCTTTCTCGGCCCCAACGGCAGCGGCAAGACGACGACGATCCGCATGCTCTGCGGCCTGCTGACGCCCGACTCGGGCGAGGGGAGATGTCTTGGCTACGACATTCGCCGGCAGCAGGAAGAGATCAAGCGCTATGTCGGCTACATGACGCAGGGCTTTTCGCTCTATCGTGACCTCACCATTCGCGAAAATCTTGAATTCGTCGCGCGCGTTTATGGTCTCGAAGCGCCGGAGGACGCAGCTCAGGCGGCGCTCGAGCGATTGGGCCTTGTCGCGCGCGCCGATCAACTTGCCGGCGAACTCTCCGGCGGCTGGAAGCAGCGGCTTTCGCTCGGCGCCTGCATTCTGCCCGGGCCTTCGCTGCTCCTCCTCGACGAGCCGACCGCTGGCGTTGACCCCAAAGCGCGCCGCGACTTCTGGGATGAAATTCATCATCTCGCGACGCAAGGCTTAACGGTGCTCGTTTCGACCCATTACATGGACGAAGCAGAGCGTTGTCATCAGATCGCCTATATCGCCAATGGGCGGCTGCTCGCTTCGGGGACGATTCCCGAGATCATCGCCGACGCGCATCTTTCGACTTGGGTCGTGACTGGCGAGGGCCTCGACGCGCTCAGCAGCGAACTGAAGCATCTGCCGGGCGTCGACATCGTCGCGCGCTTCGGTTCGACGCTGCACGTCGGCGGCCGCGACGAAGCAGCGATGGAGCGCATCGCGCGGCGCTATGGCGCCGAAGGCGTTCACCGTTGGAAACGCGACGAGCCAACGCTTGAAGACGTGTTCATCGATTTGATGACCCGCGCCGGACCGGATCAGTGAGCGCGGAGCAAAGCCCGCCAAATGCTGTGCCCCGGCCGGCGCGTCGTGGCGCATTGGCGCAATCCTGGCAGCGTGTCGTCGCGATGTTCGTTAAGGAATTCATCCAGCTTCGGCGCGACCGGCCGACATTCGCGATGATCATCGGCATTCCGCTCATTCAGCTGCTGCTTTTTGGATTTGCCATCAATACTGATCCCAAACATTTGCCGACGGCAGTGCTGACCAGCGACGATAGTCCAATCGCGCGCGCGATGATCGGCGCCTTGCGCGCCACCGATTATTTCAACATCAAATATGTCGCGCGGGGCGAGACGGACGCCGACAAATTGCTCCTGTCGAACAAGGCGCAATTCATCATTCAAATTCCGCCCGATTTTTCTCGTCAGCTCGTTCGCGGCGAAAAACCGGGACTGCTGCTCATCGCGGACGCCTCGGACCCGGTCGCGACCTCTGGCGCCATCGCCGCTGCGCTCGGCGCTGCAGATCAGGCGCTCGACCGAGAACTGATAGGGCCGCTCGCCTCGCTCAAGCAGAATGCGCCGCCGTTCGAGATCCGCATACATCGCCGTTACAATCCTGCGGGCGAGACCCGCCGCAATATCGTGCCCGGACTGATCGGCACGATCCTCACCATGACGATGCTGATTTACACGGCGCTGTCGGTGACGCGCGAAATCGAACGCGGGACGATGGAGGCGTTGCTCGCCATGCCCGTGCGCCCGGTCGAGATCATGCTCGGCAAGATCGCGCCCTATGTGGTCGTCGGCGCGGTGCAGATGTCGACGATTCTCATCGTCGCCTCGTTGTTGTTTCAGGTGCCTGTGGTCGGCTCGCTTTTCACGCTCACCCTGCTGACTCTGCTTTTCATCGTCGCCAATCTCTCGGTGGGATACACGTTTTCGACAGTCGCGGTAAATCAACTGCAGGCGATGCAGATGACGTTCTTCTTTTTTCTGCCGAGCATGCTTCTGTCCGGCTTCCTGTTTCCTTTCTATGGGATGCCAACATGGGCGCAATATCTAGGCGAGATAATGCCGCTTACCCATTATCTGCGAATCGTGCGCTCGGTGACGTTGAAGGGCTCCAACTTCGGCGACCTCGCGGTTGACGCCGGCGCGTTGGCCGCCTTCACGCTTGTCGCGATGAGCGTCGCGGTAATGCGATTCCGGCAAACGCTCGACTAATGTTGACGGCCCAATTCTCTGACGCCTAACATTAGCGCGGAGACGAAAATGTCAGACACGGAAGATCCGCAAACACGGTTCAACATAATGATGAAGATCGCCGCGATCGCCGCGGTGCTGCTGACCGGCTATTATGTCTGGTCTTTCTTCGTCAGCAGCCGCTACCAGGCGCTTTGCGGCGCCTCTTATTGGGAGCTGAACAAGACGCAGATCGAATCCTGCGTCGACAGAAAAAAGGAACTCGAGAAGTAGATCAGTTCCACATCGCGCTTGTCGCTCGGCGCCAGCGTCAGAAAAGGAAGGCGAGGCTCTGCGCAACAAATCCGGCAAAGAGCAGTAGCCCTGCATCGCGGTTTGACCGGAAAAGCCGCAGAGCGGTCGAGGGCGCGACATTCTCTCGCGTTTGCGCGGTCTGCCATGCGAGATGCGCCGCATAGGCGGCGACTCCGAGATAGGCGAGCCATCCGCCGCCCGCTGCAAACACGGCGATCGCGGCGCTTGCGATGGACGCCGCATAGAGCGCGCCTACCGCGAGTTGCACGCGCTTGCCAAAGAGCCGGGCGGTGGAGCGCACGCCGACGATCGCGTCGTCGCGCAAATCCTGAAGCGCATAGATCGTGTCGAACCCGACCGTCCAAAAAATCGCCGCCGCGTAGAGAAAAAGCGCTGGCGCGCCGAGCGCGCCGGTCTGCGCCGTCCAACCGAGCAGCGCCCCATAGGCGAAGGCGCATCCAAGAATCGCCTGCGGCCAGGAGGTGAAGCGCTTGGCGAAAGGGTAGATCAGCACGATCAGCGGAGAGAGCAGGCCAAGAGCGATCGTGAGCGCGTTAAACGACAGAAGCACCGCGAGCCCAACGAGGCATTGCGCGACGATAAAGGCCAGCGCGGCGCGCGGCGTCACGCGTCCGCTCGCAAGCGGACGTAGACGCGTGCGTTCGACTTTGGCGTCAATCTCACGATCGACATAGTCATTGTAGGTCGAGCCTGCGCCGCGCATGACGACGGCGCCGATGAAGAAGAGCGTCAGATGAAAAAAATTCGGCGCTTCGTGAAGCGCAACGGAAGCGAGCGCGCTCGACTCCCAGCAGGGAAGGAGCAGCAGCTGCCAGCCGATCGGCCGATCCAGGCGCGCAAGCTGTATGAACGGAAGTAGCGCGGGCGGCGCGTGGCGGAGCAGTGGATGGTCGGCGACCGCGTCGGGGAGCGCGGGCGCCTCCGACGAATCGCCGCTTTGCGCTGCGCTCACAGAGGCCCGGCGGGCAGCTTCGGCGGCGCCATCATGCCGCCGCCCCCGGCGGCCGCCTGTTCGCGTTGCTGTTTCACCTTCGCCGCCACCGAGCAGGTTTGCGAGGCGAAATTCTGAGTCTTGGCGCGCGCTTCCTTGAAGCTGTCGACGGCATTGTCCGGAATGTTGCACCATTCCTTGTTCTTGTTGAGATAGTTCAGCATCTCGGTTTCGACAGCGACGAGACGTTTGGCGGCCGGACAGGCGGCTTCGGGGTCCATCTTGCCCTTGCCCGCCTTGCCGAGATTGTTGAGCGCCTCAATTCCCGCCATGCGCTTTTCAGACAGCTTTTGAAAATCTTCCTGACAGCTTTGCGCATAGGCGCCGCTCGCGGCGAAAAGCAGCGTCAAAATCGATAAGCGCGCGAGCGCGCGCGAAAAAGTGACAGCGCCGAGGATCATGGCTCTTGGTCCGCTCATCAGGCGTGCAGCATTACCAGCAGGCTTGCCGGCGACGCAAGTTTTGGCGAACTTGCACGCAACAAAGCGGCGGCTTCATGGCAAGCGCGCAGCGCTCGCGTCTCCGCTAGGAAGCTATTGTGTCTGCTTACGATTTCTCCGCTCAACGCCTCTTTGTCGGCGACGACCTTGCGCCTGGCGTCGAACTCGCCCCCTCTGCCGACGCGTCGAACTATCTGCTCAATGTCTTGCGCATGCGCGAGGGAGCCGCGATTCATCTGTTCAACGGCCGCGACGGCGAATTCCGCGCGACGCTCGCCAACGTCTCGCGCCGCTCGGCAAAATTGCACGTCGGCGAGCGGTTGCGCGAACAAAGCCCGCGCGCCGATCTCGACTATTGTTTCGCGCCGTTAAAGCAGGCGCGGCTCGACTATATGGCGCAGAAGGCCACCGAGATGGGCGCGGGCCGGCTTGTGCCCGTCCTCACGCACCGGACACAGGTTCGTCGCGTCAATTCGGCGCGGCTGGAAGCCAATGTCATCGAGGCTGCGGAGCAATGTGGCGTGCTCGCCGTACCCGAGGTCGCACCCGCCGTCGAACTTGCTGACTTTCTGGCGCATTGGCCGGCGGAGCGGCTCCTTATCTTTTGCGACGAACACGCCGAATTGGCCAATCCGTTGGACGCGCTCCATGGCCGTACGGCGCGAGGCGGCATGAGCGTGCTGATCGGACCGGAAGGCGGCTTCGACGATGCCGAACGAGCGGCCATCGGGCGCCTGCCGAATGTCGTGCGACTTTCACTTGGGCCGCGCGTGCTTCGCGCCGACACGGCCGCCGTCGCGGCTCTGGCGGTCGTACAGGCGACGATCGGCGACTGGCGTTCGCCAACCGCCGTTGGAACAAAAAATAAATAAATAGAAAATAAAGGGTAGCGTTCACATGGCCTCGGCGGAATACGCCGGAAGTCTTCTAAAGACACGATCCTGCCACGATGTTTGTCTCTAGTCGGGTAGCGGGCCGATGTCCTCCTCTGGGGTGGCCATCGCCCCTCCGCGTAGCAACGGCGTTTGGAAACTACTGTCGGGATTGCAGAGCTCCTGAAATCTCGTGCGATGCGCGAACTTTCGGAAGTGAGGCTAAAGACTCATGACCCTAAACATTATTCGCCGCGGCGATCTTCCATTTTCGGCGCCTTTTTTTGGCGTCATCGCGCTCACCGCCATCGCTGTCGCGCCGGCGCACGCTGACAATGTGAGCCAGTGCGCGCAATATGGCGCTGATTATGTTGCCGTTGCGGGATCAAACGGGTGCGTTCGCCTCGGCGGCCATGTCCGTGTGACGATGCCCAGAGCGCCCGTCGCGCCGATGGGTTATGCGGAAATGCGTCGGGATGGCATGCAGCACGCCGCCGCGCATTCCTCGCTGCCCCCGATGGCGCCTTTCGGACTGCACGACCTTTTCCCGCGCTAAGCGGTTTCCCAGTGGCTATAGCGGCAGGACGCAGTCGGTGAAGGCGGCGTCGATCGCGCGTCCCCAAGCGCCGTAATAGGCGTCCAAGCTCTGCTGCGCCAAGGTGCGTCCGTCTTCTAGAATTGCCTCCAGCGGCGCGAGATAAACGGTCTCGTCGCGTCCATCGGCGTCGAGCCGCGCGCGGCGGCGCAATCCTGCGTTGGCCAGCGCAAGAACGTCGCGGCCGATCTCCCGAAGGCTGCGGCCTTCGATCTTTGCGTCGAGCGCCAGCGCCGGGACATCGTCGCGAAGCGCCTGGCGGGCGGCGGCGCTCCAACCTTTTGTCAGTTCGCGCGCCTGATCGAGCGCCGCGGCGTCATAAAGCAGACCGGCGCAAAGCGCGGGAAGCGCTGTGAGATGCGCGCGAGGGCCGGCGTCGGCGCCGCGCATCTCGAGATAGGTTTTCAGCCTCACTTCCGGAAAGATTGTCGAGAGGTGATTGGCCCAGTCGGACATAGTGGCGCGCTCGCCGGGCAGTTGCTGAAGTCGGCCTTCCATCAGATCGCGAAAGCTCGCGCCCGCCACATCGTGATAAACGTCGCCGCGCTTGACGAAATACATCGGCACGTCAAGCGCATAGTCGACATAGCGTTCGAAGCCGAATCCCTCCTCGAAAGCGAAGGGCAACATGCCGGTGCGATCTGGATCGGTGTCGAGCCAGATGTAAGAGCGCTGCGACAGCCTTCCGGTCGGCTTGCCGTCGAGAAACGGCGAGTTGGCGAACAGCGCCGTGAAGAGCGGCTGCAAGGCGAGGCCGACCCGCATCTTTTGAACCATGTCGGCTTCGTCGACGAAGTCGACGTTGACCTGGACGGTGGCGGTGCGAAACATCATGTCGAGCCCGTGCGCGCCGACTTTCGGCATATAGGCCTGCATGATGGCGTAGCGCTGCTTGGGCATCGTCGGCGTTTCGGCCCGCGACCATTTGGGACTGCAGCCGAGATCGAGAAAGCGCACGCCGAGCGCGCTGGCCACGGGAGCGAGCGCCGCGAAATGCGCGTCGAGCTCGCCCTGCGTGGCGTGAATGTCGAGCAGCGGCGCGCCGGAGAGTTCGAACTGTCCGCCGGGCTCGAGCGAAATCGCGGCGCCGCCGTCGGAATAGAGGCCGATCAGCGCGTCCTGGTCGAGAATCGGCGCCCAGCCGAGCGCGTCGCGCAAGCCTTCAAGCAGCGCCCGCACGCCGCCGCGGCCGGCCAAGCCTTCATACGGCACCGGCGCATTGTCGGCCGCATAGAAGGGGATTTTCTCATGCTCCGTGCCGATGCGAAGCGGCGCGCCGCCGGCCTTGCAACCGGCTTCCAGCCATTCGACCAGCATGTTGCGCGACGTGATTGGCGTCGTGTCGGATACGTCGCGAGCCATCTAAGGGAAGTTTTCCATGCTTGAGGAGACGCACGAATTGCGGCGCGGACGCGCCTGGCGCTCGGAGGATTCGCGCCGATGGATTGCAGGAAAGCGGGCGCTGCGCAAGCCTGCGCCGCGCCGCGGCGAAGTCCGGCGACCGACCGGCGTCATGCTTTTTATTTGGCCAGTCGCCTGACAGCCGAAATCTCAACGCTTGCCGAACATCTGCCCGATGATGCTCTCGAAGTTCGACCGCGCGCCGGCGCCTTCGCCGGGAGCGCCGCGCCCGATCTGCAGCGTTTTCTTGATCTCCTCGATCGCCTGCTGAACCGAGTCTTGATCTATCCCCTCCGGCAGTCCCGCCGGGCCGCCGCCTCCGGCGTCGAGGTCAATGGGCGGTCGGCTGCGGCCATAGCCGCCGTCGTCGTCCATCGGTCCGCTGTAAGGACCTGGCGCGGGACGGCGGCCGCCGCCGAGCAGCGATCCAAGTATCGATCCCAAGATTCCCCCAAAGAGGCCGCCGCCCATTCCGCCGCCCCGCGGCGTCGGCATTGGCGCTGGCTCGCGTTGCGGCGAGCGCCCTCCGCCGCCCAGCATCTGCTCCAATATCGAGCTGAGCGCGCCGGAATTGACGAGTTGACCCAATACTCCGCCGAGACCCCGATTGCTGACGTTTTTGAACAATCCGCCAATGAGCACAGAGGCGAGCACGGGCAACAATTGGGACAAAATGTCCGGGCGCAGGCCCGATTCGCGCGCCGCGACCTGAACGACTCGGCCGGCGGCCGCCGGGGAGCCGAAGAGATCGTCGAGCAGTTGTCGCGACTGGGCGAGGGAGTCCACGTCATGGGCGGCGCTCGGCTCGTCGAAAGCGGCCGCGCGTAAGGGAGAGGCGATATCGCCCAGAAGCCTTTCGAACAGCACGGGCTCTTCGGCGGCGTTGCTCAGGCCGACTTCGAGCGCCGGCGCCAGGGCTTTGACGGCGCTGTCCATCTGTTCCTCGGTGAGGCCAAAGCGCTGAGCAAGGTTGGCGACCAGCTGTCCGCCTTGCGCCGACTGCAAAATATCGTCGACATACGACATGGGCGCAGCTCCATTCAGTCAGGCCCTGGATACGAGCCTGTGTTCATCGTGTCACAGTCCGGCGGCGCCGCCAATTGGCTGACCAAGCGGTGAAACTTCCTAAGGCGGGCGGCGTTTACAACATGCCGGCTCTGCTGCCGATGGCGGTCTCGGGGCGATTCGCTCCGCCCCGGCGGCTTGACACCATCGCCCACGCGCGACATTCCTTGCCGGCGTTCAGTCCGGCCGATCCGGACGGCCGCGTTTGGCGCTTGAGCGACTAGCCGCCTCGCGCCGCCTCTGCCAAAGGCGCGAAGATGAACGTTCACCCTCGGCCCGCAAAGCCGCCGCTGAAAATACTCCTTTGCTCGCCGCGGGGATTTTGCGCAGGCGTGGTGCGCGCAATCGACGCCGTCGAGCGGGCGCTCGCCAAGTTTGGCCCCCCCGTCTATGTGCGTCACGAGATCGTCCACAATCGCTATGTGGTCGAGTCGCTTAAGGCCAAGGGCGCGGTCTTCGTCGAGGAGCTCGATGAGATTCCGACGGCGAACGTCCCGGTTATCTTCTCGGCGCACGGCGTCGCCAAGTCGGTTTCGGCGGTGGCGGCGGAACGCGGACTCCTCGCCATAGACGCGACCTGCCCGCTCGTCACGAAAGTGCATCGAGAGGCGGAGATTCACTGGCGGCGCGGCAGGCGCGTATTGCTTGTTGGACACTCCGGCCATCCCGAAGTCGTCGGCACGATGGGACAGCTGCCGGAAGGCGTCGTGATTCTGGTCGAGTCGGTCGAGGACATCGGCCGCCTGACTATCGAAGACGAAACCAATCTGGCCTATGTGACGCAGACCACTCTGTCGCTCGACGACTCCCAGGAGATCGTCAACGCGCTGATGAAGCGCTTCCCCAAGATCATCGGCCCGCACAAGGAAGACATCTGCTATGCGACGACGAACCGCCAGGCTGCGGTCAAGGAAGTTGCGCCCTATGTCGATGCGGTGATTGTCGTCGGTTCGCCGAATTCCTCAAATTCCCAGAGGCTGCGCGAAGTGGCGGAGCGCGCCGGCGCGCCTGCGCAGCTCGTGCAAGGTCGCGGCGAGATTGACTGGCAGATTTTCGGCAGCATTTCTTCGCTCGGAATCACGGCCGGGGCCTCTGCGCCGGAGGTGCTGGTCGAGGAAATCATGGACGCCTTCGCCGAGCGCTACGATATCACTGTCGAAACCATCTCCAGCGCCGACGAGAACGTGTCTTTCCCTCTTCCCAAGGAGCTGCGGGCGATCGCCTGAGGGCCCGCCTGCGGTGAACGGTCGGCGCTCATGGCCGTCTATACGCTGGTCGACGATGAGGAGCTGATCGCTTTTCTCGCGACATATGACCTCGGCGAGTTGCTGTCCTGCAAAGGCATCGCCGAGGGCGTCGAGAACTCGAACTATTATCTCCATACCGGCGCCGGCAGCTTCATCCTCACGCTTTATGAGAAGCGCGTCGCGGAAGCTGATTTGCCCTTCTTCCTGGGCTTGATGGAACATCTCGCCGCCCGCGGCGTGACCTGTCCGTTGCCGGTGAAGAACCGCGCCGGCGTCGCGCTGGGGCGCCTTGCCGATCGGCCTGCCGCAATCATCACCTTTCTCGACGGCTATTCCGTCCATCATCCCGACGCCGCGCACTGCGCGGCGCTCGGCGCGACTTTGGCGCAACTGCATCTTTCGGGCGCCGACTTCGCGCAACAGCGCCGCAACGCGCTTTCGGTGGAGGGATGGCGGCCGCTCTTTGCGACTTGCGCGTCGCGCGCGGACGAAGTCGCGACGGGATTGCGCGCGCTCGTCGACGCTGAGCTCGATCATCTGGAGCGGAACTGGCCGCGCGACCTGCCGAGCGGCGTCATCCATGCCGACCTTTTCCCGGACAATGTCTTCTTTCTCGGCGAGCGCATCTCGGGACTGATCGACTTCTACTTCGCCTGCACCGACGCCTACGCCTATGATCTCGCGATTTGCTTAAATGCTTGGTGCTTTGACGCCGAGCATCGCTATCAACCAGAGAAGGGCGCCGCGCTGCTCGAGGCCTATCGGCGCATACGACCGCTTTCGCCCGCCGAGATCGCGGCCTTTCCCACGCTCGCGCGCGGCGCAGCGCTGCGCTTTCTGCTGACGCGTTACGTTGACTGGCTCAACGTGCCGCCAGGCGCATTAGTGCGTCCAAAGGATCCGCGCGAATATCTCGCCAAGCTCCGGTTTCACCAATCCGCCGCCGACGCGCGCGTCTATGGCTTCGCCTCATGACGCGACGCGTCGAGATCTGGACCGACGGCGCATGCTCGGGAAATCCGGGGCCCGGCGGCTGGGGCGCGATCTTGCGCTTTGGCGATCGCGAAAGAGAGATCAACGGCGGCGAGCCGCTCACCACGAACAATCGCATGGAGTTGACGGCGGCGATCATGGCGCTTGAGACTTTGACGCGGCCTTGCGTGGTCGATCTCCATACTGATTCGGAATATTTGCGCGGCGGCGTCACGTCCTGGATCGCCGGCTGGAAAACCCGCGGCTGGCGCACCGCTGACCGGAAACCTGTGAAAAACGTCGATCTCTGGCAAAGACTGGAAGCCGCGGCCGAGCGGCACGACGTCGCCTGGCATTGGGTGAAGGGCCATTCGGGCCATGACATGAACGAACGCGCCGACGAGTTGGCGCGGGCGGGAATGGCCCCGTTCATTCCCGGCAAGCCGCCGGGAAGAGAACGGGCGTCTTCGAGATAGTCTTGCCGGCGGACGGGCGCGCTCTACTTCACATTCGACCAGGACTCTTCTTCGCCTTTGGGGAGCGCGGCGCGGCCGCGTTCCCCATTTTGCATTGGCCATCATATTGACATCCCGCCGCGCAAAGGAACCATGTGCAGTTAGAGTATGCGCGTCTTCGCTGATTCTCTCTAATGGGGAGCAAAGACGTCGATGCATCTTCCCAGAAAATGGTGGATCGGCCTGCCGGTCCTTTTCGGACTGGCCTATTTTGCACAAGGCGAGCTGACGTCTCGGCTAGAGAACGACTTGCGCGCCGGGGTCCTCTCGCATCTCGCTCAGTCGCCCGACGCCATCGATAAGGCTGAGGTCGGCATTGCGGGGCGTGACGTGGTCATCGCAGGTATTTCGCTGTCGCCTGATGTGAAAGCGCGTCTGCTGACTGCCTTGGGCGTCGACACGCCCGCGCGGCGAATCATCGATGCGACACAGCCCCTCTCGCGCGCAACGCCCTTCGTGCTCACGCTCGAGCGTCATGGCGCCAAGGCGACGATGTCGGGCAATGTCCCGCCAACAGGCGCGCGCGAAAGGCTGCGCGCCGAGATCGCCGCCTTGGGCCTGGAGGTGACGGACAACGCCGCATACGCCGACGGCGCGCCGAAATCCTTCGCCGATCTGGTTTCCTTCGCCGTGCGCCGCCTCGCTGAACTCGACCCTGCGACAACGACGCTCACGGACGCGACGCTCTCCGTTTCTGGCGAGGCGCGCAGCGCAGCCGATTACGACAAAGCGGTCGCGGCGCTTAAGGCGCCGCCGTTCAGTGAGAGCGCAATAAAGTCGCAAGTGTCGCCGCCGCGCGTCTCTCCCTACGTATTTTCTGCAACATTGCGCAACGGGATCATCAGCCTGTCCGGCCATCTTCCGAGCGACGACATGCGCAAACAGGTCGTCGCTATGGCGGCTGCGGCCGGCGCCGGGGCTGCAGTCAGCGACTCCGCTCAGCTTGGCGCGGGCGCGCCGGTCGGAGACTTCGCCGGCGCGCTTGCGTTCGCGGTCGGCGAACTCGGCAAGTTGTCGCAAGGCAAAGTCGCCGTGTCGGACGGCAAAATCTACGTCGAGGGGCAGGGGCGCGAAAATGTCTTGAGCGCCACGATTGAGGCCGACGCGAAGGCGCGGCTCCCTTCGGGATTCGAGATCGCGCGGCTCGACGTCATGGCGGGTCCGATCTCGCCTTATGTCTTCAGAGCGGAACGCGCCGGCGGAGAAGTCACGCTTACGGGCTATGCGCCGGATGAAGCCATTCGGAATCGTATTGTCGAAGCCGCGCGCAGGAACTTCTTCGATGCAACGGTTGTCGATCGACTCGTCGTTGCGAAAGGCGCGCCGCAGAACTTTGCCGAAGCGACGGATCGCTCGCTTGCGGCGCTTGCGCGACTGGATGAAGGTAAGCTCGCGATCAGCGACTCAAATATTTCGCTTGCGGGCTCCGCGCGCCATCAGAGCGCGCGGGCCGATATTGCAGCGTCATTCCCGGATGCGCTTCCGCAGAGTTTCCGCGGCGAAGCGCAGATCTCCACGCGCATCATTGGTTCGCCGCTCGACGCCGGACAATGCGGCGCGGCGCTGTCCGGGCTTCTCGCCAAATCGCCGATGGTCTTCGCTTCCGATGATTCGACGATCGCCGCTGAATCCGCGCCTCTCATCGATGCGATCGCCGCGACGGCGCTGCGCTGCCAGGGCGCAACTCTCGAAATCGCCGCTCACACCGACAATGTCGGAATCGCGGAAATGAACCTGGGACGCAGCAAGCGTCGCGCGCAAACGGTCCTCCAACAACTCGTGAAAGCCGGAATCGACCCATTCAAAATCACCGCCGTCGGCTATGGCGGCGAACGTCCAATCGTTCCAAATGACAATGACGAAAATCGCGCCCGCAATCGTCGCGTCGAAATCTTCGTCAAGTAGCGTCAGAGAAGGAGAAGCGGATGTCTTACTTGCTGACGCTTGGCTGGCCCTGGTTCGCCGCCGCATGCGCGCTCGGCGCGCTCATCGGCTATCTGACCACGTCAGACGCCAAGAACGCGCCCATGGCGCCGGGCTGGAATATCATTGCGATCGCATCAGCGCTCGGCGCAGGCGCAGCCGCCTCGGCGCTCGGGGTCTTTGATGGTCGCGCCGCGCTGACGCTCGACGTCTTTCTGATGGCGGCCATCGCCTATCTTGTTGGTTTGCCGCTCGGCGGCGCGCTTAGGATGACACAAGCGCCAGCGGCGGTTCATGCCGGTAAGCGGCCGATCGTCGTGTTGCGCGGCGCGCAAAGTGAAATTCGCGCGCCGAGCCCAGCGCCATCGCCTGAACCGCAGGACGAAATTCTCGCCAACGTACGCTCAGCAATGCCGCCAAGCGTCGAGCCGACGTTGAACGTGGCGGCGCCTGTGGCGGAGAAATTAAAGGAAAGCGCCGCGCAAATGCGCGCGCAGAGCGGCAAAGCGACGCCCAGCGCACGTCCTGTAGCGCTTTCCGCGCCGCGGGGCGCCGCCGCCGACGATCTCTCGAAGATCAAGGGACTCGGACCCAAGAGCGTCGAGAAGCTGCACGCGCTCGGCGTTTTCCACTATGATCAGATCGCCGGCTGGAGCGACGACAACATCAAATGGATCGAGGCGTCGATTGGCGCGGCGGGGCGCGTGAAGCGCAACGGCTGGGTCGAACAGGCGCGGGCGCTGAGCGGGAAGGCCCACGCGGGTCATAGCGCCGACGCCGCTTAGCGCCGGAAAGGCGAGTTCGCGCGTATGCGTATCGTTCTGGGCTTGGTCGTTATCTGCTTTGCGGCGCTATCGGCCCAGGGCCTGCATGCGCAAGACATGCTGCAAGGCGTCGATCTTGCGCAGCCCGCCTATTCCCAGGCTGAGCTCACACGCGCCGACATCGAAGCGGCGCTGCAGCATCGCAAGAGCGGACACAAGGTCGATCTTTCGGAGAAAGGCCTTAACGGCCTCGATCTTTCCGGCCTCGATTTGCACGGCGTCGATTTTCGCGCGGCGCGCCTAAACAAGACCTCGCTGGCGGGCGCACGGCTTGACGACGCCATTCTCGATCAGGCCTGGCTCATTGAGGCGGACCTCACTGGCGCATCGCTCAAAGGCGCGCACGCCTTCGCTACGCAAATGCAGCGCATGCGCGCAGACGGCGCCGACTTCGCGCATGCGCGTCTCGCAGGCGATCTCACCGGCGCGTCAGTGCGCGGCGCCAATTTCAGCGAGGCGGATCTTTCCGCCGACATGAAGAACCAGTCTATGGGTTTGATGCGCGCGGTCCTGCGTTCGGCCGTGCTCGAAGGCGCGCGTTTTCACAACGCTAATCTCGCGAGCGCCGATCTCCGGTTTGCGCGCGCCGCGGGCGCCGATTTTTCCAACGCGAATTTGAAAGGCGCGGACGCCGCCGGCGCGGATTTCACAAGCGTCAATTGGACTGGCGCGAAGACCGACGGTCTCGACCTTGATTCCGCGCAGATCGACTCTGCTGCTCGGGCTACGCTCTCGGGCGCGCAAAACGTCGATCGCGCGCGCCTAAAATGACGCGCGATTTCATTCGCATCGGCGTCGATCTTGGCGGCACAAAGATCGAGGCGATCGCTCTTAACGCCGAAGGGAAGACGCTGGCGCGTCGGCGCGTCCCGACGCCTGCGCATGATTACGAAGCGATTATCGCCGCTGTCGCGACGCTCGTTCACGATATTGAAGCCGATATCGGCCGGCGCGGGGCCGTGGGCGTTGGCGCGCCCGGCTCAATTGCCCCCCACACTGAACTTGTGAGAATTTCCAACACCGCCGTCGTCAACGGGAAGCCGCTCAATGCCGATCTCGCGCAGGCGCTCGGGCGTTCGGTGCGCATCGCCAATGACGCGGATTGTTTCGCGCTGTCGGAGGCGATCGACGGCGCCGGCCGCGGCGCTGGCGTGGTCTTCGGCGTCATTCTTGGCACGGGCGTCGGCGGAGGCCTTATCGTCAACGGAAAGATCGTCGAGGGCCGAAATCGGCTCGCCGGCGAATGGGGCCATACGCCGCTGCCCTGGATGACGCCGGATGAATATCCTGGCGTATCCTGCTTTTGTGGACACAGCGGCTGCATCGAGACCTTTCTCTGTGGCGCGGGTCTTTCACGAGAGCATGAGAGACGCTCCGGCGAGCTTCTTCCTGCGACCGAAGTCGCTGCGCTGGCGGAGGCAGGCGACCCAAGCGCGCTTGCAAGCCTCGATCGCTATCAGGATCGGCTGGCGCGCGCGCTCGCGATGATCGTCGACATCATCGATCCTGACGCATTCGTGCTCGGCGGCGGGCTCTCCAATATCTCGCGGCTCTACGAAGGGCTCGCCGCAAGAGTGGGAAAGCACGCGCTGATCGAAGACCTCGACACGAAAATCCTGCCGAATGCGCATGGCGATTCAAGCGGCGTGCGCGGGGCGGCTTGGCTTTGGAGTCCCGGGGAGATCGACTGACGAGCGTGGCGGCGCGGCGCCGTCCAAGAGCGCCTCGCTGAGAGCCTGCGCCGGCGCCGTTCCCTCCGGCTGCGCGCCGGTGTATGCGGAAAGGATCGTGGCGGCAAGAGCGCGCTGCGAAAAAGTGGGAACCGGTTTTTCGCGTAAGGCGCGCTCCAAATTATAAGAATCGATCACGTTATCTGCGTTCAGGCGAGTCCGCCTGAACGCAGCGTGATCTAAGGGCGAACGCGAGGGGAGTAGCGATGGGCGCCGCCGGAGACAGCGGAAAGAACCTTTGCGCCAAGCTGGCCTTTCTCGCCTCGGGCGCGCCGGAGGCGGAAGAAGCGCGCCTGCGCCTCGTCGAAAAATACGGCGACTGCCCGCCTGAAGAAGCCGATTGCATCGTCGCGCTCGGGGGCGACGGCCTCATGCTGCGCACGCTGCATCGTTTCATGGACGCCGGCAAGCCGATCTACGGAATGAACCGCGGCTCGGTCGGCTTTCTGATGAACCAGTATCGCGAGACCGGCTTGCGCAAGCGGATCGCCGACGCCAAATCGTCGGTTGTGCACCCGCTGCTGATGCACGCCGTCAATGTGCGCGGCGACGAGTTTTCGGCGCACGCCATCAATGAGGTGTCGTTGCTGCGCCAGACGTCGCAGATCGCCAAGCTGCGCATTCTGGTCAATGGCCAGGAACGCATGCCGGAGCTCATCACCGACGGCGTGCTGGTGTCGACGCCTGCCGGCTCCACCGCCTATAATCTTTCCGCCAATGGTCCGATCCTGCCGCTCGACGCGCCGCTGATGGCTCTGACGCCCATCTCCGCCTTTCGCCCACGACGCTGGCATGGCGCGCTATTGCCGGACGCGGCCAAGGTGCGCATCGAAGTCCTAGAGGCGGGCAAGCGCCCCGTCTCCGTCGTCGCTGACCATGACGAATTCCGCGACCTCGCCTATGTCGACGTTGAGATGGACCAAGGAACGAAGCTGATCCTGCTGCACGATCCCGGCCATTCGCTGGAAGAGCGGATTCTTCGCGAGCAGTTCGGATATTGAATGCCTGACTCAGCGATCAAACCATTTCGCTGTCATGTCTTCGTCTGCGTCAACAAACGCGATGGCAAACCGGCGTGCGAGGACCACGGGGCGAAGAAAGCGCTCGAAAAGGCGAAAGACGCCGTGAAGGCGCTGCCCTTCGCCAAGCGCGAAGGCGTGCGCCTGTCGCAGTCGGGCTGCCTCGGACAATGCGAACACGGTCCTGTCGCCGTCGCCTATCCTAGCGGAAAATGGATCAGCTATTCGTCGGCCGACGAACTGATCCGCTTCATTCTGGACGCGATCGAAACGGCGGACTGATATCAATGATCAGGCTCGGCTGAGCGTGATAGAGTTCGCTCAGTCTCGAAACCACCTTGATCATGCGCTCCTGTTTGATCCTTGGCTCGGAAGCTGGCGATAGCCACGTCGCGGCGGCGCTCGATTGCGGCGCCGATGCGCTGCTGTTGCGGCTTGGTCCCTGTGCGCAGGACGAGGCGCGACGCGGCGCCCGCGCGCGCGCTTGCACGCTTATCGGCGAGGTGAAACGGAAGGACGGAGCGCCGAAACTTTTCGTGGAAGTCGCTCCCGTCGAAAGCGATCTTATCGAGGCTGACCTTGACGCGCTTTTCGGCCTAGGGCCCGACGGCGTCTTTCTTCCTTCCTGCGACGGCGCCGCCACACTGCAGCGCTTGGCCGTGAAGCTCGCCGTGCGCGAGGCGCAAGCCGGTCTTCCCGACGGCGTCACTAGAATCGGCGCCTTCGTGGGCGGCGACCCGGCCGGCGTTTTGGCTCTGCGCTCGCTCGCTAGCGCAACCCCGCGTCTCGCGGCGCTGGCCTTCGACGAAGCTGCGCTGAGCGCGTCGCTCGGTCTCACTGAGGCCGGCGGCGCCGCCATTGAAATGGCGCGCGCTGCGGTCATCCTGGCGGCGGGTTCTGCCGGCGTTCCGGCGTTTGCGCCGCCGGTCCGGATCGGGCAAGAGGCCGCCTATGCGGCGGCGCGCCGCGACGGTTTTGCAGGCGCAATGGCGCTGCGACCGGAACAGGTCGCCCACATCCTCAAAGTCTTCCCGCCGGGGGAGAATCGACAAAAAGGCCAATCGTCGGCATAGAACGGTCCAATGAAAAAAGTCCGATTGGCCGCGCTCAGCCGAGTGGCCGCGGCGGCGCTCGCCAGCGCAGCGCCACTTTCCGTACAGGCGCAAGCGCAGCAGCAGACTCCACGTCACTCCCGTCCGCCTCACGGCCCGGGCGAGCCGGCCGGACCCGCTGCGCACGACGAGAAGCTATTCCATCTCCGGCTCAGCGCGACGCTCGCCGCCAATGAGCAGCAGCCTGTTCGTTCGGGCCTCGTCTGGCGCGTTTTCGAGGAGAGCGCACAGCCGGACGGCTCCCACAAGCTTGTGGCGCAATCCGAGGAGGCGGCCCCGACTCTGCCTCTGCCGCGAGGCTCCTATATCGTCCACGTCGCCTATGGCCTTGCGGGCGTCACGCGCCGCGTCGCTATAGAGAGCGGCAATGTTTCCGAGCTTATCGTATTGAACGCGGGCGGTCTGAAGCTTGTCGACAAGCTAGGCGATGCGCGTATTCCCTCGCAGCGTCTCTCGGTTTCGATTTATGTGCCGGAGCGCGGCAATTCCGAAGCGAAGCTCATTCTCGCCAACGCCAAGTCGGACGAAGTGATCTGTCTCCCGGAAGGCGCCTATCACGTCGTGTCCACATTGCTCGACACGGGGCAGGGCGCTCAGGGCGGAGCCAATGAAACAAACTCGGTTGTGACGGCGGACTTGAAGATCCCGGCGGGCAAGCTCGTCGAAGCGACTTTGCGCCATCGCGCAGCCACCATCACCTTAAAGCTGGTCAAGCAGCCAGGCGGCGAGGCGCTCGCCAATACGAGCTTTTCAGTGCTCACGCCAGGCGGCGACGTTATCCGCGAACTGATCGGCGCCTTCCCTTCTCTGGTGCTGGCGGAAGGCGAATATGTCGCCATCGCGCGCCACGAGGGCAAAACCTATCAGGGAACCTTTCGCGTGCAGTCGACGAAGGATGCGGACGTCGAAATTGTGATGCACGATCAGCCGCGCAATCCCGCGAACGACGAGCCTCCGCAATAAAAAGCCGCCCGGAAACCGGGCGGCTTGCTTGGGATGCGCCTCTTTTGAAAAGAGGGACTATAGGATCGTGAAGGGAATGATCACGTCCATGTTGAACATTCCTTGGTTCGAACTCAGACCGCTACGGCTGAAGAAGGGCGTCGTGCCATTGACGGTCGTGTCCCAACGCAGTTCCGGTCGAATGATCAGGCCGGTGACATAGGGCAGTTTGGCGGGCAGTTCCGGCGTGATTGTCATGCCCAGGGTGAAGGCGAGATAACTGGTGCCGGCGTAGAAGGGTCGGTTGGCGTATAGACCGGTGTTAAGCAGGCTCTGGTTGATGCAGGACGGACACCAGAAACCATGAACAGAGTTGACCGAGTCGAAGTATCCTGGAAAGGCGCTGACGAAGAAGTTATTGTTGTCACGGAAGAATTCGGCGCGCGCGTTAAGTTTGAAAGTGTCGTTGATCTTGTAGGAAGCGTATTGCGCGATGCCGAAGGCGCGTGCGCCCATCGGGTAGGCGGGAGCCATTCCCCAGAAGCCGGTGTTGCCGGTAAGCGCGTTCGCCGCGGCCCATGCCTTTTGCGGCAGGCCGAAGGAACTCGGATTCCAGCCGCTTTCCAGCATGAAGCTCATGTCGGTAATGAAGGTCAGGTCCTCGGTCGCTTTCCAGGTCGTCGTTATGTTGTTGAACGAGCGGATCGCTGAGTTGGGGTTACAGGCGCAAAAGCTCGGCTGGCCGATGCCGTTCTGGTTGAAGGGCCAACCCGGCGTGAGGACAGTTGGCCAACCACCCGCCGTGAAGGGGACGCCTAGGAAGCCGGTGGGCCAGCCGACGCCAAGCGGATCGGTCTGTCTCGGATTTTCGGGACCGGTATGGGTGATCGCCAGAATGGTCAGTTTGCCGTCGAGCAGGTTGAAGCCCAAACCGCCGTGGAAAGACGCGGCGGCGTTATTGTCGCCCGGCCAGCCGAGGCTCGTATTCACGCCGCTGGTCACGCCCGTATAGACGTCGAGCCAGGGCTTGACGTGGGTGGTGACCATCGCGCCGGTGTGAATGAAGGGCCCGAAGTTGAAGATATAAGAGTGGCTGTAGAACAGATTGTCCTTTGCCGGGATCACTTCCGCGCCATTATATGTCGGGAACATGCCGAGCTTCAGGTCGACGCCGCCCTCGCTGATCGGGCTGGTCCACGGAAAATGCGCCAGAACATTGGCCTCGATCGGTCCGATCTGCGTTCGGGACCGAATGGCGTAGTCGAGAATCCCGAGGTAGTGGTTGTAGCGCATGTCCTCGCCGATCATGCCCTGGAACTTGAAGCCGAAGTCATAGCCTTCGGCCTTCGGGTCGAGCGGGCGCTGCACCGTGAGGAGGAGGCCGTTAAACGTCGGCCAGTTGGCGCGATCCGTGTAGAGATGGCCCCAGTTGAGCTTGTTGAACGGCTGATTGAAATTGACCGCGACGCCGCCTTCGATATAGCCGTCGATCGTCAGCGTATCGAGCCAGGCCGGCGGCGGCGCAGGCGGACCTTTAACGACCTTCTCCTTCTTCGCGGGCTTCGCGGCAGGAGGCGGAGCCGCTGGCTGGGTTTCCTCGGCCAGAGTCGGGTCGACCTCGAACAGCTTCGCCTGAGCATGCGCGCTGGTGATGCTGGTTGCTAGCGAGAGAGCAGCCACGGTCGAAAGATAGTGCCACTTCATTGTCAGGAACTCCGGTCGGCGGGCGAAATCTGATCGATATCACTCGCGAGCGAAGTTTCGTTCAAGTCCAAGGTCCGCGCATCTGCCCAATTATTGGGCAAAATTGGCATTGCACATATCTGTTTCTTGTCACTGTGGCGACAATGTCACATTTTTCATTGGTTTCTGTCCTGCGCCCGTTGATTTTGCGGGACTCATCAGTGAGCGAAATGCGACAAAACTCGGCCGCTGTCAGCCGAATCGCGGTGGTTTCCTTTCCTGGCCGAGGCTTGTCCGTCATCGAGCCTCGCCCTTGTTAGATAAGCGTGGCCATTGATTGGCGCGCGTTGCGCCGGTTGGAAGCGGGAGAGCGACATGGCGGAAGAGGGGCGCGACCAATTAGAGGGCCCCGACTTCTCGCAGGGCGTCGCGCCCGAAGTCATCCCAGAAGGTCGCCCTTTGCTCGGTCACGTGGCGGGCGAGGAAGCGGTCATGGCGCGGCAGGGTGACGAGTTCTTCGTCACCGGGGCTCACTGCACGCATTATCACGGGCCGCTTGCCGAGGGGCTCGTCGTGGGCGGGTCAATCCGGTGCCCCTGGCATCACGCCTGTTTCAGCCTTCGCAGCGGCCGCGCATTACGCGCGCCCGCGTTTGATCCGTTGCCGCGGTGGCGGGTCGAGCAGGCCGATGGGAAGGTTTTTGCCCGCGAAAGGCTTCCCGAGCCGGGGCCGGCGAAGCGCAAGGGCGCCGCCGAACCGCGCAGCGTCGTCATCGTCGGGGGCGGCGCAGCGGGTTTCGCCGCAGCGCAGATGCTTAGGGCCGAAGGCTACGATGGAATTTTGGAGCTGATCAGCGCCGATACGACGGAGCCGTATGATCGCCCCAATCTTTCCAAGGACTATCTCGCTGGAACGGCGCAACCGGATTGGCTGCCTTTGCGCGATCCGGCCTGGTATCGCGAGAAGGGCGTTCAACTACGCCTGGGACAGCGCGTTGAATCGCTCGACCCCGCATCGAAGCGACTGACGCTCATAGACGGCGCGACATTGTCTTACGACGCGCTGCTTTTGGCCACCGGCGCCTTTCCCGTTAAGTTGCAAACGCCCGGAGCCGATCGTCCGCATGTGCATTATCTGCGCTCGCTTTCCGACGCCGACTATTTGATCGCTGCTTCCGCGCGAGCGCGTCGCGTCGCCGTCATCGGCGCAAGCTTCATCGGACTAGAAGTGGCGGCGTCGTTGCGCGCTCGCGATCTCGACGTGCATGTCATTGCGCCGGAGGCGATCCCGATGGCGCGCATTCTCGGCTCCGAACTTGGCGCGCATGTCAGGAAGCTGCACGAGAGCCACGGCGTCGTCTTCCATCTCGAGGATATAGCGACCGAGATTGGCGAGCGCACGCTTACCTTGAAAAGCGGCGCCGCCTTGGACGTCGATCTCGTGGTCATCGGCGTCGGCGTGAAGCCGGATCTTTCACTCGCCCAGTCGGCAGGCCTCGCCGTCGATCGCGGCGTGCTCGTCAACGAATATCTGCAGACAAGCGCGCCCGACATTTACGCGGCAGGCGACATCGCAACCTGGCCAGATAAAATCACGGGCGAGCGGATTCGCGTCGAACATTGGGTCGTCGCGGAGCGACAGGGGCAGACGGCCGCGCGCAATATTCTCGGACGCAAAGAAAAATTCAACGCCGCGCCCTTCTTCTGGAGCCAACATTACGACCAGGCGATTTCCTACATCGGACATGCCGCGTCGTGGGATCGACTGGATGTGTCGGGCGATCCGGCCGCCGCCGACTGCGCCGTTTCTTACTTCAAGGGCGATCGGCTGCTGGCCGTCGCGACGATCGGTCGCGACCTCGACAATCTACGCGCTGAAGTCGCATTTGAATCGCGCATCGGCGCGGCGCCGCCGGACGAGATCGAATAGGGCCCGAGCCCTATTCGAAATGTCCAGAGGCGTGACCAAGCATGGTGTAAACCTTGCCGGCGTCGCCCGTAAGTAGGTCAAGCGCTTTCGAACCGTCGCGATCCTTGCGGCTTGTCTCTACGAGCAAATCCTCGAAGTGTTTGACGTAGTGATCAACGGTCGCGCGAAAATCCTGATCGATGCGGTAACGGCGCTGGATTTCCTGAACGGTCTGATGGCCCTGCGCCGTGTATAGGCGACGGCCGAAAAGCCCTCCCTTTTCGCCGCGCTGATAGCGGCGCCACAACTCCGTCACGGCGGCGTTGTCGACCATCCGCGCGATGTCGAGCGTCAGGCTATCGAGCGCGCCCGCGCTCGATAAGGACCGCGCGGTACGCGGCGGCTGCGGCGCGTCATCAAATGAGGCGCGCGCAAGCAGGTTGCTCAGCCAGCCGCCTTGCGACTCGCGAGCAGGCTCCGTAACGCGTATCGCCGAAGACTGTGTCGGACGCGCCGGCGCCGGTTCCGCGCGCGGCGTCTGATCCGACGATGCGCGACGAAGCGCGGGAGCGTTTTGTTCGGCAATGTCATAAACGCGGCCCGACCGCGCCACGATGTCCGTAAGCTCGTTTAAGGCCTTCACCTGGTCGCCGACGACACGTCGCAGCGCCGCCGCTTGCTCTGCGGTTTCGCGCGGCAGTTCGGTCGCGCCGCGGCGAACCTCCTCTCGAGTTTCCTCGATCTCGCGATGGATGTTGCGCGCGAGGCCACGAATCTCATCAGTTGCGGCGTCGAATTTCGAGCGCGCGTCGTTGAACAGACGGTTGATCTCTTCATTGGCCTCAGAGAAGGCGGCGCGCAGGGCTTCGGAAGTTTGCTCGCGCTCGCCTTCCGCAGCGGCGCGGACGGCGGCGAAGCGCGCCTCGATGACGTCGGCGGTCTGCTTGGAGGTTTCGCTCAATGCTCGGCCGAGGTCGCGCGACCGCAATTCAATAGAGCGGAATGAGCGATCCATCAGTTCGCCGAACTTTGTCATGGCGTCTTCGAATTCGGCGCGCCGGCCTTCAACAAGCGTCACGAGTTCTTCAAGCGAGCCGCTGCGCGCAGCCATCACGGCATCGAGCGCCTGCTGACTCTGCGCGAGTTTTTCTGCGCTCTGGGCAAGCGTGTGTTGTCTTTCGTCCAGCGCCTCGACGATGGCGTTGGCGTCCCGCATCGCATCACCGGCCACCCCGCTGATATGCTCAACTTGCGTCGAAGCTTCGTTCAGCGCGCCATGGAACTCGGCGAGCCGTTTGCCAAGCTCGCTTTCGAGCATGACGAGGTTTCCGCCGGTCTTATCAATGATCGCGCGTAGCGATCCGTTTGTCTGGCCGAGCGCGTCGAGCAAGGAAGGCAGCTCGGTGCGAATCTTCTCATTCGTCGCCAGAAGCGCCGCGATCGAGGACTGCGCGCTGGTCTCCAGCGTCTGCGCCAGAGCCTCGCGTGAGGCGTCGAGCGCATTCGTCAGCTCGTCGCCTTTGACGCCAAGACGGGAAACAAGGGTCTCACTGCAGCTTTCAACGGCGCTCGTCACCAGATCGCCGACGCTTGTCAATTCGCGGGCGACGGCGCCGCCGCGTTCCTCGAGCACCGACTGCATCTGCGTCAAGCGCTCGTCCAGCGCGCCGCTGATCTCCGCCACGCGCTCAACGAGCGACTGGCCCAGATCGCCCGTGCGCGCGTGCAGAGTCGTATCGAATTCGCGTCGCGCGCCGGCCAGGATGTCTTTGATATCCTGCAGCCGTGCGCCGATCGTGTCGACGACGAGCCGGCCTTTCTCATCGATCTCGGAAGAAACCGCGACGAGTCGGCTGACGACATTGTTTTCAAGAAGCTCGATGCGGCCGTCGAGGGTCGACTCCAGCTCCTTGGCTTGTCCGCCCAATGCTTCGTTGATGTCGTCAGTCCTGGAGGAGATCACCTGGGCGAACTCGCTCGAACGTGACATGAGCAACCAGTCGACGTCTTTGATCTTGGCGTCGAATGTTTCCAAAACCTGGCGCCCGCCATCGTCCATCACGCGCGCGACTTCAGCGGCGTGCTTGGAAAGCGCCTCTTGAAGCATCTGTCCGCCGACTCCAAGGCCCGCGTCAACGCGCCCGACCAGTTCGTCGATGCGGTCCGCCGCTTCCTTCGTTCGAGCAGAGGCGACGATTTCCAGGGCTTCGATCTTGCTCGACATGGTTGAAGCAATGTCGATCGCGCGCTCGCCGAGCTTCTCAACGAGATGGCCGCCCTTGCTTTCGATCGCACCGTCGATTTCCGCCAGTCTCGCGTCGATTTCGTCGGCGAAATGGCGAGAGTTGTCGCCGATCCTGGCGTTGTAATGCTCGACTTGCGCCGAGAGCCTGTCGACGAGCGCGCCGCCCTGCATGCGGATCGTTTCGTCAAGCGACTGCAGTCTATCGTCGATCTGATGCGTGATCTTCTGCGCTTCCGCGCTCAATTTCTCGGCATGCTGACCGACCCGGTCGGCAATTTCGCCGCCGTCGCGCAGCAGCGCATTCTCGAAGTGAGTCAACTGCTCGCCGAGCGTCAGCGCCATCCGCTGGCTATGATCGGCCAGCGAAGCGACGACTTCCTTGCTTTCGGACAAGACGGCGTTTTCAAAAGACTCGAACCGGTCGTGCAGCAATTCATGAAGCCGCTCGCCTTGGGTCGCGATCGCCAGAACGGCGTCGCTCGCCGTATTTGCGAAGCGCTCCTGAATCGTCTCGGCGTTTACGGCGAGGGCTGATGAGGCTTCGGCGACGGTTTGCTGAAGCTTGTCACGCAGCGAGACGCCGTGAGTCTCGAACTCTTGCAGGGCGCGCTCGCGCGTCGTCTCCATCGTTTTGGCGACGAGCATTCCAGCGGTCTCGAGCGCATTCAGCCTCTCGTCGAGCAATTGGTCAACGCGCGTCGCATGTTCGCCGACGACCGACGTCACGCTTTCGCTATGGCGTCTGACGGCGTCCTCGAAGGCGCCGAGCTTTTCGGCAAGGCTGATTTCGGCGCGATCCGCGTGGGCGGCCACGCGCTGCGCGATCTCGCCGCCTTGATGCACGAGCACGTTCTCGATTGCTGCGAGACTTTGTGTGACGGATTGATTGACCTTCGCGCTGTTCGTCGCGACGCTCTCCTCGAAGGCCGTCAGCTTGTCGCCAAGTTCGGCGGCGGCGCGCTCGCCGCGGGCGGCGACGCGCGCGGCCAATTCCTCGCCCTGGCGCGCGACGACGTCTTCGAAGGTCGAGAGGCCTTCAGAAAAGGCCGCCGTCGCGCGTTCCCCGTGCTCGCTGACGCGCTGGGCGATTTCCTCGCCGTGAAGCGTGACCGCGTCTCCGAAAGCGGCGAGTTGCGCGGCGAGGTTCGATGTGGCGCGTTCTCCGCGTTCGCCGACGCGCTCCGCGATCTCGTCGCCGTTGCGGACGATGGCCTCTTCAAAGGCGGCGAGTCCGCCTGAAATCACGGCGCTCACGCGATCGCCGTGCTCAGCGACGCGCATCGCCGCTTCCGCGCTGTTGCGTACGACGGCGTCCTCGAAGGCTGCGAGCCGGTCGGCAAGACTGGTCTCAATTTGTATCCCGCGTTCGGCGATCCGCTCCGCCACTTCCTCTCCGCGGCCGAGCACCGTTTGTTCGAACGCTTGGAAGTTGTCGGCGAGCGCTTCATTCACCCTGTCGCCATGATGGCCGATCGCCGACACCGCTTCGCCCGCGACGGCGACAAAGCGCGCCTGCAACGCGTCCACCTGTTCGACGAGCGCTGCGGAGCTCTGGTTCAAGCTGCGCGAAATTGCGTCATGAAGCGCTTGTCCTTGCAGCTCAAAGTCATTTTGAGCCTTGTGATGCGTGTCTTCGAGCAGGCCGACAATTCGGGTTTCGGCAATTTCGAAGGTCGTTTGGGCGTTTTCGACATGTTCGGCGACGCGCGCCGTCAAGCGCTCTTCAGTTTCGGCAAGCGACCGCTCGAAAGCTCCGCCCTGTGTTTCGATCGTCTCGCGGACGGCGTCTCCAGTCTCGGCAAGCTTTGCGACGATACGCTCTCCCTGGCCGCCCATCGCTTCGGAAAAATTTGCCCCGATCTCCTCAAAGCGTTCGAGCACATCGGCACCGCGCGAACTGAAGTCGCTGGCGATCGCTTGGCTCGAACCTTCGAGCCTGCGGCTGACCTCTTCGACGCCTTCGGCGAAGCGCCGGCTCACGTCCTCGCTCGCGCCGATCACTTTCTGCGCGACTTCGTCGCCGGTTTGGTTCAGGGCGAAGAGCACCCTTCCGCCATGACTCGCCAAAGTTGACTCGAAGGCGTCGCCCGCCTGTTCAAGGGCTAGGCGGATTTCTTCGCCTTTGGAGCCGAGCGAGGAGGAGACGCGCGCCCCGGCCTGGCTCACCGCTTCGGCGAGATGGACTGAGGTCGTGGCAAGCTCTTGGGAAAGCGCCTCGCGTGCGCCAAAGAGCGCATTGCGCGCGTTGTCGGCGTTGACGACGATGGCTTCGCGTTCGCGCGTCAGTTCGTCGATAAGCAGCCGAATGCGCCGTTCGTTTTCGGTGTAGGAGCGTTCCAGGTTGGTGACCTCAGTGCGCACGATCACTTCGAGTTCGCCAGCTCGCGCCAGCGCCCGTTCGATGCCGTCGCCCATGGAGGCCGCTTCGCGTCGGATCGCCTGAGAAAGCGACACAACCTGTTCGGTGGCGACCGTTTCCGGCTCAATGAGCCGAATGGCCACTTCCGTCATGCAATTGGCGATGAGCCGCATCTCGTGGGCGCGGCGCGCCATCAACCCGGTAAGAAAGAGAAAGAAGAGGGGAGCGACCAGCGCCGCGAGCGTCAGAGCCGGCTTCGGCGCGAGCATCAAGCCGTTGGCGTCGAAGATTTCGGCCTGATGGAAGTAAACATAGACGGTCCAGCAGCCCGCCCACAGGGCCATAAAGGCGAAGGTGAGCGCCATGATCGAGCGGTTGGGCTTGATCTGCAGCGCCTGCCGCAACTCGCCGACCGTCCGGCGATCGTCGTTCGCCGGCGCCAAGGCGGGAGCGATCGTCCCTTGTGGCGGCCGAGCGCGGTTTTGCTGCTCGTCGTAAGCCGGCGTCGACCTCCGCGCGTCTAACCCATGCGCTTCCGCTCCCGACCCCGACCGTTCGTTCATCTCGTCCAGGACGTCGGCGGCTTCGGACATGGCGCTGACGTCCAGCGCTTCCTCGAGCGCGGTCACAGCAGCGGTCGCCGCGTCCTGGATCTTTCCCGATGTCGCCATTCGCCCTCTCCAGTCGGCGCGGAACGCATTCCGTCGGCCGATTTCGCGGCCCGCCGCTAAACGACTGCCGGTGAATAAAGATTAACCAAACTTTACAGCCCATGCCGAGCAATTGAAACACGGGCTTGGGACGTATCCGGAAACTTCGTTAACGGGCCCTTCAGGAAAGAAGCGTCAATTTTGAGGCCATGCCCATTCGGCGGGCTCCAAAAGCGTCTGGCTTTGCGATAGATATCAAAGGGGAACGGGAATGGGGATGGCCAAACTGGCGGAATCGACGTTTCTAGACTGCAAAGCTCAACCGCAACCATTTCCTCAAGCGGAGGCGGAATCGCCGATCGACCTCGTTCATCTCTCGCGCCAGACGTTTGGCGACCATGACCTCGAGCGAGAGCTGCTGGCGCTTTTCGATGCTCAGGCGGGGCATTTCGTGGATCGCTTGCGCGCGGACTCTGCGCCTGGCGACGCCGATTGGCGTATCGGACTCGCTCACACCATAAAGGGTTCGGCCCGGGCGATTGGCGCCTTTGAGGTCGGCCAAGCGGCTGAGGCCTATGAATGGGCATTGCGCGGCGCAGATCCTAAGGCGGCCGAAAAGGCTGGGACCCTCGGCGCCGCCATAGCAAGGGCGCGCGCCGCTATCGCCGTCCTGCTGGGCGGCGCGGCTTAAAAGGGCCCAACCGGGAAATATTTTAGATAAAGCTCGGCGAAGACCCCGCGTTGAGCAAGCCGGAACAGCGCATAGTCGAGCGCGCGGCGCAGGGGCGCATTGCCCTTTTTCACGGCGATGCCGACGCCTTCGCCAAAATACTTTTGATCCGTAAAGGGTCCATCCCGAAAGACGCAACAGCCTGCCGCCTCCGCGCCATTCAGCCAGTAAGAGAGCGAGATTGCGTCGCCAAAAAGCGCCTGAACGCGGCCATTCTTGAGCGCGTTGCGCGCCAGCGCGGGCGTTTCGAGCACAACCAGCGTCGAGTGCGGATAAAAGGCCTTCAGAAAAGCCTCGTGCCGGGAGCCGGCGACCACGGCGATCGGACGGTCGGCGAGCGCGGTTGGCGAGGCGGACTTTAGGGTCGTGTCGCTCTGCACCACAAACCGGCCGGGCGTCAGCATATATGGCCCAGAAAAATCGACCTGTTTGCGCGTGTCATCGTTGATCGCCAGCGAAGCGATGATGGCGTCTCCGCTATTGTCGTTGAGCGCGGGGATGAGCAGATCCCACCGCCGCCGCTGGATCGTGCAGGCGATATCGAGTTCGAGGCAGATCGCTCGGGCGAGATCGACGTTGAAGCCTGCAACCTGCCCATCCGCAAGCAGGAAATTGAACGGCGGATAGTCGTCCTCCGTCAGGAAGCGGATTTGGCGCAAGCCCGAGAGGTCCGGCCTTTCCGGAGTGTGGTTAGGGTCCCAGAATGACGGCGTGGTCGTAGCAGGCGGCGTCGGCGCCGGGACGGCCGGCGCGGGCGGCGCGCCCTCAGCGGCCGCGGCCGGGAGGCACGACGCGAGGAGCAGCGCGGCGAGCGCCGCGCGGGCGAAGAAAGCGAATCGGCGCGATTTTTTGATACAGCGCATTAAGTTATTGCCTAGCTTATGCTTGAAGCCGATAGTCGCTCGCAGGCTGCTTGCGCGCGCCGGGTTTATTGCATGAGTTATGTCCCGATCGATAGTGTCGCTTCCTCTGCTTCGCAGATCAAGGACGATCATCCGCAAGTCTTCAGGCGCCGCGCCTTCGTTATATCCTCGACGGTTCGCCGAATCTCGCCGTCTCAGGCGACATCGCCGCGATCGATTCCAATCGAAATCGCTTTTCTCTTGGATCACGGGGCGCCGGCGCAGACTCTTGAATTCGCTGCTGCGACCGCGCGTCGACAAGGCGTTTGCGCCGACGAAGCGTTGCTCGCCGAAGGGCTCGTCTCGGAGGACGTATTCTATCGGAGCCTTGCGAGGCATCTTAACGTCGACTTCATCGACCGCCCTGTCGACGTCTGCGCATCAGGAGCGTCGACCGCCGGACGCGGCTACGCGCGCATTCGCGATCCTTCGAGCGGCGTTCGTTGGCTGCTCGCGCCGAGCGGCAGCGGCGTCTTTCGATTGATGAGCGCATGCCGAGCCGCAAAAGGCCGGCCGCAATTCGCAATCACAACCCGGACGCGCTTTTTCGAGGCGGTTCGCCGCGCCGATCCGGCTGGCGCGGCCTCCAATGCGGCATTCCTTATCGAACGCGTTGACAGAGACTTGTGCGCACGCGCCAATCTGCGGCGCACGCATGTGGGGCTGCTGCTCACCTTGGTAATCGGACTGTCGGCCAGCCTTTACGCTCCTTTCTTCTTTCTGCGCATCGCATCCGCTTTGCTCCTGACGAGCGCATTCTGCTGTGGCGTGTTTCTTAGGCTTTTCGCTTTCGCGGCGAGTTTTCAGCCAGGCGAAGACGCCGAAGCGCTCGAAAGCGATGTGGGTCTGCCGATCTACACGGTCGTCGTCGCGCTTTATCAGGAGGCCGTCGTTGCGCGCCAGCTCGTTCGAGCGATCGATCGACTCGACTATCCAAGAGCGAAGCTCGACATAAAATTCGTGATTGAAGCCGACGACGAAGCGACGGCTGCGGCGTTGCGCGCGCATCCGCCCCGCGCGCCGCATGAGATCATCATTGCGCCGGAGGGCGCTCCACGCACCAAGCCGCGCGCGCTGAACGTCGCCATGCCGCTCGCGCGCGGGTCGCTTGTCGCAGTGTTTGACGCCGAAGATTTGCCGGAGCCGCGTCAATTGCGGCGCGCAGCGACTCTCTTCGCCCAGCTTCCCGCGAGCGTCGCCTGTCTGCAGGCGAGCCTCGTAATCGACAACGGCGACTTCAACTGGATGACGGCGTTGTTCGCCTTCGAATATGCCGCGCTTTTTGACGTCTACAACAGAGGGCTCGCATCAATGGGGATGCCGCTGCTCCTTGGCGGCACTTCAAACCATTTCCGGACGGAGGTTTTGCGTGAGATTGGCTTCTGGGACGCATTCAACGTCACCGAGGACGCTGACCTTGGCCTGCGACTCGCCCGCGCGGGCTTCGAGGCGCGGACATTTGCCTCACAAACCTTCGAGGAGGCGCCAGCTACGTTTGGCGCTCTAGTAAGACAGCGCACGCGCTGGTTCAAAGGCTGGATGCAGACCTTCATCGTGCATTGCCGCCGGCCGGCACAGTTTTTCGTAGATCTTGGTTCGCGTCGCGCCCTTGCGGTTCTGGCCATGTTTGCCGGGGGGCTGTTTGGTCCTTTGCTCGGCCCTCTCCTGGCGGCGCGTCTGACCTATGACGCGATTTTTGGCGCTCTCCTCGCTCCAGTTGGGTTGCTTGAGATCGCCTTGAGCACGCTGTGGTGCTTTCTGGCGATCGCTGGAGCTATTTCGCTCTTTTTTCCGCTTGCCGTCGGCATGCGACGTCACCGTCTCGCGCGGCTTCGCCGATCGCTCATCTATCTGCCGTTGTGGCAAATCATGCTGAGCGTCGCCGCCTGGCGCGCCCTTTTTGAACTGTGGCGGCGGCCGTTCCACTGGGACAAGACCGAGCATGGGCTTACTGCGCGCGGCGTTCTCGATGTAGAGCGCCCAATCAATCCCTTCTGCTCAATTGAACAGCCATTGTTTAATCAGGAATCCCGCGCTTAGCGCCTTGCTGTAATGCTCATGCAGCGCGACATGGCTCATGCCCGCGCGCGGCAGATCCGATTTTTTCAAACGTTTGAAGAAGGGAATGAGCACGTCCTCGAAATTCGCTACCGTATATTTACCACCGTGGCGGTCAGCCACGCGCTCGGCGACATTGGTGAAGAGCAGCGCCAGCGCCTTGAAGAGGGCAGGATGCGCGATCTGCTCATCGGTGTTGTGCAGACCGAGACCATGCCGGCACGCGCGTAAATAGGCGTTCATCACCGCATAGACTTCCTCCGCCTGCGCGTCGACGAAAGCGCCCTTGATGGAGCGCAGCGCGGCGTTGAAGGTGACGCGCGAAATCATGCCCTTGCGCCGTTCCGCAGGGCTCAGCAGGCCCTTGAGAGCGCTGTCGTCACGCGTGTTAAAAAGGTCGAAAACATCATGCAGCAGCGCGTCGGCTTTCGTTTCCACTTCCGAAAGGCGGCGGATGTCCAGCAACAGTTCAGTAGGCACTGGCCGCTGCTTGGTGTTGATGTCCATGAACAGCCGGCATTCTTCGGAACGTTTCAGTTTATTGTAGATCACCACCGGCACGTCGACGGCGTGTTTCGCGAGCTTGAAGCCAAAGACGCGATGCTGGCCATCGATAATGAGGAAGGCGCGCGGATCCCGCCGAAATGTCAGCGTTCCAGCGGCCCGATCATAATGCATATGCGCGCGCGATTGCGCCGAGAGCACCACGGCGCCGGGAACCGTGCCGAATCCTGCGTCGATGTAGCGGGCGATGGATTTGGCGCGTCTGTGGTCGAGGAGGCGCTGGAAGCCCTCCGTCGGATTTTCGACACGCGGCTCGACCGTACATGTTTCTGCGAGGAGGCTGCTCGGCAGCACGAGCGCGTAAAAACGATGTGCGCCTTGTGAAACGAGTTGCGCCGCAGCGCTAATCGACTTTTTGTCGGTGCCGAAGGCCAATGAACTGCGTTCCTGCGCCCCATTGCCTCGCAATCGAGCGGATTCAGACACGTCGCTGAGCGTAGCCCGATCCATTTTCTGATCCCTCGCAAGCGCGAACTTCCACAGCATTCGCGGCAGCTGACTCGACGAATCGACCGGCACTCAGCGGAAACCCTAGAAGGGAAAAGGGTTAGGAGCAAGATGGGTTCGAAGGGCGGGTAGTGGGTGGATTTGATTTCCGCAAAGCGCCACAAGCGGACGTTAATTGGTCTTGTGAAAGTGGCGCGCCGTGGCTGGGGTTGATTGAGCGCGACGAAGATAAGGCTGTTAGCTTTTGGCGGCCACATGGACTGCATCAAGTCCCACGCGTAGCCCACGCGCCAATTTCACAGCGTCATCATTCGCCCAGAAGTGCACAAAAAAGAGCCGCGGCTCGTCGTTGAGCATGTGGTTGTGGAGCGCCATGACCTCGATCCCGTTGTTTTGAAGGGCCTTCAGCAGCGGCTCCACCTCCTTCGCCGTCGCGACGAAATCCCCGCTGATGGCGGCCTTGCCGTCACTGGTCGGTTGGAAATTGATGACGATGGCGGCGCCCATGGCGGGAGCGACCACCCTTCCTCCTTCTCTGATTTGCTCGGCTTTAGGGATGCTGAACTGAAGCACGCCGCCGTTGTTTTTCCCTTGAAAGCCGAGGATTTCTTCAACCTGCGCCCGCGTCAAAGCCAAGCTTGGGGGGCTCACTCGCCGAAGCCGCGGGCGGCTCAAAAGGCGTTGCTGTCTCCGCGAGCGCTTGCCGAACGAGGACGGCGAGTTTCGCGGGCTCGCCGTGCCCGCCGATATGCATGTAAAAAGTCGCCGGGCTCGCGCGCATCAGATGGTTATGAACGCCGGTCACCTCCACGCCGTTGGCGAGCAACGACCGCATGACAGGGTTTATCTCGGTTTCCGTCAGGACCAGGTCGCCCATCATCATGGCCATCTGTCCTGTCGGCTCGAAGGCAATCCAGCCGCCGAGCGCAAGCCCCGGCTTGATCGTGATCCCGTCAAGGGTGACGTGAAGATCGCTGCGCGGGAGACCGTATTTGTGTACGCTCCCAGTTACGGCGGCCTTCTTGCCGATTGCGGCGTCAACTTGCGACCAGTCGGTTTCAGCCACGGCAATGGACGCGGGCAATAGCAGGCCGATTGTTGTCAAAGTGGCTAGCGGCAGTTTCATGGCTTTCCCCTTTGCTGATTGCCTAGATCGCCCGCCGCGAGAAACAATCCCATTCCTGCTGCGCAGTCGTCAGCGTCGCCTGTCAATGGTGGTGATGTTCGCCGCCTCCGCCGGTTGGCGCGAGCGGCGTCGCATCCTTTGACGCTGGGCTCTCGGCCGGCACCACCTCAATATCATGCGCAACCGTGCCGGGCGGATTAGCGTAGGGGCCCGGGTCGCGATAATCATTTTCCGCGAGTTGTTCGCGGATTTTGACGAGGCTGAACATGCCGCCCATCTCGGCGGGGCCGAAAGCGCCTTCGCCCGTCATCATCGGCAACGTGTTAGGGGGAAGCGGCATTTTCATCGCGCTCATGTCCGCCATGCCGGTTGCGCCCATCGGCATATAGCCCGGCGCCAATTTACGGATGGCTTCCGCCAAACGGGGATCGGTCTTCGTGCCGATAAAATTGCGCACGTCGTGACCCATTGGGTTCATCGTGTGATGCGACTTGTGGCAGTGGATCGGCCAATCGCCCGGATAGGCGGCGTCAAATTCGATCGTTCGGGTGACGCCGACCGCGACGTCAATTGTCGACTCCGGCCAGCGAGCCGTCTCTGGAATCCAGCCAGCGTCCGTGCCCGTCACCTGGAAATGATGGCCGTGCAGATGAATCGGATGATTGGTCATCGTCAGATTGGCCATGCGAATGCGGACCCGATCGCTAATGCGCGCCACCATCGGATCGATGCCAGGAAATACTCTGCTGTTCCAAGCCCAGATGTTGAAGTCGGTCATCTCCGATACCTTGGGCAGGTATGTTCCGGGATCGAAGCGATAGGCGCTCATGACAAATGCGTAGTCGCGATCGGCATGGCGTTCATGCGGGTCGCGAGAATGTGAGATGAACATTCCCATCATGCCCATCGCCAACTGAACCATTTCATCGGAATGCGGGTGATACATGAATGTCCCGCTTCCCTTGAGCTGGAATTCATAGACAAATGTCCGGCCCGGCGGGATATGAGGCTGGGTGACGCCGCCCACGCCGTCCATGCCCGCAGGCAGCAAAATGCCATGCCAATGCACCGAGGTGTGTTCCGGCAAGTTGTTTGTAACAAAGATGCGAACCTTGTCGCCTTCGACCGCTTCAATCGTAGGACCGGGCGATTGGCCGTTATAACCCCAAAGGCGCGCCTTCATTCCGGGCGCTATTTCGCGCTCGACGGGCTCGGCGACAAGGTGAAACTCTTTCCAGTCGCCATTCGTGCGAAACGGCAAGGACCATCCGTTGAGCGTGACGACCGGCCGATAGTGCGGTCCGCTTGTCGGATGCTGCGGCGGTTGGGTCGTCGCGGTCGTCATGCGAACCGCTTCAGGAACCGTCGTCGCCTGCGCGCGTCCGCTGATGAGACTGACGCTTGCCGTGGCGAGCGACGACGTTAGAAAATTGCGTCTCGATATGAGCGTCTGTCCCGTTCGATGATGCATGATCATGGGCGTTCGACTCCCAATTCAGCAGCGCCTTCCCCGGCAATTCCGCCGATCGCCTCAGCGGGTCCGGAAATCGCCGCCCGCAGATCCGTCTCGGCGAGCCAATAGTCGCGCTTCGCTTCGATCGCGGCGGCCTGCAGCAATACGCGTTTGCGCGCATTCTCCAGCAAGGGGAAGGCGTCGACCAACATGCCATTGTAGCGGCGTAGCATCTCTTCGGAGACGATTGCCTGGAGCGCCAGAATTTCCCGTTTTCTGAATTGCGCGATCTCATGCGCATAGCGGTAGTTTCGATACGCCTGACGCGCCTGTGATCGCACGTCTATGGCTTTCTTTGTTAATCTATTGACGGCTGCGAGCCAGCTTTGCTGGGCTTCCCTGACCTTCGTCTCACCGAAATCAAAGATCGGCACCTCGATCGCCGCGGCTCCGCCGGAAAAGCGAAAGCGCGTAGTTTCCGTCAGTCCGCTCTCCGGATTAGGGACGCTTTCGGTCTTAACCTTATACACGCCCGACAACTCGAAGAGATTGACGAAACGGGTCGCCTCGATGAGGCCGAGCGTCTTTGCAAGAGCGTTCAATTCCGCATGTGCGGTTCTGAGCTCAATACGGCGGCCAACGGCATCCTGTTCCAAATACGGCAGGCTACGTGGCCGTGACGGCGGCGGCGAAAGCGCATTTGGCAAACCGAAATCAAGTTGGGTTCCCCAGAGTCCGAGAACACGAGTCAAGCGTTCGCGTTCGTTGCTGGCCTGCAACCGTGCGCTCGCCAGCCGAGTCGCTGTTTCCGCTGAAGAAAGTTGATCCTTGGCTTGATCGAGGCGGCTCGCCGCGCCAGTCTCGCCAAGCCGCCGTGCGAGCGCGGCGACGGCTTGGGTCGATTGGTTTACCTCGCTAATGGAGCCGGCAATCTCGCGCGCGCCGACCGCGCGGACGTAAGCCCGCCGCGCCTCATAGCCGAGGCGTAATGTTTCTGCGGCAGCCTCAAATTGCGCCGCGCGAAATCTTTCGTCAGCGATTTCTGCGCGCGCGGGCAAGGTCGCGAGCGCCAAAATATTCGCGACAATCACGCCTTCAACTTCCGAACCTAAAGGGCCCGCGATGCGCGAGAACGCAAAAGTCGGGTTCGGCGGCAATTTCTCCCGCGCCATGATCGCTTCGGCGACGCCAAGGCGGTTGAAGGTCGCCTGCAGACCTCGATTATTGAGGAGCGCAATCTCTACAGCGGCGTCGATCGTTAAGGGGCGCCTCAGCAACTGTTCCATGCGAGACACGGCCCAATCAAAGTCCTCTTCGCTTCGCAGCGCAACAGCATTTTTCCCAAACTCCTGATGAGCTGCTTGTGCAGCGACATTCACGCCGCCGTCAGATGAAAACATTGCGCAGGACGAGAGCAACATGCTCATTCCAGCTGCCGCCACAGCCGCACGGGTCGGCAATCGAATCTGCGTCATCGCCCTTGCCCCGCACCGCGTGGAGTCGTCGGCGCCGCATCGAACCAACGCGTCGAAGGTTCGACCGGCCGCCGAGAGACATAGGACTCGACGAATGAGCGCGCCCTCATTCTCGGCGCCGGCGCAGCCGGATCGACCGGGTCAGGCCCGGCGTTAAGAGAAGGTTGTGGCGCGCAAGCGCCCAAAAAAGCGAGCGCAATCCATGGCGCTCGTCGCGCCGCCCGCAACCGCCGCAAAATGGCGGCGCGCCTGAATAAATCTATAAACATGATCAACCTTCATCGCGAGGCGGGTATTACCCATCACGCCGAACATTCGTCGGGCGATGGCGAACTCCTAGAACGCGATAAGAGATTGTGGAGGTCGCGGGGGACGCGCTCGAGACTGACCGAACAAACTAGAGTTACGGTCTTGGAAGAGGATGCCGACGATAAATAAGCGTGGCGCGATGGTATTCGTGTGATTCACGATCGCTGAACAAAATTGGCAGCCAAAATCAAAGTGGCCTGCAGCCCCGCCATCATGGCTTTTCGCTGCGGCGCTGTTGGAGGGGCCGGCCGTCGCGGGGTCGGGAAGGCTCGTTAATCCGGCGACGCCGGCGCCATGACCGTGACAGGCGCTTTGCACGCGGGCGTGCGCTCCATTGATCGAAACGCCTGCCGCCACGAACAGGTAAAGGCAAGCAAGCGCGATCGTGAAGAGGCAACGCAAACGATTGCATCGGCTCGGCATGGTGGTCCAGGCGTTCCTGTCGGCGAACCTTCCTTGGGAGGGACATTGTAAATTTTGGATTATGTTGGAAAAGTGGCAGATGAAGCCTTAGCCACAACTACCCGGCGCGTCCACAGCAAATGATTGAATGTAAGGTCTGTTCTGGGTCATAAGCTGAAATTCAAATCGGGAGTCACGACTCCGCAGGGCTGCTTACTCGCTGCGCGTCTTCAATCGCTTGTGCGAGAAGACCAGGTCGCATGAGAGACCCCGTCGAGCGCGGCGAGCGAGTCGACCACGGCGTCAAGCTGCTCGCTCGTCACGCTGGACGTCGCAAGCGTTGCGACGATCTCGACGTCGTCTTCGCGCTCATTTTCGGCGATGTCCTGGATCGGATAAGACGCGGCCTCTAACAGCTCGATGATCTGGTCGCGAATGGCGTCGCGCCTTGTTTCGCTCGCGGCGACGCGGACCTCATAGACCGCCTCCGTCGCGCTCTCATCGATTGGCGCGCGCTCGATCCAGTGAACGAGCGGCCGCAGGAACGTATTGCCGGCGAGAACGAAGGCAGTGAGCAATACCGCTTCCGCCGGGCGGTCGGCGCCGGCGAAAGCGCCCATCACCGCCGAACACCAGATCGTCGCCGCGGTGTTCAGGCCGCGGATATTCATGCCTTCCTTGATAATGACGCCGGCGCCAAGAAAGCCGACGCCCGAGGCCACATAGGCCAGAACCTGCGTCGCGCCCTGATTGCCCATCAGCCGCATGCCGAGATCGACGAAAGCGGAGGCGCCGAGCGCCACCAGCGCGTTGGTGCGCAGGCCGGCGGTGCGTTGGCGATATTGCCGCTCGGCGCCGATTGCGGTGCCGAGAACGAGCGCCACGCTCAGCGATACGAATGTGTTGAGGATTTCTGCGCCGTCGAAATTTGCAATGGCGTTCATAGCGCTTGGTCCATCGGCGTTTCGCTTGCCGGCTTATAGGTGAGCGGACGAGGCTTGTCGCCTCCGACGAAATTCCAAGTTTAACGAAGTGTCATCTCACCGCGTCATGGCCGCGCTCGTCGCGGCCATCCACGCGACGACACGATGCAAATGTGAGAATATGAACCGAACATGCCGGCTCCGCGCCATGCGTTTCGCGATTGTCCGGCGTGGATGCCCGGCACAAGGCCGGGCATGACGGCGGAAAGCGAGCTGAAGTTAACCCAAGTTCGGACCACTGACGCTTTCTTGCTTCGCATTGACCGCAACACTGCGTTCCTATATCAAGCGGGCGCTGCGCCGCAGCATGAGGCGCTCCAGCCGCGTATGGTCGACGTTTCGTCGACGAGCTGTCGAGCGCCCCCTTTCCCTACGCCGAGGGCCATTACGCGGGGCCGCTCTCTTAGCCCTGGTCCGGCGCATTCACGCGCCGGTCGTTGGGGCTCGAATCGACAACTGAAAGCAACAACTAAAGTGACCACATTCTCCGATCTCGGCTTGAACGAGATCCTGCTACGCGCGCTTTCGCGCGAAAACTACCACACGCCTACGCCCGTTCAGGCGCAGGCCATTCCCGCTCTCCTGCAGGGGCGCGACCTTCTCGGCGTCGCCCAGACGGGCACCGGCAAGACGGCGGCTTTTGCTCTGCCGATCCTGCACCGGCTTCTCGCCGATCGGCGCCGCGCTGCGCCCAATACGACGCGCGCGCTCATTCTCGCGCCGACGCGTGAACTTGCGACTCAGATCGCCGACAGTTTCCGCGCCTATGGACAATTCTTTCGTCCAAGCGTCGGCGTCATCGTCGGCGGCGTGTCGCATCGTCCGCAGATCGACATGCTGGCGCGCGGCCTCGACGTGCTCGTCGCGACGCCCGGCCGGCTTCTCGACCATATCGGCAGCGGCAGGCTGAAACTTGCGGCGACCGAGGCGCTCGTGCTCGACGAAGCCGATCATATGCTTGATCTCGGATTCATCGTTCCGATCCGCCAGATCGTCGCGAAACTGCCGAAGCGCCGCCAGACTCTGCTCTTTTCGGCGACCATGCCTCGGGAAATCGCTGCGCTCGCCGACGATATGCTGCATGACCCAGTGAAAGTGTCGGTGACGCCGGCGGCGACCACCGCCGAGCGCGTCGCGCAGCATGTTTATCTCGTCGCAAGCGGCGCCAAGCGGGACTTGCTGTTGGAATTGCTGGGCGACCGCGAAATCTCGCGCGCGATCGTGTTTACGCGCACCAAGCGCGGCGCCGATCGCGTCGCGCAGCACTTGGAGAGCGCCGGCGTCGGCGCCGACGCCATTCACGGCAACAAGAGCCAGAGTCAGCGTCTGCGCGCGTTAGACGCCTTCCGCAAGGGCCGCACGCGCGTGCTTGTCGCAACCGACATCGCCGCGCGCGGCATCGACGTTGACGGCGTTAGCCATGTCGTCAATTACGAATTGCCGGAAGTCGCCGAAGCCTATGTGCATCGCATTGGCCGCACCGCGCGCGCCGGCGCGGCCGGCAAGGCGATTTCGCTCTGCGACAATGGCGAGCGCCCGCTGCTGCGCGCGATCGAAAAGCTGACGCGCCAGACGCTTGACTGCACCGACCGGCGCGGCGCCGAGGCGCGGGAGGATGACGGCGCGCCGATACGCCAGGCGCCACAGAGGCCGAAGCCGCCGACGCCGCATCGCAATGGCGCGCAGCATGCGCGGCGCGATGGACAGCGTCCCGCGGCCAAGCGCTCTGGCGCGCCAAACGGCCAGAAACGCGCAAACGGCGGCGCGCGTCATAAGCAGGCGGGCCGTCCGCAGGCATAGAGCTATAGTCATGGCGTTTCGAATCGAGTGACGCCATGATCTACGATCTTCTCATCGTCGGCGGCGGGATCAACGGCTGCGCCATCGTCCGCGACGCCGCGGGCCGTGGTCTTTCCGTCAGGCTCGTGGAGCAGGGCGATCTCGCGCAAGGCACGTCCTCCGCCTCGACGAAGCTCATCCACGGCGGTTTGCGTTATCTGGAGCTCTATGAATTTCGGCTCGTGCATGAAGCGCTCGCCGAGCGCGAACTGCTGCTCGCCGCCGCGCCGCACATCATCTGGCCGTTAAAATTCGTTCTGCCTTATGAGAAGGGGCTGCGGCCGGTTTGGCTGCTGCGGCTCGGGCTCTTTCTTTACGACCACCTTGCACGGCGCAAGCGTCTCGAAGGCTCGCATATGGCGCCGCTCGCGGGCCATCCGCTTGGCGTGCCGCTGCGCGACATTTATCACGTCGGCTTCACTTACGCCGATTGCTGGGTGGACGATTCACGCCTCGTCGTCTTGAACGCGCGCGATGCGGCGGAGCGCGGCGCGACGATTAGCGTTGGCGCAAAGCTCATTCACGCCGAGCGGCAGGGTGACCGTTGGCGCGCGACGCTCGTGGACGGAGAGACGATCGAGTCGCGCGTTCTCGTCAACGCCGCCGGCCCATGGGTCTCGCAGGTGCTCGAAGACGCGCTACACATCCATTCGCGTAAACATGTGCGACTGGTGAAGGGCTCGCATCTCGTTCTGCGAAAACTATTCGAAGGTCCGCAGGCCTATATTCTGCAAAATCCGGACGGCCGCATCGTTTTCGCGATCCCCTATGAGCGTGATTTCACGCTCGTGGGCACGACCGACGTTTCTTATGACGGTCCGCCCGGCGCCGTCGTGATCAGCGATGCCGAGACTGAGTATCTTCTCAATTCGCTCAATCACTTCTTGCGCGAACCCGCGACAGGCGACGACATCGTATCGAGTTTCGCGGGGCTTCGGCCGCTCTATGACGATGGCTCGCTCGAAGCGTCGGTGGTAACGCGCGACTACGCTTTCGATCTCGACGCGCCTCAAGATGAAGCGCCGTCGCTGTCGATCTTCGGCGGCAAGATCACGACGGCGCGCCGGCTCGCTGAACATGCGCTCGACGAACTCGCCGCCTTTCTTCCCGCGCGGGGAGAAGCCTGGACGGCTGGCGCCGTTTTTCCTGGCGGCGACATGCCGCAGGGGTTTGATCGCTTTCTCGACGATCTCAAGCGCGACAAGCCGTTTCTCGGCGATGAGCTGGCGCTGCGCCTTGCGCGCGCCTATGGAACGCGGGTGTTCGAGATACTGAAGGCTGCGCGAGCGTTCAGCGATCTCGGCCGCGACTTCGGTTGCGGTTTGACGGAAGCGGAGATCGCTTATCTACGCGAAAAAGAATGGGCGCGCACGGCGGACGACATTCTCTGGCGCCGGTCAAAACTCGGACTGCATATGAGCGCGCTGCAGCAGCAGGCGCTACGGGAATACATGGGCGCCTGACCCCCTCCCTGTCCCTCCCCCGCTTCGCGGGAGAGGGGACGCAAATGATCAGCTTTTCGCGAATTGGAGTCGAGTGGCCTTTCGCGAAATGACGATGAGGGGGCGCGGCCTGCTCCCTCTCCCGCGAAGCGGGGGAGGGTTGGGGTGGGGGCGCTGCTTCCCGCTGTCACGGTTTCCCGTTGTAATGCGTCACTCGTAAAGCGCTGCACGCGAATCATTCACCGAAGCGCCGCCTTCGATCACGGTCTTCGCCAAACCCGGCGCGGCAACGGCGATATTCTCCGCAAAGAAGCGTGTGAGCGTAGCACAGCGATCTGCGTTTGGATTATTCTCTCGCGCTGCTAACTTCGCGCCTTTCACGAGCAACGTCGCGCCGCGCGCAAGCGCGAAGAGCCGCAAATAGGGCGTTGCGCCAGCAAGCGCGCCCGCGAGTTCCGCTTTCGTCAGAAAGTCGCTCGCCTGCGCCAATGCTTCGACAGACTCACACAAGGCGTCGCGCGAAAAGTCTGCTTCTCGCGCAATGGTGCGCATGTCGTCGATCTCGCGCGCGAGCGCCGCGCCGTCGCCGCCGCGAAGCTTGCGCGTGACGAGATCGATCGACTGGATGCCGTTCGTTCCTTCGTAGATCGCGCAGATGCGGGCGTCGCGCATCAGCTGCGCGACGCCGGTCTCCTCGATATAGCCCATGCCGCCGAAGACTTGGATCGCGAGCGAGGTCGTCTCATTGGCGATATCGGTCGAAAACGCTTTGGCGACGGGCGTCAGCAGACTGGCGCGTTCAAGCGCCGCCGCGGCGCGCGCGGGATCGCGTTCGCGGCGCGCACAATCGATGGCCGCGGCCGTCTCGTAGCAGATCGCCCGCGCCGCCGCAGTCGAACTCGCCATGGTCAGCAGCATGCGCGCGACATCCGGATGCTCGATGATCGCGCTCGGCTCCTTGGCGCCCGGCGCGCGCCCTTGTTTGCGCTCACGCGCGTAATTAAGCGCCATTTGCGTCGCGCGCTCGGCGAGGGCGACGCCTTGCAGACCCACCGACAGACGGGCGTTGTTCATCATCGTGAACATGCAGGCGAGGCCCTTGTTCTCCTCGCCGATGAGAAAAGCGACGGCGCCGTCCTCGTCGCCATAGATCATGGTGCAGGTCGGCGAGCCATGAATTCCGAGCTTGTGCTCGATGCCGGCGCAGCGCACATCGTTACGCCGCGTGAAGGCGCTGGTTTCGTCGGACAGGAATTTGGGCGCCAGAAAAAGCGAAATGCCGCGCGTGCCCTTCGGCGCATCGGGAAGACGCGCGAGCACGAGATGCACGATATTCGGCGCAAGGTCATGCTCGCCGTAGGTGATGAAGATCTTCTGGCCGAAAAGGCGGTAGGAGCCGTCGGGCGCGCGTTCGGCGCGCGTGCGCATCAGCCCGAGATCCGATCCGGCTCCGGGCTCCGTCAGATTCATCGTCGCGGTCCATTCACCGCTGACGATCTTGCGCAGATAGGTCTCTTTCAGCGCGTCGCTCGCATGCTGCTCCATCGCTTCGATCGCGCCATGGCCGAGCAACGGGCAGACGGCGAACGCCATGTTGGCGGCGTTCCAAATCTCGGTGCAGCCGGCGTTGAGCAGCGCGGGGAGGTCCAGACCGCCATATTCCTGTGCGGCGGCAATGGCGTTCCAGCCGCCTTCCTTCCATTGAGCGTAAGCGTCGCGCCAACCGGGAGCCGTCGTGACCGCGCCATTCGCATATGCGGCGCCCACGCGATCGCCGATCTTGTCGAGAGGCAGGAGAACTTCTTCGGCGAATTTGCCCGCTTCGGTCAGCGTCTGTTCGGCGACGCCGTCGGCGAGGTCGCCATAGATGCCGCCAGGCTTGATCGCGCCTTCGCCGGCCGCGAGGCGGATGGCGAAGAGAATGTCGTCGAGCGGCGCGCGGTAGGTCATCCGAATTTCCCTGATACGATTCGTCACATGGAATCTAGCGTGCCCGGAGCGCCGCGCGGCCATCTACCGCGTATGCGTCACAACGCTATGGCTTGTCGCGAAGCGAGCGGGCCGGTAAATTGCAGGACGTCCATTCGGCAAATCTGAGGGGCTAATGCCGCTTTTCGCCTATCGCTGCAATGATTGCGCGCATGAGTTCGAAACTCTGTCGCGTTTTGATGAAACGCCCGCATGCCCGTCTTGCGGCGGCGCCCATGTCGAGCGCCAGCTGTCGCTCATCGCCCGACCCGCCGCAGGCGGAGAGTCTGGTGAGACCTGCGCCGCCATGGCGGGCGGCGCGCCCTGTCCGAGTTGCCCGGCATTAGCGGGTCAAATGTGACGTCGGCGGCGACGCTTTTGGGAGCGCGCCGCATCGTCGTTCTAGCCAACGGAATCGAATTCGAGGTTTTCGAAGCGGGCGCGGGCGATCGGCTCGCGCTCCTTCTGCATGGCTTTCCTGAGCACGCCGTCATGTGGCGTCATCTTGTCGGCCCGCTCACGGCCGCGGGACATCGTGTCTGGGCAGTCAATCAGCGGGGCTATGGCGCGACGACGCGCCCGTTAGAAAAAGACGCCTATTCGCTGGAGGCGCTGACGGCGGATGTTGCTGGACTGATCGATGCGGCGAATCCCACCTCGGTCTCGCTCATCGGCCATGACTGGGGCGGTTTCATCGCCTGGGTCGTCGCCATTCGCAAATTGCACCGCATCGACGCTCTCGTTGCTCTCAATATTCCGCACCCTCTGTGCTTCCGGCGCGCGCTCGAAGAACAATGGCGACAGAAGTTCAAGTCCGCCTATGCGGCCTTCTTTCAGCTGCCTTGGCTCCCTGATCGGCTGTTGTCGGCGCGCCGCGGCGCGCTTGCTGAGCGGCTGATGCAATTTGCCGCAGACCGGGAAGGCGTCTTCTCGAAAGAAGAGATGGAGATCTATCGCGCCAATGTGTCGGCGCCTGGCGCGGCGACGGCGATGCTCAATTGGTATCGCGCCGCGGGCAGCGACATTCTCGAGGCGGAAGACCTCGACTCGTCAGTAGACGCGCCCACGCTTGTCGTTTGGGGGCTGAATGATGTGGCGCTCGGCGAATCCTGTCTCGATGGCACAGATCGCTACGTTCGCAATCTTCGAATCGAAAAACTGCCGGGCGTGTCGCATTGGACGCCGGAGGACGCGCCCGAAAGGGTTAACGCGCTGATTTTGGGTTTCTTGCAAAATATTTGACGTTCGTTGCGAAAAAGGGACGCCCGAGCGCCCCGAAAGGTTGACTTGGCGCGCCGTCGTGGGAATCTCTTCCATGGTCCCGGACCTACAGGTCCGGCGGTCGCTGGTTTGCGCCTATGGCTCAGCGGCCGGCTTTTGGCCAAGAGAAGGAGATGATCCATTCGTCGTCCAATGAAGAGCGTCGCAGCCCCTCAAAAGGAAGGGCCGCGCATCAATCGGGAAATTCGCGCGCGAGAAGTGCAGCTAATCGATTCCGAGGGGAAAAATCACGGCGTCGTCCAATTGCCGGACGCGCTGGGCATGGCAGAGACGGCGGGACTCGACCTCGTCGAAATCGCGCCCAATTCCACTCCCCCCGTCTGCAAAATTCTTGACTACGGACGTTTTCGCTTCGCCGAGCAGAAGAAAGCCGCCGAGGCGCGCAAGAAGCAAAAGGTTGTCGAAGTTAAGGAAATAAAGCTTCGTCCGGGCATCGACGACCATGACTACGACGTGAAAATGAAGGCAGTGCGCCGCTTCTTCGAAGAAGGCGATAAGGTCAAGGTCACCCTTCGCTTTCGCGGCCGCGAAATCGCGCATCAGGACATCGGCTATCGTCTTCTGTCGCGCGTGAAGGCGGAGACCGCTACGCTGGCCAAGGTCGAACTCGAACCGTCCATGGAAGGGCGACAAATGGTGATGGTGCTCGCGCCTCGATAGCGCGCGCCTCGCCGCAAGGGCAGGGGCCGGGCTGCGGCCGGGGGGATTGCGATCGCCATGTTTGGATCTGGGTTTCGCACTCTGTCTGCGTCTGCGCGCCGCGCCCCCGTTTTCGGAGCGGCGGCGCTGATCGTTACCGGCGTCGTGTCCGCCAAAGCTCAGCTTGTGCTTCCCGGAGCCGTCGCGCCTACCCCCGAGGGGACGGTCGCCAGCCCCACAAAGAAAAGAGGCGTCGGCAGTGAGATGGGCGCGGCCGCAGGGCCCGCCATCATGCCCAAGGCTCCGACGGAAGACGCGATCGTCGCGAAGATTCTCAAACAGGATGGCCAGGGAAGCGCCATAGAATTCTCTCGCGCAGGCGCCGACCTGCAGGTCGCGAAACTCGCGCTCGTTGGCGATGATTTACGACGCTCCGGAGAGTCCTGCCGAGTCGAAGTCGCCGGGATGCCATTGAAGCTCACGGCGCGCGAGAGCGATACGGGACTGCGCCGCTATCAGGTCGCGTTTCCCGCCTGTCCTTTCACGTTCAGCGTGCTTGACGGCGCGATCCTCGTCACCAATGAGGGGAAGGCCTGTGAACTGAAGGAAGCGGGCTGCCGCGCCGATCCCGAAGGGCTTTGGGGGATGGGCGCTGACGAAATCGATCCCAAGAAGGGCGAAGAGATGCTGGGCGCCCGCGCGCGCGTCGAAACGACCGTCCGCAATAATTTTCGCGCGCTCTACGATCGCAACAAGAAGGAAAAGGCGATACGAAACTTCCTCGTCAAGGAGCAGGCGGGATTCTCCTCTTGGCGCGAGGAAGTGTGCCGCTCCTATGCACGCGAGCCGGATTTCGGCTATTGCGCCTTGCGATTGACGGAAGCGCGCGCCATCGCGCTCGGCGCGCAGCTCGCCTCGGGCGTCAAGCTGCCGCAGGCTGTCGTCGAGGAAGTCGCTGCTGAGAACGCCAAGAAGGACGAGAAGAAGTAGCTAAAGCGGCCTAGCCGCCCCTGCGCATCAGCATGCCGCGCGCGGGATCATAGGCGAGGATCGCGGCGACAAGGAACGCGCTCGTATAGGCGAAGACAATCGCGAGCGACGTCCACGCGACTTTCTCATAAAAGGCGAAGCGGATCAGCTCCACGGCGTGGGTGAACGGATTGACTTCGCAAACGTAATAAAGCCAAGGGCTCGACTCCTTCACGCGCCACAGCGGATAGAGCGCGGAAGAGGCGAAGAACATCGGAAAGATCACGAAGTTCATTACGCCCGCGAAATTTTCGAGCTGTTTGATCAGCGACGATAGCAGCATGCCGAGAGCGCCGAGCATCAGGCCGCTGAGCGCGAGCGCCGGCAGCACCGTCAGATAGCCCCATTTCGTCGGTGGCTCGATCTCCCAGAAATAGGCGATGAGTAGGAAGGCGTAGACTTGCAGAATCGAGACGGCGACGCCGGCCAGAAGTTTGGAGCCGAGCAGAAACCAGCGCGGAAAGGGCGAAACGAGCAGCATGCGCATATTGCCCATTTCACGATCGTAGACCATCGAAAGCGACGACTGCATGCCGTTGAAGAGCTGGATCATCGCCATCAGCCCCGGCGCGATATAGACCTCATAGAGCACGTAAGTCTCGTAAGGTGGGATGATCGAAACGCCGAGCACCTGCCGAAAGCCCGCCGCGAAGATGAAGAGCCAAACGAGCGGACGCACCAGCGCCGAGATGAAGCGTTCGCGTTGATGCAGAAAGCGCAGGCCCTCGCGCCAGACCACGCCTGAAAGGCAAATGAGATATTGGCGAAAGGTGAAGCCCGCGGGCGCAGCGATCTCGCTCATGCCGAAAGTTTCTCCTGAGCGACGCCGGTGACGCGCGTGAAGGCCTCGCCAATGTTCGCGGCCCCTTGCGCGACGACGATCGCTTGCGCGCGGTCCGTCGCGAGCACTCTGCCCTGATGCAGAATGACCACCTGATCGTCGTCGGCGATCTCATCGATGAGATGCGTCGCCCACAAAACGCCGAGCCTCTTTTCCTGCACCAGTTCGCGAACAAGCGCGAGAAGATCGGCGCGCGCCTTGATGTCGAGTCCGACCGTCGGCTCGTCGAGAAGCAGCAGCCGTGGTTCGTGTAGAAGCGCGCGGGCGATTTCGACACGGCGCATCTGTCCCCCAGACAGGGCGCGCGCCTTATCCTTCGCGCGCTCCGCGAGTCCGGCGCGCGCCAGCGCCGCCTGACCGAGGCGGCGCGCCTCGATCGGTCCGACGCCATGCAGAGCGGCGTGGTAGAGAAGATTCTGCATGACGCTCAATTCGAGATCGAGCGTGCGCGCCTGAAAGACGACGCCAAGCCGGCGCAGCGCCGCCCCAGGCTCGCGCATGATGTTATGACCGAAGATCTCGATCTCGCCGTGGCGCGCAGCGTAGAGCCGCGTGACGAGCGAAAACAGCGTGCTCTTGCCGGCGCCGTTGAGACCGAGAAGCATGGTGAAACTGCCGGGCGGAACGGAAAAGCTGACGTCGTCGAGCGCCTTGCGCGCGCCGTACGAGTGGCTGACGTTTCTGATCGCGAGCGCAGGGGTCATTGCGGGGCCACGACGACGCCCCAGGGAAAGGCGCCAACCGGAATCGACTTCAGCACCTTCAATGACGCGACGTCGATTACAGACACGTCATTCGAAACGCCATTGGCGGTGAGCAGATACTTCTCGTCCGGCGTGAAGGCGAGGTGCCAGACGCGCTGGCCCACAAGGAAATATTTCTCGATCTTTTTCGTTTCCGCGTCGATCACCGCGACGCGATTGGCTGGTCCAAGCGCCACGAAGGCGCGTTTTCCGTCGCGCGTGAAAGAAATGCCGATCGGTTGGATCGCTTCTTTCGACATCGCCGGAATGTCGAAGGAAATCTTCTGCTTCAATTCGCGTTTTACCGGGTCGATGACAGCGACCGTGCCCCCGACTTCAGAAGAAACCCAAAGCTCCGAACCATCCTGCTTGAATTCGGCGAAACGCGGCCGGCCGTCGACGAGAATATTGGCGACAATCTCTTTCGACTGCGTATCGATGAGATGCGCCATGTTGGTCGTCTCAGAGGTGTTGACGAGCAGCTTGCCGTCGGGACTGACCGCCATGCCTTCGGGTTCGACGCCGACCGGAATGTCGCCGATCATCTCCTTCTTCTTCACGTCGATGAGGGTGACGAGATTGTCGTTTTCATTCGAAACATAGATGATACTGCCGTCCGGACTGAGCGCCAGAAGCTCTGGGTCGGGGCCCGACGGCAGCTTGCCCGTAATTTTCAGCGTCTTGGTGTCGAGCGCCTGGATGGCGTCGTCGTCGCCTGCGCAGATGTAAAGTTCGGACCCGTCCTTGTTGAGCGCGATGCCGCGCGGCCGCCGGCCGACTTTCACGGTCGCGATCGCTTCAAGCTTATCGGTGTCGATGACGGTGACGGAATTGCCCTTTTCGTTGCTGACGTAAGCCTTGTAGGCGTGGGCGGGCGTGAATGAGAGTATCGCGCAAAGGAAGGCGGATATAGTCATGCTAATCGCGTAACGCCCGTCATGCCCGCGCTTGTCGCGGGCACCCACGCCGTTGGGACTCGCGCGTTGATGGCCGGGACAAGCCCGGCCATGACGCGTCAAGCGAGCGACAATCGGTAGGGCGTTCTTCATTTCAATCTGCATTTCGTCTCCGGCTGGTCGACTCCGAGCGTGTCGAGTTCGCTCACCTGATGGAGGAAGCCTTCCTGCGGCGAAACGGAAACGACAATCCGCCCGTCGGAAAGGAGTATCGGCTGGCGCAATTGCTGGTTCCACGGCCGCAGCGTGAGCCGCACGCCTTTGAATGCGGCGATGGAGAAATCCTTGCCGAGCATATAGAGGCGCAGCTTCTCGGCGTCGTTCGATGCAGTGCGCGTCGCCGCTTCGCCGATCATCCGCATGGCGAGCCACGCCGCATTGTCGCGCGCATTCATCAAACGTCTGAAGGTCTGGATGAAGCGGTTCTGCAACTGAAGCGCGCCCCATTGTTCATGCGCCGGGTCCCAGTTCGTCGGCATCAAACCAGCCGAACCGGCGACCGGGCGCGGGTCCCAGGTGCGATAGGGCAGATAGCCGCCAAAGACTTCGCTCTCATCGGCGGCGATGAGCGCGTCATAGGCCGGCGCATTCTGCGTCAGTAGCGGCATCTGCCGTTGGGTCTGCACGGAGCCGGAGTCGCTGCGCCGCCCGCCGCCAGTGTCTTCGTACACGCGTTCTTCAACAACCTTGGCGCCGAATTTCCTGGCGCTGTTACGGAAGGCTTGCGCCAGGAGCTCGTCTTTCGGATGCGATCCCTTGATCATGAGCCAGCGTCGCCACTGCTTCCAGACAAGATATTGCGCGAGACCGTCAGCGAGCATCGACCGCGTCGGCGCGACATGAATGACGTTGGCGCGGCAGTCTTCTTCGCGAAGCCTGTCGTCCGTGGCGGAGACATTGAAAAGCAGGGCGCCTTTCGACTTGGCGCGCTCAGAGGCGGCGAGCAGACGTTCGGGCGAGAGGTCGGCGATGATGAAAAGCGCGCCCTTTTCGATCAGCGAGTCGAGCGCCGCGACGACGTTATCGCCCTCATCGAGCTTTGCGTCGATCGTCTCAAACGTCTGGTTGGTGAATTTGCCTGTGGTGTTGTTGTCGGCCGCGCCCATCAGCGCGCCGGCGAGCGTATCGTCAGCGGCGGGAATATCGAGAATGGAGAGGGTCTCGCGCGAATGCGCTTCGCGCAAAACGCCGACCTTGACGTTCACCGTTTCGGCCGCGACCGGTGCGGCTACGAGCAGCAAACAGAAGGCGGCGACCAAGCTTTTCATGTCGCCTAAATGGCCGCTTTGGCGCGCGGGATCAAGTTCTTAGAACTCCCGCGCGCCTTGGTCGAGTCACCTTGTCACGCGCAGCAGCGCCTTGCCCTTCTTGGACGCGAGCTCCTTGGCGTCAAGCGTCCCGTCATTGTCAGGGTCCGCGTCCTTGAACATCCCGGAGACCATGGCGAGAAACTCGTCCTTGGATAGCGTCCCGTCATTGTCAGGATCGGCCTCTTTGAATTCTTTCTTCGAGACGCGTCCCTTCATTTCTTTAACGTCAACCGTCCCATCCGAGTCCTTCTCGAGACGCGTAAAAAGATCGGTGGCTGATTTATTGATCTCATTGAGATCGACCGTGCCGTCATTGTCGGTGTCGAGCGCCGCGACGGGACCAGTCGCCTTCGCGAGCGCGCCCGTCGCCGGCAGCGCCATGGCGCCGGCAAGCGCTAGCGCGCCGAGCAGCAATGCTTTCTTCATTTGCGACTCCTTTTGAATCAAGCCATCGCAAACAATATAGCGCGGGCGCCGCCAACCCGGCTAGCGCCGTTAACGCCGCGGGAAGAAGACGGCGCAGGCATGTAGGCGAACTACTGCGTCGTAGGCGAAACGCCGGAAGGCTTTCGCCGCAGGGGCAGGCTGGCGATGAGCACGGCGAGAATTCCGGTAACGAATATGCCATCGAACGTCCCTGCGCCGCCAAATGATGCGACGGGCGTCCCGATCTCTTGTATGCGGCCGAGATTCAGCAAATCCGCGCCGATCAGCGTGCCGAGACTGCCGCTGACATAGGCGACCGGCGCGGCGAAATCGCGTGACAACAATATCGCCAGAACCGCCGACAAGATGGGCGGCGCCAGAATGGGCACGCTGATGCCGACGCCGGGAACGATCCGTGAGAACAAGTGGACGACAACAGCGACGATCGTCGTCGCTAAGGTCGCGACGATCCAAATGCGGTTGCGGGCAAGCAGATAAATCGAAAGCAGAATCGGAATGATGGCGCCGCCGACGTTCACGGCCAGTATCATGCCCGGCCAATCGACGACCATCGGGACGACATAGCGCCTTCCGAAGAAATCGATCATTTCCTGAGGAACGACGCGTTCGTTGGCGAAGTGCGCGACGGGAATGTTTATGTAGCTTCCTAAAAGCGAAGCGAGCAGCACGAGTGTCGCAGATTTGGAGCTTAGACCGATGCGGCTATAGGCATAGTGCAGCGCGCCGAGCTGTATGAGCACGAAAAGCGCTACGATTGCGCCGAAGAACACCGCGTAAATCAACGGCGGCAGGGGAAGATAATGAAGCTGGTGTGAATACACGCGCCGCCTCCATGAATGCATAGCCAAGCGCTGCAGCCGCATATAGGGGACTCGCGATCGAGTTGCAGGCGCGTCGGCGGCGAGCGGTCAGCGGGAAGAAATGAGAAGAGACGCCGATGGCTTGACCCTTTGGAGCAGGAGATTGCCGCTTTAGCGGCGGTCTAAAGGCGTTCGCTATTCAGATGAAATATTCTTCACATATCTTCAAATTCATCGCAGGCGCTCACAACTCCGTCATGCCCAAGCTTTTGAGAGCACGTCTGCTCAGCGAGCAGGGCGCTGCGTCTTTGGCGTGGCCTCTTAAATACATCCCGCTAAGTTTATGGAGGACGTTGGTGATCGAGCAACTGTTGAACTTTCCCGATAATGTCGTGGCGATTCGCTGTAAGGGGCGCGTGACGAAGGCGGATTATGATTCCGTCCTCGTTCCCGCCGTTGAGAGCGCGCTCAAGAAACACGACAAGGTCAGGATCTATTACGAGATCACGCCCGACTTCTCGGGAATCGATCCCGGCGCGATGTTTGAGGATTTCAAGGTCGGAATGGGACATCTCACGCGTTGGGAGCGAATCGCGCTCATCACCGACGTTGAGTGGATCAAGCACACCATGCAGCTATTCAGCTTCATTACGCCCGGCGAGATGAAGTTGTTTCCCACCTGGCAAGCCAATGACGCGCGCGCCTGGATTGCAGCTTAGCGACCCACTGCGACGCCGTTGCGCAGAGGCAGCGACGCGGTGAGTCGCGCGCCGCCTTGCGCATCATTGCCGAGGGTGAGCGCGCCGCCGAGCGCGCCCACTCGTTCGCTCATACCGCGCAAACCGAGACCGCCGCTCGATGACAAAGGACGCGTCGCGTCGAGACCGGACCCATTATCCCCCACGACGATATGCAACGCGCCATTGGCGCGCGTGACGGTCACTTCGACCAGATCGGCGCCAGAATGCCGAAGCGCATTGGCGAGTCCCTCCTGCACGATGCGATAGGCGGTGAGCGCGGTTTCCTCGTCTAGAGCGCGCTGCGAAAAAGTGGAATCCGGTTTTTCGCGCAAAGCGCGCTCTAAGTTTTGGGAATCGATCACGTCATCTGCATTTGGGCGATTCCGCCCAAATGCAGCGTGATCTAGGTCGCCGGAAGCGCCATCGAGCGAAAGCACGATGGCGACATTGGGATTGGCCTCGCGCCAACCTTGCGCGAGCGCCTGCAAGGCGTCAGCAAGTCCCATCTCCTCGAGGGCGGCTGGACGCAGCCGCCCGAGGATGCGCCTGTTGACCTGCTGCAGAGCGGCGATCTGCGCGTCGATGCGGGCGCAGTCTTCGGCGAGACGCGAAGGGTCGGCGCCCGGAGCGGTCGCGTGACGCGCCAATGCGCCGACGCCCGCGCGCACGGTGAACAGGAAAGGGCCGATCTCGTCATGCAGATCGCGCGCGATGTCTTTGCGCTCTTCGTCCTGCACATGGATCATGCGTCGCACGAGCCGGCGATTTTCGTCATCGAGCCGTTGCAGCGTTGCGGCGAGAGCGTTGATGCGTTCCGCGATGATGACGAATTCTGGGGAACCGTCGGCGGGAACGCGCATCGAATGTTCGCCGCGCTCCAGACATTGCAGACCTTCCGCGAGAGTCGCGATGGGGCTCAGCGTCCGTGACACGGCGAGCGAAACAAGGCCGAAGGCGGCGACCGCGATTCCGGCGCCGCCGATCGCGAGCCACACGATCTCCTGCCAAATCTCGGCGATCTCATCCGCAGGATTGGGCGCGATCAGGATCGCGCCGCGGCCGGTTTCGATCCGCGTCGCGGCGGCGTTCGGCAACACAAGCCGAGTGAACCACTGCGGCGCGCGGTCGACGCCCTCCTGCGAGTGAGTTTCCTCGACCGCGAGAGTGACGCGGACATGGCGCAGCCGCCTCGCGTCCGCTAAAAGTCTCGCGATCTCCGCTTGCGGGTCCGTGGCGGAGTCCAGTCGGGGCAGCGTCGCTTCGACGAGATCGCGCGCCAGGCGCGTTGCGCCGTCAGCCTCGGCGCGAACCCGTGCGCCGGCGTGCAAGACGAGCAGGCCGACGCCGAGCGCCAATCCCAGCGCGAGCACCGCGCCGAGCAGCAGCGATAGGCGAAGACGCAGGGAAAGCCTTCGAAGCATGGGCCAATTCTCTAGAGAAGTCGCCGACTTTACGAAAGGCCTCAATGCCGTCAATGTCTTGCCGCCGCTTCGGCAACTCTCGATCGTGGAGCCACGTCAAATATGCGCGTTCTTATCGTTGACGACCATCCGATCATCGTCTCCGGCTGTGCGGCGATGCTCGCCGGCGAGGGCGATATCGACGTCGTCGACGCGCGCGACGCGGAGACGGGTCTCGCCGTCTTCATGGCGCAGAAGCCCGACGTGACGGTCGTCGACATCGGACTGCCGGGCGTTTCCGGCTTCGAGTTGGCGCGGCGAATTCTGGAGCGTGATCCGGGCGCCCGTATCGTCGTCTTCAGCATGAACGATGATCCGATCTTCGCGGCGCGCGCGATTCAGATGGGCGCCAAGGGTTATGTGACGAAGAACGATGATCCTTATCTCTTGCTGACGGCGGTGCGCGAAGTCGCGTCAGGCGGCGTATTTTTAATGCCCAAAATCGCCAACCGGCTCGCTTTCGAGAAAAGCGGCGCGGCCGCAAGTCCGCTCTCTGCGTTGACTGCGCGGGAGTTGGAGATTTTGCGGATGCTTGGACGCGGTCTCGGAATGGCGGAGATCGCCGACGCGACGCAGGTCTCTTACAAGACGATCGCGAATAGCTGCTCGATCATGAAACGAAAGCTCGGCGCCCGCACGCCTATGGAACTCATGCGCATCGCGCTGGAAAACAGACTGACGTGAGGGACGCTAACCTTCTCCCGCTTGCGGGAGAAGGTGTCGTTACGAAGTGACGACGGATGAGGGCTCTACTTTCCTTGCGCGTCTGGATAAGGCTCCGGCGGCGAGTAATTCGCAGGAACCGGACCCGTCAGCGCGCCGAGAAAAGCGACGATGTCGGCTGCGTCCTTATCCGACAAATCATCTCCAAGCTGCGTCTTGCCCATGATTTTCACGGCTTTGTTCAGATCGTTGACCGATCCATCGTGAAAATAGGGCGCCGTCCGCGCCACATTGCGCAGGCTTGCGACTTTGAAGACATAAAGGTCGGCGTCATTCTTGGTGACGTCTGCGCGACCCTTGTCAGGCGTCGTAACGCTGGTTTCTTTCCAGTAGTCGCTTACAACGCCGAATTTCTGAAAGGAATTGCCGCCGACGCCCGCGCCATTGTGGCAAGAGACGCAGCCAAGATCGATGAACTTGCGCAAGCCCGCCTGCTCTTGACTGGTAAGCGCTGACGCGTCGCCCGCGAGGAAGGCGTCGAATTTCGACGGCGTCAGCAGCGTGCGCTCGAAGGCGCCGACCGCAACGCCCCAATTTTTCGAATTGATCGGGTCCTTGTCATCCGGGAAGGCTTTGGCGAAGGCGCCCGCGTAGGCCGGAATCGCTTTGAGCTTGCCCATCGCCGTGGTCTGATCGGGATTGCCGAAACTCGCCGGCCCGAGCAGCGATTTTTCCGCTTGGTCTTCGAGCGACTCGCGGTCGCCGCGCCAATGCTGCTTGAAATTCAGCGCGGCGTTGAAGATCGATGGCGCGTTTCGCGGATTCTCCTTGCCGAACACGCCAATCGCCTTCGGCAGTCCGTCGCTCGCCTGTTTCTCCGGTAGATGGCAATGGGCGCAACTGACGTTGCCGTCCATCGACACGCGATTTTCAAAGAAGAGCCGGCGACCAAGTTCGACGCGTGCGGCGGCCATGGGATCGCCGACGGCGGAAGGAGCCACGATTGGCTGAAAATTCCGCTTCGCGTCCTCAAGAAGGGTTTTCGCGTTCGGACTTTCAGCTCCGGCCGTCGCAACGACGAACAGCGCGCAGAGGAAGGCGATGAAGAAAGTAGACGAGCGCACTTCGGCCTCCTGTTCCTGATCGCCGATCAAAAAAATCGAGCCGGCAAATCGAAAAGCGCAATCCGCTTAACGCAGCGCTCTTCTTGCCGGCCCGATTTGAAAATTCGATGGCGCCTTCGAAGGAAGGCCGCGCCGAAATTAGATCTCGGCGGACTCGTAGCTGGTGATTTCCATGCCGACGCAAACTTCGACAATCACGGGAGTCGTCCAGGCCATTGTTTTCCTCCGTCTTAGGACTCTTTCCGGCTCTGCCTGCTTATGTGGGCGTTGCGCCTGCAGGTTTAAGCTCGGCGCAGCATTTAGCATGATCGCAGCGGCTTCGCAAATGCGATGCGGCGCACAATGCATCTGTTCCACGACGGCCGTCAAAGTCGCCGCGGCAGGTGCTGATGCAAATGACGCAGCCGAACGTCTCGACAGTCGCCGTGACGGCTGCTAGGCATAAGCGAAACACGGGAGGAGCCGCCCCGGCTTGGCGAGTAGGCGCTAAAAAACAAATGGATAGCGCTCAATTCGCCGATACGCGACAAGCTTGGCCGGGGCAGGTCGCAAATCGGGGTAGGAATGGAGACAGCGACGCTCAACGGCAAGGCGATTGCGCTTGACGACGCCTATCGACACGCCGCCAAAATTCTCAGCGGCGCAGCCTTTCCGCTTGTCGCCGGCCTTGGCGCCGACGTCGCCGGAGCGCGCGCCGCCATCCTTTTGGCCGAGCAACTGAGGGGCGCCTTCGACCATCTCGCGTCGCGCGAAACGCTCGCCGACATCGACGTCAAGCGCTCTTTCGGCATGTTCACGACGACGGCGAATGAGGCGCGCTTGCGCGGCGATTGCGTCGTGCTGATCGGCCCCGGGCTGACGCGCGCCTGGCCGGGAATGTTGGAACGGCTTGCGCTTTCGCAGCCGCCGCGCCGCGGCGCGCAGGCGGAGCAACCGCGCAAGGTGATTTGGCTTGGGCCGGAAGGAGACGAGGCGAGCGCCGTCCCTGGCGCAAAGGTCATCCCCGCCTCCGCGCATGAGCTTTCGGGCGTGCTCGCGGCGTGGCGCGCGCGATTCGGCGGACGGCCAGTGGCGCTCGACGCCGAAAAGGTCGGCCTCATCGATGGCCTCATGGAGACGCTAAAGAATGCGCGCTTTGGCGTGTTCGTCTGGTCGGCGTCCACGCTCGACCCGCTGGCGATCGAGATGCTGCAGGGTCTGGTTATCGAGCTCAACGCCACGACGCGCTTTACCGGCGTTCATATCGGCGGCCGCAGCGGCGCTTCGGGCGTCACTCAAACAGCCGGTTGGATGACGGGTTTTCCGCCGCGCACGGGCTTTGGCCGCGGTTATCCGGAGCATGATCCGTGGCGTTTCGAAGCCTCGCGGCTCGTCGACAGCGGCGAGGCCGATGCGGCGCTGTGGATCTCCGCCTTTGACGGCGAGAAACCCGCCTGGTCCCGCGCCGATATTCCGCTCATTACGCTCGCGCCGTCGCACGCCGCGCCGTCTCGCGGGCTGTTCATCGAGGTGGGTCAGCCCGGCGTCACCCATGACGCGGTGCTGATGACTCAGGAAACCGGCGGCATGACGCTGCGCAAAGCAAGCGCGCCGACCAACGCGCCGAGCGTCGCGCAGGCGATCGGCGCCATCATGGCGGAAGTTTCGGAGGGCGCATGGCGCTGACAGTTTTGCGCGGCGGCCATATCGTCGATCCGGCGACCGGGCAGGACGCCATCGGCGACGTGTGGTTTGAGGACGGGCTCATCGTCGAGCGCCCGGCGGGCCGTAGCGCGGATGAGGAGATCGATGTTTCCGGCCATGTCGTCATGGCCGGCGCGATCGACATTCATTCCCACATCGCCGGCGGCAATGTGAACACGGCGCGATTGCTGTTGCCGGAACTGCATCGCGCGATTCGGGCGCGGCTTGCCGGCACGCCGCTTTCGACCGCCAAATGGTCGAGCTACGAGATTGGCCGTCTCTATGCGCAGATGGGCTTCACAACGGTCGTCGAACCGGCGATGGCGCCGCATCACGCCTTGCAGACTCATCTCGAATTCAACGACGTGCCGATCATCGACAAGGGCGCGCTCACCGTTCTTGGCAATGACGACTTTCTGCTCGGCATGCTGCGCGACGGCGAGAAGGACGGCGCCGTCAACGATTATGTCGCGCAGACCGTCGAGCACACCCGTTCGCTCGGTCTGAAGTGCATCAATCCCGGCGGCGTCGAAGCGTTTAAGGAGAACATGCGCGCCTTCGGGCTTGACGACGTCGTGCCCTTTTACGGGCTGACGTCGCGCCAGATTTTCCAGGCGTTGCAGAAGGCGACACAGGCGGTGGGCATCGCCCATCCGCTGCATCTGCACATGAACAATCTGGGTCTCGCCGGCAATATCGACACGGCGCTCGCGACGATCGACGCGGCGCAGGGCCTGCCGCTCCATCTCGCCCATGTGCAGTTTTACGCCTATGGCAAGGAGGGCAAGAACGGCTTCTCGTCGGCCGGCGCGCTTTTCGCGGAGAAGGTCAACGCCAATAAGAATGTCAGCGTCGACGTCGGCCAGGTGATGTTTTCCGACACCGTGACGATCTCGTCCGACGTTCTGAAACAGTTCAACAGCCTGCCCGGCGCGATCCCGAAGAAGGGCGCGATCTTCGATGGCGACGCCAATGGCGGCGGCATCGTTCCCTACGCCTATAAGATTTCGAACTACTACAACGCGATTCAATGGGCGGCGGGGCTGGAGCTCTTTCTGCTCATCGACAATCCCGAGCAGGTGTTCTTCACCACCGACCATCCGAACGGCGGGCCGTTCACGACCTATCCGGAACTCTTCGCGCTGCTGATGAGCGCCGACCTTCGCGCGCAATATCTCTCGCGCCTGCCGGCGGACGTGCTGGAGCACACGACGCTCCCCTCGATCTCGCGCGAATACACGCTTTACGAAATCGCGCAGATGAGCCGCTCCGGCGCGGCGAAGCTCTTCGGCTTTGAAGACCGCGGCCGGCTCGGCGCCGGCGCCGTCGCCGACATCGCCGTTTATAAGCCGCGACGCGACGTCGCCGGCATGTTCCGCCGCGCGGCCCTCGTGTTCAAGGACGGCAATCTCATTGTGCGCGATGGCGAAGTCTCGCATTATACGCGCGGCAAGACGCTGCATATTCGTCCGCGCTACGATCAGCAGATTACGAAGCGCCTCGATTCCTATTACGACGATCTTTACGGTCTGCCGCGCAGCATTTTCGACGTGCCTGACGCCGCGTTGCCGCACAAGGACGCCTTTGCGGAGGTTCCATGCCGGATATAGTTCGCAATGGCGTTCGCATAGACGACAATTTCGCCGAAGCCTTCCCGATGAGCGGGACAGGCATTCTGATCACCGCGCCGAACGCCAAATGGGCGCGGCAGGCGGCGCTGACGATGACGGGCTTTGCGACGTCGGTCATCGGCTGCGGCTGTGAGGCCGGGATTGATTGCGAAGTGCCGCCACAAGAAACGCCGGATGGACGTCCCGGCGTGCGGGCGCTGCTCTTCGCCATGTCGTCGAAGGACGCCGAGAAGCAGCTCGTCAATCGACTCGGCCAATGCGTTCTGACCTGCCCGGGCTCCGCGGTTTATTCAACGGTCGCCGGCGAATTCGAAATCAAGGTCGGCGACGCGGTGCGCCAATTCGGCGACAAGTGGCAGATGTCCAAGGTCGTCGACGGCCGGCGCTACTGGCGCGTGCCGGTGATGGACGGAGAGTTCTTCTGCGAGGGCAAGGTCGGGCTCACGAAGAAATCCGTGGGCGGCGGCAATCTTTTGATCATGGGCGCGGACTGGGACAAGACCATGCGCGCGACCGAAGCCGCCGTATCGGCGATCGACGGCGTCGCCGACGCTATTGCGCCGTTCCCGGGCGGCATCGTGCGCTCGGGCTCCAAGGTGGGTTCGCAATATAAGGGCATGAGCGCTTCGACCAATGACGCTTATTGTCCGACGCTGCGTGGCGTCACGAAGAGCGCGCTCGATGCGGATATCGGCTGCGTGCTCGAAATCGTCATCGACGGGCTGACCGATAACGCCGTGCGCGAGGCGATGCGCGCGGGGCTTCACGCCATCATCGAGATGGGGCCGGAGCAGGGCGCAAAGCGCGTCGGCGCCGGCAATTACGGCGGCAAGCTCGGGCCGTTCCATTATCATCTGAAGGATCTGCTGCCGTGAAGCCCTTTACCTTCACGCTTCGCCAGGAGCCGCCGCAGCGCGTCGATCTTTCCGCGCTGACGCCCGATCGTCTTGCCGGAAAGTCCGTTTCGCAGATCGAAGAGATCGAGATCGGCGTCACGCGCATTTCGACGAAAGTCGGGGACCTTTTCAAGATTTCCGAAGGCGATCTGAAGACCCTTCGCTATGAAGGCGGCTCGTCGCGCTTCGATCTTCTCGGCACGAAACTTCTGCCCGGCTTCGAAATCCATGTCGAAGGCGATGTCGGCGCGCAGTGCGGCCGTCTTGCCAAGGGCGGGAAGATCACCATCGCGGGGAATGCCGGTCCGCATGTGGCTTCCGGCAACCTTGGCGCGGATATCGAGATCAAGGGCGACGCCGGCGATTTCCTCGCCGGTCCGCTCGCCGGCGAACTCGCCGGGATGGCCGGAGGGCGCGTCATCGTGCGCGGCAATGCCGGCGCCCGCGCCGGCGACCGGCTGCGCCGCGGCATTATCGTTATCGAAGGCGACACTGGCGAAGATGCCGGCGCGCGCGTTATCGCCGGCACGATCTTCGTTTTGGGCGAGGCCAAGGGTCGGATCGGCTATCTCAACAAGCGCGGCTCCATCGTGCTCGCCCGCGGCGGCTGCTTCGGGCCGACCTATGTCGACTGCGGCCCGCAGGAGCTTACTTTCACGCGATTTTTGGCGCGTAGCCTGAGAGATCATAGCGCCGTGGCCGCCGAGCTCCTCTCGTGCAAGCTCCGCCGCTATGGGGGCGACACGGCGGTTTACGGCAAGGGCGAGATATTGACCCCCGACTGATCGGCCTTACCCTTGCTAGGAAGCGAACGCCTGCCAAGCGGGCGCCTAGATCACGCTGCATTTGGGCGAAGTCGCCCAAATGCAGATAACGTGATCGATTCCGAAAGTTTAGAGCGCGCTTTACGCGAAAAACCGGATTCCACTTTTTCGCAGCGCGCTCTAGCAAGGAGATTGCGATGAATTTCGTCGAACTCATTCTTACTGTATGCACGCTGGCGCAGCCCGCCGCCTGCGACGAGCGCAAAATCGTTTTGGAATCAGTCACGGGCTCAACCAACAATTGCATGATGCAAGCGATGCCTTATATCGCTCAGTGGTCCGGCGATCATCCGCAACTGACCGTCACCAAATGGCGTTGCGCGCGGCCGGGAGCTGATGGCGATAAGATTTGATCGATGCCTTCGGGCGCGGTCGACTCCATGACGAATGAACCGGATAGACGATCGGCCGGCGCCTTTTGCAGCGCCTTACGCGCCCCCCGACGAAAGCTTCGCTGAAGCTTTCCTAAAGTCGCGTCCGGACGTTGCGACCCTGCGAACGATCGAAGAAACTGCGCTGACGCTCGTGCGCGGCATTCGTACCAAACGCGATCCGCTTGGCGGCGTCGAAGACTTCCTTCACGAATTCTCACTCTCGTCGCGAGAGGGTCTGGCTGTAATGGCGCTCGCCGAGGCGCTGCTGCGCGTTCCCGACGACGCTACGGCCGATCAGCTCCTCGCCGACAAGCTCGCTGAGGGCGATTTCTCCCACCACGAGTCGTCGAGCGACGCGTTGCTGGTTCAGGCCTGCGCCTTCGCGCTGGGGTTTTCGGCGCGCATCGTCGACGTGACGGAGCCGAGCGGGCTTGTCGCCGATCTCGCCCGCCGTCTCGGCCTGCCTGCGCTGCGGACCGCCGCCCGCCAGGCGATGCGGCTGATGGGCGCCCATTTCGTTTTCGGCGAAACCATCGAAGCGGCGATCAGGCGCGCGCAGGGACGGCGTGAGCGCTTCTCCTACGACATGCTCGGCGAAGGCGCCCGGACGGCGGAAGACGCCGAACGCTATTTTGAGGCCTACGCCCACGCCATCCACGCCATCGGCGATTCAGCCGGGAGCTCAGGCTTTCCTGCGCGGCCCGGAATTTCGATCAAGCTTTCGGCGTTGCATCCGCGCTACGAGGCGATCTCGCGCGAACGCGTGTTGCGGGAGTTGCCGCCGCGAGTCCTCGATCTGGCGCGCCTCGCCAAAGAACACAATCTCGCTTTCACCATCGATGCGGAGGAGGCGGATCGCCTCGAACTTTCGCTGGATGTCGTCGCGCGGGTCGTCGAAGACCCATCTCTTTCTGGCTGGGACGGATTCGGGCTCGCGGTGCAGGCCTATCTGAAGCGCGCGTCGGCGGTGATCGACTATGTCGCCTCGCTCGCGGAAGCTCACCATCGGCGCTTCATGGCGCGCCTCGTCAAGGGCGCCTATTGGGACAGTGAAATCAAGCGCGCCCAGGAGCGCGGCCTTGCCGACTATCCGGTGTTCACGCGCAAGGCGATGACCGATCTTAATTTCGACGCTTGCGCCGCGCAGCTCTTCGCTCAATCACGGCTCTTCCCGCAATTCGCCACGCATAACGCGCGCAGCGTCGCCGCCGTTCTGACGATGGCGAATGGGCGGCGCGACTTCGAGTTTCAGCGCCTGCACGGCATGGGCGAGCAGCTCTATGACTCGCTTTCCGAGGTGAGCGACGCCGCCGTTCGAATCTATGCGCCGGTCGGTCCGCACCGCGATCTTCTCGCCTATCTTGTACGGCGTTTGATCGAGAACGGCGCCAATTCTTCGTTCGTCGCGCGCGCCGCCGATCCCGATACGCCAGAAAGCGCGCTTGTCGCTGACCCCTACGAAGCGCTCGGCGCGCCGGGTCAGGCGCGCCATCCGCGTCTGCTTCTGCCGAGCGAAATCTACTTGCCGCTTCGCGCCAATTCGAAAGGCGTGGAATTTGGCGATCGGACCGCCCTTGCGGCGCTGATCCAAGAGACACGCGCGCCTTTCCCTTCGCCTTCCGCACGCCCCAGCGTCGAGACGCGTGTCGCTCCACGCGCTGTCTTGTCGCCGATCGATGGCGCCATCGTCGGTCAGGTCGTTGAGGCGGACGAAGCTACGGCGCATGCCGCGGTCGCCGCGGCAGCGCGCGCCTTTCCGGCCTGGGTCAGGACTCCTTTCGAAGCGCGCGCGCAGATAATCGCGCGTGCGGCCGATCTGATAGAGGCGCGACGCGGCCCGCTGATCGCGCTGTTGCAAAGCGAAGGCGGCAAGACTCTCGACGACGCGCTCGCAGAAGTGCGCGAAGCGGCCGATCTTTGCCGCTACTACGCCGGCCAGGCGCGCATTGTCTGCGCCGATACGCTACTGCCGGGGCCGACGGGCGAAGCCAATGTTCTGCGCCGTCATGGGCGCGGCGTCTTCATTTGCATCTCGCCTTGGAACTTCCCGCTCGCGATTTTCATTGGCCAGATCGCCGCCGCGCTCGTCGCTGGAAACGCCGTCGTCGCCAAGCCTGCCGAGCAGACTCCGCTCGTCGCGGCCATGGCGATCGAACTCCTGCGCGAGTCGGGCGTTCCGAATGACGCGCTTCAGTTCGCTCCGGGCGACGGCGCGATCGGCGCGGCGCTTGTCGCCGATCCGCTGACGGCCGGCGTTGTTTTCACCGGTTCAGTCGAGGTCGCGCATCGGATCAACCGCATGCTCGCCGAGCGGGAAGGGCCGATTGCGCCGCTCATCGCCGAAACAGGCGGAATCAATGCGATGATCGTCGATTCAACGGCCCTGATCGAACAGGTCGTCGACGACGTTTTGACCTCCGCCTTCCGGTCGGCCGGGCAGCGGTGCTCGGCCTTGCGTCTTTTGTGCCTGCAAGAGGAGATCGCGCCTGCCTGTCTCGAGACGTTGATCGGCGCGGCGCGCGAGTTGCGCGTCGGCGATCCGCGCGAGATCGGCGCGCATGTCGGTCCGGTGATCGATGCAGAGGCGAAAGCGAAACTCGACGCCTATCTGTCACGTCAGCGCGCAGCCGGGCGAATTCTCTACGCCGGTGCTGCACCCACGACAGGAACATTCGTCGCGCCGCATATCGTCAGGCTCGATCGAGTGCAGGATTTGCAGGAGGAGATCTTCGGGCCTGTGCTGCATGTCGCGACCTGGCGCTCTGAGAATCTGTCGCAACTGCTCGCTGACATCGAAGCCGGCGGATACGGGCTGACGCTGGGCATGCATACGCGCATCGAACAGCGCATCCGCGCGCTGTCGCGCGAAGCGCCCGCCGGCAACATTTATGTCAACCGTAATATGATCGGCGCGGTCGTCGGCAGTCAGCCTTTCGGCGGATTTGGCCTAAGCGGCACCGGCCCTAAAGCAGGCGGGCCGGATTATCTGCTGCGCTTCCTTCATGAGACGACGCTGACGGTCAATACCGCGTCGTCTGGCGGGGACGCCGGACTGTTGTCGCTCAGCGAGTTCGACGAGCTTGATCGCGACAAATTGGCGCAAAGGAGCGCCTTGAAGTCACACCACTGACGCTCCACTTCACTAACGATTCCACAATGATCGTCAGCTCCGTCGCTGCTGAATTTGCGAGTGCTCGGCGATCGTCCGTCCACGAGGGAGATCAGCATGGCTGAAGAAAGTAAGCTACCAACGAAGCAACCCGCGCAGAGCCCCGGCATTTTCGATTGGCATCCTTTTGAATCCTTCCGGCGTCAGTTCGATCGTCTGTTTGACGACTTTCCGTCGCGCCGAGGCCTCGCCGACTTTCAACCCTTCGAGCGGCTGATGTCGCAATGGCCGGCGAGCCCGCCGGTCGATTTCGTCGAGAAGGATGGCGGATATGAGATCACCGCCGAACTGCCTGGACTCGATGAAAAGAGCGTCGACGTGAAGCTTTCGAACGGCGTCTTGTCGATCTCTGGCGAGAAGAACGAAGAAAAAGAAGAAAAGAAGGAAGGCTATTATTGTTCGGAGCGCCGATATGGCTCCTTCCGTCGCGCCTTTAGGGTTCCCGAAGGCGTCGACCAGGAGAAGATCACGGCGGACTTCGAAAAGGGCGTGCTGAAAATCACGCTGCCGAAAACGATGGAAGCCAAGAAAGAAGAAAAGAAAATCGAAATCAGCGCGAAGTAGCGCCGCGTTATTCGCGACGCCAATCGCTTCCCGTTTAAGATCGCCAGCCGGCGCGCCGCTGCGGAGCGCCGGCGATTTCTTGCCTCTGCGCCGGCCGCTGCATTAGCCGCGGCAACACGAGGTGCGGCAGCACGCCCTCGCGGATGACGGCGCGCCGCAGCGGACCGAGCGCCGCCATGGCGATGAAGCCCGCGCCCCGCAGTAAATCGACCGGCAGATAGGGAATGATGAGCGACCGGTTCAGCAGGTCGACGCCATGCGTCCTGAAGCCGATGTCGGCGCGTCTGTGACGGTCATAGCGCGCGAGCGCGCGCGACAACTCGCGCGAATTTTTAAGATCGACGCTCGCGAGACAATCTTCGAGGTCGGCCACGTCGCGCAGGCTCAAATTCAGCCCTTGCGCGCCGATCGGCGGAAAGATGTGACAGGTTTCGCCGACCAGCGCGAGGCGCCCGGTCGCATGTTTCGACACCTGCATGCCGCCCATGCGGAATTGACCGATGTCGCCCTCGATGCGCATCGCGCCAAGTTCCGATTTGGCGTAATCCTCGATTTCATATTCGAGCTCCTCGCGCGGCTTGGCGAGGCGGCGCCGCGCCTCAGCGACGCTCATCAGCCAGACGAGGCTCGAACGATATGGCGCGTCCTCCCGTGCGGGCAGCGGCACAAGCGTAAATGGCCCTGAGCGGGTGTGATATTCCGTCGAGATATTTTCGTGCGGGAATTCGTGGCGCAGAAGCATGGTCAGCGCCATCTGCGGATAGGTCCATTCCTTCACGTCGATTCCGGCGACGGCGCGCGCGCGGCTGTTGCGTCCATCCGCCGCGACGATGAAATCCGCTTTCAGGCGCCGCCCATCGGCGAGAATGGCGACGGCGCTGTCGCTGTTGAATTCGTAATCCGCAATGTCGGCGTCGACGATCTCGATTTCGGGGCGATTGCGACAGAGATCCAGCAGGATCGCGACGAGTTCGTCATTGGACACATTGACGCCAAGCGCCGACAGGCCAATTTCGCGGGCGCGCAGGCTGAGTTCCGGCACCGGCAGAAACTGATCGGTGTCGTCCACCATGTGGATCGCTTCGACCGGGCAACCCTGCGCCTTGACTCGTTCTAGTGCGCCGATGGCGTCGAGAAATCGGATGGATGCTTCGAACAAGGCGACGGTGCGGCCTGGCAGCGGCGGCGGAATCCGGCCGGCGAGCGTCGTTTTGAATCCTGCGCGCGCGAAGGCCAGCGCCGCGGCGAGGCCGGTCGACCCGGCGCCGGCGACGAGAATTTCTGATCTGCTGTCTTCTTGCGCCGTTTCCATCTCAGTCGGTCTCCTCCGCCTGTTATAGCGGCAGATGTTTCAGAGCGCGAGCAGGGCGGCTTTGGTCTGGCGCGAGCGGCGGTGTAGTCTCCGCCTCCCACTGCTCCACTCTCCGGCCGCCCTCGTGACGTCTTCCCGCCTCATCGGCCTTTCCGTCCACCTCTTCACGGCGAGCGGCGCGGCGCTCGGCCTCGTTGCGCTATTCCTTGCGGCGGAAGGCCGCTTCGCGGCGATGTTCGCCTGGCTTGGCGTTGCGCTCATCATCGACGCCGTCGACGGAACGCTGGCGCGGCGTCTCAAAGTGACCGAAACGGCGCCTTTCATCGACGGCGTCGCGCTCGACCTTGTCGTCGATTTTCTCAATTATGTGGTCACGCCGCTCGCGGCGCTGTGGCGTTCAGGCCTTATCGAGCCGGCGCTCGCCGGACCTGTTTGCGCAGTGGTCTGCGCGTGTTCGGCGCTCTATTTCGCCGATCGGCGCATGAAGACGCGTGATTATTGGTTTCGCGGATTCCCGGCGCTCTGGAACGTCGTCGTGTTCTATCTTCTTGTCTTGCGGCTTCCGGCGAATGCGAGCCTCGTGGTCGTTTTGGCTGCGACGGCTTTCATGTTCATTCCGGTCGTCTTTATTCATCCGCTGCGCGTCAAGCGGCTCCGCCTCGTGACGATCGCCGTCACCGCGATCTGGGCGGCGGCGGCAATGGCGGCGGTCATGCAGGATCTTGCAGCGGCCTCCTTTGCCGTAAAGGCGGTTCTGGTGGCGGCAGGATGTTATTTTCTGGCTTTGCCGCTTTTTCGGGAGGGCGGCGCGGTCGCGAAAGGAGAGATCGATGGTTAAGGCGATTCGCGTGCATCATCCTGGCGGACCAGAAGCGCTCGTCCTGGAGGACGTTGATCTCCCGGCGCCCGCGCCCGGCGAAGTGCAGATCCGTCAGCGCGCCATTGGCGTCAATTACATCGACATCTACCGCCGCACCGGCGCTTATCCGGCCGACTATCCGTTCATCCCCGGACATGAAGGCGCCGGTGACGTCATCGCGGTCGGCGAGAATGTGAAGTCCTTCAAAGTCGGAGATCGGGTCGCCTATGTAGGCGCGCTCGGCGGCTATTCGGAAGCGCGCAACATCGCAGCCGACTCAGTCATTCATCTGCCGAAGTCTTTCTCCTATGAGCAGGGCGCGGTGATGATGCTGAAAGGCCTGACCGCGCAATACCTCTTGCGCCGGACCTTCAAGGTGAAGAAAGGTCATCGCGTCCTCGTCCATGCCGGCGCCGGCGGCGTCGGACAAATCCTCTGCCAATGGGCCAATGCGCTCGGCGCGAAAGTCATCGCTACCGTCGGTTCCGCTGAAAAGGCGAAGATCGCGGAGGACGCGGGCGCCAAGCACACGATCCTCTATCGGGAGGAAAACTTCGTCGAACGCGTGCGGGACTTCACCAAAGGCAAACTGTGCGACGTGGTCTATGACGGCGTCGGGCGCGCGACTTTTCCAGCCTCGCTCGATTGTCTGAAGCCATTCGGCATGTTCGTCAGCTTCGGCTCAGCCTCAGGTCCGATCGCCGCTTTCGACATCGGCCTTCTAGCGCTGAAAGGCTCGCTTTATGCGACCCGGCCGTCGCTTTTCACCCATATCGCGCGCCGGCGCGACTATGAGGAGATGATGGACGATCTCGTCCATGCGGTGAAGCAGGGCTACGTGGACCTCGCCGAACCGGCGCAGTTTCCGCTCGCCGATGTGGCCAAGGTGCATGCCGCGCTCGAATCACGCGCCACTAGCGGCTCTATGGTCCTAATTCCGTGATTTCGCCACAATGTAGCGAGTGAAAAGCAGCGCTTCAGCAACAAACTTGACTTGTGTTGCAATTTCACAACTGGCGGGACAAGTCGTGTCGCAAGGCTTTGTTAACTTGGCCGGATCTCGCGTCTCTCCCGGGCTCTCGCGGGCTCGATTGAGCAGCTTTTCCCCGCTTTTTCACCGCGCCCGAGCGAACCTCGACAATTTCGTCCTACGCTTTCGGCGCAAATCGATTATGCTTCGAATGTTCCGGCTTTGAGGTTCCTCCCGCCTCTCGATTAGCCCGAACCGCCTTCCAAAACCCGGCGCCCGAGCCGGGTTTTTTTCTTAAGCCCCGCTCGGCAACACCGTAGTTTCTATTGCAAATTTTTACGAAGGGCCCCATCCTTGGGTCGCGGCCGGCTCTCTCGCGGGCTTTGGGCCGCGAAGCATGAGGGTTGCAACGCTGCCGACAGGTGTTCATCCGGGGGCGGGACTTAGTCCGCTCCGGCCGGAAATAGGCGCAGGCGCGCCGTTGACCGGTTCAATCGTGCAAAAGGTTCTCGCCAGCCTGGACGAAACGAAGGCCGAGGACATCGTCTCCATCGATCTGCGCGGAAAGACCGCCCTCGCCGATGATATGATCATCGCGACGGGCCGCTCGACCGTGCATGTCGGCGCCATCGCCGACAAAGCGATCAAGGCCCTGAAGGCCGCGGGCGTCGTTGCGCCGCGTGTCGAGGGCCTGTCCCAGTGCGACTGGGTGCTGATCGACGCCGGCGACGTCATCGTCCACATTTTCCGTCCCGAGGTGCGCCAGTTCTACAATCTCGAAAAGATGTGGGGCGGCGACCGTCCGGTGGAGATTCGCTTGGTCTGACGGGAACTGACGGGCGTTCCTTTTGGGTCGCTTGTTTCGCTTCTGTTTCGACTGGCGCTGGATGAAACTGGGACTGATTTGCGTCGGCCGGCTCAAAGCCGGCCCTGAGCGAGAACTTTACGCGCGCTACGCCGAGCGTATCGGCGCCTTCCAACGGCTGGGCCTCGAAGGCTTGGAGCTCAAGGAGATTGACGAGAGCAAAGCCGCCTCGGCGGCCGAGCGCGCGTCGCGCGAAGGCGCGGAATTGCTCGCGGCGTTGCCCGCCGACTCGCGTCTTGTGGCCTTCGACGAGCGGGGCAGGGCGATAACGAGCGTCGCCTTTGCGCAATTCATCGCCTCCGAACGCGATAGAGGCTGCAAGGCGCTCCGGTTTGCAATCGGCGGCGCCGAAGGCCTCGATGAAAGCGTGCGCGCTCAGGCCGCCGCGATTTTCTCCTTCGGCGTGATGACGCTGCCGCATCAATTGGCGCGCATTCTGGCAGCCGAGCAGATTTACCGGGCGATGACGATCTTGTCGGGCCATCCCTATCACCGGGGATAGGCGTTACGGGGCCTCGGGCGTCCAGGCGGCGTCAATATCCGTGCGCGTGAAATCCTCGCCTTTGTAAAGCAGCGGCAGTGAGCCGACTTTCGCGACGGCATAGGAGAGGCAATCGCCGAAATTAAGTTGCGCCGGATGTCCGCGCCCCTTGCCATATCTGTCGTAAGCGGCGCTGGCCGCTTCGTAATGTTCCTGCGTTAAGGCTTCGGTTCGGATGTTCTTCCAGCCGAAAATGCGTTCGAGATTTGCGACATGGGCGTCCGCGCTTCGCGCGCGGACCGCCATATAGGTCTCCAGCCGAGTCGGCGCGCCGACGACGCAGTCGTTTTCGGAGAGGATGCGGGCGAAACTTGCGCCTTCCGGCTCTCGTAACAGGATCGCGAAAATCGCCGACGAATCGACTGCAATCATTTCGGCAGTCCAGATTCGTCGTACATTTCTTCACTAGTCAGAATTTTCGCCGGCGCTTTCGCATGCGCCGCCGAGACGGCTTTCATCAGCGCGCGATAATTCGTTTCGGCCTCCGCGGCCGTCACACTGGCGCTCGCGATACGCCGTTGGGCTTGATACTCCCGCAGCGCCGACACGACGACCTCGGTCGTCGTCTTGCCTAGCCGTTGCGCCAGCCGATGCGCAATGTCGTAGCCTTCGTCGCTGCGTATGTTGAGTTGGCGAGCCATTGGACGATCCTGCTAGCATATTTTATATATGCTAGCACCCTGGTCGCGCCGGCGAAAGACTGGCGTAACGCACGCTTTACCGGCGCGCGTCATTACGCTAAACCCCGTCGGTAACGAGCCCCGGCGTTACCGCGCGGGGCTTTTTCTGTTTGGAGATCGAGTTCGGCCATGGCGAATGTGGCGGTGGTCGGCGCCCAATGGGGCGACGAAGGCAAGGGCAAGATCGTCGACTGGCTGTCGCTTGAGGCCGATGTCGTCGTGCGCTTTCAGGGCGGGCATAACGCCGGGCACACGCTCGTTATCGACGGCGTGACCTATAAGCTTGCTTTGCTGCCTTCGGGAATCGTGCGGCCGGGCAAGCTTTCCGTCATCGGCAATGGCGTCGTCGTCGATCCGCATTTTCTCGTCGGCGAGATCGACCGGCTGCGGGAGCAGGGCGTCGAGATTTCGCCGATGAATCTCAAGATCGCCGAAAACGCGCCGCTCATTCTTTCGCTGCATCGCGAGCTCGACGCGCATCGCGAGGAGGCCGCCGGCAACGGCGTGAAGATCGGCACCACCAAGCGCGGGATCGGCCCCGCCTATGAAGATAAGGTCGGACGCCGCTCGATCCGCCTCATGGACCTCGCCGAGCCTGATCTGCTCGACGATAAGATCACCCGTCTGCTCGCTCATCACGATCCGCTGCGGCGCGGCCTTGGCCTGCCCGAAGTCAATGCGGACGCCTTGCGCGAGGAGCTGCTCAGCGTCGCGCCGCGTATCCTGCCGTTCATGGACGCGGTGTGGGAGCTGCTCGAAGACAATCGCCGCGCCGGCAAGCGCATCCTCTTCGAGGGCGCGCAGGGCGTGTTGCTCGACGTCGACCACGGCACCTATCCTTATGTGACGTCGTCCAACACGGTCGCCGCTTCGGCGGCGAGCGGCTCGGGGCTCGGCCCCGGCGCCATCGGCTATGTGCTCGGCATCGCCAAGGCCTATACGACGCGCGTCGGCGGCGGTCCGTTCCCGACCGAGCTTCATGACGAGATCGGCCAATTGATCGGCGATCGCGGCCGCGAATTCGGCACCAACACGGGGCGTCGACGGCGTTGCGGCTGGTTCGACGCCGTGCTGACGCGTCAGGCGGTGAAGACGTCGGGCATCAATGGCGTCGCGCTGACGAAGCTCGATATTCTTGACGGTTTCGACGAGATCAAAATCTGCACGCATTACATGCTCGACGACAAGCGCATCGAGCGCCTGCCGGCCTCGCAGGCGGCGCAGTCGCGGGTGCAGCCGATCTATGAGCGCTTCCCCGGCTGGAAGGAATCGACGAGCGGCGCGCGCTCCTGGGCGCATCTGCCGGCGCAGGCGATCAAATATGTTCGCCGCATTGAAGAGCTGATCGGGGCGCCGGTCGCTTTGCTCTCGACCAGCCCCGAGCGCGCGGACACGATCCTCGTGCACAATCCGTTTCAGGATTGAGGCAGTTCGCTCAGTGCGAGACGCGCGCTGCGCGCGCTCCTCAGGGCGAGGGCTGTGGTCAGGAGATAGAACGGTCGTTGGCCAATATTGCCGCCAGCGCCGCGCATAGGGTTGCGTCCCCCGGCGCCCTTCGCCATATCGGGCGAAGGAGGAGAGGATATGGAGCCACCCAGCCGGCCTTGTAGCGCGCCCGCTTTGCGCCTCCACGCGCTCGACAGCGAGGACCTTTCGCTCTTGTCGGCGCATTTGCAGGACGCTCTGGTGCGTGTCGGCGACATCGCGTTTATTCCCGAGAAGCGTCGGTTCGCCCTCATCGGGTCGCGTTTCGATTGGGCCGCCGAGCTTGACGGACGTCTGGAGCGCTGCCGCTGCGGCCTCCATTTCGAGGGCGTTCAGCGCGTGCGTTGCCAGCGCGTCGCTCGCGACCGGCTGGACGCCATTCTTGAGCTGCTCGCGGTCACTTTCGAGCCTGACGCCGAGCCGCCGTCGGGGGTCATCCGGCTCTATTTCGCCGGCGGCGCGTCGATCGCGCTGGAGGTTGAATGCGTCGAGGCGCAACTTTGCGACATGGGTCCGCGTTGGAAAGTCGCCGCCCGGCCGATCCATGATTTCGGCGGCGAACTTGACGAGGACGCTCGCCGAGGGCCATGACAGCCGAACTTCCGGCTGGAGAGGATCATGACCCTGCGTTTGGACGCCTCGGCGCCCGATTTTGAACAGCGTTTCGTGTCATTGCTCGCTATGAAGCGGGAGGCGTCGCAGGACGTCGATGCGACCGTTCGCGGCATCATCGAGGACGTCGTCGCTCGCGGGGATGCGGCCCTCGTCGACTATTCCAAGCGATTCGACCGCATCGACCTTGAGGAAACCGGAATCGCGGTCTCTCGCGAAGAGGTCGCAGCGGCGGAAGCCAAATGCTCGTCCGAGCAGCTTGCGGCGCTCGATCTGGCGCTCGAGCGCATCACCGCCTTTCACGAGCGGCAGAGGCCGCAGGATTTGCGCTTTCGCGACGCCGCCGGCGTCGAACTCGGCTGGCGCTGGACGCCGCTCGACTCCGTGGGTCTCTATGTGCCCGGCGGCACCGCCGCCTATCCCTCTTCAGTGCTGATGAATGTCGTGCCGGCGAAAGTCGCCGGCGTAAAGCGCATCGTCATGGTGGTTCCGACGCCCGGCGGCCATGTCGAGCCGCTGGTGCTCGCCGCCGCGAAACGCTCCGGCATCGACGAAATCTATCGGATCGGCGGCGCGCAGGCGGTGGCGGCGCTCGCCTATGGCACGAAGACCATCGCGCCTGTCGCCAAGATCGTTGGGCCGGGCAACGCCTGGGTGGCGGCGGCGAAGCGCCGGGTGTTCGGCCAGGTCGGCATCGACATGATCGCCGGACCCTCCGAAGTGCTGGTCCTCGCCGACGCGACCGCCAATCCCGACTGGATCGCCGCCGATCTGCTGGCGCAGGCGGAGCACGACGAATCCGCGCAATCGATTCTGATCACCGATGACGCCGCTCTTGCCGACTCTGTCGTCGCCGCCGTCGAACGGCATCTCTCGACGCTTTCGCGCAAGGAAATCGCCGGCGCCTCTTGGCGCGACTATGGCGCGACGATTCTCGTGAAGACTCTCGCCGACGCCATTCCGCTCGCCGACCGCATCGCCGCCGAACATCTCGAAATCATTAGTGAAGATGCAGAAGGTCTCGCGGCGCGCGTTTCGAACGCTGGCGCGATCTTTATCGGCGCCTATACGCCGGAGGCCGTCGGCGATTATGTCGGCGGCTCGAACCATGTGCTGCCGACGGCGCGTTCGGCGCGCTTCTCGTCGGGCTTAAGCGTGCTCGATTTCGTCAAGCGCACGTCGATCCTCAAATGCGACGCGGACTCGCTGCGCGCCATCGGCGCCGCCGCCGTGACGCTCGGCGACGCCGAAGGTCTGCAGGCCCATGCGCGCTCGGTTTCTATCCGCCTCAATCAGCTCGGGGCGTGAGGCGTGGACTCAAACGAGTCGAAGCGGCTGATCTCCGTCACGCTCGATGAAAATTCGATCGGACGCGGTTCGGCCGATCAGGAGCATGAACGCGCGATTGCGATTTACGATCTTATCGAGGAAAACAGCTTTTCGCTTGTCGGTTACGACGGCGGGCCTTACGCGCTGCTGATTTCGCTCGTCGACGCGAAGCTCGTCTTTAAGATCTGCGATGCGGGAGGCGTCTGCCTCGTCACCCATATTCTCTCGCTGACGCCTTTCAGACGCATTCTCAAAGACTATTTCATGATCTGCGAAAGCTATTACGCGGCGATCCGCCATGCGACGCCCAGCAGAATCGAGGCGATCGACATGGGCCGTCGCGGTCTTCACAACGAAGGCGCGCAGCTTCTCCTTGAACGCCTGAAAGGAAAAGTCGACACGGATCAGGACACGGCGCGCCGCCTCTTCACGTTGATCACGGCGCTGCACTGGAAAGGCTGAGCGCAATGCTTAGCGCGGCAATGATGAAGCGCCGCGTTGCGCGGCGCTGAGTCACGTCGCATTTGTCATTATGGAATTCGTCGCATGGGCAAAGGCAATACGGATCACTTCGCCGAACTGCGGCTGTCGATGGAAGCGGACGGCGGCGAACTTCTACGCGCCTTCGTGCGCGAAGCGTCGCTTGTCGAAAAGGTTCCTGCGGCGATTGCAAGCCTGATCGCTAGCGACGCCGAGCAAATTTGGCGAGTGCTTTGCCAGTCGAGTGGGCAACCCGAACGCGCCGCGGTTCTTCTCTCGTCGTCCAAAGGCGAAGTGCGAGCGAAAATTCTACTGTACGGCCATTCCCGATTTTCCGCCATTCTTCCTTCGCTTGGCGCGCATCTGCAACGGGGCGGCGGTCTGTCCTATCGCGAGCGCGGCGTCGATGGCTGGGAGATCACGCTTCATCGCAGTATCGAGACCTCTCGCGAAATGGTTGGAGTAGAGGCGTCGATCTCCGAAGCCGCAGCCACGGCGCCGACAGAGGCCGTGCAAATCGACGCGCCTCAGGAGCGCGACTCGGCGGCGATCGCGCGCTGCTTCCTCGCCGTCTATGGACATAATTACGTTCACCGGGAAGTCTTCTCGCCGTATCGCTACTGGCGGAAAGTCGAGAACGGAGAATTAATTCCGATGGTGAGCCGCGATGCGCGCGGTGAAGTCATCGGACATGTGGCGCTCGAACGCGACCCTGGGGCGCTGATCGCCGAACGTGGCGAAGCGGTCGTGCTGCCGTCTTACCGCGGACGTCATCTCCTTGAGCGCATGACCGAGCGGCTGACCGACGAGGCCGTCAAACTCGGGCTCGTCGGAATCTACGCCGAGCCTGTCACCACTCACACATTTTCGCAGCGTAACGACGAGCGCGCCGGTATGCCGACCTGCGCCATTCTGCTCGGCGCGGCGCCTGAGACGCTGCACTCTAAAGATTTGCCTGTGCCGACGGCCGGACAGCGCCAGAGTTTCCTTCTGACGTTCAGATTCCTGAAATCAGCGCGAACATGCGAGATCGTGGCGCCGAATGAATATCGCGATGTCATTTCGTCGACGTACGACAGCCTCGGCGTCAGCGTCTCACTGAGCGGCGGCAGGACACCGACAGAGACGCGGTCGATGACGAGCATCGCTGTCAACGATGGAGGCTATGGCAGGATCCGATTCGAGACGATCGGCTCTAACGCCGCCATCGAACTGGCGCAGGCGACGAACGATGTCAGCGGACTTGGGGCTCGCGCCATGCAGCTTTCGGCGCATCTCGAAGATCCTGGCTTGCCGCTCCTCGTTGAGAGCGCGCGCAGGCTGGGATTTTTCTTTTGTGGTCTGGCGCCGGCTTTCTCGGAGGGCCGCGATCTGCTGCTCATGCAGCGCTTGAGCGAACCGCTCGACATCAACGAGCTGCAACTCTTCACCGATCAGACAAAGGAGCTTGCGGCGTTCATCGAACGGGACCGGCAGTCGGCGCCAAGCCAGCGATGAGAACGCGTTAGCAACGTGGCGCGCCCCCAATCGATACTCTTCGCCTGCACGCTGAATACTGTCCGATCGCCAATGGCCGAGGCGATCGCACGGCACTATTTCGGCCGCGAAATTTATTTTGCTTCGGCCGGACTGAAGCGCGGCGCGCCGGACCCTTTCGCCATAGCGGCTATGGACGAAATCGGCGTCGACATTTCTGGGCACAAGCCGCACACTTTCGAAGATCTCGAAGATTCAAACTTCGATCTGATCGTGACGCTGTCGCCCGAAGCCCATCACAGGGCGCTGGAATTCACGCGCGCGATGGCCGTTGACGTCGTCTATTGGCCGACGCCCGACGCCACAGCTGTCCAAGGCTCCCGCGAAGCCATTCTCGACGCCTATCGCGACGTGCGCGAGCGGCTGACGGGGCGCATCAATGATTTGCTCGGCCACAGTCCGCAGCCGAGTGGGTGAGTAAAGTCGCATCTCTTGAGCTACCCGATGCCATTCCCGACGCGGCCGGCCGGGAATGACAACCCGCTGTCCACAATAGGGAAAACTCAAAGCGACTTTCTCATCTGCGCGCAGAACCGCTGCGCAAAGGCGATCAGCGCGCGGTCAGAGCCGCGGCGGCCGATCAAGGAGAGCGCGACCGGCGCTTCCGTCGTCGGCAGCGGCAGGCTGATCTGCGGCAGGCCGAAAAAGCTTGCGATGAGAAAGAGGCGCATCATCTGATAGCGCTTTGCGTCAAGCGTCTCTTCGCTTTCAGTGAGCAGCGGCGACCGGAACGGCGTCGTCGGCATAACGATGAAGCCATTTGCGCCAAGGATGGCGTCAATTTTCTTGCGCGCTTTGTCGCGGAAGGCCTCGGCGGCCTTCTTTTGATCTGCAGTGACTTTGGCCGCATAGGCAAAGCGCTGTTCGACGCCCTTGCCGAAGGTCGGGCTGTTCGCCGTGATCCAAGCGCCATGCGCCGCCCAGGCCTCAAAGGCCTGCATGTTACGAAAATGCCCAAGCGCCGTCTTGAAGAAATCCTCGCCGAGCGTCGCTTCGCGCCAGGGGCCGAACGACTTTAGGGCGTCGATCGGCTGCGCCGCCGCCGATGCGAAATCCATTTCGACTCCGGAGAAGGCGTCGGTAAGCAGCACGGCTTCTCCGACCTCCGCGTTCTTCTTCGCTTTCGGCAACAAAGCCTCGCCGACCGACGCCATGACGCCGATGTCGCGCGCAAACCAGCCGATGGCGTCGAAAGACGGCGCAAGCGGGATGATTCCCTCCATTGATACTGCGCCGTGCGACGCGCGGAAGCCGAAAACCCCGCAAAACGCCGCGGGCGCGCGACAAGAGCCGGCGGTGTCGGTGCCGATGGCGAAATTCACCTGTCCCGCCGCGACGGCGACCGCCGAACCCGAAGACGAGCCGCCGGGATGCCGATCCGGCGCAGCCGGATTGATCGGCGTGCCGTAATGCGGATTGGCGCCAAGCAGGCTATAGGCCATCTCGTCCATATTGGTCTTGCCGACGAGCCTTGCGCCTGCGCCAAGCAAGCGATCGACGACAGGCGCATTGCGCTCGGCGGAGCTGTGAGTCTTCGCCCAAGTCGGGTGCCCGTTCGTCGACACATGCCCTGCGACGTCGATGTTCTCCTTGACCACGAAGGTCGCGCCGGACAGGGGTCCCGGCGTTTCCGTGCTCTGATTGAGAACGACGGAGAGCGCGCCGAGATCGACTTTCATCGCGGCATCCTTCCTTAGGGCTAGAGTCGGCGGGCGCGGCGGGAACAATTGCGCCTGAGCAAGAATATACTCAAGAATGTGGCAAGACGAAATGCGCGACGCGCGGTCCGGTCGTTGCGCAATTCATGGGCTTGCGCCAGAGTGTTCAGGACGGCGCGCAGTGGAGAAGCGAGATGGATGAATTCGGCGGCGGCTTTCTGCGCAACGCAATGATTGGCTTTGCGCTCGCTCTGGCCTTTTCCATCATCTATGTTTGGTACACCCGATAGCCGGCGCGTTAGCGTGGTCGATCGCGTCTAAAATTATTAGCGGCTTGGCGATCATCACATATGATGGCCGCAACGACGCCGAAAGCGTGAAAGCCGAAAGCAACCACCACCAAAAATATCTCTAATCTCTGTGGCGGCGGCTCGTTCGCCGCCAAGGCGGCTTGCGCGATGTCGCGCCTGCGCATTTGTAGAGCCAGCTCACGTTCGTCTGGTTTGGAATGGCGCGCAGCGTGTCCTGCTACCGCAGCATCCGATAGATGACGGTGAACAGGGTGGCGTTGACCGCCGCCAACATGAAGACGATTAGCAGCGTCTCAGCTACCCGGCCATAGTCGCGCTGGACCGACATTGCCGCCTCGCAACATTGCAGAGCAGCACGCTAGTTAGAGCGGCTCCGCCGAGCGACAATGCGTATTCGATTGAAGTCGCGCCGCGTCGTTTCTTTAGCGATAGCGTCGCAGAGGCGTTTCGCCTGATCGGAACATGCGCGTCACGATCCGGTTATCGCCACGTGGTGAGAGTCGATAAACCTTCAAAAAGCCGAGCGGACATGAGCGGCGCCATTGGCGCGCCGTCTGGAGGCGATCCAGGCCTTTGACCTCTATGCCTCGTATGGCTTCGCATGAGTTTCGATCAGATCGATTTGTGGCCGCGCTGCGCTGACCGCATCCGCAACGCACTCGCAAGCAAAGGAGACTGCGATGAAAGTCCTGATGGTCCTCACGTCGCACGATCAGCTCGGCGACACCGGCCGCAAGACCGGCTTTTGGCTCGAGGAACTGGCGGCGCCTTACTACGCGTTTAAAGACGCGGGCGCGGAAATCGTGCTTGCCTCGCCTAAGGGCGGCCAGCCGCCTCTCGACCCAAAAAGCAACGAGCCGAATTTCCAGACCGATCTTACGCGCCGGTTCGAAGCCGACGCCGCCGCGAATGCTCAGCTCGCTTCGACGCTGCGCTTGGACAGCGTTAAGGCCGAGGACTTCGACACCGTTTTCTACCCTGGCGGACACGGTCCGATGTGGGACCTCCCGGAGAACCCGAACTCGATTAAACTGATCGAAGCGTTTTTGGCCGCCGGCAAGCCCATCGCGCTGGTCTGTCACGCGCCTGGCGCGCTCCGTAACGTCAAGACTCCCGACGGACGGCCGCTCGTCGAAGGCAAGAAGGTCACTGGTTTCACCAATAGCGAGGAAGCTGCGGGTCGGGCTCACCAAAGTTGTTCCCTTCCTGGTCGAAGACGCGTTGACGTCAGAAGGCGCCAAGTTCGAGAAGGCTGGAGACTGGCGCCCATTCGTCACGACTGACGGCTTGCTGATTACCGGGCAGAACCCGGCCTCTTCTGGGCCCGCGGCCCACGTCCTGGTCGACGCGTTGAGAAGGAAGGCGCACTAGCGCCGGCGCTGTTTGAGGGGCGCGGCGGTTCGGTCCGCGCGCTTTTAGCAAGGACAAGCTGAAATGCCATTTGCGACTCTGCGCCGCAGCCCTGTCGCGGTCACGGCTAGGCGCTAGGTAGCTCGATGTGGGCCAGGCCGCACCGACCCTGGCGGTTTTGTCGCAAGTGATAGGAGAGCACCATGGATAGACGTGTATTCCTGAGCGCTTCAATCGGCGCCGCGCTCGCCGCGTTTGCCATCCCCAGCATTGCGCTTGCCGAGGATCATATCGCCGAGGCCATAGCGGAAATTAATAAGGCGATCCCCTATGGAGAAGAGCCGGCTCACAGCTCCTCTTTTGTCGAGCACATCGACAATGCGATCGATCATGCGGTGATGGCGCAAAAGGCGCAGGCCAATCGGCATGTCAAACGGGCAATCGCCTATCTGCGCCGCGCGCGCAAGATCGCCTATGGGACGCATCTGCTGAAATATTCGCGTAGAGGCGCCGCTTTGGCGAAGAAGGCGTTGGCGCAACTTCAGGCGGCGGGGTGAGTCTGACTCTCAAAGCGAATAACACGGATATTTTTAGCGGGTCGATGCCACGGCATGAACGTGATCCCGTTGCTCTTGAGCCGGGAGAGGTCATTCTTGGCTGAAGCTCGAGCGCTCGTTATAGTGTTAATGGTCTTATATGAATTGAGGGCGCGCCGTGCCTGTAGACTTGACGGATTTCAAAATTCAGCAAGCCGCTCTGGAGCTGAGATATGCTACGGCGTTTCTGCTTTGGGATCGAGCAGGTTCAATTTGGCGAAAAATAGCAAGTTACTATCCCGAAATATCACCCAAAAATGTTCAACCCAACTTGCAAATGTTTAGTTTAGATGCGCGCACGGACGGCACGGTGCAGATCGAAAGATGCCTAATCACCACGATGCATGTTGGAAACTTGGAAGAGTTCAAAAGATTAGGTGCAATATTTTGTGAGGAAGTTATCTCAAGGCTCGAGATAAACGTAATAGATAGGATTGGGTTTAGAATAATATTCGAGAAAAAGTTTAACAATGTAGATGAAGCAATTGTATATATCCAAGGTGTTGTCAGGGCAAAGCCGCCAAAAGAAAAATATTTCAATATTAAGGGCGGCTTGAAAGAGTTTGAGCACACTATGAGGTGGGAGGATGAATCACGAGGGTGCTTGGCGCGGATCAAGACAGCGCAACTCAAACTTAATATCGAGACCCCAAAAGAGTTTGACGAACTTTCCGGCGTACATGCCCAAAGAACTGTTGTTGTTGTCGATGTCGATATGTATACGTTACTACCTGTTCCTGTTGGACGTTTCAGCGCTCCGGCGCTCATTGAAGATTGGTTGCGTCTTATGAAAAGAGATTTGTCGGAGTTCCTAGATGTCTGAAGCAACTTCGGCCAAGATCGTAGACCTGTCGGAATACCGAGCAACATCTCTCGCGCAGGGGGATTCAATGCGACGGTCCGAGGACGCTGGAAATCCAGGACTGGCAACTGGGTCTAAAGCGTTTCGTGACGCGACCGTTAGCGAACTTTACTCATCAGAAGCGGAAGAGACGCGAGCGCTTTCAGAACAAGTCAATTTATTAAATTCTATAGAAACGCGGTTCACCTCCGCAATCAAGTTGCTGGACTCAGACGATCCTATCGGCGCGGATTACGAGGTAACGATTGCACATTCAGAGATGGCAGAGGCATTCGTTGGTTCAGATGTGGAGAGCGGTTTCGCTGCTTTAATTCTTGCCATTTTTACGCGTTAGAAAACCGGCGGGGGCAACCGCTCGAACGTAATCAACTAAGCGCGATTCAAAGCTGCATCATCGAACTGGCAAAAAATCCGTATGTCGATTTCATGCGGGCAATGCCACTGATTGCTGCTCTAAATAAGTCGGGGCTTTCAACTGATCCCGCCATAGCAAATGAACTGAGTGACGCGCTTGCCAACTAAGGCCTTTCTCGACACAACAATATTGACCGATGCGCTGCTTAAACAGAACGAACAGGGGCGATGCGCGCGTACGGCCGTGTCGCGTTATGACATTACAGAACTGCCAACCTATGCGATTAAGGAATTTAAAGCCGGACCGTTACGTAACTACGTGTGGTTTTACAATAAGGTTGTTTCTCTTTCTTCATGGGAAGATGCTGTAGCGACCATCCCCTCAGTTCGGCGACAGTTCAATAAGATGTCGACAGCATTGCAGGCCTTGGCGGATTTCGAGGGTAGTATTAGCAAGGCCTTGCCGTCTGATTTTATAACGAAGCATCCTGGCCGAACCATGGGTGAAATTAAAAAGAAAGAAGCTGAAGTGTGGTTAAAAACGAAGATCTTTTACGCGTGGATGCAGCGTCGACACCTTGCAACAAATGTTGTGGAGCCTCTTTCTTGCTACGAAGAAAGAGACCCTGTCATCAACAAACATCGTTTGATAATAGACAAGCCCGTGCATTGCCCTACTGACGACTGTTGTTTGCGTTCACAGTTCACAGGGAAGAGTGCGCTAACAGCAGAATTGTTTAAAGCTTGTGAATCGCTGCCTGCGAAAGCTGAGACAACAAAGCGAAGACAGATTCTGCGCCAACTTGTTCGGCACCCAGAGCGCCCATTGGAGGACAAAGATTGCCGGAACTTGGGTGACGCCGTCTTTGCTTTGCAGTGTCCGAAGGATGCAGTGATCTTAACGACCAATATGGCAGATCATTCCATTCTTGCTGCTGCCGCTGGGGTTTCTGCGGAACACCCTTGACTGTGAGCACTCGCATCCGGCGTCATTCGCCCGAATCACGCCCAATCCGCATCAGATGCACTTCGCGAGATCCGCGCGTCGAACCGATGAAGCATCGGGACCTACCACGTACCTCTGGGGCGTTCTGCAGTGCAATCAACGGCACAGCGTTTGGATGCTGGCAAGCTCGACTCAGGTAAAACGCCCCGGGTGCGGCATGCAGCACTTCCGTGGTTAGGGGGCGAGCAATGAACCACAATTGTGTTTACGGGCGCGACAACCAGCATTACTATTGTTGTTGTTTACTGTGATGGCGCGGAATTGCGACCTGAATTAAGAATAAGGACAAATTCCAATGAAGCATACTCTCACACTGGCATTTATTGGTTTTCCTACCTTGCTGGGCCTGACGGCAGCGCCAGCATTCGCTCAATCAGCTGGGTGTTTCCGGTTCCAGCCGGTCAGTTACAACGACGTATCAATAGAGGCGTGTAACCAGTGTAACACCGCGCAAATTCTGGAGAAAATAGGCGGTCCGAGGTGGTTATTCGATCCCGGTGAATGCATATCCGTCGCACGGCGCGGCGAGCCATTGAACTTCAACCAACGTCCTGCGCGGTAGGTAACGGTCACGACATTAGCCCGTTCCTAGCCCAGCAAGCTGTTTCCACTTTAAGTGACAACTGGGTCTGACTTCAAAACGATAGGCTCAATGGTCGGAGTGGCGGGATTCGAACCCACGACCCCTTGTCCCCCAGACAAGTGCGCTAACCGGGCTGCGCTACACTCCGACTGGCGCCGTTATAGTGAGGCTGTGCGGCGCTGGCAACGCCGGCCCCTAGCGCTTCGTCAGCTTGAGCAGGCGCTTGCATTCTTCGATCTCGGCCAGAACCTCGCGCAGGATGCGCGCTTGCCGCTCGGCGCGTTCGCGCCGCTCGATACGGACCGCAGGCGATTCGGGAGGCGCATCAATCTCGATAAACGGGGCCGCGCCGTGGGGCGGCTCGTTGCTCGCGAGATCGGGGCGGTCCGCGCGCAGAGCGTCGTCGTCGGCTGAGAACGCCTCGTCGGTTTCGTCTTCTTCATAGTCGGCCGGCTCGATCGGCTCCCAACCGCCTCTGACTCCGGGCGGGAGGGGCGGCTCGCCTATCGGGAGCTCTCCCTGCCGGCGCCCGGCGCCGGCGAGGACAGCGTCGACGCCGTCCTCCTTGAGAATGCGCTGCACGCCCTTGATCGTATAGCCTTCCTGGTAGAGCAGGTGGCGGATCGCGGCCACGAGATCGATGTCGCGCTGCCGGTAAAAGCGCCGCCCGCCCGCGCGCTTTAATGGGTTGATCTGCCGAAAGCGGGTCTCCCAGAAGCGCAGCACATGCGCGGGAAGGTCGAGGCTCTCCGCGACCTCGCCGATGGTGCGCATGGCTTCTTGGCTCTTGCCTATCACCTGATTCCTCGACTCAAGCCCCACTATTCTTACATCCGCTGCGTCGCTCTTTTCAGCCCAAAATCGGGCCGCGGTTAGAGCGCCGGCTCCAAGGTGTGGACAAGCGATGGCCGCATCCCTTAACTGGCCGCCGTCCTTCGCGTCCCAACCCCCGGCGTCTCATGGAAGATTGGCTGCACTTTCCCCATCCAGTCCCGGCAATTAGGCACCACGCGACTGAAGCGAACGCGATCGCGGTGCGCAACTGGCTGTGGGTCGTCGCGGCGCTGGTTTTTCTCATGGTCATCGTCGGCGGCGCGACGCGGCTGACCGAATCAGGCCTCTCGATCGTGCAATGGAAGCCGGTCACGGGCGTGCTCCCGCCGCTCTCGCAGCAGGAGTGGCAGGAGGCGTTCGAAGAATACAAGCAGATCCCGCAGTATAAGGAACTGTTCCCGGACATGGATCTCTCCGGGTTCAAATACATCTACGCTTGGGAATGGGCGCATCGCCTTCTCGGACGCCTGATCGGCGTCGTTTTCGCGGTTCCGCTCGTCTGGTTTTGGGCGACTGGCCGCCTGCCGCGCTCGGTGAAGCCGAAGCTTCTCGGCATTCTTGCGCTCGGCGCCCTTCAGGGGGGCGTCGGCTGGTGGATGGTGGCGTCCGGGCTCGTCAATCGCATCGAGGTGGCGCAGGAGCGCCTCGCGATTCACCTGCTGCTTGCGGCGCTGATCTTTTCCGCCTGTTTATGGGTGGCTGGCGGCTTAGGGCCGCGCGCCGTCTCTCTCGTGCATGAGGGTGCAGGCCGGTTGAAGGCCGTGGCGCTGACGATTCTCGCTTTTGTTTTTCTGCAGATTTTCGCTGGCGGGTTGGTGGCCGGATTGCGGGCAGGGCTCATCGACAATACCTGGCCGCTGATGGACGGCAGTTTCATTCCGCCGGCCGACGTCTTGTGGCGATTGGAGCCGGTCTGGACCAACCTCGTCGACAATCCTGTCACCGTCCAATTCTTTCACCGCATGATCGCCTATGTGATCTTTGCTTTGGCGCTGGCGCATCTTCTGGATGCCTGGATGAACGCGGAAGGGCGCGCGCGACGCGGCGCCGGGATCCTGTTCGGCCATGTGCTCATGCAGATCGCGCTCGGAATCGCAACGTTAGTGCTGGTCGAGCCGCCCTTCGCCGGATCGCCGCACATTGCGCTGGCCCTTGCGCATCAAGCGATCGGCATGGCGGTCTTGGCGGTCGCGACCCTGCAGGCTCGACGCCTTGCGCAAGACATGGTTACGCACTGAGGCAAACGGCGTGCAGAATATTCCTCTCCTCAATCTTCCCGGGCCAGAATTTCTCAATTTCTTCGGCCTCGTCGTCATCATCGTGCTGGCGGCGGCTTATCTTTGCATCCGCCTCGCGGATCGCACGGACCGCCGCCCGCCGCCGCCTGTGCCGCAAAACCCCGATGCGATGGAGGTGGCCTTCCTGCAGGGCGGCGTCAATCAGGTCATTCGAACGCTGATCTATGATCTTGCGCAGCGCGGCTTCGTCGGGCTCGCCGCTGAGGATCACGTTGTTCCCACGGAAAAGCAGCCGCAGCCGGGCGAACTCAACGCCATGGAGACGCGCCTGCTCGAAGCCGTGCAGACGAAGCCGAAGGCGCATAAGCTCTTCGAGGATCTCAGCCTGCGGCGGCGGTTGCTTGAGCTGCTTGCGCCGCTTCGCGCCAAACTCGCGGCGGAGGAGCTGATCAAGCCTCAGTCCGTGAAGATCTGGCGCCGCCGCGCGCAGATCGGCGGAACGCTGATCATCGTCGGTCTGGCGCTTGCGAAGATCTATGTCGAATGGGAGAAAGGTTCGGCGAACGTCGCCTACCTCGTCTTTCTCGCAGCTGCGTCCGTCGCCGTCCTTTTCGCGCTCGCCTATGTGCTGACGAGAACGCATGCGAGCCGTCGCGGCCACGCCTATCTCGAAGCGATGCGGCTTGCCTACGGCGGCCGTTTGAAGGAAGCGATCGGTCACATTGGGTCGCCCGGACCGGAGGCGCGCGCCTTCGGCGGCGCCGCGCTGTTTCTCATCGGCCTCTATGGATTCTCGCCGCTTAAAGGCACGACTGAGGCGATGTTCGCCGAAGCTTTCAGCCGCGGCTCTGGAAGCGCCGGCGCCGATTGCGGAACGAGTTGCGGCGGCAGTTGCGGCGACGGTGGAGCGAGCGGTGACGGCGATTGACGCGCCGGCTCTCGGATCGGGTATCGGTTATCGCCCGCAATTTCGCGCCGATCTCTTCGCTTACCGGGATCAAATCGATTTCGTCGAGATCATCGCCGATCATTATCTCGACGCGTCGAAAGAGAAGCTCGACGAGCTCGAGCTTCTAAAATCGCATTTTCCGCTCGTTGCGCATGGACTCGATCTCTCGATCGGCAGCGCAGACGGGGTCGATCCGCGCTATCTCGATAAAGTGGCGGCGCTGATCGAACGCATCGATCCGCCCTGGTGGAGCGAGCATCTGTGCTTCACGCGCGCTGGCGGCGTGAGCATCGGCCATCTTGCGTCTCTGCCCTATACGCAGGAAGCGATCGACGTCGTCGCGCGCAACGTTGAATTCGTGCGCAGGCGCATCAAGACGCCGCTGATCCTGGAAAACATCACTTGCGTCGTGCGCATTCCTGGCGGCGAGATGGATGAGCCGGAGTTTTTATCGCGCACGCTTGAGGCGACGGATTGCGGCTGGCTATGCGACGTCGCCAATATGCATGTGAATGCGATGAATTTCGGCATGGGCGCCGAAGGTGAGTTCGAACGCTGGCCCTGGGACAGGCTCGTGCAAATGCATTATGCCGGCGGACGCGAGCGCAATGGCGTGCTGATCGATAGCCATGACGCTACGACGAGCGAAGCAGTTTGGATGCTCTATGATCGCGTCGTCGCGCGCGCGCCGGTCAAAGCCGTGGTTCTGGAGCGGGATGAAAAGATTCCGCCGTTCAACGAATTAATTGACGAAGTGGCGCGGGCGCGCACGACGATGGTCGAGAACGGGCGATGGCGCTAGCGCAGACGCAGGCGCTGTTGGCGCGCCTCTTCACCGACGAAGATTTACGCCGCGAATTTTTCGAGTCGCCGATCGCCGTGGCGCCTCGGTTCGGTCTAAGCATGCATGAAACGCAGCGCCTCGCCTCGATCGATCGGCGCGAAATGGAAGCCTTTGCGCAGAGCCTGATTGGCAAGCGCGCGCTCTATGCGCGCAAAGCGCTGCCACTCACCGCGCATGCGTTGGGCGATCGATTCAACCCGCTTCTGTGTGAGACGATCCGGGGCGTTGCACGAGACAAGAAACACCGCACAGACGCCGCGGTGCTCGCCGCGCTCATCGACACGCGTATTGCTTGTCGCCAGCTGGAGCCGCCTTGGCTTGCAGATCTCGCGCGTTTCGAACTCGCCTTCATCGAGGCGGGACGTTCCGGCGCAACGCTTCTTTTCCGGCGGTTCGACGTCGACGTCGCCTCAGTCGCCAACGCTCTCTCCAGAGGCGAAGAGGTCAATGCCGTTCGCAAAAAAACCTTCGGCGTTTGGGCGCGCCCGCCTCGAGGCAGGCTGCGTTGGCGGCTGTTCGGGCGCTAAGCGCGGCGCAACGCTTGCGGCATTTCGGTATGGCGCCGCTCGGCGACCACATCGATCATGCGCTCGGCGCCGCGATCCCGCGCCTCCTGGCTTTGCGCCTTGGCGAAATCTTCGCTCGCCTCCTTGAACTGCGCTTCAGCCTCTTCAAGCTGCCCGCGCAGCTCGCCGATTGACGCAAGGATATTGTCGCGTCGCGTGCGCGCCGCCCGCGCATAGGTCGGATAGGCGAAATGATTGGGGTCGTTGATGTTGGCGCGCCGCTCTTCCTGGCCAATCTCGCGATCGAGCTCATTGGCCATGCGCGTGAATTCGCCGATCATCGTATTAAGCTGGACGACGCGCCGGCGTTTTTCCTCGGCCTGAAAACGTTTCAGCCGGACAAGCGTATCCCGCGACTTCATGCGACAAGCTCCGTTACGCCACTTATGCGAAACAAATTCTTAACTCCGCGAGACGGGCCTTAATATGCCTCGCGGAAGTTGCTCTTTTCTTACCGGAGTTGAATTTTTTGCGGGCCGCGGCCGCTGCGGTCTCGCGACGCCCTATCGTCGCGGCGCGCTCTAACGCTACGCCGGCTCCTTGGCGCGCGCCGTTGACGCCGCGGCGCCGCCATAGCGGCGGTAGACGAAATCGGGCGCCGGCGCATGCGACTCGACTTCGGCGTAAGCGGCGAAGCGCGCATGGTCCGGCGAGAGATGGCAGGCGGGATCCGTCGCCGCTGCGTCGCCGGCGATCGCGAAAGCCTGGCAGCGGCAGCCGCCGAAATCGATTTCGCGGCGGTCGCAAGAACGGCAAGGCTCCTTCATCCACTCCGTGCCGCGGAACGCGTTGAAGGCCGCCCCGTTGCGCCAAATGTCGCCGAGCGGTTTCTCGCGCACATTGTCGAAAATTAGCCCCGGCAGCGTCTGCGCCGCGTGGCAAGGCAGGGCCTTGCCTGACGGCGTCACAGCCATGATCGATCGGCCCCAGCCGCCGGTACAGGCTTTCGGTCGCTTGGCGTAATGGTCGTGAATAACGAAATCGAAATTGAGAACGCCGGCGAGACGTTTCTTCGCCTCTTCCACGATTCCGACCGTTTCCATAAAGGCTTCGCGCGTCGGAATGAGCGCGGCGCGGTTCACCTGCGCCCAGGCGTAATATTGGATATGCGCGATCTCTATGCGCTGCGCGTCGACCTCGACGGCGAAATCAATGATCTGCGGTAAGTGCGCGATGTTCTGCCGATGCATTGGGGCGTTGATCGTCAATCCCATGCCGAATTCGCGTGTCCAGCGCGCGACGTCGCGCTTCTTGGCGACGCCATCCTGATAGCCTGAGATGCGGTCAGCGCTCTCTGGAACGACATCCTGTATGGAAACCTGCACGTGATCGAGGCCGACCTCGGCGAGACGCTGCAATCGCTCGCGCGTGAGCAGTACGGCGGAGGTGACGAGATTGGTGTAGAGGCCCGCGTCGACCGCATGCGCGAGTATTTCTTCAAGATCGCGTCGCGCCGTCGGTTCGCCGCCGGAAAGGTGCAACTGCAACGCGCCGATCGACGCCGCCTGACGGAAGGTTTCACCCCATTCGTCGGCGGTGAGCTCGACATTCGAGCGCTCGAGTTCAAGCGGATTGGAACAATAGGGACATTGCAGCGGGCAGCGATGGGTGAGTTCAGCGAGCAGCCCCGCGGGGCCTCCCGCAAATGGCGCGATCGAGGAAGCGAAGGCGGAAGGCGCGGGCGCTGCAAACCCATCAGGCCCGTTGCGCAGCAGCCGCTTATCCGCGAGCCCTTGCAACAGCGTTGTAACGTCGCGCGTGATGATGTCGAGCGGTGCCGCATATTGCTGTGCAAGCCGCGCACAAAGATCGGCGACGCGCGTTACGCCGTCGATCGCGCGCAGAACGATGAGTCCAATCGGATCGAGTTCATAGGCGCGCTCGGGCGCGAGAATGACTGTTCGAGACCGCGCACGGTCTTCATGCAGCCGCGCGTAACGCGTGAAGGCCGGACGCGAGTCAGGGCCGATCACGAACCGCGCGGCGTGCGCTTCAGACATTTGTTTCCCCTGGCCGCCATGCGCCTGGTGGGATCAGCCCTGGCGTGACGTAGGCGTGATGTAATGCGTCAAGCTGCGCCCACAAGACGTCGCATTTAAACCGCACGGCGCCGACGCAGGCCTCCTGTTCGGCGCGGGTCTTGGCGTTGTCGAGCACGAAGCCCAGCGCAAATTCGGAGTCGCGCGGCGCCTGGGTCAGCCGGCGCTTGAAATAGGCCATCACATGGTCGTCGACGAAATCGTAGTTTTCGAGCATGCCGGCGATGCGTTCACGATGGATCGATGGCGCGAAGAGTTCGGTCAGCGAAGACGCGACCGCGACCGTGAGCGGCTGCTCGACGACAAAGCGCACATAGGCTTCGACCGCGAATTTGGTCGCGGGCAGGGCGCCGCGGCGAGAGGTGACGTAGTCACGCGAGAAGCCGAGCGCGTCGGTGAGCACTAGCCAGCGCTCGATGCCGCCGCCTTCCTCGCCGAGTCCGTCGTGATCATGGATGCGATGTATCCATTCGCGGCGCAGTTCGCGGTCATGGACGCGGCTCATAAAGGCGGCGTCCTTACGCGGCACCGCCTCCTGGTAGCAGTAACGGTTAAGCGCCCAGGCGGCGACCTGCTCCTTCTTGAGCTTGCCGCCGTGCAGCAGTTTATGGAACTCATGCTTGTCGTGATAGCGCTCTGCGCCGACGGCGCGGATCGCGGCTTCGAATTCGTCGCGGGCGAGCGGCGCAGCCTCGCGCCAGTCAAGAGCTACGATCTCGTTCACAGGTCGACCTCCATGCCATCCTCGCCGATTTCCCAGCCGGCCGATTGCGCAGTCGCGTATTCGTCCGAGAATTCGTTGAGCAAAGGATTAGAATTATTGATGTGCACGTAGATTTTGCGCTTCACGTCGAGCGGCTCGAAGGCGGCGATGGAGCCGTCCTCGCCGCTAACGTTGATATGGCCCATGCGCGAACCGGTCTTGCCGAGCAGGCCCTGTTCGATCATCTCGTTTTCATGGAAGAGCGTGCCGTCGAAGAAGATGAGCGAAGCGCCGCGAAGCCGTTCGGCGAGCGGCCCGTCGAGCTTTGCGCAACCCGGAATGTAAAAGAACGACTCGCCGGTCTCGGTTTCGATAATTTCGAGCCCGAGCGTGTCGCCCGCGCTCGTGCCGAAGTTCGGCGCGTTGGCGTTTTCGAGGTAGAGCGCGATCTTGCCGGGAACGGGAAAGGCCCGGATCGCGAGTCCGAGGTCCAGCCCGGCGCCGCTAACGGCGACGGTCTCGTCCATGCGTAGCTCGATGCGCGGCACGAGCTGGGTTTGAAGTATCGTGAAGATCGGATTGGCGCCCAGCGCATCGAGAACGCGCCCCGCGGCGTAAAGGCTGAACGGCTGCGCCTCGCGCATGTTGAGGAGGCCGGCGACGTGATCGACGTCGCCATTTGTCAGCGCCACGGCCTTTATCGGGCTCGCGCGCAAGCCATTGTCAGAGCTGGGCGCAAGCTCGGGCGTCGCTGAGATTTGTTGGCGCAGATCGGGAGAGGCGTTGAGCAGCAGCCAGTCTTCGCCATTGGCGCTGACCGCCAATGAGGACTGCGTGCGGGCCATAAAGCCGGGCGCTCCTGCGCGGACCGCACGGCAATTGGCGCAGTTGCAGTTCCACTGCGGAAAGCCGCCGCCGGCGCCCGATCCCAAGACCTTGATTCGCATTAGCGTTTCCGACATCGCGGCTGAGCCGCCGTCGGGTCTCCCTTACGTTATTTTCTTGGCACTATGCGCAGGCGGTCAGCATTCGCGCAAGTGCGACCGATTTGCGCGGCCTCCATGAAATATCGAGACTTTTTCCCTATTGAGACGGGCGTCTCGCCCCGCTTTGGTCGCTTTCTCGGGGCAAAAGAGATTAGGGAGAGGCTGACGCCTCAGTCGAAGCGCGTCGATGTCTAGAACAGACGCCGAATCGAGCCAAACAATTTGCGCAACTTTTTGATGAACATGCTCGCGCGCTTATGCGCGCTTTTCGCCGCGGCGTCGCTTGCCGGCTGCGTGTCGGACGGCATGCGCATGGTCGACGGCCATGTGAACAACGCGGTCTCTCTCGTCGCCGGACCGCAGGACGAGCCGGCGAACGTCGCCATTTTCGTGGCTTCGACCCGGCGCTCCGAAGGCGCGGCTGACGACGGTCGCGCGCATTTTTCGCTGACGTCGATCGGCGTTCCGTTCAACCATCGCGCCGGCAGCGTCGAACGGCCGAGCTTCGGCGGCGCCGATCGGCGGCGCCATTTCACAGTGCTGTCGAAGCGCAATATGGATGAGCAGGAGTTTTACGGCGAAGTCGCCTCGCATGTTTCGGGGCGCATCGGCAATTCGCGCGACGTCCTGCTTTATGTCCATGGCTTCAACACCGGCGCCGACGACGCGCGTTATCGTCTGGCGCAAATTGTCGCCGACGGACGCTTTTCCGGCGTTCCCGCGCTCTTCATCTGGAATTCCCGAGGCGGACTCTTCAACTACGAGTCGGACAAGGAAGCGGCGACGGTTTCTCGCGACGCGCTCGAAAAGCTTATCGTCGATCTATCGCATGCGCCCGGCGTCGGACGCATCCATGTGCTCGCCCATTCGATGGGCGCGTGGTTGACGATGGAAACTTTGCGAGGCGTCGCGCAGTCCGGCCATGCTGATCTCGACGGGAAGCTCGGCGAAATCATGCTCGCGGCGCCCGATATCGACCTCAACGTTTTCCGGCAGCAGGTCGCGCGCCTCGATGCGCGGCATGTCTCGATCTTCGTCGCCAGCAATGATCGCGCGCTGTCGCTCTCGTCGCGCATTGCCGGCGACCGTCCGCGACTAGGCGCGATGAACCCGACAAATCCTGAAGATAAGGCAGAGCTCGATCGCCTCGGCGTCGCCGTTCATGATATTTCGTCGTTCTCAAACGATTTCATAGGTCACGGCGCCTTCGCCGAAGCGCCCGACGTGGTGAGAAAAATCGGCGCGCAGCTGACGGCGCCGCGCCCGGCGGAGGCCGAGACGCAGGCCGTGATCGATGCCCGCGGCGAAGCGGCTAACGCAGCCGCGCCGGCGCCGCTCAATCAAAAGGTCGAGACCCAGCCGCTGGCGCCGCTCGCCGCACGGTGAGCTTGCCTTTTCTTGGCCTTGCTACTACTTTCTTACGAATCGACGATCGATAAGCTCGGCGTATGAAAATGTCGGACACCGCCACTCTTTCTGCAAAATTTCAGATTTCGATCCCAAAAGCGGTTCGCGAAGCGCGCAAATGGAAGGCCGGTCAGGAGTTCGCCTTCATCCCCAAGGGATCTGGCGTGCTGCTCGTTCCCGTGCCCGAGCGAAATCAACTGCCAGGGATTGCGAAGGGGGCAAAGGCGGAAAATTACCGCGACCGCAAAGACCGCTTTTGATGCGGCTTGTCGATACTTCGGCTTGGATTGAATGGCTCATTGGATCGCCGACAGGAAAGGCATTGTCACGGGCCATTCCGTCGCGCGATGAATGGCTTGTTCCTACAATCGTTCAGCTCGAGCTCTTCAAATGGATGAGCCGCGAGGTAAACGAAGATCGGGCGGACCAGGTGATTGCTTTCACCCAACTTTGTGTGGTGGCGCCGCTCGATACTAAAGTCGCGCTAACAGCTGCGGAATTATGCTCCAAACATCGTCTGGCCACCGCTGACGCCATCGTCTACGCGACGTCGCTGGAACATGGCGCAGATGTCTTGACATGCGACGCGCACTTCAAGAACTTGCCGGGAGTCCTCTATGTCGCGAAGACCAAACCCTAGCGACTACTGCGACTGTGGAGCCTCTGTCGGAGCCGCCTTATCCGCCTCGGCTTTCGCGAGCCTGTTGTAGCGCCGCACGCTGAGCGGAATAGCCGCCAAGAACGCGACGCTCAGCACGGCGAGCAACTCCATCGGATAGATCGCCAGCAGCAGCGCCGTGACGCCCACGCCGAAAAGCACCGGAATGACCAGATCGCGCGGTATGCGCCCGATGCGCTTGCCGGAGAAATGCGGAATGCGGCTTGCCATCAGAAAGGCGATGGCCAGCACATAGACGATGTAGAAAGGCGTTAGCGCCTTGGACGCCGGGAGCTCCAAAACCGAGAAATGCAGATAGAGGGGCAATAACACCGTCACTGCGCCCGCCGGCGCCGGCATGCCAACGAAGAATTCGGCGTGCCAGGCCGGCTTTGTCGGATCGTCGATCATCACATTGAAGCGCGCGAGACGCAGCGCGCAGGCGATGGCGAAGACGAGCACCGCGAACCAGCCGAGCCCTTTGATTTCGTGTAGCGTCCATAGATACAGCAGCAGGCCGGGCGCGACGCCGAAATCGACGAAATCCGAAAGCGAGTCGAGCTCAGCGCCGAAGCGCGAAGTGCCCTTGAGCGCGCGCGCCAAGCGGCCGTCCAGTCCGTCGAGCACCGCCGCCGCCATCACCGCCGTAACGGCAGTCTCAAACCTTCCTTCGATTCCGTAGCGGATGGCGGTCAATCCCATCGACAGGGCGAGCAGCGTGACGAGATTGGGCAGAACGATGCGCAAGGGAATGTTGCGGAAACGCAGCCGACGCTGTTCAGAGGGCGTCAGCGATCCCTCTTGCGCGTCACGCCCGGAGAAGAAGGGATCGGCCATGGCTTGCTCAACCTGCCTTGAATGTCAGCGCCGCGGCGCCCGCTGTCATGTCGGCGAGTATCGTCTCGCCGGCGATGGCGCGCGAACCGACGGCCACCATGGGCCGCGCCGATGACGGCATGTAGACGTCGACGCGCGAACCGAAACGAATAAGGCCGAAACGGTCGCCGACGCCGATCTGTTCGCCTTGCTTGACGAATCCGACGATGCGCCGCGCGACGAGTCCTGCGATCTGCACCACGCCGAAACGGCCGAAGGAGGCGTCGATGACCATGCCGCTGCGCTCATTGTCTTCGCTGGCCTTGTCGAGGTCTGCATTGAGAAAGAGGCCGGGTTTATAGGCGATTTTCGAGATGCGGCCGGTGATGGGCGCGCGATTCACATGCACGTCGAATACGCTCATGAAGACAGAAATGCGCTGCATCGGCTCGGCGCCGAGTCCGAGTTCGGCCGGCGGCAGGAAGAAACCGACCGCGCTGACGACACCATCGGCGGGCGAGATGACCAGCCCCTCGCGAAGCGGCGTCACCCGCGGCGGATCGCGAAAGAAATAGGCGCACCAAGCCGTGGCGATAAAACCGATCCAGCCGAGCGTCGGCGACAGCCAATCGAGCAGGAAAGCGACGACCGCAAAACCGGCAATGAAGACATAGCCTTCCGGATGGATCGGAACGAGCGACTTGCGGACGGAATCGATGATCGACATGCGGGCCTGCTTTACGTGGCGCGTCGAGGCGCGCGCGTTCTTTGCCATGTTGCGGCGCCAAAGTCACGAACGCGCGTCGTGGGATCAGGGCAGCCGGAGGATGCGGCAGGGATCGCCTTTCGCCGTCGCCGTCGCGTCCGGCTCGCGGATCAGCAGCGCTTGGGATTGCGCCAGTTCAGTCAGGAGCGAGGAATCCTGCAGCGGCTGCGGCGTCGCGACGAGCCGCCCGTTTTCACCCGTGGAGAGCCGCGCGCGCATATAGTCGCGCCGCCCTTTGTTGGCGGGGAGGTCGCTTCCTGCGATCGCTGTCTCGCTACGATCCGCGCCGGCGTCCGGGTCGCCCTGTAGAGCACGAAGGAGAGGCTCGAGAAACACCAATGCGCAGACAAAAGAGGCGACCGGATTGCCGGGAAGGCCGAGAATGCGTGTTTCGCCGAGCGCCCCGTGGATTAGGGGTTTGCCCGGGCGCATCGCAATTTTCCAGAAGTCGAGCGACATGCCCTGGCGCGCGAGCGCCGGACGCAACAGATCGCGATCGCCGACAGACGCGCCGCCGAGCGTCACCAGGACGTCGGCGCCAGCCTCGCGAGCGAGGCCGATGCCGCGTTCGAGTTCTGCAAGATCGTCGCGGAAGATGCCGAGATCGACGACATCAGCGCCGGCGTCTTCGGCAATGGCGGCGACAGCCAGATTATTGCAGGAGATGATCTGCGCGGGGCCGGGCTCCGCGCCCGGCGGCACGAGCTCATCCCCTGAAGCGATGATGGCCACGCGCGGGCGGCGGGCGACTTGAACCGAAGCATGGTTCATCACTGCCGCGAGCGCGAGTTCGGCGGGGCCGAGCCGCACGCCGGCGGCGAGCGCGACCGCGCCTTGGCGAAAGTCGAGACCGGCCTCACGGATATGAGGACCGGGCCGGGCGCTTGCCGTCAGCACGCCGTCGGCGACGCGCGCGTCTTCTTGCAGCAATATCGCGTCGGCGCCCTGTGGGATGGGCGCGCCGGTGAAGATGCGCACGGCCTCGCCCGGGTTGAGGGCCGCTCCATAGCCTCGCCCTGCGGCGCTTTCGCCGACGATGCGCAGCGGCCCGGCGGAAAGGTCGGCGGCGCGCAGGGCAAAGCCATCCATGGCTGAAACAGCGACGGGCGGCTGAGTGCGACGCGCGACGAGGTCAGCGGCCAGAGTGCGGCCCCGGGCCCGCGCAAGCGGCGCCGATTCTTCGCCAAGGCGCGAAGCGCCCGCAAGCACGCGCGCAAGAGCGTCCGGAACCGAAAGAAGCTTATCCACCCGAAACCTTATCCCCGGTTCGCGACGCGGCGGTAGATGAACGCCGCGAGGCTTTCAGCCGCGAGCGCGATCAGCACGATGACTGTCGCGAGCGCCGCGTCGATGTCGACGCTGGGATAAGCGAAGGTGAACGCCACGCCAAGAGCGATCGCGAGCAAAAAAACGGCGACGACTCGGGGAAGCGACAATTTCATTTCGGGGCCTCGCCGCCGCTCTTTTTGGCCTCGGCAAAGTGGATAATATTGGTGATCGCTGCGTTTACAGGTTGTACCCAATCCGCCGCGGTCAAGAGGATATTGGCGACAAGCAGATTGAGATCGGCGATGCGCTCGCCGTCGGAGAATTCAGGCCGTTTCACTTGAGCGGCGTAGGCTGCGACGAACAGCGGAAAGGCGCGTGGACGCACATTCGTCAAATCGACGAAGAGGAAGGGCGGCGGCACGGGCGAAAGATCGCTGACCTTGGCGCCATAGGTAAGGAGATAGGGACCGCCGGAAAAATCGTTAGGGCAAAGCTCCGCAACTGCAGGCGCCGGGTTGGAGCACAAATGGCGCAGCAGGCTCCTAGCCATGGCGAAATCGTAGTTCTTGTCGACAAAGCTTTTGACGACCGCCGGTTCGACATCGGCGGGAAAGGCGGTCTGGCCCTTTGCACTCGCCTTGGTCGGAATATAGAGAACATTGATCTGCTGCTTCGGCTCCGCAACGTCCGAAGTCGCCGGGAACCGGCCCACAAGTTCACGCAGAAAAGCGACGGCGCGGTCATTCGGCCGTGTCAGAATCACATAGGAGTAGAGGCCGTAGCCCGCCGTTTCTGCGCCGGGGGCGTAAAGATAATCATAAGCCGTGTCTACAATGCTCGGCCTTGCAGCAGGTCTTGCACCGCCGCCTGCGCTGTCGCTGCTCGGTTCCGAAGGGCTGGCTTTGGGCGCACTATAGTGATGCCGATGCCAACCCGATCGATAGCCCATGCAGCGCCGGTAGCAGGCCGCGTCCTCGCCGCACTGACGACGGCATTCGCTCGCCTGATCCGCAACGGCTGGCGCGCTCAGCAACAGCAACGCAAAGGCGAAAATAAAATGCCGCATGGCGGCGCCTCCACCAATCATAAAATATGTCGGCGGTTACGATATCGAGCCTTGCGGCCGAAGTCGAATTATTCGCCGCGTCGCCAGTCGCCGGACTTGCCGCCGCGCTTTTCGACGAGTTCGACGCCTTCGATGCGCATGCCGCGATCGACCGCCTTCAGCATGTCATAGATGGTCAGACACGCGACCGAGACGGCGGTCAGCGCCTCCATCTCGACGCCGGTCTTGCCTGTGACCGACGCCTTAGCGAGGACGCGCAGGCCCGGCAGCGCCTCATCGGGCGTGATCTCAATCGATATGCTCGAGAGGGCGAGAGGATGGCAAAGCGGGATGAGCTCGCTTGTCTTCTTCGCCGCCATGATGCCCGCAACGCGAGCGACGCCGAAGACATCGCCCTTCTTGGCCTGACCCTCGACGGCGAGACGCAACGTTTCGCGCGCCATCACGACCCGGCCGCGCGCAACCGCAACGCGTGACGTCTCGGCCTTCGCCGACACATCGACCATATGCGCTTCGCCCGACGACGTAAGGTGGGTCAGTTTGGTCATAGCGGCGCCTCTTTTTTGACCGTCATAAATACAACCTTAAGTTGCATTCCTTAATGGCGTCGAATATTCTCTTCTTACTGTCCAGTCTTGCAAGACTGTCACAGTGGTGCGCGGCAGCCATTATTCAATATAGTTAATTAATTTCAAGTGGTTATCGCGCATCAACGACATAGGGGGAATAGATGTCCCAATGTAATTGTAAAGGATCCACAACCATGTCAAATGATCATGTGCCTGACTTTACTGCCGCCGGTTTTGGCGAGGCTGGGGCGCTCGACACGCAGGCTGAAGTTACGCGTTTCGGCGCCCAGGCGGATTTAGGGGGCGTTCAGGCCCTGGCGCTTTCTGTATGCGTTGGCGCAAGCTACAATCCTCAAACGCAACAGGTCTGCTTCAACATCCCTGTCTACGGCAACTTCTGCGTGAAATTGCCGATCTCGATTCCGGTCGGCGGCTCCGTGAAGGTTTGCGCGAAGACCTGCGGCAGCTTTATTCCGACAGGGCTCAAGGCGACGATTTATGTCAACGGAAACCCGGTGAAGACGATCGTTCTTTTCGGCTTCTGCTGATCATCTAGAAAGCACAAAGCGGCGCGCCTCTGTGCGCGCCGCGTTCGCAAGCTGCGTGTCACCCCTGCAGTAGCTCCCGCGTCGCCCGTTCGACATCCTCCTGACGCACAAGACTCTCGCCGACGAGGAATGTAAAGATGTGCGACTTTTCCAGACGCAGGCAGTCCTGATGCGTGGCGATGCCGCTTTCGGCGACAATGATCTTGTCGCGTGGAATGCGCTCGGCGAGCCGCTCGCTCACTTCGAGCGACACGTTGAAGTCGCGGAGGTCGCGATTGTTGACCCCGATCAGACGCGTCTCCAGCTTTAACGCCCGATCAAGCTCCATCTCGTTATGCACTTCTACGAGCACGTCCATGCGCAGATCATGTGCGGCGGTGTTCAGCGCCCGCGCTTCGTCGTCGTCGACAGCCGCCATGATGATGAGGACGCAATCCGCCCCGTAGGCGCGCGCCTCATAGACCTGATAGGGATCGAACATGAAATCCTTGCGAAGCGCGGGCAGGTGCGTCGCCTTCCGTGCGGCTTCCAGGTCTTCGAGCCTTCCCTTGAAGGAAGGCGTATCCGTCAGCACTGAAAGACAGGCCGCGCCGGCGGCTTCATAGGCGCGGGCGAGCTTCGGCGGATCGAAGTCCGACCGGATGATCCCCTTTGACGGGCTCGCCTTTTTGATTTCGGCGATGAGCGCAATGCGGCGCTCGTTCAGTTTTTGCTCGATCGCATGGACGAAGCCGCGGGGCGGATCATGGTCGCGCACATTGCGCTCGAGCGTCGCGAAGGGCATGCGCACCTTGGCCTCGGAAATCTCCGTGCGCTTGTAAGCTTCGATTTTTCTAAGAATATCGGTCATCTGCTCGCCTGTAGCGAAAGCCGCATAATTGCCCTCGCTTGGATTTTGGGTTGGCGCCTCATGGATAGCCGATAAACGGGCGCAATCCTATCCTGATCGGGAAGCTTCTCAGGCCTCTCGATTGGAGTAGCGGATCAGCGCGTCGAGCTTCTCCCGCGCTGCGCCGGAATCGAGCGCCGCCTCGGCAAGCGCCACGCCCTCGCGCACATTCGCGGCGCGTCCGGCGACGATCAGCGCCACCCCTGCGTTGAGCGCGGCGATGTCTCGATAGGCGTTTTTCGCGCCCTCAAGAACCGCGCGCAGCGCTCTTGCGTTATGCGCCGCATCGCCGCCGACAAGCTCTTGCGTCGTCGTGCGAGGCAATCCCGCATCCTCAGGCGAGAAATCAAAAGCGCGGATTTCACCGTCTTCGAGCGCTACAACATGGGTCACGCCCGTCGTGGTCGCCTCGTCGAGCCCATCGCTGCCATGCAGCAACCAGACGCGCTTGGCGCCGAGCTCACGGAGCGCGCTGGCTAAGGGCTCCAACCAGTCTCGGGAGAAGACCCCGATCGTTTGCCGCTCAACCCTCGCCGGGTTGCACAGCGGGCCAAGCAAATTGAAGATCGTGCGGACGCCGAGCTCGCTTCTCACCGTTGCAGCGTGGCGCATGGCCGGATGATGCGTCGTCGCGGCCATAAAGCAAATTCCGGCCTCTTGCAGCGATGAGGCGGCGGCGTTTGAAGAAATTCCGACTTTGACGCCGAGTTCGCCGAGCACGTCGGACGCGCCTGACAGCGACGAAGCCGCCTTGCCGCCATGCTTGGCGACGATCGCGCCGGCGGCCGCTGCAATGATCGCGGCCAGAGTGGAAATGTTGTAGGTGCCAGCGCCATCGCCGCCGGTCCCGACAATGTCGATTGCGCCGGGCGGCGCTTCAACCGGCGTCATCACGGCGCGCATCGCTTCCGCAGCGCCGATGATTTCGTCGATCGTCTCTCCGCGCAGTCGCAAGCCCATGAGAAAGGCGCCTAGCTGCGCTGGCGTGGCTTCGCCCCGGAAAATCAGAGAAAACGCAGCCTTTGCCTCATCGCGCGCGAGCGGCGCGCCCGAGGCGAGCACAGCGATGTATGATTTGAAGTCGGTCATGTGAGGAATAGTGAGTAGTGAGCAGTCAGTGGCAAATAGTGAATGGAAGTCCATTTCATCATGTTATTCACTACTTACTATTCACTACTCGCCTCGTCACGCCGCCTTCTCGCGGCGACGCGGTCCCTCGTTCCATTCTCGCGCCAGGTCGAGAAAGTTCTGCAAAATCTTATGGCCGTGCTGCGAGGTGATGCTCTCGGGATGGAACTGCACGCCATGCGTCGGCAGCGTCTTGTGCGACAGCGCCATGATGAGCCCGTCCGGAGTCTCGGCGGTGATCCGAAGGCAGTCGGGAAGGGTGTCGCGGCTGACGATCAGCGAGTGATAGCGCGTCGCCTGGAAAGGTCCTTCAATGCCCCGAAAGACGGCGTCGCCGTGGTGCAGGATCGTCGCCATCTTGCCGTGGATCGGCAGGGGCGCACGAATGACGTCGCCGCCAAAAACCTCGCCGATCGATTGATGGCCGAGACAGACGCCAAAGATCGGCACGGTCTCGGCGGCGGCCGAGATCAGTTCCATGCAAATGCCAGCTTCGTGCGGCGTGCATGGACCCGGCGACAGCACGATCGCGTCGGGCCCGCCGGCCAGCACCTCGGCGACTGAAACGGCGTCGTTCCGGTGCACGGTGACGTTCGCGCCCAACTGGCCGAAATAGTGGACCAGATTGAAGGTGAAGCTGTCGTAATTATCGATGAGGGTGACGTTGGACATTGGCTTGGGTCGGCGCCAGTTTGACAGTGCAATAGGCCGATGGGCGGGCTTAGGCAACCGTGGAAGGGCTGTCGTCGCGCGGCGAAAAGCGCCAGTCTGGCCGGACCTCTTTGATCATCATGATTTCGGCGAGCGATTGGCGGGTCAGAAGCCCCAGCAGTCGCCCCTCCGCGTCTGTTACGCCGACCGCCTCTCCACCAGTGAGCTTGGGCATCGCGGCGTCGATCGTGTCGCGAACATCGATCGTCGCCGTTTCGCGCCTCATGAAGGGCGCGACGGGCGCGCCGGGATCGGAGGCCCGCAAAGCCTCAATGATGTTTGAACGGGACAGGAAGCCGCTCAGACGGCGCGAGGCGTCGACGACCGGGAATTCGTCTTGGGACGTCGCCAGGAGGATGTCGACCGCTTCACGTATGCTCGAGCCGCGGTCAATCACAGCAATGCGCGTCTCCATTGCATCGGCGGCCTTTAGACCGCGGGCCGCCTCTGCCATCGTGGTCATCTGCGCTTCGCCGGCGGCAGCGATATAGACAAAAATTGCGATGAACAGCAGCAGCGGATTTCCGAACAATCCGAGAAAACCCAGTACAAAAGCGAAGCCCTGACCGATCAGCGCTGCAATGCGCGTCGCACGCTCCTTGCCCATCCAGATCGACAGAGCGGCGCGCAGCACGCGGCCGCCATCCATCGGAAAGGCGGGAATTAGATTGAACGCGGCCAGGAAAATATTGACCACCGCAAGGCGCTCCAACAGATTCGTGGAAGGATCGCCGATCTTGATTGCGTTCGAGACGTCAACGGCGCCAACAAAAAGCATCAGTGAAATCGCGATCACGACGTTGACCGCCGGACCCGCCAGCGCGATCAGCAGCTCCTGTCCGGGCTTGTCAGGCATCTTTTCCATGTCGGCCACGCCGCCGATCGGCAGCAGCGTGATCACCGGCGATACGATCCCGAAGCGTCGCGCGGTCAATATGTGACCGAACTCATGCAGCACGACGCAAATGAAAATCGCGACGATGAACAAAACGCTGTCGCGAGCCGCGACGGCGCCGCCGCGCTGGTACGCCGCAAAAGCGATCCAGCCCAAAAGCAGCAGGAAGGTGATGTGAATGCGCACGGCGGTGCCCATGAAGGAGCCGATCGTGACGGACCATCGCATTGGGCATCTCGCGGTTGTGGTTAACTGCGGGTAAAATAGGACCGACAGGCCGTTTGCGCTAGGTCGCGGGCGCAAAACGAAAAAAAGGCCGGCAAGAGCGTGCTTGCCGGCGATAGATGCGACAGAAGGCGAAGACGAAGAACCTAGAAGTCGCGTCAGAGCTGATAACGGACCTGATCGGTCCAGAAGCGCTCCAGCCGCGAAAGCGACGTGTTCAGGCTGCGAAACTCGTCGCAGGAGACGCCGCCGATCTGTTCGACCGTCCGCGCGTGCTTCTCGTAAAGCTTCGATATGATGTCGTGAATCTCTTTACCCTTCGGGGTCAGGCTGATGCGCACGGAACGGCGATCAAGCCGCGAGCGGGCGTAATGCATATAGCCCATCTCGACCAGCTTCTTGACATTGTACGAAACATTAGAGCCGAGATAGTAGCCCCGCGTGCGCAACTCGCTCGCGGTCAATTCCTTGTCGCCAATATTGTAGAGCAGCAGCGCCTGCACGGAATTGATCTCGCCGAGATCGCGGCGGTCGAATTCGTCCTTGACGACATCGAGCAGACGGCGATGAAGGCGCTCGACGAGCGTGAGCGCTTCGAGATAGACGGGCTGGATCTCGCTGGCGCGATCCTCGCGGGCCCGAGGGGCGGTATTGGTCATGGCGCTCATCGTCTTCTCCATCACGGCGGATGCGTCATGCATCTCTTGATCGGCGTTCGATGAGATCAAATTAGATCGAGGCAGATGAAAAGCAGTTTAAACAATAGCCTGAATCGCGCGTTTACCGCGAAAGGCCTGTTTGCGGTGAATGAGAGATGAACTTAAAGGTTCGATTTACGCTAATGCTCCTCTAACAGAGCTTGCGGTTTAAGAGGGTTGCGGCGGCTTTCTGTCGAATCTGCGGCGCCGGCGGCGTTCATGCATACGCTGCGCCTCGACGTCGCGTCCGGCTTCAAAGGTCAGTCCGAAATACATGGCGATCAGCACGGCGTTGACGCCGATGAGCCAATAGCCCCCCATGAAGAAGCCGGGCATGCTGAGCGTTAAGAAAATCTGCGCGCTGGCGACAAGCAGCCACAACACGCCGCCCCAGGGCGTCGCGAGCCACAAGCCAACGCCGGCGATGAGATCCAGCACCGCAAAAAAGATAACGGCGAAGGCCGCGCTCTGCGGCATGGTTTCGAAGATGGAGCGATCGGCGGCAAGGATGATCCGCCACTGCATCAAGCCTTGCACAAGCCAAAACAAGGCGACGATGCGCATAAAGCGCGAGAGCAACACGCCCCATTTCGCGGCGTCGCCGCCATTGGGCTCGCCGACGCGGATGGCGCGATAGGGATCGTCGCCGTCGTCGTAGATCGTTGGGCCGTCCATCAGATGCGCCCCCGCCTTTTCTACGCCCGTGCGCTTTTACGAAAGCCGCTATTGCCCGCGTCGCGAACGGGTTGCGAAGCGAACCGCTTCCTCGGCCGCGCGAAACAGCGCTTTCGCCTTGTTGACGCATTCGCGATGTTCATATTCCGGTTCGCTGTCGTAGACCACGCCGGCGCCCGACTGCACATGCATCTTGCCGTCTTTCACGATCGCTGTGCGCAGCACGATGCAGGTGTCCATTTGCCCGCCAGCGCCGAAATAGCCGATGCAACCGCCGTAGATGCCGCGCCTGTCGGTTTCGAGCTCGTCGATGATTTCCATCGCGCGCACTTTCGGCGCGCCTGAGACGGTGCCGGCAGGAAAACCCGCAGCGAGCGCGTCAATGCAGTCGTGGCGCGCGTCAAGCTCGCCTTCGACGTTGGAGACGATGTGCATCACGTGACTGTAACGTTCGATCGTGAAACTGTCAGTGACGCGCACCGTGCCAGTCTTCGCGACGCGGCCGACGTCATTGCGGCCGAGGTCGAGCAGCATCAGATGTTCGGCGCGCTCCTTTTCGTCAGCGAGGAGATCCGCTGCAAGACGCTCGTCCTCCGCTTTCACGTCGCTGCGCCAGCGCGTGCCGGCGATCGGACGGATCGTCACCTTGCCGTCGGCCACGCGCACGAGGATCTCGGGGCTCGAACAGACGATCTGGAAGTCGCCGAAATCGAGAAAGCAGAGAAAGGGCGCCGGGTTCACCCGGCGTAGGGCGCGATAGAGCGCGAAGGCGGGCAAAGCGAAGGGCGCGGTGAAGCGCTGCGACAGCACGACTTGAAAGATGTCGCCGGCGCGAATGTATTCCTTCGCCCGCTCAACCATCTCAAGAAAACGAGGCTCGGGCGTATTGGAAATTGGCTCGTCGGCGAGAAGCTGCGCATTCACGCCGCCCTCCCGATGCTCAAGCGGCGCTTCCAGCGTCGCAACGATCTTATCGAGACGCGCGAGCGCCGTCTCAAAGGCCGCCTTCGCCGCGACGCCGGCTTTGGGCCGAACGGGTGTGACGATGGATATTTCGTCGCGAACCGTATCGAAGACGATCATCACGGTCGGACGCACCAGAAGTGCGTCCGGCGCGCCGATCCTGTCTTCCTTGGCCGGCCCGAGGCGCTCCATCTGGCGCACCATGTCGTAGCCGAGATAGCCAAAGACTCCCGCCGCCATGGGCGGCATCCCCGCCGCCAGTGGAACGGCGGAGTCGGCGATGAGCTGACGCAAGGCGACAAGCGGCGCCGCGTCGCAAGGCGTAAAAGCGGCGGCATCGTCGAGCGCGGCGCGATTGATTTCCGCCTTGTCGCCCACGGCGCGGAAGATCACGTCGGGGTCGAGGCCGATCATCGAATAGCGGCCGCGGGCGGCGCCGCCTTCGACTGACTCGAGCAGGAAGGCGGGCCCTCGCCGATCTCGTGTGACTTTGAGATAAGCGGAGACGGGGGTTTCCAGATCGGCGACCAGCCGCGTTACGACGAGTTGGGGCCGACCGGCGTCGTAATCGGCGCCAAAGGCGTCGAAGTCAGGCTCGAACTGCGCGCCGGTCACCTGTCGCGTTCCGCTCCCGTCGCGGCTTCGAGCGCCCGCTGATTGATGTCGACGCCGAGCGCCTTCTCAAGCCCGCCGACATATTGCTCCAGCAGGTCGTTATAAAACGCTGGCTTGAGTTGCTGAGCGATCGTCTTCGATTCGATCGAGTTCGGATCGAAAACGGGAGCCGTCGAGTCGCGCACGAAAAACACCAAGCGCCCGTTGTCGACGACGACGGAGCCGGCATTGCGCGGCGCAACGTCGAAGAATTGAACGATGACGTTGTTATTGAAGTCTGGACGCGCTTCGCGCTTCACCTCATTGGCGCGCTGGACCTGAACGCCAAGCTCTTTGGCGAGCTCTTCGATCGGCTGGCCCGAGTTCAGCTTCGCGACAATTTCGTCGGCCTTGGCGGCGAGCGCCTTTTGCGCCGCCTCAGTTCGCATAGCGTCGGCGACGGCCGGCTTCACCTCTTCAAAGGTCTTCTGCCGAGCGGGCTCGATGCCGTTGACCTCATACCAGACATAGCCGCCGTCGCGCGTCGCGACGGTGTCGTTGTCGACGCCAACGTCCGAAGCAAACGCCGCCTTCACGAGGTCCGGTCCCGCCGGAAGGTTGGCGATCGCCTTGCCGTCGCGGTCATTGCCGGCGTCGTCGACGGCGTCATAGACTTTCGTCTCCAAGCCCACGGCTTTTGCGGCTTCCGATAACGTCTTGCCAGACGCGCGCTGATCCTCAATCGCCTCGTGGAGCTTGCGCACTTCGGGCGTCGCGCGCTGCGCCGCGATTTCGGCGTGCAGTTCGGGCTCCGCCTGCTCAAAAGTCTTGCTGTAGACTGCGGGGCTGATGCTTATGACCTGAGACACAACGGCCCCAAACGGCGTATGAACTGGCTCGGTCAGTCCCGGTTGCGGAAGCGCGAAAACAGTAGCGCCCACCTTCGGATCGCCGAAATCGCGCTGCTCGACGAATCCGAGATTCACGTCTTTTTGACTGAGTTTCAGCTCCGCGACGAGAGCATCAAAATCGGCGCCGGCTTTGAGCTTCGCGAGCGCGGCTTCAGCTTCCTTGTCGGTCTTGAAGACGATCTGCCGGACCTCTCGCTTTTCCGGCGTTCCATAGCGCTTTGATTTCACCTCGTCGTAAAGCTTGCGCGCGTCTTCGGGAGATACGCTTTCGGGCTTCCCGATCGCAGAAGGGCTGACGACGAGCGTCGTCAGTTTGCGATACTCTTTGGCGCGGAAGGTTTGCTCTCGCTCGTCGAAGTATTTTTTCAGCTCCTCGTCAGAAGGCGTCGGGGCCGCGCTGACCAGCGAAGGCGGCAGAATGACGTAATCGATCGTCCGCGACTCATTGCGGAAGTGATGAATCGCCTCGAGCATCAATTTAGGCGGCTCGACTCCGGCGATGACGATGTCAGTGATCATCTTGCGGAGATAGGCGTTCTTCTGATCGGCGACGAAGCCGCGCTCGGTGAAGCCGGCGTCGTTAGCGATCTGCTTGAAGCGAGCGGCGTCGAATTTGCCATCCGGACCCTGGAACACTTTTTCGGAAGCGAGCAGGCGCTGGGTGGTTTCGTCGCTTGCCGCCAGTCCGAGCTGGCGCGCCTTCTGATCGAGCGCGACCTCTGTGACGAGACGCTCCAAAATCTGGAGGTCCAGTCCCGACTGACGCGCCTCTTCATTGGTGATCGCGCGCCGCATCCGCTGCTGAATGCGGCGAAGCTCGTCCTGATAAGCGTTGCGGTAAGCTTCGACCGAGACTTCACCGCCCCCGACGCGGGCGAGCCGCTGGGTCGTCATGCCGCGAAACACGTCTCCGACGCCCCAGATCGCGAAACTGACGACGATGACGCCCATCACCAGCGCCATGATGGCGCGACCGATCCAGTTCTGCGAAGCGACGCGCAGGCCTTCCAACATGAGTCTTGCTTTCCTTGGGTGCGTTTGAGCCGGTTCCCCGGCTTTTGGCGGCGGACTATAGGGAGGGGGCGGGCGCGTGGCAATGCGCCTGAGTTTAGCCCGCTGACGCGTCGAAATAGGGTATTGCTTTTGTATTTCGGAAGCTTGCAGTGTCGCCGACGACCCGAAGCCGCGGCTGGGCCGCCGGGCAGAAGAATGGGGGTTGATTGATGGACGAAACCGTCGAGGCCGCCGCGAAGGCTGGCGCGGATGCTCCCGTCACGAAAGTCGAGGCTGAGCCCGCCCTCCCTCAAGGGGTCGAGCACGCTGGGCGCCCCCATGCGCTGCACCAGGATGTCCGCCGCCTGCGCGCCGATTCCGAGGCGATCCGCAAGGCGTTCGAGTCCGGTGAGTTTCCCTACAAGACGCGCCTGAGCGAGAAGGTCTATCTGCGGCACATGGAGCTTCTTCAGGTGGAGCTCCTGAAAGCGCAAAGCTGGGTGAGGGAGACCGGCCAACGCATCGTCATGCTGTTCGAAGGTCGCGACGCGGCTGGCAAGGGCGGCACCATCAAGCGCTTCATGGAGCATCTCAATCCGCGCGGCGCGCGGGTCGTCGCCCTGGAAAAGCCATCAGAGCGCGAGCGCACCCAGTGGTATTTCCAGCGTTACATCCAGCATCTGCCAGCAGACGGCGATATCGTTTTCTTTGACCGCTCCTGGTACAATCGCGCCGGCGTCGAGCGCGTGATGAATTTCTGCACGCCGAATGAATATCTCGACTTCATGCGCCAATGCCCGGAACTGGAGCGCATGTTCGTCAGTTCCGGCATTCGTCTCTACAAATATTGGTTTTCGGTGACGCGCGAAGAGCAGCAGCGCCGTTTCCGGTCGCGCATGAACGATCCGCTCAAACAGTGGAAGCTCTCGCCGATCGATCGCGCGTCAATGAACAAATGGGACGATTACACCGAAGCGAAGGAGGCGATGTTCTTCTTCACCGACACGGCCGACGCGCCATGGATCGTCATCAAATCGGACGACAAGAAGCGCGCGCGCCTGAATTGCATGCAGCACTTTTTGTCGAGCCTCGATTATCCGAACAAAGACCATAGCGTCGTTCATGGATCCGATCCGCTCATCGTTGGCTCCAGCGCGCATGTCATCGGCCGCGACGAACACATCCTGGGCAAGTCGCTTGCAATGGATGTCGAGAAGAAGCGGAAACGCTAACGCTCAAGGCGCCTTAAATCCGACAGGCTTGCTTCATATGGCTCGCAGCTCAGCGGCCGCGCGTCGACAGCAGGATGTGTCGAGCTATAGCTCCTAGGGCGCAGTTCGGTCTCGACAAGCGTTATCTTCAAAAAAATTTAACCACAAAGTTAAGGCCCCGCTTGCTCTTCAGATAACGCTTGTTTATTAATGGGACGCTGAAGCTGGAAGAGGCGTGAGTGGAGCCCTTCCCCTTCCCGAAGGGCCCGAGACAAGCGCTCGGTCGACTGAGCCCTGACAGCCATTCGGCGGCGTAGCCGCCACCATACGAGCGCCCCAAAAAGGAACTCCTATGCTGCGATCTCTCGGTCTTGCAGGAATGATGACGGCTGTACTTTTGACAGCGCCCGCGAACGCCTTTGATGTCATGCGCCCTGACTACGGCGGACGCGTGGAGCAATACCAAGCCAGGCTCGCCAGGGCGGAAGCTCGGGGCGAGCAAATCCGAATCGGTCCGACCGAATGCGATTCCTCGTGCACGCTCTATCTGGCGGCCCATAACTCGTGTGTTTCCGAAGGCGCGGTCTTCGGGTTCCATGCGCCCTGGTTTGGCGGTCCTGACGGGGGCGTCGTCGATCCGCGGATGACCGCGGTCTTCGCCGCGCACTATAAGCCCGCGCTGCGTCAGGCCTTCCTGGCCCACGTCCGCCGCAATGGCAATCAGGCGCCGGGCCCGATGCTGCGCATCACCGGCCGTCAGCTTGCGGCGTACGGCTACCGCCTCTGCTAAGCTCAAGGTAGGTCAATTGGCGCGGAGACTCGATCGGACGATCGAAGCGCTCCGCGCTCATACCAACCTTTGGTCTGATTAACGATCCAGACCACGCTTAGCATCACCGGAACTTCAATCAGGACGCCGACGACAGTGGCGAGCGCGGCGCCGGAATCAAAGCCGAACAGGCTGATCGCCGCCGCGACCGCGAGTTCAAAGAAATTGCTCGCCCCGATCAGCGCCGAGGGGCCGGCCACGCAATGCGCCTCTCCCGCCGCCCGATTGAGGAGATAGGCGAGCCCGGCGTTAAAATAGACCTGGATCAGTATCGGCGCCGCCAGCATGGCGATGATCGCCGGCTGCCGGATGATCTGTTCCCCCTGAAAACCAAAGAGCAGAACCAGCGTCGCGAGCAGCGCGATGAGCGACGCCGGGCCGATCTGTGCGAGCGCCTTGGCGAGACCCCTTTCGCCGCCCGACGCGAGCAGCCGTTTGCGCGCCATCTGTGCGACGATCACCGGAACGACGATATAGAGGACCACCGAGAGAAACAGCGTGTCCCACGGCACGACGATCGACGAAAGTCCGAGCAGCAAGCCCACGATCGGCGCGAAAGCCACGATCATGATCGCGTCGTTGAGCGCGACCTGACTCAGCGTGAAATGCGGTTCGCCTTTGGTGAGATTCGACCAGACGAACACCATGGCGGTGCAAGGCGCGGCCGCGAGCAGGATGAGGCCGGCGATATAGGAGTCGATCTGGTCTGCGGGCAGATAGGGTCGAAAGAGATAGCCGATGAAAACCCATCCGAGCAGCGCCATCGAAAAAGGCTTTACCGCCCAATTGACGGCGAGCGTCACGCCGATGCCGCGCCAGTGACGTCCGACTTCGCTAAGCGCGGCGAAGTCGATCTTCATCAACATGGGCGTGATCATCAGCCAGATCAGCGCGGCGACGGGCAAATTGACTTTTGCGATCTCCATCGCGCCGATTGCGTGAAAGACGCCCGGCAGAAAATGGCCGAGCGCGACGCCGACGACAATGCAGAGCGCCACCCAAAGCGAAAGATAACGTTCGAAGATAGTCATGGCTTACTCCGCGACGGCGTTTCGTGACGTTGCGCCTTCCATCTCGCCGATCTCGCGCAGGCGGTGGCTGATGGCGAGCCGATCGAGACGATGCAGCGGAATGGCGCAGAATTGATCGATGCGATTGCGCAGATAGCGGAAGGCGGTGGCGAAGGCGCGCTGCTTCTCTATGTCGCTTCCCTCCACCGCCGCCGGATCTTCTATGCCCCAATGCGCCGTCATGGGCTGACCGGGCCACGCCGGGCAGGCCTCGCCCGCCGCGCTGTCGCAGACGGTGAAGACAAAATCCATGCGCGGCGCATCCGGTCCGGCGAACTCGTCCCAGCTCTTCGAACGATAGCCTTCAATAGGAAAGCCCATCGTCTCCAGCGTCTTGAGCGCGTAAGGATTGACCGCGCCCTTTGGGTGGCTGCCGGCTGAAAACACGTTGAACCGGCCGGCGCCGCGCGCGCGCAGCAGCGCTTCGGCCATGATCGAACGCGCGCTGTTGCCGGTGCACAGGAACAGCACGTTGTAAATTCTGTCCGTCATTGGGGGGACTCGCATTTGATGTGTGAGAGAGAGTCGGCAGGCGCGCATGCCGCACTGCCGCAGCAGTCTTCGGCAAGAAAGCGCGCCAGCGCATTGAGCCGCGCAAGGTCCGCCCGATAGACGATGCTGCGGCCGTTGCGGGCGCTGACGACGAGCCTCGCCTGCGAAAGGACGTTGAGATGCGCGGAGAGCGTGTTCTGCGGAACGCACAACGCGCGTGCGATGTCGCCGGCCGGCAGACCTTTGGGCTCATGCCGAACGAGCAGCCGGAAGGCCTCGAGCCGCGTTGGCTGCGAAAGCGCGGCAAGACAGGCGAGAGCCGCTTCTATTTCCATAATTCCAGATATATCGAAATATGTGACGGCGCAATGACATTGCCCGCCAAGCTCCGCCAGGCGCATTGTTGGCGGCCCTTCGCCCTGTCACCCCAAACTGAATTTCAGGAGCGCTTCGCATGACCCGACGCCCGCTCATCGCCGGAAACTGGAAAATGAACGGGCTGCGCGCCTCGCTCGCCGAGATCGAGGCGATGGGCGCGGCTTATGACGATGTGCTGCGCATGCGCGCCGAGCTGATCGTCTGTCCGCCGGCCACGCTTATCGCGCTCGCGCGGGAGGTTGCAGAGCAGGGCGGCTTAGGCCTCGGCGGTCAGGATTGCCATGCCGCGCCGAGCGGCGCCCACACGGGCGATATTTCCGCGGAGATGCTCAAGGACGCCGGCGCGTCCTATGTCATCGTTGGCCACAGCGAGCGCCGTTCGGATCATGGCGAAACCGACGCCGACGTAAGGGCCAAGGCGGCCGCGGCTTTGCGCGCCGGGCTTACGCCAATCATCTGCGTCGGGGAAACGCGCGCCGAGCGGGAGACGGGCGCCGCATTGAGCGTCGTTGGCGCGCAGATCGACGGCTCGCTCCCCGCCGATGCCCCAAGACATATCGTCGTCGCCTATGAGCCCGTATGGGCGATCGGCACAGGCTTGACGCCGACCGTCGATGACGTCGCCGAAATGCACGCCTTCGCGCGCGAGCGCATCGAAGCCCGGCTCGGCGGCGGCAAGAGCGACGAGGTTCGCATTCTCTATGGCGGCTCGGTAAAGCCGTCGAACGCTCGCGAGTTGATGCGCGTCGCCAATGTCGACGGCGCGCTGGTTGGCGGCGCGAGCCTATCGGCCGGAGATTTCATTGGCGTTGCAAGCGCCTATCTCTGATAGAGCGAAGCTTGGACAATCCGATCGGCGCAGATAAAGTCATCTAACTGTGGCGAGTTTTTTCCAAATTGATTGAAAAGAGGGGCGTAACATGGACCAAAATGATTTTGGCGTCATTGAGTTGGTCGATGAAGACCGAATCTATCCGGGCTCGCGATTTAGCGAAGTTCGCGACGCAGTTTTCGCCAATCCCTATCAAAAGGTTTGGGGCGCGCCTGGAGAAGAGCCGCTCCCCTTCGTGATGCCGACCTTTTTCGACATGTTGCGCGTCTTATGGAAGGGCAGGCACTATTTGACGCAGGCCGCCGAGCGATCGGTCGATGCGCGCAGCGATCTCAGGTGGGGGCCTGATAGAAAGGGCTTCAGACGCATCGTGCACCCCTGGGGCGTCGTTTTGACGGGACTCTGGGAGATCACCGAAGACAGCGGATACACCGGCTATTTCCAGAAGGGCAGCAAGGCGCTGATCGTCGCGCGCTATTCCAATGGCGGCGCGGTGCAGCGCGGCAAACCGCGCGGGCAGGGCATCGCCGGCAAGCTCTTCCCGACGACGGATCCAGAACACAAAGAGTCGTTGCAGACGGCGAACTTCTTCACGATCGACGATATCGTCGGCGCATCGACGCGCTACATCAACGATGTTGATTTCGTGAATGCGCCAAACGTCACTCTTTCGAATGACTGGGCGACCTCGCCAATCGTCATGACTGCGGGCGTCGTATTCGCCATCACCGATAAGGATCCGACTGAGCGGCAGCTCCACGAAATCGCCGAGCTCGGCAAACCTCGTGACCTTCCAACCCGCGCGCCACGTTTCATGCGTTTGAAGCTTGCGCCGGACCATCCGCGGATCGAAGGAGAGGGACTCGATTCACGCGACGAATTGCTCGCGATGATGTTCGACAAGGGCGATCCGACGCCCAAGCGCAAAATCGTCTTCGCCATCGAAGTCACCGAGGATGGCGAAGTGACCGGCATTACAGGATTTAAGAAGGGGACGTTCCGCAATTGGCGGAGGATTGGCGCAATTACCTTCGACAACGCCGTCGTTTCCTATAACGGCGATCGCGTCCTGCATTTCCATCATCCGAATTGGCGCATCGATCGCAACGATCCGGCGACGAGGTTCCGGCCCGCGCCACAAAGCGGGGAAGTGGAAAAGGCCGAGGCGATGTAGGCTTGCCGCCTCGTTGACCACCCGATATAAGCGCGGCGCCTAACCATACTCAAACGACGAGGCGATGCGCTCCTATGGCGATCGAACGCACTTTTTCCATTCTCAAACCCGACGCGACGAAGCGCAATCTCACCGGCAAGATCAACGCGCTGATCGAAGGCGCGGGCCTGCGCATCGTCGCCCAAAAACGCATCCACATGACGCGCGAACAGGCGGAAACCTTTTACGCCGTGCATAAGGAGCGCCCCTTTTTCGGCGAGCTCGTCGATTTCATGATTTCCGAGCCGGTCGTCGTGCAGGTGCTCGAAGGCGAAAACGCCATCGCCCGCTATCGCGAAGTCATGGGCGCGACGAACCCCGCGAACGCCGCGCCGGGGACAATTCGCAAGGAACATGCGCTGAGCGTCGGCGAGAATTCGGTTCACGGCTCCGACGCGCCGGAAACTGCGGCGGTGGAAATCGCGCAGTTCTTTTGTGGCAACGAGATCGTCGGTTAAGCGAACGCGATGCCCGCGCGTGTCGCGGGCAGCCCTCCGACACCTCGTCGTGGATGACCGGGGCAAGCCCGGCCATGACATCCTACGCGTTTTCCGGAAAATACGCCTGCATGATCCTGTCGCGATAAGCGACGAGATTGGGCTTCGCGAGCGCCGCGTCTCGGACCGCGCTGTCCGCCATCGGCGCTAAGACTGACGCCAGAAAGCCGAAGACGGTCGCATCTGCGCCGCAAGGCTCATCGCCGAACAGATAGGGCTTGTCGCCGATCAGCATCGCCAGCGTTTCGATGTCGCGCACGCCAAGCGCGTCGATTTCGGTCGGCCTATGCCGGCCCATGCCCTGCGCCCATAGCGCGTTGGCGATCCTGCGGCGAATGAACCATTTCACCAAGGGACGCGCGATCGCAGGCACGCTATCGAAGAAGCGCGCCGGACCGCGTTCAAAATTCGCATCATCCATCCAGCGCGTGTGGACGACGATCCAATAGAGATGTTCCTCGCACATCTTCTCGACGCACCAGCCGACGGCTTTTTGTTCGTCGGATAAATGCGCGTCGAAGTCGGTGCCGTATTTCTTTTCGATGTGAAAACGGATGAAGGTCGAGTCCGCGACGATTTCGCCGTCGTCATTGATGTAAGGCTGCTTGCCCTTCGGCGCCTTCGAGAATCCGCTGCGGTCTTCGACATAGTCGAGCCCCGCCAACTTCAAGAGAACCATTGCCTTCATCACGAAAGGCGATGCGTCGGGCAGCCCGGCGACAGGGCGAAAACAGTAAAGCGTGATCGTCATGAAATTCTCCTGGGCACCGCCGCGGCGTCAGGAACGATAAGCGCCGTCTCTTGCGCCGTCGGCGCTCCGAGCACGCGATTGCCTTCGACCCGCACCGCGCCCGACGCCACCAGCCGCAACGCCATCGGATAGATGAGATGTTCCTGCATAAGCACGCGGGCAGCGAGCGTTTGAGGCGTGTCCTCGTCGAGCACAGGCACGGCGGCCTGCGCGACGATCGGGCCTTCGTCCATTTCGGGCGCGACGAAATGCACGGTCGCGCCGTGAATCTTGACGCCGTCGGCGAGCGCCCGCTCATGCGTGTCGAGCCCGCGGTAGGAAGGAAGAAGGGCAGGATGGACGTTCAACATGCGCCCGCGCCAGCGACCCACAAACCAGGGCGTGAACATGCGCATGAAGCCAGCGAGGCAAATGAATTGGATGCGATAGGTTTCGAGCACGATTTGCACCGAACGCTCGAATTCCTCGCGTCCCGCGTAAATCTTATGATCGACCGCGGCGGTCGCGACGCCGGCGGCCTTCGCCTTGGCGAGGCCTGGCGCATCGGGGCGGTTGGAAAGCACAAGCGCGATTTCAGCCGGAAAGCTCGGATCCTTCGCCGCGGCGATCAGCGCGTCCATGTTCGAGCCGCGCCCCGAGATGAGAATCGCGGTGCGCAGCCGCGTCACAACCCAAGGGCCCCGCGCGTAACGACTCGCTCTGGGCCTTCCGTCTCGATGATTTCACCGATGCGCAGGGGCTTCTCGCCGACGGCGCGCAAGGCGGCGTCCACTTCGGCGGCGGCGGGCCCGGAGGCCACGACCGCCATGCCGATTCCGCAGTTGAAAGTGCGCAGCATCTCGTTCTGCGCGATCTCTCCCGTCTTCGCGAGCCAGCGGAAAACCGGCGGGGGATCGAAGGCGGAGAGATCGAGCGCGACGCCGAGTCCGTTTGGCAGAACGCGCGGCAGATTGTCGGGAAACCCGCCGCCGGTGATATGGGCGAGGGCGACGATATGCGGCGTCGCCTTCAGGGCGGCGAGGAGCGGCTTCACGTAGATGCGCGTCGGCGTCAACAACGCCTTCGCCAGATTGAGGTCGCGCGCGAAAGGCGCGGTGGCGCTCCATGCAAGTCCGGCGCGTTTCACAATGCTGCGCACGAGCGAAAAGCCGTTGGAGTGGACGCCGGACGAGGGAAGTCCGAAGACGACGTCGCCGGCGCAGACGTCGCGGGGCAGGAGACGATTGCGCTCCGCAGCGCCCACGGCGAATCCGGCGAGATCATAGTCTCCGCGCGCATAGAGGCCGGGCATTTCGGCGGTCTCGCCGCCAAGCAGAGCGCAGCCCGCTTCGACGCAACCGGCGGCGATTCCTTTCACCACCGTCGCGGCGGCGTTGGGGTCGAGTTTTCCGGCGGCGTAATAATCCAAGAAGAAGAGCGGTTCGGCGCCCTGGACGATAAGGTCGTTGACGCACATGGCGACGAGATCGATTCCGATCGTGTCGTGCAGGCCGGATTCGATCGCGATCTTCACCTTGGTGCCCACGCCGTCATTGGCCGCGACCAGCACAGGGTCGGAAAATCCTGCGGCCTTGAGGTCGAACACGCCGCCAAAGCCGCCGATCTCGCCGTCGGCGCCCGAGCGCCGAGTCGAACGCACGGCGGGGCGGATCATATCGACGAGGCGATTGCCCGCATCGATGTCGACGCCGGCTTCCGCGTAGGTGAGACCCGAAACTCTCTGTTGCATATCGTCCTTCGCGCGGTGGGCGCCGATTAGATGGGCGCAAGCGGCTGCGGCTGTCAAATCCGCCGAAAAAAGCTACGCTCTTGTGCGTTTGCACAAGTTTTTTCGTGGCGCGGCATATTTAAATGTGGCCGCAAAGGAGTAGCGCCATGAAGTCTCGCTTCACCATCGATGATATCGCAGCCGCACGCGACGCGGGCGCGATCGACGCAACGACGTTCGAGCGGCTATCGCAGTTTCTGGTCTCGCAACCCGTCGTCGCGACGCAGGCGACTTCTCAAGCGCCGCGCTATGACTTCGTCAATCTGCTTTGGTACGCGGGCGCGCTTATCGTGCTCAGCGCCATGGGCCTGTTTTCCACGACCGCCTTCGGCTTCTGGGGCGACAAGGCGTTGCTGACCACAGCGCTTGTGTACGCCGTCCTGTTCACCTTGGCTGGCGCCTATCTGTGGCGCAAGCGCGGCCTTCGCACGCCGGGCGGACTGCTCGTCGCCTGCGCGGTCGGCATGGCGCCGCTCGCGATCTTCGCGCTGCAATCCATGTTCGGCGTCAGCCCGGCGGGAGAAGCGCGGCCGTATGGCGACTTTTACGTTTGGGTCAAGTCGAGTTGGTTGCCCATGGAGATTGGAACGATCGCCGCGGCGTGCATCGCGCTGCTCGCCTTTCCTTTCCCTTTCCTTGTCATGATCATCGCTTTCTCGCTCTGGTTCATGTCGATGGATCTGACGCCGTGGCTGATGGGCGTCACGGAATTTTCCTGGGATCAGCGCGCGACGGTGAGCATGTATTTCGGCCTCGCCGTGCTTGCCGTCGCCTGGCTCGTCGATCTTAAGCGCTGGCGCAGCGGCGATTTCGCCTTCTGGCTGCATCTTTTTGGCCTGTTGGCGTTTTGGGGCGGGCTCACGTCGCAAAACAGTGGCGGCGAACTCGGCAAGGCGCTCTATTGCGCGATCAACGTCGGGTTGATCTTTCTTTCTGTCTTCCTGATGCGTCGGGCCTATGCGGTTTTCGGCGCGATCGGCGTGACGACCTATCTCGGTTATCTCGCGAGCAGCGTTTTCCAGGATTCGATCCTCTTCCCCTTCGCGCTTTCAGGGATCGGCGTTCTGCTCATCGTCTTTGGCCTTTTGTTCCACCGCTATGGCGCCGCCATAGGAGCGGAGATCGGCGAATTGCTGCCCTCGCATTTGCGCGGATTGCGCCCGGCGCATGCGCGTGAGGAGACCTAGCTTGGCCTCGCGGCGGCTTTTGGCGATTGATTGCGCTTTAGGCGGATGCGGATTATATAGGCGGCATCCCAACATGGACGGTCGTTCTGTGGGTCGCTGGCGCCGGGCGGCGCGGCGCCGGACGTTCCCGCCATGTCTGATCAAGGAGGCTTCTAAAGATGAGCAACGCCCCGTTGATGCCGAAGGCCACGGCCGTTTGGCTCGTCGAAAATACGTCGCTGACGTTCGATCAAATCGCCGATTTCTGCAAATTGCATCCTCTTGAAGTGAAGGGGATCGCGGACGGCGAGGTCGCGGCGGGCATTCGCGGCCATGATCCGATCACTTCAGGGCAACTCACGCGCGAAGAGATTGAAAAGGCGGAAAAGGACCCCGCCCATCGCCTTCATCTCTCGGTTTCCAAGGTCGTCGTGCCGGAAGTCAAGAAAGCGCGCGGTCCGCGCTACACGCCGCTGTCCCGCCGCCAGGACCGTCCGAACGCGATTTTGTGGCTTGTGCGCAATCACCCCGAGCTGAAGGACGCGCAGATCATGCGTCTCGTCGGCACGACAAAGACGACGCTGAAGGCGATCCGCGAGCGCACGCACTGGAATTCCGCGGCGCTGACGCCGATGGACCCGGTGACGCTCGGACTTTGCTCGCAGATCGATCTCGACTTCGAGGTCAATCGCGCCGCAAAGGAGAAGCCGGCGGCGGCCGAGGATCATGGACAGACTCTGGTGCCAGCGAGCGTCACCACGAGTCCGCGGCCGGAGCCGGCGACGACCGAGGATGTTTTCGGCAAGGCCAAACCAGCGGCGCCGCAGGACGAGGAAGACAACTTCGACGCCGATCGCGTGTTTGGTCGTCTCAAAGACGTCGATTTCGGCGAGTGAGGACGGGAAATTGCGCGCGAGCTGCGATTGATCAACCGGAAGCTCGCGCGTATCTTTCGCATTAAGAGCTTAACCGCGCCGACTCGCTCATAATTCGCTTCGGCGAGCGCCGCTTCGCCGCGATCATAGTCTCGCTTGGCGAACCTGTGGACTCTCCGGATGACCGACTCGCCTTATGATCGCGACCTCGAACGAAATCCCGCCAATTTTCAGCCGCTGACGCCAATCACATTTCTGGAGCGCGCCGCGGCCGTCTTCCCCGAGCGCATCGCAATCATGCACGGCCCGCTGCGGCGCAACTATCGGGACTTTTATGCCCGTAGCCTGCGGCTCGCGAGCGCTCTCGAAATGGCCGGGCTTGGTCGCGGCGACACCGTTTCCGTCATGCTCGCCAACACGCCGGCAATGCTCGAATGCCACTACGGCGTGCCGATGATGGACGCCGTTCTCAACACGCTGAATACGCGGCTCGACGCCGCGATCCTCGCCTTCACGCTCGATCACGCCGAGACAAAGGCGCTCATCGTCGACCGCGAGTTTTCAGGCGTCATTCGCGAGGCGCTTTCGCTCGCGAAGGCGAAGCCCCTGATCATCGACTACAACGATCCAGAATATGACGGGCCCGGCGAGCGACTTGGTTCCGTCGACTATGAGGACTTCCTGCTCTCGGGCGACGTCGATTATGAGTGGACGCCGCCTCGCGACGAGTGGGACGCGATCTCGCTCAATTACACGTCCGGCACGACCGGCGATCCGAAAGGCGTCGTCTATCATCATCGCGGCGCCTATCTCACCGCGCTCGGCAATGTGCTCACCGGCGATATGGGCCGTCATCCGGTCTATCTGTGGACCCTGCCGATGTTCCATTGCAACGGTTGGTGCTTCCCCTGGTCGATTTCGGTCAACGCCGGCACGCATATCTGTCTACGACAGGTGCGCGCCGGCCATATTTACGAGCTGATGGCTGAGCATGGCGTGACGCATCTCTGCGGCGCGCCGATCGTGATGTCGACGCTTCTCAACGCCGGCGAATCGGAGAAGAAGCCGCTCAAGCGAACCGCGCGATTCTTCACGGCCGCCGCGCCGCCGCCGCAGGCGGTGCTCGCCGGCATGAAGGCCGCGGGCTTTGAAGTCACGCATCTTTACGGATTGACCGAAACTTACGGCCCGGCCGCCGTCAATGAATGGCAGGACGACTGGGATTCGCTTGATGGGGCTTCGCAAGCGCAGATGAAGGCGCGCCAAGGCGTGCGCTATCTTGTTCTCGAGGATCTCGACGTGATCGACCCTGACACGATGCAGCCGGCGCCGCGTGACGGCGCGACGATGGGCGAAGTCATGTTTCGCGGCAACGTCGTCATGAAGGGTTACCTGAAGAACAAGAGCGCCACCGACAAAGCCTTTCACGGCGGCTGGTTTCATTCAGGCGATCTTGGCGTGCGTCATCCCGACGGATACATCCAGCTCAAGGATCGCTCGAAGGACATCATCATCTCGGGCGGCGAAAATATTTCCTCGATCGAGGTCGAGGACGCGCTGTTTCGGCATCCGAAAGTCCGCGCCGCTGCGGTTGTCGCCGCTCCCGACGATAAATGGGGTGAAACGCCCTGCGCCTTCGTCGAGCTAAAGGATGGCGAGGAGGCGACAGCGGAGGAGCTGATCGACTGGACGCGTCAGCACTTGGCGCATTTCAAATGCCCGCGCCACGTTGTCTTTTGCGAGCTACCGAAGACTTCGACGGGGAAGATACGCAAATATGTTTTGCGCGAACGCGCGCGGGAGATTTGGCCAGCGAACGCGACGACGGCGTCTCTGTGAATGGCCCAAAGAAAAGGCGCTAAAAACTGAAGAAGCCAGCAGTCCGCTGGACTGCCGGCTTCGCGTCGAGGGCGGAAGGCCGAAACTTTCCGCGCCCCGCTCGTAGCCCTCAATTAGAAGAAGAGGCCGAGGCAGCCGCCCGCAAGACCGCCGACCACGGCCGCCGCGATCGTGTTCGGAATGCCGCCGAGAGCGACAGAAGCGAGACCGCCGAGAATGACGGCGCCGATGCCAGCGAAGACGTAGGTGTTCGTGGTGATTTCGAGTTCTTTCTGAGCCATTGTTCTTCACTCCTCTTATTTCGTTCCCTGAGTCGCGCCTTGTCCGCCGGCGCATTCTCATCCCTACGGGCGCGTCATTTCGACGCAGGCGGGAGGTTAGCACAAGTTCGCGCTGAGTCAATCGCACGTGCGACAGGATGTCGCGGATTTAAGCCTTTGAAAGATAAAGCTGTCAGCCCTTCATCGAATTTTTCGCCTCTCAAAGGCGAAAAAGAAATTTCATTTTTGAAACGCTTCAGTGTCCGCTTTCGCTCGCAGAGCGCTCGCATCAATTCGTTTTCGTCGAACACGGACGCTATACCGCCTGCCGATGACAAAAAAGAACGCTGACGTCGATTCCGCCGATCCCGTGGCTCGCAAACCGGATCGCGGTTTTAAGGCTACTCTCGCTCCTCTTCGGCCCTTGCTGCCATATGCGTTGCGCTACAAGCGAACGATTGTTTTCGCTTTCGTCGCTCTTCTCATGGCCGCCGGCGCGACTCTCACCCTGCCGCTCGCTGTGCGCGGCATGATTGATCACGGCTTTTCAGCCGACAGCGCCGGCGCGGTGAACGCTTATTTCGGAGCGATGATCGCCGTCGCCGCGACTCTCGCGATGGCTTCCGCCACCCGCTACTATTTCGTCATGACGCTCGGCGAACGCGTGGTCGCCGATCTGCGCGCCGATCTCTTCAAACATCTCACGAAGCTCGACGCCGCCTTCTACGACACCGCGAAGACGGGCGAGCTTCTCTCGCGCCTCACCGCCGACACGACGCAGCTCAAATCAGCGTTCGGCTCATCGGCCTCGGTCGCGTTGCGCAATCTTTTCATGTTCTTCGGCGCCATCGTGATGATGGTCGCGACGAGCCCCAAGCTGGCAGGATTGGCGCTCGCAGCCATCCCCGTGATCGTTCTGCCGCTCATTGCTTCGGGCCGCGCCGTGCGCGGGCGTTCGCGCCATGCGCAGGATACGCTGGCGCAGGCCTCCGCCTATGCCGGGGAAAATCTTTCAGCCGTGCGCGCCATGCAGGCAAATGGCGCGCAGGCGTCCACGACGGCCCGGTTCACCCGCGCGGTGGAGATCGCTTATGAGGCCGCCCAGTCCGCGACGCTGCTTCGCGCCTTCGTGACCGCCGGCGCCATTCTCATTGTCTTTACGAGCGTCGTCGGCGTGCTGTGGCTCGGCGCGCAGGATGTGCTCGCCGGACGCATGACGTCTGGCGTCCTGTCGCAATTTGTCCTCTACGCGGTGCTCGGAGCGAGTTCGCTTGGCGAGCTCTCGCAAACCTGGAGCGAACTCTCAGCCGCAGCCGGCGCGGCAGGGCGGATCGCCGACATCCTTGCCGTTCAGCCGCGCATCGTCGCGCCGCCGCGGCCGGTTCCTCCGCCCGCCCGCTGGCGGGGGCGCATCGACTTTGAGCACGTGCGCTTCGCCTATCCAACCGCGCCGGATAGGCCCGCCTTGCAGAATTTCTCGCTCCTCGTTGAGCCTGGCGAGCGCGTCGCGCTTGTTGGACCGTCCGGCGCTGGCAAATCGACGACCTTTGCGCTGCTTCTGCGTTTCTATGACGTCGACTCCGGCGCAATTACGCTCGACGGCGTCGATCTGCGCGACCTTGATCCCGCGGCGCTGCGCAAGGCACTCGCGCTCGCGCCGCAAGATCCGGTGATCTTCGGGCTTTCCGTCGCCGAAAATATCGCCTACGGCCGTGAGGAGGCGACAAGCGAAGAAATCGTCGCCGCCGCAAAGCGCGCCCAGGCGCATGACTTCATCATGGCGCTGCCGATGGGCTATGACACGCTGCTCGGCGAGCGCGGCATAACGCTCTCGGGCGGCCAGCGGCAACGTCTCGCCATCGCGCGCGCGATATTGGCCAACGCGCCTGTGCTGCTTCTGGACGAGGCGACCTCGGCCCTCGACGCCGAGAATGAGGCGCTGGTGCAGGCGGCGTTGCATGACGTGATGCAGGGGCGCACGAGCCTCGTCATTGCCCATCGCCTCGCGACCGTCCTTGAGGCCGACCGCATCGTCGTCATTGACGAGGGGCGCATCGTGGAGCAGGGGACGCACGCGAGCCTGATCGCCGCCGGCGGCCTTTATGCGCGGCTCGCGAAATTGCAGTTCGACACCGACCGGGCCGGCGCAGCAGCAGCGTTCCCCTCCCTCCGCGAAGCGGCGGGGAGGGGTTAGGGGTGGGGGGCGTGTATTATCCTTTGTCGGAACGGATGCGCTCTATCGCCGCTTTCAGCAGGCTGATCGCCTCGTCCTTATTTGCTTTCGTCAGGTCGACGTCGACGCGCAGGCCCTCGCGCTCTTCGTGGATGACGTCCGTCACGGACGACGTCTTTTTGCCGATCGCCTTATAGGTGCGGATCGGCACGCTGACGCCTTTCGCATGGATCGGAGATTGCTCCTCCACTTCGATCATGTCCTCCACGAGCATCATCGTCTCATGAGAAATGAGGATCGAGCCCGGCGCCGCCGCTTCCTCGAGCCGTGCAGCGAGATTCACCTGATGGCCGATGATCGTGTATTCCATCCGCTCCTGGCTGCCGAAATCTCCGACAGTGCAATATCCCGTGTTGACGCCGATACGGATCTCGAAGCGCTGGTCCAAGCCATATTCGCGCCAGCGTCGCTCCAGTTCTCGCGTCATCGCCTGCATATCGAGCGCCATGAGAAGGCACGCCACCGCGTCCTCCTTGACGCCGCGGGTTTCCGGGTCGCCGAAGAAAATCATGACCGCGTCGCCGATATATTTATCGATGGTGGCGCCGTAGCTGAGGGCGAGATTCGCCATCTCATTTAAAAAATCATTGAGCATGCGGGTGACGTCTTCGGACTCAAGACTCTCCGCCATTTGGCTGAATCCGACGACATCGGAAAAAAAGACCGTCAGTTTCTTGCGCTTTGCCGAAATGGAGGCGACGGCGTTGTTCTTGAAAAGCGTGCTGTAGAGCTGAGGCGACAGATATTTGGCGAGGCGCGCCGATAGTCTTTCAAGTTCTGCGTTTCTGTCCTCAAGCGCCTGGGTTCTTTGCGTCACGAGCGCGTCGAGCGTTCGCTCGCGATTGAGAAAATCCAGCGCCATTCTCTTGAAGACGCGCGCCAAATGTCCGACCTCATCCTGCCGATCTTCGACGTCGGAGAGTTCGTCGGCTGAAAACGCTCTGCGCTCTACGTCATTCGCAGCCTTTGCGATCGCCACGACGGGAGCCGTCTGCTTTCGCGCAATCCAGGCCGCCAGGCCGCTGCCGAGCAGGGTCGCGGCCAGTGCGATCGCAAGCGCAGTCTCGATTTGCGACGCGACAAGGCTGTTTAGCCGAGTCGTCGGCATTCTAACGACGGCGGCGCCGATAACGCCGCCATTTTCGCCATTAATTGGCGAGATGACGCTGAGTTTGCCGGCGCCATGGACCGATTGCGATTGCCCCGTAGCAATGACTGTCCGAACGGGCGCCATCTCTTGAAACGTCAGCTGACCACGGTCGCCATTGAGCCGCTCGGCGTTCGGACTGGCGATCAGACTTGCTTCCTTGTCGAAGACGAAAATCGCGTCGATGTCGCCGCCGCCCAGAAGGTTGTCGATGACGCGTGGAAGGCCGATCTGGTCATTGAATTTTTCAAGAAAGCGGGCGTTGTAGCCGACTTGAACGATCCGCGGCTTATCCGAGCCGCGCACGCCGACATATTTGAAATGCTCGTTATCGACTTCCCGCTTCCTTGCGCCCTGAACGACTCTGTCCTTCTCGCCGGTCAGGAGGGGCCAGAACTCATGCGCCTGCGGCTGCTGCGCGACAGACGCGCTGAACAGGAAATCGGCGTCCTTATTGCCATGGATATAGGCGTAGCCCTTTTCATCTGTCACCCAGAACTCGTTCAGGATCGTTTTCTCGGTGATCGCGGTCAGCTTGTTGTTGATTTCGGCCGACGTCATTCCCGCCTTTTCCGCAGCCTCGACGAATAGCGCCAGAAGCTCGGCCGAGACGATCATGTGCTGGGAAATCATCCGTTCGACGTCGAGCGGAATTTCGCGCGCAAGGCTCGCGCTCCTCGCCAGAAGTCGTGCGACTTCCTCACCATTTTCATGGGCTTCGGCGAGCATGGTCCGATAGTTCGACCAGGACAGGAGGGTTGAGGCGACGAGCGTCGCGCCGACGCTGATCGTGGCGACCAACGCAACCAGACGGGAAGCAAAGCTAAGGTGAGGTAGGCGCATCAATCTCTCGCGTCGCGATCGTTGCCTTTTGAAAAGAATAGCAAATTTTTGCCGCCAGGCGCTCCGCCGGACCAGGGCGCCTG
>VGDT01000002.1 GCA_016869595.1 Alphaproteobacteria bacterium
TGGCGCCTTCGAATTTTTTCATATTCTTCTAAGGCTCCAGGGCAGTTCGACGTTTCGCCGCGCGGCAAGCGCCATCACAAAGACCGGCTTTGCGAAGGTGCGGCGGGAGGTCGCACCGGGTGAACACATGACGACTACGAACGATGGAAATGCGCGCGTCGTCACGGCCATTCGAGCGGCGGGCGCCGAAGCCCAAAAATGGCCCGACGCGCTGGATGAGATCGCGAATGCCTTGGATGCGCGCTTTGCGGCGCTGCTTTTTGAAGACCGTGTTTCGGCGCTCTTGGAGCTCAAGCATTCGACCCACGCCGAGAAAGCATGGATCGTCGAATATTTTCGCAACCATCGCAAACTCGATCCGGTCAAGGCGCGCGTCCTGGAGGACATTGGCGTCGGTCGGGCGTTCTCCTCGGAAGACTTCGTCTCGCGTGACGAGCTTCATCAGAGCGGCGCTTATCAACGCTGGATGGCGCCCTTCGGACTTGCCGATGTGATCGGCGGCGTCATTCATCGTTCCGAGACAGGCGTTTGCATATTCGTCGCCTTTCGCGACGAGCGCGCAGGCCTCGCGAATGCCGAAGCGAAGGCGCGTTTAGACGCGCTTTTGCCGCAACTCGCCAGCGCGATCGCGCGGCACACGCCGGCTTCCGACACATCCGCGCTTGTCGAATTGTTCGACGAGCTGGCGTCGCCCGTGCTCGTCGTCGACAGCAGAATGCGCATCGTGCAAAGGAATCGCAGCGCCGATGCTATGCTCGATGAAGGCGATGCGCTCGCGATCTGCGGCGAAACGCTGACCCTTCGCGACGCTCGCGCGAAGGAGGCTTTGGAGCGCGCGCTCGCTCGAGCTGGCGACGCCGATGCGGAAGCCTTTGCGATCATGATCAAACGCGGAGAGTCACGCTGCTGTGTGATGCATGTGCTCCCGCTATCGAACGGGTTGTCGGCGCTGTTCTTGCGTCGGCTGGCGCTCAATGCGGGCGAGGGCGGAGAGGTCGCCGCAGGCCTCTTCGGCCTCACCGCGCGCGAGAGTTCGGTGCTGCTCGCCATCGCCGAAGTCGGCGGGGTTCCGGCTACTGCCCGGGCGCTTGGCCTGAGCGAAGGGACCGTCAAAGGCTATCTGAAAAGCATTTTTCAAAAAACCGGCGCGACGCGACAAGCGGATTTGGTCAAGCTCGTGCTTGCCCTCGAGTCGCCGTTCCGAGCGCCTGAGCGCCATTCGCTGCCCGCCTGAGACTTTCCGCCGCGGCGTGTCGGCGGCCTCTTGAACGACGCTTGAGCGGTTCTTAGATCGTTGCCAGCGCGGGCCGTAACGGACGCGCTAAGAGGCGCGGCGCGGTCACGCAAGCGCGCCGCATGTCGCTCACATGGAGGATATGTTATGCGTCAGTTCGATCTCTCTCCGCTGTACCGTCAGACCGTCGGGTTCGACCGTCTGTTCAATCTGCTCGATCAGGGCGGCGGTTTCGAGACTTCCCAAAGCTACCCGCCTTATAACATCGAGCGCACCGGCGAAAACGCCTATCGCGTGACGCTCGCGGTTGCGGGTTTCTCGCGCGACGAATTGTTCGTCGAGACTAAAGAAAACACGCTGTCCATCAAGGGTTCGAAAGGGCCGGCGCAGCCCGCAAAGGGCCGCGAAGTCCTGCATCAGGGCATTGCCGCGCGGGCCTTCGAGCGTCGCTTCCAGCTTGCCGACCATGTCGTCGTAACTGGCGCGAGCCTTGTCAATGGCTTGCTGCACGTCGACCTCGTGCGCGAGATCCCGGAGGCGCAGAAGGCACGCCGCATCGACATCGGCGTCAGCGCGCCGTCGGCGACGATCGTCGAGTCGAAGGCTGCGTAACGGCGAAAAGTCTGAACTGGAATATGAGAGGCGCCCGTTTGGGCGCCTTTCTTGTTGTTAGCCGCCGTCGGGCTTCGCAACGGCGCCGTCGGGCGTTTTTGTCGACAGTGAACCGGACGGATTGGGTGCTGGCGGCGACGCGGAAGCGGCGGGAGCTGCCGCCGTCGCGCCGGTCGAGCCAGGCGGTGGCACGATTGCCCTTCGCGACGAGCCGCCGGCTGCGCGGCTAACGGACGCCGAAGCGGCGTGCGCTGGCGCGGCGGCGGCCTGCGCGGGAGGCGCAACCGCCTGCGAAGCATTCGAAGGCTGAGCTGCTTTCTGAGCCGCTCGTGTACGCTGTTGGATCTGACGATCAGGCGCATTGTCGAGTCCCGCGCCGCCCGGCGCGGCTGGTTGAACGCGATCGCGCCTATGGGAGCTTTCATTGTCGAAACCGCGGCCGGCCGGTCCGGGATTCATGGGTCCGGCCCCCCCAACAGCCGGAGGCTGCGCGTAAGGGCCGCCGCCGGGCGGCGGGCCATGGGGGCTTCCGTCGGCGTAGGGATCGCCGCCGGGAGGGCCGTCGTCGCCGCCGTCGCGCGGGCCGCGATCGTACATCGGCGGTCCCAGCCTAACCGCCCGCAGGATACGGCCCTCATAGGGATCGACGATGAAGCGCATTTCGCCATCGCGGCGATTGACGCCGGTCGCGACGATCTGGTCGCCCCGATGGCCGAGCGGACCGACCAGTCGAAAGCCCGCCCGCCCAAGGATGGAAGCGATGGCGGGACGGGACGCGAAGGCCGGCGGTCCCTCGTCGGGAATTTGGTAGCTGTAGCTGTAGGCGAAGGGCCGGAAGAAAAATTGGGCTGAGACGCGCTCTGGGACCGCGGCGCTCGCGGCCAGCGCCAAGGCCAACGGCAGGCCCGCTTTCCAATCGAATGACCGCATCAATGTTTCCTTGTCCAAGCCCTCTCGGCGGCGCGGAAAGGCTCTGACAACATTGCGGCGAGCGTAGGACTGCCGAGGCGCCCAAGGCTCGAGCGCTTGCTTGTCACTTCAGAGTAAATCTGGCACTAGACATATCCCGCGAATATGTCAGCGATGCTGACCTTAAAGCGGCGCTCGCTTTTGGAAGCCTCTGTTTCATTTAAGTGGGACTGCGTCCGATAGGGCGTTGCAACCAACGAGAAATGAGAGGGCTCGCAAGGGTGGCGCGTCCCTTGCCTTGCGTTCGATCGTGAGTCGAGGACGCGAGGGATTCGCAACCGCCATTTGCGGAACCAGCGTTTACGGCGAAAGACGACGATCGGCGCTGCGACGATTTCGGTCACGCCGATGACAATTTTATGGTTCGATGAACGTGCAGGAGCGCATGAAGAGGCGCGCAATCCTGTCGAGGAGACGCCGATGACGAAAGCCGCCGAGCATTTCGCTGAAGCCGGAGCGCAGCCGCTCGGCCGCGATCCTGCTCTTCCGCCGGCGCAAGGGCTTTATGATCCCGCCAAGGAGCATGACTCCTGCGGCGTCGGCTTCGTCGCCAATATGCGCAATGAGAAGTCGCATGCGATCGTCGAGATGGGATTGCGCATCCTGCTCAATCTCGATCATCGCGGTGCCGTTGGCGCTGATCCGAAGCTCGGCGATGGCTGCGGCATTCTCGTTCAAATCCCGCATGAGTTTTTCAAGGCGGAATGCGCGAAGCTCGGCATCGAGCTTCCCGCCGCCGGCGATTACGCCATCGGCCAGTTTTTCCTGCCGCGCGATCCGGAAACGCGCGCGAGCGCGCGCGCCATCATCGAAAGATCGGTCGAAGAAGAAAGGCTCGTTGTCCTCGGCTGGCGCGATCTTCCAGTCGATTCAAGCGATCTCGGCGAGGCTGTGAAAGCCGTCGAGCCGCACCATGCACAGATCTTCGTCGGTAGGGGAACGGACGTCGCCGACGCAGACATTTTCGAGCGGCGCATCTATCTCGCGCGCAAGGCGGCGTCGAACGAGATTTACAAACTCGGCAATGGCGGCCGCGAGTTTTACGCTGTCTCGGTCTCTTCGCGCACCATCGTCTACAAGGGCATGGTGCTCGTCTCGCAGCTTGGCGAGTATTTCCTTGATCTCAAGGACGAACGTTTCGTCTCGGCGCTGGCGCTCGTGCATCAGCGCTTCGCGACGAACACTTTCCCCTCATGGCGGCTTGCGCATCCTTATCGCTTCGTCGCGCATAACGGCGAAATCAATACGCTGCGCGGCAATTTGAACTGGATGGCGGCGCGCCAGGCCTCCGTCTCCTCGCCGCTGTTCGGCGACGAAATCACCAAGTTGTGGCCGATCTCCTACGAAGGCCAGTCGGACACCGCCTGTTTCGACAATGCGCTCGAATTCCTCGTGCGCGGCGGCTACTCGCTCGCCCATGCGGTGATGATGCTGATCCCTGAGGCCTGGGCCGGCAATCCGCTGATGGACGCCGACCGCAAGGCTTTCTATGAGCATCATGCGGCGCTCATGGAGCCGTGGGACGGTCCCGCCGCCATGGCCTTCACCGACGGCCTGCAGATCGGCGCGACGCTGGACCGCAACGGCCTGCGGCCCGCGCGCTATCTCGTCACCGACGACGGTCTCGTCGTCATGGCGTCAGAAATGGGCGTGTTGCCCATTCCTGAAGAGAGGATCGTTACGAAGTGGCGTCTTCAACCCGGCAAGATGCTGCTTGTCGATCTGGAACAGGGTCGGATCATCTCCGACGACGAGATCAAGAAGGAGTTGTCGAACTCCCATCCTTATAAGGAGTGGTTGTCGCGCACGCAAATTCAGCTTGAGGATTTGAAGCCCGTCGATACGCGTCCCGCGCGTTGGGACGTGTCGATGCTCGATCGTCAGCAAGCGTTCGGCTACACGCAGGAAGACCTCGACCTGCTGCTTTTCCCAATGGCCGTCACCGGCCAGGAGGCGGTCGGCTCGATGGGCACCGATACGCCCGTGTCGCCGCTCTCCGATAAGGAAAAGCTGCTCTACACCTATTTCAAGCAGAACTTCGCGCAGGTGACCAATCCGCCGATCGATCCGATCCGCGAAGAGCTGGTCATGAGTCTCGTGTCCTTCATTGGTCCGCGGCCCAATATTCTCGATCACGAAGGCTCGGCGAAAAAGAAGCGCCTCGAAGTGCGCCAACCGATCTTGACGAGCGAAGACTTCGAAAAGATCCGATGGATCGGCACAATCGAGGACAGTTTCGACACCAAGACGATCGACGTCACTTATGACGCCGCGAAAGGCGCCGAAGGCATGCGCGCGGCGATCAAGCGGCTGTGCGAACGCGCCGAAGAAGCGGTCAGCGGCCGCTATAACATCATCATCCTCTCGGATCGTATGGTCGGGCCAGACCGCATTCCGATCCCCGCGCTGCTCGCGACAGCAGCCGTGCATCATCATCTGATCCGCAGAGGACTGCGCACGTCAGTTGGTCTCGTCGTCGAGACGGGCGAGGCGCGCGAGGTGCACCATTTCTGCTGCCTTGCGGGCTACGGCGCCGAAGCGATCAATCCTTATCTCGCCTTTGAAACGCTCATCGCATCGGCGGCGGAGTTTCCGTCCGACGTCGACGGTCCGACGGCGGTCAAGCGCTACATCAAGGCTATCGACAAGGGGCTGTTGAAGGTGATGTCCAAGATGGGCATCTCCACCTATCAGTCCTATTGCGGCGCGCAGATCTTTGACGCCGTCGGTCTCGCGCAAAGCTTCGTCGATGAATTCTTCACCGGCACGACGACGCGCATCGAAGGCGTCGGGCTCGAAGAGATCGCGCGCGAGACCGTTCGCCGCCATCGTCTCGCCTTCAGCGACGCGCCGGTCTACAAGGAGGCGCTCGACGTCGGCGGCGATTACGCCTTCCGCATCAGAGGCGAAGCGCATAGTTGGACGCCGCAGACTGTGTCGCTCTTGCAGCACGCCGTGCGCGGCAATGCACAGGACAAATATCGCGCCTTCGCCAAGCTGCTGAACGAGCAGGACGGGAAGCTCCTCAATCTGCGCGGCCTGTTCCGCATCAAGGGCGCAGATGAGGACGGCCGTAAGCCGGTTCCGCTCGATGAGGTCGAGCCCGCAAGCGAGATCGTTAAGCGTTTCTCGACCGGCGCGATGTCGTTTGGTTCGATCTCGCGTGAGGCGCATACGACGCTCGCCATCGCCATGAATCGCATCGGCGGCAGATCGAACACGGGCGAAGGCGGCGAGGAGCCGGATCGCTTCAAGCCGCTGCCGAATGGCGACTCGATGCGTAGCGCCATCAAGCAGGTGGCGTCAGGGCGCTTCGGCGTGACGACGGAATATCTCGTCAACGCCGACATGATTCAAATCAAGATGGCGCAAGGCGCGAAGCCGGGCGAAGGCGGGCAACTGCCAGGCGACAAGGTCGACGCGGTGATCGCAAAAGTGCGCCACTCGACGCCGGGCGTCGGCTTGATTTCGCCGCCGCCGCACCACGACATTTATTCGATCGAGGATTTGGCGCAGCTGATCTTCGATCTCAAGAACGCCAATCCGCGCGCCGCCGTGTCGGTGAAGCTCGTCTCGGAAGTCGGCGTCGGCACTGTCGCCGCGGGCGTCTCCAAGGGACGCGCCGATCACGTGACGATCTCCGGTTTCGAGGGTGGCACTGGCGCATCGCCGCTCACGTCAATCAAGCACGCCGGTTCGCCCTGGGAGATCGGCCTCGCCGAAACGCATCAGACGCTGGTGTTGAACAATTTGCGTTCGCGCATCGCCGTGCAAGTCGACGGCGGCTTGCGCACGGGGCGCGACGTCGTGATCGGCGCGCTGCTCGGCGCGGACGAGTTCGGCTTCGCGACCGCGCCGCTGATCGCGGCGGGCTGCATCATGATGCGCAAATGCCATCTCAACACTTGCCCTGTTGGCGTGGCGACTCAGGATCCTGTTTTGCGCAAACGTTTCGTCGGCTTGCCGGAACATGTGATCAACTACTTCTTCTTCGTCGCCGAGGAAGCGCGCGAACTCATGGCCTCAATGGGCTATCGCAGCTTCGACGAGATGATCGGGCAGATGCAAATGCTCGACAAGGAGAAGGCGATTGCGCATTGGAAGGCGCGCGGTCTCGACTTCTCCAAGCTGTTCTTCAAGCCGCAAGGAGAGGGCGCCGCTATCCGGCACAGCGCGGCGCAGGATCATGGACTGGATAAGGTCCTCGACAACAAGCTCATCGCCGAAGCGCGCGTCGCGCTCGATCGCGGCGCGAAGGTTTTGCTCGAAACTGCGATACGCAACGTCGATCGCGCCACCGGCGCGATGCTCTCGGGCGAAGTCGCGCGCATCTATGGCCATGCGGGACTGCCTGAGGACACGATCGACATCCGCGCGACCGGCACCGCGGGTCAGAGCTTTGGCGCCTTTCTCGCGCGCGGCGTGACGCTGCGCCTCGAAGGCGAAGCCAACGACTATGTCGGCAAGGGCCTCTCGGGCGGAAAGCTCATCGTCTATCCCTCGCGGAACGCCAAGCAGATCGATCCAACGAACTCGATCATTGTCGGCAATACGGTGCTTTACGGCGCGATTGCTGGCGAGTGCTATTTCCGCGGGTTCGCTGGCGAACGCTTCGCCGTGCGCAACTCAGGAGCAATCGCTGTCGTGGAAGGCGTCGGCGATCACGGCTGTGAATATATGACGGGTGGCGTCGTGGTGGTGCTAGGTCAGACCGGCCGCAACTTTGCGGCCGGCATGTCGGGCGGCATCGCCTATGTCTTGGACGAGGATGACGCCTTTTCCACGCGCTGCAATCTCGCGATGGTCGATCTCGAGCCGGTGCGCGCCGAGGAGGCCGTTATGACCGAGACTTATCACCAGTCGGGCGACCTCGAGGGCCATGGCCGTGTCGACGTGATGAGCGACATGACGCGCTTCGACGCCGAGCGTCTGCGCCAGCTGATCGCAAATCACCTGCGTTACACCGGTTCGACGCGGGCGCGCCAGATTCTGGAGGATTGGCCTAATTATATCGGCAAGTTCCGGAAGGTGATGCCGGTCGAGTATCGGCGCGCGCTCAATGAGCTTAACGCGCGCAGGAAGCAGCCTGAGCAACTGAAGGCCGCAGGCGAGTGAGCTTGGCGAAGGCGGCGCCGCAAGCGCCCCCTTTGCCTTAATCCGAAAGGATTGTAAGAGGGGGAACTAAGCTAACTTGGCTTAAGCTTTGTGGTTTTCCTTGACGGCGGCAGAAAACCAGATGCGAGACGGCACTGTAGTTTACAGCTTGCCCCGCTGGCCAGCGATGCGTTGGCTGACGTGTCCCGCCGCGAATGCGCCCGATGACATTCGGGTCGCGCTCATTGGCGGCCTGTTTGGCACGCTGCCCATATTTGCTGGCGGCGTCATCAGCACGATTCTCGTGACGGCTGCGATCGCCGTTCGGCACCCGACGCCGCCATTCGTCGCTTGGCTGATCATTGAGGTCGCGATCTGCAGCGCTCGACTGAGCGTGCTATTCAAGGCGCGAAGCGCCGCTTCTCAGCGTCGCGCAACGCCAACCGACCTTTACCTGCTGCTCAGCCTGTTCTGGAGCGCGAGCATCGGCTATGGCGGCTTCGTCAGCTTAACGAGCGGCGACTGGGTTATCGCGACTTTGGCCTGTTCAACGGCGATGGCGATGGTGGGCGGGGTTTGTCTTCGTGCTTTCAACGCCCCGCGGCTCGCGACGGCGATGATGCTGGTCAGCCTCGGTCCCTTCGTGCCGGCGGTTCTGATCGCGGGCAAGCCATTGCTTTACGTCGTTTTATTGCAAGTGCCGCTTTTCCTGGCGGCCATGAGCTCTGCGACCTTCACCCTCAATAAAATGTTGCTTTCCACGATGCAGAGCGAGCGGGAGAATGAGCATCGCGCAAGGCATGATACGCTCACCGGACTCGCAAATCGTCTGGGACTAGCGGAAGCGGTCGACGCGGGGCTAAAGGCCGAGCGGCAGGCCGCCAAAGAACTTGCCGTGCTCTTTCTTGATCTCGACAACTTCAAGGCCATCAACGACACCCACGGACACGTGGCTGGAGACAGGCTGCTCAAGATGGTCGCAGAGCGCCTACGCCGCTCTCTACGCGCGACTGACGTCGCGGCGCGGATTGGCGGCGATGAATTCGTGGTGCTCGCGAAGGGACTGACCGGCGAGCAGGCGACGGAACTCGGCAATCGTCTAACGAATTCCATATCGGCGCCTTACGATCTCGGCGGTGGCATTTGCGCGACGATCGGCGTTAGCGTCGGCGTCGCTCTGGCGCCGAAGGAGATTGAGGACGCCGAGGGGCTTCTCTCTGTGGCGGATGCTGCGCTTTACGCGGCGAAGGCCGAGCGGCAAGTGAAGCTGCTGCGCACGCTCGTTGGCGAGGATCCGTCTCAGCCCATGGCGCCCGCCGCAGGCGCGTAACCCAGCGCTCGTCCGATCGCCGCCGAAGCTTCGCGGCTTGACGCCGACGCCCCGAAAGCGTTTAGAAAACATCCAAGATCGCGGCAGCTCAGGGCGCTTTGGCCAGAAGGCGAATTCGCTTTCGGCATGAGGCCGGCGCGCGATGAGAAATGCTGTTGCCGCCGCGATGTCGCGGCGCGAAAGGTGCGCGATAAGATGGGTAAGGTGACCGGTTTTCTCGAAATCGACCGGCATGACCGCAAATATAAGCCCGCGGCCGACCGCATTCGCCATTATCGCGAATTCGTTATTCCCTTGTCGGATGAAACCACATGCAGCCAGGCGTCGCGCTGCATGGATTGCGGCATCCCCTTTTGCCACAACGGCTGCCCGGTCAATAATCAGATTCCCGACTGGAACGACCTCGTCTACCATGGCGAGTGGCGGCGGGCGCTCGTCAATCTCCATTCAACGAATAATTTTCCCGAGTTCACCGGCCGCGTTTGCCCGGCGCCCTGCGAAGCGTCCTGCACGCTGAATCTCCAGGATCAGCCGGTCACCATCAAGACAATCGAATGCGCGATCATCGATCGAGGGTTCGAGCAAGGCTGGGTCGTTCCCGAGCCGCCAAAGCGCAAGACGGGCAAGAAAATCGCGGTTGTCGGCTCCGGGCCGGCGGGTCTCGCCGCGGCGCAGCAGCTCGCGCGCGCCGGCCATGACGTGCATGTCTACGAAAAACACGCGAAGCCCGGCGGCTTGCTGCGCTACGGCATTCCCGATTTCAAGATGGAAAAGCACCTCATCGACCGCCGCGTTCAGCAGATGGAGGCGGAAGGCGCCGTGTTTCACTGCGGCGTCCATGTCGGCGTCGATCTTTCCGGCGCCGATCTCGTCTCAGGCTATGACGCCGTGATCCTCGCCGGCGGCGCGGAACAGCCGCGCGATCTGCCGATTCCGGGACGCGAATTGCGCGGCGTTCACTACGCCATGGACTTTCTGCCCCAGCAGAACCGTCGGGTGTCGGGTGAGCCGCTCTCGACGAACGAGCCGATCCTCGCCACTGGCAAACATGTCGTCGTCATCGGCGGCGGCGACACCGGTTCGGACTGCATCGGCACTTCGGTGCGCCAGGGCGCTCTTTCGGTGACGCAGCTCGAAATCATGCCGCGTCCGCCCGAAAAGGAGCACAAGCTGCTGACTTGGCCAGACTGGCCGCTGAAGCTGCGCACCTCCTCCTCTCACGACGAGGGTTCCTCGCGCGAATTCTCGGTGCTGACGCGCGAATTTGAGGGCAAGGACGGCGCGGTGAAGGCGCTGCGCTGTGTGCGCGTCGACGGCAAAATGCAAGAGGAGCCGGGGAGCGAATTCAAGCTGAGGGCCGATCTCGTGCTTCTCGCCATGGGGTTTGTGTCGCCGGTGCGCGAAGGCCTGCTCGAAGCGCTTGGGGTCGATCTCGATTCGCGCGGCAATGTCGCGGCGGATACGCGCTTGTATCAATCGACTCGCGAGAAGATCTTCGCCTGCGGAGACATGCGGCGCGGACAATCGCTCGTCGTTTGGGCCATTCGCGAAGGACGCCAATGCGCGCATTCAGTCGATGAATTCCTGATGGGCGAAACAAATCTGCCGAGGTGAAAGTAAATGGTCAGTGAACAGCTAAACTTGTGGTATTGCGACACCTTCGTCAGCACGCCCTGGCAGTTCTTCTTTCTCATTCTGCCGCTTATCGGCGCGTTCCTTTATGGCCGCGAAAAATACAGGCTCGCCTGGACGCTGATCGGGGTTTGGGTCTTCATTCAAGTGACTTTCTCGGCGCTCACCAATTTGGTGTTCAATTGCTCGCTTGAATAGCGCGCACAAAAAAGGCCCCAAAAATCGGGGCCTTTTCTTTTGACTCGTAGCTCGCCTACAGCACGACGACCGTGGTTCCCACCTTCACGCGGCTGAACAGATCGGTCACGTCGTTGTTCAGCATGCGGATACAGCCCGAGGAAACCGCCTGGCCAATCGTCCAGGGCTCGTTGGAGCCATGGATGCGGAACATCGTGTCGCGATCGCCCGAGTAGAGATACATGGCGCGCGCGCCGAGCGGATTATCGTCGCCGCCCACCATATGGCGGGGCAGATCGGGCCGGCGCTTCAACATCGCCGCCGGAGGCGTCCAACCCGGCCAGCTTTCCTTGCGGCCGATATGCGTCCGGCCTTTCCAGGTGAAGCCCTGGCGGCCGACGCCGACGCCATAGCGTACAGCCTGCCCGTTCGGCATCGACAGATAGAGATAGCGATTCTTGGTGTCGACCGTGATGGTGCCGGGCCGTTCTTTGGTCGGGTCCTCTACGATCTCGCGCGTCGTGGTCGGATATTCGCGAGCGAGGCGGGCGTCTTCCTGCCCGCCGTTATAATAGGCCTGCGGGTCTTGGGAACCATAGTAGCCTTGCGGATCCTGCGAGCCGTAATCGGCCTGCTGATCCTGCGTCCCGTAATAGGCCTGCTGCCCGCCGTCGTAGGCTTGCTGATCCGGAGTTCCCCAATAGGCCTGCTGGTCGCGGGCGTCATAGTAGGTCGCCGTCATCTCCCGCGCGCCGGCCCACGGATCGAACAGCGCCATGAAGGAACGTTCCTGAGCGTTGACAACAGTCGATGAAAGCGCCGCGAGAGCGGCGATGGCTGCGATCTTCACAAAGCGGCGGGCGTTGCACTCATGGCGGGACATAACGGCGGCTCCACAATTTCCCTGTCGTGCAGAGAGAATGCAAAACCACCGAAAAGCGTTCCGTGCGGGAACGCACAAATCGTCAGCGCGGCTGAGGAGTCGGATTCGCTGAAGGCCGCCAGCTGTAGTCGTCGGCGCGGTTCTCACGCGGACTCTGGTCGCCGCCGTCGATAAAAACATGGCGCGCGAGCGCCTGCGCCGGCGTGGCGGAGTCCGGCGCCTTGCTCGCGGGAGCGCGCTTCGCGAGCTCCGTCGCCGCTCCTGCGCCGGTCAACTGCTGCGTCGATCCAACCGGAGGCCGTTCGGGCAGGGTTGGCGCCGCCGAAGGGCCGCCGACCGGCGAGCGGAATATGATCGGCTGGCCGTTTTCCGGCGCCGTCGCCACGGGTTGCTGAGGCGCGGTCGCGCCCGTCGCCGTCTCGGGCTGTGGCGCCGCCGGAGTGTCGGCGACCGGGGCCTGCTGACGATAGGCGTCGTAGTATTTCTTGATCTCGCTTTCGACGAAATGCGCGACGCTGCGCGCGCCGGCCTCGGTGAAATGCACGCCGTCCGCCGAGCGCAGCTTGACGATCTGGCCGTTGATGTCCGGCCCGAACGCGCTGTACTGCCCGTGTTCGTCGGTCAGCGCGTCCCAGAGATCTACGTAAGGCACGCCGGCGTGGGCCGCGCGCGCTTTGTATATTTCGTTGAGTTGCGCCATGTCCGCGGAGAGGCGCTCATTCTTCATGACCGGCAGGCCGACCCAGATAACAGGAATATTTTTTTCCTTGAACGCCGCGATCACCGCGTCGACCCGCGCCGCGTATAATTCCCGCCAGCGCGGCGACAGCGTCTCATATGATTCGCCGCCCTGCTGAATCGCCTGGCGGTCGTTGCTGCCGAGCATCACGACGGCGACATTGATCTTCTGCGCGTCGGCGGCGATCTCTTTCGCCGCTTTCGGCCAGTCATAGAAGTCGTCACGGACAAGTCCGCTGCTTTCCTTGCCCTTCCGGAGGATGGACACATCAGGCCGGTCCGAAAATCCGTCCTTCAGGCCGTTCGCGAGAAGCAGGCCCAGCGTGTCGCCGACCGTTGCGACGAAGAACGTTGGCTGGGTGACCGGGGCGTTGCGGTCCGTAGCGCTTTCCGATTGTTTGCCGGCGCGCGGATTGTCGGCGTGCCAATAAGTCGGCCCGCGATTCTCTCGATGCGGCATAATACGCCGCACCCGCGGCTCGCGAGGTCCCCAGGGCCCATGATGCGGTCGGCCTTCGAATAAGCCGCCGAAGAATTCAACGAATGGGTCCTGTGCGAAGGACGGATCCGGAGTGGCGCTCATCGCCGCCACGCCGACAAAAAGCGCCACAAGCCGGCGCAGGCTCTGTACGCTCATAGACATAGGAGCCATTATAGCGCAGCGCGGGCCCGTTGGCATCCTTGCCGCTCGTCTTGGCTAATGTGGCGTTTGCGGCCTTGACGCCTCGCGCGATTCTGGCGTCAATCGCTGGCGACTGGGCGGGGCCAAGGAGAAGCCAAATGCGGCAAACGAGCAGATTTTTGGCGCGCGCCGCGGCGGCCGCTTTTTTCGGGCTGGGCGCGGCCACAGCTCTCGGCCAGCCTGCGCGGGAGCAAAATCCGCCTGCGGAATTTCGAATCCTGCCATACTCCGGATTCGCGCGCTACTGCATCGATCCGACGATTCTCTACGAAATCTCCAAGGGATTCGAAGCGCGAGAGTCCTGGTACTGGAACTCGCCGCTCGCCATCGTCGATTTCGAACAGGTTGGCGAATTCGGAGTCCGCAATAACGGCTTGAGTTACATTCCTCGCCGCTATTGTCGCGCGGTGGCGCTGTTCAACGACGGCGTCAGACGCGAGGTCGTTTATAATATCGGCGAAGACTTGGGCTTTATCGGCGCGGGGCCGGGCGTAACATGGTGCGTCGTTGGGCTGGACCGCAATCACGCCTTCAGCCCCAACTGTCGCGCCGCGGGACCCTGACGTATCCCTGTTGAGAATCGTTTGATATGAAGAGTCGTTTGATATGAGAAGAGTTTTCATTCGTTGCGCGACGTGGGCCGTTCTGATCTGCGCGGTCTTCGCGCCGGGATTTTCCAGCGCCGCCAAGGAGGGCGACTGCGCGGCGGATGATTGCAGCAGTCAACCGGCTCAAAACGCGAGCGCCGGCGCAGCGCGCGACTTCGACTTTTACGTGCTGGCGCTCAGTTGGTCGCCGGGCTTCTGCCAAAGCGTCGATGGCGCACGGGATCAATGCGAACCTGGAAAAGGGCTCGGTTTCGTCGTTCACGGGCTGTGGCCGCAATATGAAAACGGCGCCCCCGGCGAATGCGCGGGCGCGCGCGCTCCGTCGCGCGTCGCGCTTGAAAAGGCGGCAGAGTTATTCCCCGACGAGCGGCTCGCGCGCTACGAGTGGCGCAAACACGGAGTTTGCAGCGGCAAAAGCCCGAGCGACTATTTCGCCGATGTGGCGCATGCGCATGCCGCGGTGACGATCCCGCCGCTCTTTGTCAAACCCGCACGCGACCAGACGTTTACGCCGATCGACGTCGAGCGCGCGTTTTACGAATCCAACCCCAGGCTACGTCCGGGCATGATGGCGGTTTCGTGCCGGCGGGGCGTGATGGACGGCGTGCGCATCTGCCTGTCCAAGGACCTGCGTGAGTTTCGCGCCTGTCCAGAAGTTGTGCGGCGCGGCTGCCACGTTCGTGAAATCAGCGCGCCGGCGCCGCTCTAGCGCTTATGAACTATCGTCACGGGTTTCACGCCGGCAATTTCGCCGACGTCTTCAAACACGCCCTGCTCGTGCGCCTTCTGATCTACTTGACGCGCAAAGGAACTCCGTTTCGCGTAATCGACACGCATGCGGGAGAAGGCGCTTACGACCTTTCCGCAGAAGAGGCGGAGCGCACGGGCGAATGGCGCGGCGGCGTGGGCCGCCTTGCGGACCTTTCCGAAGCGAGCGCCGAAGTTCGTTCGCTGATCGAGCCTTACCTCGATTGTTTGGGCCCGTTCGATGCGGAAGGCAAACCAGCAGTTTACCCGGGCTCGCCGACGATCGCGCAAAAATTGATGCGTCCACAGGACCGCGCAATTTTTTGCGAATTGAGGCCTGACGCTTTCGCGGCGTTGCGTCGACGTTTTGCGCGTGACGAGCGCATCAAGACGATTCATATCGACGGCTATGTAGGCCTTGCCGCCTATGTGCCGCCCAAGGAAAGGCGCGGGCTCGTGCTGATCGATCCGCCTTTTGAGCGGGAAGACGAGTTCGACGCGGCCTTCGGCGCCCTCACGAAAGCCTATGCGAAATGGAATTCCGGCGTTTACGCGCTGTGGCATCCGTCAAAAAGCAAGAGTGACGTTCGTAAATTTCACAACCGGTTGAAGGGAAGCGGCATTCGGCGCATTTTGCAACTTTCCTTGAGCATCGGCGGAAAAGAAGAAGGCTTGCGAAGTTCAGGAATGGTTGTCGTCAACCCGCCATTCGTCTTTGAGCAGGAGGCGAAGACGCTTCTTGAGTTTCTCGCCCAGCGGCTGGCGCAGGGCGAGGGCGCCGGCTATCAGGCGGCGTGGCTCGCTGGCGAGTGACGCGACAAAGCTTCCAAGTCCGACTGTGTCGGTCTCGGAAGGATGCTCGAATGCGCGTTCTGCGGCGTTATCTCACCAATAGCGGCGGCGCCACCACCAACGACGACGCCAATACCAACGACGACGCCAATACCAGCGACGACGCCACCAGCTTTTTTCGATCTTTGCCTTTTCCATGTCTTCAGGCGTCGCGACGCCGGACTGTGGACGGGCGGGAGTCAATCCATCCTGGGCAGGGGGAATTAGCCCAGGAAGCGCCTGCGATTGCGAGACGACGACAGTCGCGCCAAAGCCGGCCAGTAGCGCCGTAATGAAAGTGCGGCGTTGCATTTTTTAGTTCTCCTCGCTGGAGGATGTGAATCGCCGTCCCCGGCGGCGAGCTCCGTGCGGCCATTCGACATCTGGCTCATTGTGCGCGCTTATCAAGCTACAGCGGACGTCGAAGATTAACGGACCACGGCGTTGTTGGTTCGTTGGGCGGATGATAGGAACGGCAATGCTCGTTCTGCGCAATCACCCCGCCTCCCCCTACGCCAGGAAGATTCGAATTGCAGCCGACCTGCTCGGCTTGTCGGACAGGATCGAAATCGCGACCGCAAACGCGTCCGATCCGGCCGATAGCCTGCGTCGTCAAAATCCTCTTGGCAAAATCCCGACTCTGATTTTGGAGGACGGCTCGTCGCTCTATGACAGCCGGGTCATTGCCGAATATCTGGATCATCTCGCCGGCGGGGGGCGGATCTTCCCGACTGATCCGTCGGCGCGCTTCCTGGCGCTGCGGTTGCAGGCGCTCGGCGACGGGATCAATGACGCCGCTCTATTGATCCGTTATGAGACTTTCAATCGCCCGGAACCGCTACGCTACGATGACGCGATCGTGCTTCAGCAGGGCAAGATCGACCGCGCGCTCGACGCGCTCGAGGCCGCGCCGCCCGCAGGTTCGGTTGACATCGGCCACATCGCGTTTGCCTGCGCGCTTGGCTATCTTGACCTGCGTTTCGCGGGCGCCTGGCGAGAGAAACATCCGCGTCTCGTCGCGTGGGTGGAAAAATTTGCGCGCGCTGTCCCCGCCTTCGAAGCCACGAAGGCATAGTTGCAGTCCTGGCCTGTCTCGCGAGCTTCCTTACCCGCCGCGAAGTTGTCAGCTAGGCTTTTTGCCTGCGATTTCGCTCGGGGGCTTCCACTCGCCGCCAGCCAAAGGTCCGGCGGAGGCTTGAGGAATTCGAAGACGTTGGCCGGGTTGGATCTTGTCAGGATCGGTCAGCATCGGCCGATTGGCTTCGAAGATCTCCATATATTTGGCGCCCTTGCCGGCGCCGTAATGCGCTTCGGCGATTTTCCACAGCGTGTCGCCTGCCTTCACGACATAGAAAGTTTCTGCCGTCGCCGAGCCGGCCTCTTTGGCTTTAGGCGCTGCTTCGGCCGTTTGCTTGAGTGCGTCTGGGGCAGGCCCCGGCTTGCCTTTGCCGGTCAGAAAATCCAAGAGTCCCATCTGGAGTCTCCTTCGTCAGGCGTCCGACCCCCTGCGCCGGACGCGCCGAACTTATTTTAGGGCTCCTCTCGCGTCGCGGGAGTGCGGGGGTCGCCGAAAGGCAGCTTTAACCGCCTCGCCGCCTCGCGAAACCGCCTAAAATCTCCTATACCCTTGCCATGACCGCCGCCTCTGCCACGACCGCGCGGACCGCGCTTTACGCCGGCACTTTCGACCCGCTGACCTTTGGCCATCTCGACGTGATGGCTCAGGGCGGCGCACTATTCGATAGGATCGTCGTCGCGATCGGCGTTCACCATGGCAAGGAGCCCTGGCTGTCATTTGAGGAGCGCGCCGCGGTCATTCGCGACGCCAGCGCGTCGCTTGGCTCGTCTTGCGTCTTCGAGGTCGCGGGCTTTGACGGTCTTGTCGTCGAGGCGGCGCGCCAGCATGGCGCCTGCGCCATTTTGCGCGGTTTGCGCGATAACGCGGATTTCGACTATGAAATGCAAATGGCGGGGATGAACGGGACGCTCGCACCCGACATTCGCACGATTTTCCTGCCCGCTTCGCCAGGGCTACGCCACGTTAGCGGAACCTTCGTCCGCCAGATCGCTGCGCTCGGCGGCGACGTGTCGGCCTTCGCGCCGGCCGCCTCCGTCGCGGCGCTCGAACGCGCCGTTAAAGGGCGCGCAAAAACATAGGGAGGCTACATGAAACTCACGCGACGTCTCATTCTTGCCGCCGCGGCCGCCGCCGCGCTTAGCGCCATGCCTGCCAGCGCCGCCGACGATCATATTCTTTATCTCGACACCAAGGACGGCCGCGTCACCATCAAGCTTCGCCCTGATCTCGCGCCCAAACATGTCGAGCGGATCGAAAAACTCGCCAAGGAGCATTTCTACGACGGCATTGTGTTCCATCGCGTCATCGACGGTTTCATGGCGCAGGCCGGCGATCCAACCGGCACCGGAATGCAAGGTTCGCGCTATACGGATCTGAAGGCAGAGTTTACGGATACGCCGTTCAAGCGCGGCACAGTTGGAATGGCGCGCGAAGGGGGCGACGTCAATTCCGGCAATTCGCAGTTCTTCATCTGCTATGCGGACGCGCCGCAGCTCAACGGCAAATATACCGTGTTTGGCGAAGTGGTGTCCGGCATGGACGTCGTCGACAAGATCAAAAAGGGCGAGAAGTCGAATAACGGCATGGTCGACAACCCGGACAAGATCATCAAGATGCGCGTCGCCGGCGACGAGAGCTGAGTTCAAGAGCCGTAACACCCGAAATCAAAGGAAGCGCTAATGACCGAAGCCGCCGACACCATGACGCTTGAGACGACGAAAGGGCCGGTCGTCATCAAATTTCGTCCAGACCTCGCGCCCAATCACGTCGCGCACATCAAGAAGCTTGTCTCGGAAGGCTTCTACGACGGCATCGTCTTTCATCGCGTGATCGACGGCTTCATGGCGCAAACGGGGTGCCCACACGGCACCGGCACAGGCGGGTCGAAATATCCAGACTTGAAGGCGGAGTTCAACAGCGCGCCGCATGTGCGCGGAACCTGTTCGATGGCGCGCGCGCAAAGCCCCGACAGCGCCAATTCGCAGTTCTTTATCTGCTTTACCGACGCACGCTTCCTCGACAACAAATATACGGTGTGGGGCGAAGTGATCTCCGGCATGGAGAATGTCGACAAGATCAAGCGCGGCGAACCCGTTCGCGATCCCGACAAGATCGTCAAGGCGACGCTCGGCTAGCGTCTTTGCCTTAGCGGACGCGTGACAACGTGGCCGGGCTTGTCCCGGCCATCTTTATATGAGCTTCCATGCGCGTCGATCTCTTCGATTTCGAACTCCCAGTTGACCGCATCGCATTGCGGCCTGCAAGCCCGCGCGACAGCGCCCGCATGCTGGTCGTGCCGGCGAGGGGTAGCATTGAAGACCGGCGCGTGCAGGACCTGCCCAATTATCTCCGACCGGGCGACGCGCTCGTCGTCAATGATTCGCGCGTCATTCACGCGCGGCTTTCGGGCCGGCGATTGCGCGGCGAATTGACCGCCAACGTCGAAGCGACGCTGATCGAACGGCTGGACGCTTCCCGCTGGCGCGCCTTGACGCGCCCGGCAAAGAAGCTTGCGGTTGGAGACCGCATTTGCTTTGCCTGCCATGCAGGAGAACTCGAGGCCTATGTCGAAGCAAAAGGCGACGAAGGCGAGATCACGCTTGCTTTCGAGCTTCTCGGACCTGCGCTGGACATCGCGATAGAGGAGGCGGGCGTCATGCCTTTGCCGCCCTATATCGCCGGCAAACGCTCGGCCGACGCGCAGGACGAGACGGACTACCAAACGATTTTTGCGCGCGAAGCGGGAGCGGTGGCCGCCCCTACGGCCGGACTGCATTTCACGCCGCAGTTGTTGGCCGATGTCGAAGCGCGCGGCGTCACTCTTCATCGTGTGACGCTGCATGTCGGCGCAGGCACCTTTCTTCCGGTGAAGGCGGAAGATACTGCTCAGCACAAGATGCATGAGGAATTCGCGCGGCTCGACGCGCAAACCGCCGAGGCGCTCAATGCTGCGCGGGCGAAGGGCGGACGGATCGTGGCCGTCGGAACCACGGCGCTGCGTGTGCTCGAAAGCGCGGCGGATGAGGGCGGAAGGATAGCGCCCTTTGCGGCGCGTACGGGAATTTTTATTACGCCTGGCTATCGTTTTCGCGCCGTCGACATGCTGCTCACCAATTTCCATCTTCCGCGCTCGACTCTATTCATGCTGGTCGCCGCATTCGCCGGGCTCGAACGCATGAAAGCCGCCTATGCGCATGCGATCGAGAGCGGCTATCGCTTTTATTCCTACGGCGACGCCTGTCTGCTGGAGCGTCTCGAAACATGAGCGAGCCTCGCGACATGCGTATCCTGGCGCTCTGGCGCGACGATCCAAGAGAAGCGCCAATGACGATTGACGCGAAAATCGATAAGGAGCGCATCGTTTCGACCTGGGATCTTTTCGGCGCGTTCGCGCTCGACAGCGATGGCGTGCGCCCGTTCATCCTTCGGCGAGACGGAAAGATCGACTTCGGTCCCTGCGAAAGCTGGCGAACGAATCTGCGCGAAGTCACGATAAAAGTTGGGTCAGATTTCGCCGTTTGGTTCAACGAGAGCGACAGCGGCAAGTATCGAATTGTGAAAATCGCCGCGCTCGGCGCGAAGGACAATAAGTGACGCAGAGCTTTTCTTTCTCGGTTCTGACGACCGATGGACTGGCGCGCCAAGGAGAAATACTCACGCCGCGCGGAACCATCCGCACGCCTGCTTTCATGCCGGTTGGCACGGCGGCGACGGTGAAGGCGATGTTTCCCGAGGATGTGCACGCCGCCGGCGCCGACATTCTGCTCGGCAATGTCTATCACCTCATGCTGCGGCCGGGCGCGGAGCGGATCGGCCGGCTCGGCGGCCTGCATGAATTCATGCGCTGGCCCTATCCGATCTTGACTGACTCCGGCGGCTTCCAAGTGATGTCGCTTGCAAAACTGCGCAAGCTCGACGAGACCGGCGTCACCTTTCAGTCGCACATCGACGGCTCTCGGCATCATCTTTCGCCCGAGCGCTCGATGGAGATTCAGGATCTCCTCGGGTCGGACATTCAAATGCAGCTCGATGAATGCGTGCGCCTGCCATGTTCCGAAAGCGAGGCGGAGCGCGCCATGCGGCTTTCGCTGCGATGGGCCGAGCGTTCACGCAAGGCCTTTCGCGACCAACTGGGCAGGGCGGTATTCGGCATCGTGCAAGGCGGCGAGTCGAAGCCGCTTCGGGTCGAAAGCGCCAAAGCGCTTGCCGGCATGGATTTCCACGGGATCGCCGTCGGCGGTCTGGCCGTCGGCGAACCTCAGCACGTCATGCTCGACATGCTGGAAACGACCGCCCCGCATTTGCCCGAATCAAAACCTCGTTATTTGATGGGCGTGGGCGCGCCGGATGACATCATCGAGGCCGTCGCGCGAGGAATCGACATGTTTGATTGTGTAATGCCGACACGCGCCGGCAGACATGGCCTCGCCTATACGCGCCATGGACGAGTCACGTTGCGCAATGCACGCCATGCAGACGATCCGAGGCCGCTCGATGAGAAATCATCCTGTTCCGCCGCGCGCGACTATTCGCGCGCCTATCTGCATCACCTCGTGAAAGCGGGGGAAATCCTCGGGATGATGCTGCTCACGCAGGCCAATGTCGCCTACTATCAGGAATTGATGGGAGCCTTGCGCGCGGCGATCGCTGCTGGTTGTCTTACCGACTTCATCGCTGAGACGCGCGCAAGATGGATCGAAGGCGAGAGCGCATAACGGTAGAGCCTCGGTTTACGGATCACGTAATATGGTTTACGAAAACTGTATCCAGCGGGGGCGCAGCATGGGCCGCTACCATGAAGAGCTCACCAGAAGGTTTTTGAGCGGCGTTCGGGGGGAAGCGCCCGCGAACACGCGCCGTCTGACGCGGCCGCGGCGCCAAGGCGTTCGCGTCCGCCCGTCAAAACCGAAACTGGCGCCGATGGAGAATGGAATGTCGCATCCTGGCGAAATTCTTGCCCGTCATTTGCAGGAACTCGGCCTGACGGCGTCTGATTTGGCGCGCGATATTGATGTGCCGGTCAATCGCGTCACCGCCATTATCAATGGCCAGCGGGGAGTGACCGCCGATACGGCGTTGCGACTTGGGCATTGGTTCGGCGTCGAGCCGGAAGATTGGCTTGAGTTGCAAACTCAATATGAGCTTACTCTCGCGCGCCGCGCGGCCGGCGCCAGAATCAAGTCGTTGCCGAGCCTTGCGGATCGTCGACGCGACTGAGTCATGAGCGTAGCTCGAAAGCTCACCGAAAACGGATTTTTTCAGGAGCTGCGGCGGTCAAATTTTGGCGCGCCGACCCGCGTTGTCAGCATCGATGGCGTTCCCTATTACGTCAATAGCTTCTGGACGTCTGCGCAGCGGCGTGCGCATCCGTTGCATGAAATCAGCTATCGGGCCTGTTTCAAACCGCAGCTTCCCGCATTCTTTATCGATCGATTGACGCGACGGGGAGAAACCGTCTGCGATCCATTCATGGGCCGTGGCACGACTGTGTTGCAAGCAGCGCTGATGGGGAGAAAGCCGATAGGCTCCGACGCCAATCCGCTGTCGCTGCTGCTGACGCGCCCGCGGCTGCGGCCGCCTGCGCTTTGCGATATCGAGTCGCGCCTTGCCGCCGCGGCCTGGGGGCGCGGTGAGGTCGAACGCGACGATCTGCTCGTCTTCTATCATTCCGAGACGCTGCGGCAGATTTGTGCGCTGCGCCGATATCTGCTTGCGCGTGAGAACGACGGCGGCCTTGAGGATGTCGACGACTGGATCCGAATGGTGGCGCTCAATCGACTAACGGGCCACTCACCCGGATTCTTCTCTGTCTATACGATGCCGCCCAATCAGGCGGTGTCTATCAAGGCGCAACTGAAGATCAATGAGCGCCGCGCGCAGGCGCCGCCCCGACGCGACATCGCCGAGCTCATACTCAAGAAATCCCGCGTGCTGCTCGCAGAAGGTGGCCCCGTCGCTCGCGAGGCGCAACTCGCCGTCGCGGATGCGGCCCGCTTGGGTCACATCGCCGACACAGCGGTGGATCTTGTCGTTACTTCGCCGCCCTTCCTCGACGTCGTCGACTATCGCGGCGACAATTGGCTGCGAAACTGGTTCGCGGGAATCGACGCCGAGAGCATCAGTCTCTCGCAGCTCCGTTCGCCGCAGGACTGGCGCGCGATGACTAGGGCTGTGTTCGAGGAGCTAGCGCGAGTCGTTAAGCCCGGCGGTCATGTGGCTTATGAAGTCGGGGAAGTTCGGGGCGGCGCGCTTCCTTTGGAACAGCTGGTCTGGCGCGCGCTCGACGATCTTCCCTTCGAGCGGCTCGGCGTGCTCGTCAACGCGCAAAGCTTCACGAAAACGAGCAATTGCTGGGGCGTCGCCAACAACGTCAAGGGCGTCAACAGCAACCGAGTCGTCATCGCGCGCCGCGCTTGACGCCGAGCGTCGCGTCAGCCGGCGCGCAGAAGGCGAACGGCTTCGTCGCGTTCGAAGAGGTAGAGCAGAGCGCGCAAGGCCTGGCCTCTTTCGCTCGCAAGCTCCGGATCGCGACGCAGGATCAATTCTGCATCGTCGCGCGCAATAGCGAGGAGCCGCGCATGGGCGGAAAGGTCAGCGAGACGGAAGCCTGGCAAACCAGCCTGCCGTACGCCGAGAATTTCGCCTTCGCCGCGCAGCCGGAGATCTTCTTCAGCAATACGAAATCCGTCTTCCGTCTTGCGTATGATCATTAAGCGCGCCTTAGCAGCCTCGCTCAACGGGCCCTTGTAAAGTAGCAGGCAGGAAGATTTTGCAGAGCCGCGCCCAACGCGTCCGCGCAGCTGGTGCAGTTGCGCGAGGCCGAAACGCTCCGAATGTTCGATAACCATGATGGTCGCTTCCGGAACGTCGACGCCAACTTCGATGACCGTGGTCGCGACTAGAATTTTGACCTCGCCGCGCTGGAACGCTTCCATCACGGCGTCCTTATCGGCGCCTTTCATGCGGCCGTGAACGAGGCCGACGGCGGCTCCAAACAGCTTCGAGAGATCGGCGTAGCGCTCTTGCGCCGCGGCTAGGTCGAGCTCCTCATTTTCCTCGACGAGCGGGCAAACCCAATAGGCGCGCGCGCCTTCCGCCAAAGCGCGCCGCAGCCCGGCAATGACTTCGCCGGTCCTCTCCGCCGGCAGCGCACGCGTCGAGACCGGCGTGCGTCCCGGCGGTTTTTCATCGAGCGCAGAAGAGTCCATATCGCCGAAGGCGGTCAGCGCCAGCGTGCGCGGAATTGGCGTCGCCGTCATCACCAGCACGTCGACGCTGTCGCCCTTGGCGCCGAGCGCCAGCCGCTGCTCGACGCCGAAACGATGCTGCTCGTCGACGACGGCGAGACCGAGGTCGTGAAAGGCGAGATCGCTTTGCACCAACGCATGGGTTCCTATGACCACGTCGACCTCGCCCGCTCTTATAGCGGCATGGAGCGCGGCGCGCTCGCTTGGCTTGGCGCGGCCTGTCAGCAGCGCCACGCGCAGTCCCGAGGGCTCGAGCAATGGCGCGAGCCGGTCATAGTGCTGGCGCGCGAGGATTTCGGTCGGCGCCATTAGCGCGCATTGTCGGTCCGTCTCGGCCACGTTCGCCATGGCGAGCGCCGCGACGATGGTTTTGCCTGATCCCACGTCGCCCTGCACAAGCCGCAACATGCGCTTGTCCGACGCAAGATCAGCGCGAATTTCTTCAAGCGTACGTTGCTGCGCGCGCGTCAGCCGGAAGGGCAGCGCAGATTCAATAGCGCGCGCATAGCGCCCGTCGCCCCTATGCGCGCGACCCGAAGGTCGCCGCATCTTGGCGCGAATGAGCCGCAGCGCGAGCTGGCTTGCAAGCAATTCGTCGAGCGCGAGACGCTGGCGGGCGGGATACTGCGGCGAGAGCGCATCGGCGTTCTCAGGCCGGTGCGCCGCGCGAAGCGCCTCGCCAAATGCCGGAAGCTTGTTGGCGAAAAGAACGCTCGCGTCCTGCCACTCGGGAAGGCTTGGGAGCCGGGTCAAAGCCTCTTCCGTCGCGCGTAAGACATAGCGCGCCTGCAAGCCTTCGGTGAGGCCATAGACGGCTTCGTACGCGGGAAGCTTCGCAAACCCTGCTTCATCGAGAACGCGGTCAGGATGCACGATTTGACGGCGGCCGTCATAAAGTTCGATGCGTCCCGATATCCAGCGCGTCGCGCCAAGCGGCAGGCTGCGCTCGATCCAGTCCGGATTGGCGAGAAAGAAGACGAGTTCGACGTCGCCGGTGTCATCCTCGACGAGCACGCGATAGGGCGATTTCGAATATCGGCCCTGAGGGCGGCGATGCTCGGTGACGTGCGCTTTTAAGACGACCATCGTGTCGAGAGGCGCGGCGGCGATCGTCGGGCGCGCGCTGCGATCAATGACGTTGGACGGAAGATGGAAAAGCAGATCGACGATACGCGCCTCCGCGCCCGGCCTGGCGAGCAGCCGGTCGAACAGCTTGGCGGTCTTCGGCCCGACGCCGGGCAGTGATGCGACGCGACCGAAGAAGGGATCGAGCAATGATGGGCGCATAGAGGTTCAGTTCACCAGCGGCGCGGACCGACTCACTTGATCTCGACATCATAGCTCGGCGCGCCGTCCGCGCCCTTGTAGGTGAAATGCCACCATTCGCGCGGATAATTCTCAAAACCGTGGCGGCGCATCAGTGCGACGAGCGCGTCGCGATGCGCCCGCGCTGTTTTCGAGGTTTTGGCCTTCGTCCACGAGCTGGAATCGAAAAAGTCGAAGGGCGTGCCGAAATTCCATCCTTTGACGCCGATATCGACGGCGAGACCCGTAGAGTGGGTGGAATGTTCGGCGATATAGCCCTTAAGGAAGAGCGCGCTCTTGTCGATGCGCGGATAATGCTCAGCCTTCGTGCGTTGATCGGCGTTGCGTGACCAGTCGACGAAGGCCGAAACGGCGCGCTGCGGTCGATAGCAGTCATAGACGATGAGTGAAACGCCCTGAGCGCGCGCGTCCTTCTGCGCGGCGGCAAGCGCTTTGGCGGCCTCAGTGCGCAGCCAGCATTGCGGGGCGCCATAGCCCGGCACTGCCGCGCCCGTGAAATTATCGGCGCCCGCATAGCGCATATCTTGAATGATGTCCGGCGCGACATCGGCAAGGCGCGCGAAACCTTGCGGCGGTTCGTCGGCGCGCGCATGGGAGGCGGAAAGCGCGCCGATAAGCAAGAATATCAGTCTGCGCATGGCGGCTCCATATGCGCTGGAGGCGAGCTGCCGATCTTTCGACTTATCCCTTCGCCTTGGCGAGGCCGCCATGCGCCGCCGACCAGGCGACAGGATCGGCGATGAAGGCTTCCACCTCGTTCAGCGCAGCGTCGGGAAAATATCTGTGCTCCCGGGCGACGGCGAGCACGTCGCGCCAGGTTGCGAGCGCATGCAGGCTGATGCCGAGCGTCGCCAGCTCCTCGCGGGCGCCGGCGAAAATATCGTAAAAGAAGAATACGAAGACATGGTCGCAGCGCTGTCCTGCGTCGCGCAGCGCTTGCACAAAGTCTTTCTTTGAGCCGCCGTCGGTCGCCAGATCCTCGACGAGCAGGGCGCGGCCGCCTTCCATCACGTCGCCTTCGATGCGGGCGTTGCGGCCGAAGCCCTTCGGCTTCTTGCGCACATATTGCATCGGCAGCATGAGGCTGTCGGCGATCCAGGCGGCAAAAGGAATGCCGGCCGTCTCGCCCCCCGCGACGACGTCGAGCGATTCATAGCCGATATCGCGCTCGATCGCGCGCGTGGCGAAGTCGACAAGTCGGCGCCGCAGCCGCGGAAAGGCGATGATCTTGCGCATGTCGATATAGACCGGCGAGGCCCAGCCAGCGGTCGTGATGAACGGCTTGTCGACATTGACGAGCACCGCTTGCACTTCGATCAGCGCCTTGGCGGTCTCCCGCGCGGCAGTTTGGCGGTCATTCGACATAGGTGCGGCGTGCCCCTTTTGATAAACGCCGCGCAGCCATAGCCTATTTCGCGCCGCGGCGCTCGGCGGTCTGGCCGAAAAGTATTTCGCGCTCCAGCGCGGTAAAATCGAGGCGCCGTTCATAGGGCGCGCCCGCCGCATAGGCGCGGATCACCGCGGGGCGCGAACGGACCGCCTCGAACCAGCGCTTGAGATGCGGGAAATCGTGGAGATCCTGACCCTGATCCTCATGCGGAACGATCCAGGGATAGCAGGCGATGTCGGCGATCGAATATTCGCCGGCGATATAGGGCGTCTTGGCGAGCTGGCGGTCCATCACGCCATAGAGGCGTCCGGTTTCGTTGCGGTAGCGCTCGATCGCGTAAGGGATTTTCGCCGTCGCGTATTTGGCGAAATGGTGGTTCTGGCCGGCCATGGGGCCAAGGCCGCCCACTTGCCAGAACAGCCATTGCAGCGTTCGCGCGCGGCCATGCAGGTCTGTCGGAAGCAGCCGTCCGGTCTTCTCGGCGAGATAGACGAGTATCGCGCCCGATTCGAACAGCGCGACCGGCGCCCCGCCATCAGCCGGCGCGGTGTCGACAATGGCCGGCATGCGGTTGTTGGGAGAGATTGCGAGAAACTCTGGCTTGAACTGATCGCCTTTGGCGATGTCGACCGGCTTGATCCGATAGGCTAGTCCCGATTCTTCAAGAAAAATCGTGATTTTGTGGCCGTTGGGCGTCGGCCAGTAGTGAAGATCGATCATGGACGCATGTCCGGGAAGGAGACCAAACTTTGTTGTAAGCCCTCGCGCCGCAAGATCAATCGTTCAGGTCATGCTAGGCTGGGCCGAGGAGTGAATCGATATGCTGATCAGATATTCAAAAATGTTGCTGGCCGCTGCGCTTGGCGTGCTCATACTGCTTGTCGCGATCAATAATGTGACGGACTACAACACGAATTTCGAAATCGTCAGCCATGTGATGTCGATGGACCAGGTCCCGTCCGGCAGCCCGCTCGAGTGGCGCGCGGTCGCCAATCCCACGCTGCATCGGGCGCTTTACGCCTTCATTATTGCGGTGGAGTTCGCCGCCGGTCTGCTCATTCTCATTGGCGTATGGCGGCTCTTGCTGGCGCGCAAAGCCGAAGCGGCGCGTTTCAACGCCGCGAAAGATATTGCGATTGTCGGGCTTACGCTCGCCGTCGGCCTTTACTTGTTCGGGTTCATGGCGGTCGGCGGCGAATGGTTTCAAATGTGGCGGATCGGGCCCGACCTAGAGCAGGCCGCGTTCCGCTTCATTGGCTGCGCGGCTTTGGTTTTGCTGTTCTTAGGCCAGCGCGACGACTAATGCGTCACAGCCGCTTCAACATACTATAGCCGAGGAGGCCGCCCAGTCCTGCGCCGACGATCGCGATGAGCGGACCGCCGATCGCGACGCCAGTCAAGCCGCCGAGCACGGCGCCGACGCCTCCGAAAAGATATTTGTTCTTCTGAACGGTCGGATTTTCGTCAGCCATTTTTTTCTGGCCGGTGGGGTTTTCGTCGTCAGCCATTGCAAAGTCCTCGTGAAAGCGCCCGCAATGGCGAATTAAGTGGAGCGTCGCTGAAATCAAGGGCGGCGTCGCGTCGCGCTCAGGTTAGAGCGACCGGAAGCAACGTGGATCGGCCTCGATTGGCCTCCTAAATATCGAGCGAGAATTTTGGCCCGCTTGGCGCTCGCGCCGGAGGGATCGTGCATGGATGGCGGAAGCGACGCTAAAACCGCTTTCGTTCTCGCCGGCGGCGGCAGCCTGGGCGCGATCCAAGTTGGCATGCTTCGCAGCCTGTTGGCGGCGGGCGTGCGCCCGGACTTTATCGTCGGCTCCTCGGTCGGCGCGATGAACGCCTGCTATTTCGCCGGCGAGCCAAACGCCGATGGCGTCGAAAGACTTGCGCGTATTTGGCTGGAGCTGCGACGAAGGGACATATTTCCGTTTACCTTGGGGATGGCCTTCGGCCTGCTGCGTCACGCCAATTATCTTGTCGATCCTTCGGCGTTACGCGGCTTGATCGAGCGCCATCTGCCCTTTGTCGGGCTGCAAGAGGCGAAGCTCCCCGTCCATATCGTGGCGACCGATATGCAGGGCTTCGCTGTCACCCTGTCGCAGGGTTCAGCTGTCGAGGCCATTATGGCGAGCGCCGCGGTGCCGGGAATTTTTCCGACGGTCGAAGTGGAAGGCGCGCCATTGATGGATGGCGCCGTCGCCGCCAACACGCCGCTGTGGCTCGCGATGACATTGGGCGCGAGAAGGATCATCGTCTTGCCGACGGGTTACGCCTGCGCGTTGGAAAGGCCGCCCCCGAGCGCCATCGGCCGCGGGTTGCACGCGATCACTCTGCTCATCGCCTGGCAATTAATCCGCGATTTGGAGCGCCTGCCGCAAGAGATCGACGTGCATCTCGCGCCGGCGCTCTGTCCGCTGGACGTTTCGCCTTACGATTTCTCGCGCTCAGGCGAGCTGATCTCTCGCGCCGCCGCCGCGACCCAGGAATGGCTTGAGAAGGGCGGTCTAAGCCGCCGTGCGACGCCGGCCGATCTCGCGCCACATCGGCATGGGCATAATGCCGTGCCGTTTTAGATCGGCAATTGAGAGCGGAGCAGGCCGTACTTCTAGTGAACACGAAGCTTCAGGAACTTTGAAAATCTGCCAGGAAGTGTTTCAAGGTCTTTCTTAAATTGATTGAAGGCCTCCATTCGTCTTTCGGTAAATTGAGCACGCTCCTGATTAAGGACTGGGAAATTGATTGCACGTAAACGCACGTCTTCGAGAAATCTGTCGATCTCAGCGTCAAACAAAAAAATCGCATCCATTGTTGCGATCCAAAACTCTCTTTCTTGCTCAGCATCCACATTGCCGGTCCTAAGAATATGGGCCAAGAAAGAGCGCGTAGCGTCAAAAACCTTAAAACGACGATCGAACTTTTCTAGTTTTAGTTTTTCAGCCGCAATTTGCTTTTGCTGCCAAGCTATATATGCACCAACAATAGCAAGCAAAGTGATTGCAAAACTTTGTATCCCGGTCGGGCTCATTAACATCGCAGGCTCCCAAAAAGCATAAGGCCGGTGGCGAATCGCGATAGAGGCCCTAAGCGTGCCATCAAATCACTGTCCTGAGCAGAGAAAGGCTCGTTCGCCTACCGTTTGCTTCTGAACCAAGCGCGTCTTTCGCTGCGAGGAGCGGCGCGGATATTCCGATGCGCATCATGACGTGAAGCGACGAGAATCGTGAGGAGGCAATGCCGGTACAGATAGCGCACGCGCGACTTTCTGCCGTCGCCCTGGGCCTCGCCACCTCGAAGCCGCTCGATCAATGACCCAGCGACACGTGCGACATGCGGAAGATGCTGGACAGAAGCTTTATTGCGATGCCAACGAGCCCTGAGCCGCCGTAAAAATCGCTCTTGTTGAGTTGCACAAAAACATGGGCGGGCGCGTCTGATTCATTGGTCAATTCGCACACAAGGAATCCTTCACGAGCGCGTATGGACTCAAAAAGGATTTTCGTGGCGGCGGCGCATTCACGCAGTCGCATGCGGATCGAGTTGCGACTCGTTTTTGTGGACGCCACAACGATCCCATTCGCTCTCGCGTGTGCGTGCTGCAATGCCGAGACTTCGCGATCCTCAGGATGCGCTTGGCTGGTCGGCCGCAGCTTGGAAACGATATTGGCGGTCGTCGCAATGACGTTTCCAAGAGCGTAGTCGCGACTCTCGCCAGGCTCGATCCGTTCGCACCAGATCATCGTTTTGCCGGCAAGGCACAAAATCGCGGGCGTCGACAAATCGTCGATAGGTCCCGTTGCGTAGACATAAGGCGCGCGCGCCCAACTCATGGTCGATGCGTCGCATGGAACCGATTGAATCGCGACATTGGCGGATGAGCAAAGATAGGCAGGTTGGAGGAAGAGGAGAGGCGCCGAATTGTCTCTTGCGAGTTTCGTCAGATCGATTTTTTCGACGACATTGCCGACGCCGGCCGTCAGCAAAATCTCTCTTTGCTTCTCCGAAGTGGCGACCCGATTGAGTTTCACGTCTCCGCCGCCAAAGAACACGTAAAGGAAGGTCGCGAACTCATTCGCGATCCAGGAGCGTTTCGGCACAGAGTGAGGACTTTGACGCGGAATTGTCCATGTTCCAGGCCATCGGCAAACAGATCTGCTCGGCCGATCAAAGAAGGACGTTTCGGGACCAAGCGTCACCACGAGTCCCTCTCTCGCGTCCAATAAGCGAAAGTCGCTTTCCCCTTGGTGGAGGGAGATTCGTTCGGGATTGAAAAATGGGCCGCGCATGAAGGTGCGAAACCCGAGGTCGATAAAGTCGATGGGCGTCATGTACATGCGCGACATCCTTCAGCCAATTTCTAGAAGATTTGAATTTTGGAAGATCGACGCTTCGACTGATCGGAAAGCTTACGTTCGCGTTTGTAGAAGCGATCGCCCCTATAACGCGCGTCGCCAGCGTTCGTTCCGCGTAAGGCTGAAAAGCATGTGGATTAGACGGGGGACCGACTTATCGATCTCCCTATAACTGGCTGATATTTGGTTTGGTGGTGCCCCTGGCCGGAGTCGAACCAGCACTCCTTGCGGAACTCGATTTTGAGTCGAGCGCGTCTACCAATTCCGCCACAGGGGCTTATCGCCGGCGGGGAGCCGGCGACGCGGCGCGGATATTAGCCGCGCCCCGGCGCCCGTCAACCCGCGAAACTTCTTTCTCAATGGGATACGTGCTATGCGCGAGGGCGCGTCCCCAAACCTCGGAAATGAATGAAAAAGCTTTACGACTGGACCATGTCGCTCGCCGGAAGCCGGCACGCGCCCTTGGCGCTCGGCGCGATCGCTTTTGCCGAGAGCTCCTTCTTCCCGGTGCCGCCCGACGTGATTCTCGTGCCGATGACCCTCGCCGAGCCGAAGAAGGCTTGGTATTTCGCGGGCATCTGCACGATCGCCTCGGTCGCCGGCGGGGCGCTCGGCTACGCTTTCGGCGCGCTCTTCTATGACACGATCGGCCAGTGGCTGATCAATCTCTACGGCTATGGCGAGAAGATGGAGGCGCTGCGCGCCTTCTACGCGCAATGGGGCGCGATCTTCATTGTGGTGAAGGGCTTCACGCCGATTCCCTACAAACTCGTGACCATCGTCTCTGGACTTCTCGCCTATAATTTTCCGCTGTTCATCTTGCTGTCGATGCTGACGCGTGGCGCGCGATTCTTCGTGCTGGCGGCGGCGATCAATCGCTTCGGCGATCCGATCCGCTCGAAGCTCGAAAGCCATTTCGGACTGTTCATGGCGTCGCTGGCTGTGATCGTCGTCGCCGGCTTCGCGCTCGCCGCCAAGATGTTTTGATCGGGCGGCTCAAACGAATGGCGTGTCGCGGCATTCTTGATTGCATTGTTGAGCCCCGCAATGCGTCGCTCCTTATCCTCGCCGCCGCCGTCGCGGCGATCGGCGGCGTTTGGGCTTATGAGTCGCTGGGCTATCTGCCTTGCGAGCTCTGCTACAAGGAGCGCGTTCCCTATTACGCGGCTTTCGCGCTCGCGCCGCTCGCCGCTTTTGCGGCGCAGACGGGCAGGGACCGTCTGGCGCGCGGGGCTTTCCTGCTGATGGCGCTGCTCTTCGCCGGCAACGCCATCCTTTCGATCTATCATTCGGGCGTCGAATGGAAAATCTTTGCGGGGCCGTCAGACTGTTCGGGGCCGATGACGACCGCGCCGTCGGTCGCCGACTTCATGAAGGAACTTAAGACCACGCGGGTCGTGCGCTGCGACGAGCCGAACTTGTGGATTTTCGGACTGACGCTCGCCAATTGGAATGTCGCGATTTCGGTCGCGCTGGCGTGGCTGGCCTTTGTTGCCGTGAGACGCGGCGACTATCGTTAAAGCGCTCCGGCACGTGCAATAGGGCGCATGCAAGCGCTCTGTAAATAATGCTTACCCCGCCGCAACCCTCGCGCTCGCCCTGAGCTTTTCCGTCTCGCTCTTCAATTGCCCGCAGGCGGCGAGAATGTCGCGGCCGCGCGGCGTGCGCACCGGGCTGGCGTAACCTGCGTTGAAGACGATGTCGGAAAAGCGCTCGATCGTCTCCCAGTCCGAACATTCGTAGGGCGCGCCCGGCCAGGGATTGAACGGGATCAGATTGATCTTTGCGGGCAAGCCCTTCAGGCGCCGCACAAGCTCCTTGGCTTCGGCGGGCGAGTCGTTCACGCCCTTCAGCATCACATATTCGAAGGTGATGCGCCTTGCGTTTGACGCGCCCGGATAATCGCGGCAGGCCTGTAGCAGCTCTTTGATCGGATATTTCTTGTTGAGCGGCACGAGCTCGTTGCGCAGATCGTCGCGGACCGCATGCAGCGAAATCGCCAATGCCGGTCCGCATTCGGCCCCGAGCCGTTCGATCTGCGGCACGACGCCGGAGGTCGAGACCGTGATGCGGCGCTTCGACAGCGCAAGCCCGTCGCCGTCGGCCATGATCTCGATCGCCGCCATGACATTTTCGAGATTATAGAGCGGTTCGCCCATGCCCATGAAGACGATGTTCGAGACGGCGCGCACGCCTTCGCCTGAAGGCACGAGACCGTCGGTCGGCCGCTCACGATCGGGGAAATCGCCGAGCCGCTGCCGGGCGACGAGCAATTGCCCGACGATCTCGGCGCTTGTCAGATTGCGCACGAGCCGCTGCGTGCCCGTATGACAAAAGCTGCAGTTCAGCGTGCATCCGACCTGAGAGGAAACGCAAAGCGTGCCGCGGTCGCTTTCCGGGATATAGACGCATTCGACTTCGGCGCCCTTGTCGAAGGCGTCGATAGGCTGCAAACGCAACAGCCATTTGCGCGTGCCGTCAGTCGAAATCTGCTCCTCGACGATTTCCGGCAGCCGCAGCGCGAAAGCGTTGGCAAGCTGCGTCCTCAGCGCCTTTGACACATTCAGCATCTCGCCGAAATCGCGCGCGCCGCGGAAATAGATCCAGTGCCAGAGCTGCGAAACGCGCATGCGAATTTCGCGCTCCGGCAGACCGAGCGCGCGCAATGCGTCGCCGATCTCGGCGCGGGTCATGCCGGCGAGCGAAGGCTTAAGCGTAATCGCGGGCGAAGCGGGAAGTTCGGATAAGCTCATGTACTCCTCGAAGAGCGCCCCTTATATCATGTCTTCGCGCAATTTTTTGAGAGGACATTGGCGCGCAGCGTCAAATCTCCCGCGCCTTTCGACGCTGGTTGAGAGAGGGCGGTCCGGGACGCCTCGGCCCCGTTACTCGGCCGAGTGCGTGAAAAGCGAAATGCGGGTCGGGGCCATTGAGACAATCCCGGACACGGTCTTTCTCCACGACGCTCCTTCTCCAAGAGCCGCTACGTCCCCGGATGGCGGACGCCGTTCTCTTCGACACAACACCAGACGGCGCCGCTTCTTTCCCATATCGCTGTCGCGACATGGGCGCGCCGCAAGGGTCTCATATGCGCCGCCTTGGGCCGCGGGAAGTTTCCCTTTTCGGTAGTCGTTCCCAGCGTGCGGCCCTGACTTCTCCGGCCCAGCCTTCTCGCGCGCGATGTTTCCATCACGCGCCCTCCACGCATCTGGAGGCGGCCCGGCCAGCGACGCGAGACCCGACGCAAGGTCGCGGATCACGCCTTGCGTTTAACCGTCCTCGCCAGCGCCGCCGATCCGTGACGACGCCCCTTTTGAGTTGGCGAGGCGCGGAGGATTATGGGGGAAGTTTTGCGAGTGGGGATAAGCAATTTCGCGCGCCTTGGTGCGCCCGGGACTCACACCCTCCCCTTGAGGGGAGGTATAACCTTGACTGAACATGAAAATGAGTCTCATAATGCTTCCGACAGGCCGGCGGAGGCCCCTTTCTTCGAAGTACTTCGGGAGGCCGCCGAAGCGGCTTTCCACGAGCAGGGGTTCGTTTTGGTTCCGATCGATCCTACGGTCGATATGCTAAGAGCCCTTGATGATGAAGGTGATAGAATATGGGATGGGACTACAGAGCATTGGTTTCGAAATGAAGAAGAAGCCTTTTGGTATGCGCGTAAGGTATGGAAGGCCATGGTTAATGCGGCGAAGCTGCCCGGTCATGGCGGCTGATTTTTGCCGCTGTCGGAATGGCAAATGAAGCGATTCACCGACGCTGGGCGGTTAGCTCTGAAGAGCGACAATTTTTATGCCGCCTTGAGCCTTGCCCTGATGATTCCTGACATATGTGGATCAGTCGAAGACCCAGGGCCGGGCAAGTCTCAGAAGCGATATGAGCGTTGGTGTGAGCAATGGGTTGTTCCAAAGTTCACCACTGAAATAGGTTTCCCTCCTGCCAAACACATTTTCCTTACAGCTGCCAATTGCTATCAGCTGCGCTGCAGCTTGATCCATTCCGGCAGATCCGACATCGATCTATCCAAGCGGAAAGATATTGATAATTTCGCGTTCTTCGACAATTCGACAGGAAGCCATTGCAATTATTTCGGCAGCAATACGTTCAACGGGATTAAGCAACCAAATATCCTTCAACTAAATGCGGCTCAGTTTAGCGAAACGCTCTATTTGGCCGCCGAAGAATGGGATCAATCCATCGCCAATAACGCAGCTCTTCAAGTCGAAAAAGCCAAACTTCTAGTCATACATTCTAAGGGTGCCATAGTCGGCGGGGTGCATTTTGGCTGACAGCGATAAATATTCAGACAAGGAAACTGCCAAGCGTCGCGATGAAGTAATCCGCCGCATGGCAAACACCCCGCCGCAGCCGAAGCTGTCTATTCCTCGTCCGGAAAGGGCAAAGAAAGCTGCTGGGAATCGCGCGGCTCGTAAGGTCCCCGCGCCTCGCGAAGGTTCGACCGAAACTTAGTTCGGTCGGCCATCAGGTTGTTGATATGTCATCCGCTTACCAACAACACCCCGCACAGCCCGTTCGGCGCGATCCGCGTCGCTGACATTCAATGCGGCGCGCTCGTTATACCGGAAGTCAAATTCAGCGAGATACCGCTTCAAATGCTGAGCGCTCACGTGATGATAAACGCCGACAATGCCGCGCTTCATGACAGAGAAATAGCCCTCGATCGTGTTCGTATGGATGTCGCCGCGAACGTATTCGCCAATGCTGTGGTTGACCGAATGATGGTTCGGCTCCCCGTGGCGAGCGCGAGCGCCGCCGTCATCGCTGACGGTGCGCGACTCTTCCGCGATCTGCTCATCCATGATGGGGCGCAGCGTCTTGCCGGTAACGTTCGGAACGTGATGCGAGCGCACCTTGCCGCCGCGCTCGACAAGAGAGAACACGACTTCCTTGCCCGCGCCGCCGATGTTCTTCCGATTACGCTTGCTCGCGTGCTTGTTCTTCTCCTTGCCGCCAACGAACGTCTCGTCAAACTCAACGGTCTTGCCTTCGCCCCCAAGCGGGCCGGCCAAGTTGAGTTCGCGCATCCCCTCGCGGATGCGATGCGCCATAAACCACGCTGTTTTGTAAGGAAGGCCAAGCATCCGGTGAAGCTGATGGGCGCTCATGCCCTTCTTGCTGGCGCACATGAGATGCGTCGCCAGCAACCACTTCGTCATCGGAATGTGCGAGCGCTCATAGATCGTGCCGACGGCTGCAGTGAACTTCTTGCGGCACTCTTTGCAGTGATACCAGCCGGGCCCCATCGACTTGCCGCCGAGTTCTTTGACCGTCTCAGACTTGCCGCAGAACGGGCAAACCGGGTCATTCGGCCAACGGATTGCCTCAAAATGCTTCCGGGCGGCGTCGAGGTCCGTGAAAATCTGGTTCGTGAGATCAACAGTCGCGGTCATTGCCTATCTCCTAAACTGAAACTCGCACATCAGGCGCGTTCAGTCAAGGTGATAACCCCCCTCAAGGGGAGGGTGGATGAAGCGCCGCATAAATCGTATCCAGCACGCCGTCGATATTGTCGAAGACATCTGCATTCCAGAAGCGCAGAACGCGATAGCCTCTGCTTTCCAGCCACGCCGTGCGGCGGGCGTCTTTCTCTTCGGCTCCATACTCGGTATGCGATGGCCCATCGAGTTCGATCACAATCCGCGCGCGCAGACAAACAAAGTCTACGACATAAAGGCCGATCGGCGCCTGTCGGCGGAAGTGCGTTTTAACGAGGGGCACGCGGCCGAGCGCGCGCCACAGACATTCTTCGGCGCTCGTCGTATTGGCGCGAAGTCGTTTAGCGTTGGCGCGACGAAAGCGTTTAAGCTTGTCATTCATTCTCATCGAGGCTCATTCATACGCCTACGTCGCCAGCCTCGCCGGCCAAGACGCGGGAATCGCCCCACAAAATCGGCGGCGTTTCTTGATATCGCCACGCATAACCGATAAAGGCTGCGCGCTCACGCCCAAGATCGACGCCCGAGACGGCCGATGGAGCGACCTCCCTTGCACAGCTTTGCGCCAGACGCATCCGATCCTTCGCTCAAGGCGACGCGCCGGGAGTGGATCGGGCTCGCCGTCCTCGCCTTGCCGTGCATGGTCTATTCAATGGACCTCACGGTCCTCAATCTCGCCATTCCGTCGCTGACGGCTGAGCTGCGGCCGAGCGCGTCGCAACTGCTCTGGATCATCGACATCTATGGCTTCATGGTCGCCGGCTTCCTGATGATCATGGGCGGCCTTGGCGATCGCATCGGCCGGCGCAAGGTGTTGCTGCTGGGCGCCGCCGCCTTCGGCGTCATGTCGATCGTTGCGGCCTTTTCCAAATCGGCGCAGACGCTCATTCTCGCGCGCGCCGCGCTCGGCGTCGCAGGAGCGACGCTCGCGCCTTCAACGTTGTCGCTGATCACCAACATGTTCCGCAATCCGCAGGAGCGAACCTTTGCGGTCAGCATGTGGATTTCGGCCTTCTCGGCCGGCGCGATTATCGGGCCGCTCGTTGGCGGCGCGCTTATCCAATCCTTCGGCTGGGCCTCGGTCTTTATCGCTGGCGTTCCGGTGATGATCCTTCTTCTTGTTCTCGGGCCGACGCTTTTGCCGGAATATCGCGATCCGAAGGCCGGCCGACTGGATTTCGTCAGCGCGCTTCTATCGCTCACGGCGGTGCTGTCCTTCATCTATGGATTGAAGCGCGCCGCCGAGGCGGGCTTTGGGGCCGAGTCGCTCGCATCGATGGTTGCGAGCGTCGCGCTCGCGTTCCTGTTCCTGCGCCGACAGGCGCGGCTCGAAGACCCGCTGATCGATCTTGCGCTGTTTCGTTCGCGATCCCTGAACATGGCGCTTTGCATCAACATCCTCGGCGTCTTCTTCCTGTTCGGGTCGTTCATTCTGCTCGGGCAGTATTATCAGCTCGTCGCGGGATTGACGCCGCTCGACGCAGGTCTGTGGTCGACGCCGTCGGCGGTCATCTTTACAGTCGGCTCCTTCGCGACGCCTGCGCTCGCGCGCAGGATCAAGCCCGTCAATCTTCTCGCCGGCGGACTCGTTGTTGCGGCCATCGGGTTTGTCGGTCTCGCGTTGGCGAGCGGATTCTACGGCGTGCTTTTCTCTTCTTTGCTTCTTGTCGGCTTCACGCCGGTGATTGCGCTGACGACGGAAATCATCGTCACATCGGCGCCGCCGGAGCGGGCCGGCGCGGCCTCCGCTCTGTCCGAGACCGCGAATGAACTTGGCGGCGCGCTCGGCATTGGCGTGCTCGGCAGTCTCGGCACGCTCATCTACCGAGCCAAAATGGCCGGGGTCGTCGTGGGACTTCCGCCGGACGTCGCGCGGGTCGCGGGAGCGACGCTTGGCGGCGCCGCGGATGCGGTCAAATTCCTGTCCGCCGAGCAGGCGGAGAGGACGCTCTCCGCGGCGCGCGACGCTTTCTGCGCCGGATTTCAGGCGACCGCCTGGCTCGGCGCCCTGGGGCTGCTCGGCGCGGCGCTGGCGACGAAGATTGCGCTCAAGGAAATGCGGTCGGCGCCGGTCGTAGGCGCCGATGAAAAGACGCGTTCAGCCGCCGCGTAGCAGCTCGCCGAACCTTTCTCGCATTCTGCTTGTTTCGCCGACGGCGAATACCAAACTCTAAGGCGAAATTCGTTCGATCAGCGCAATGGCGGCGGCCGGATTGCGCTCCTTTGCGCCGCTGATGACATAGACAAAGACGTCTCGGGGCGTCGCCGCCTTCGGTTGTGTTCCCGCAACATAGTCGAGCCCGCTCGGCGCTGCGCCGCTCGCCCATTGCCGCGCTCGCTGCGCCCAGTCGTCGAGCGCTTTACCATCATAGCCAAGCGGCGCGTTGGAACGCGTTCCCATGATGCGCGCATAGACGAAGGGCGCTGTCAGATCGGCGATAAGCGGATATTTTGAATCCGCCGCGATGACGATAGCGACGCCATGTTGGCGGGCCAGCGTGATGAAATCAGTTGTCTTGAAGCTGTCGTGTCGCGCTTCAATGGCGTGCATCAGCGCATGGCTCCCGATCTTCTTCGGCAGTAGCGAGAGAAAAGCGTCGAAAAATTCAGGGTCGAATTTCTTCGTGGGCAGAAACTGCCACAAGATGGGTCCGAGTTTATCTCCAAGCTCCGTAACGCCGCTTGCGAAGAAGCGCTCGATCGACTCGCCGGCCTCCTTCGGCGTTTTGCGCATCACGGCGAAGCGCGGCGCCTTAACGCTGAAAATGAAACCTTCGGGCGTTTCGTCGCGCCATTTGGCGAAGCTCTCGGCGCTCTGCGTGCGGTAATAGGTGGCGTTGATTTCGATCGAAGTGAGCTTGCGGCTCGCATATTCGAGTTCGCGCTTATGCGGCAGGTTGGAGGGATAGAAAGATGTGCGCCAGGGCGCGTAATTCCATCCGCCCACGCCGACATAGATGCGTCCCGTCTTTCCACTCATATGCTTTCCAGCCTAGTATCTCGAGGGCTTGAGAACTGACCCTGCCGCGCCATCTTGGCGTCATCGCCAACATATTTATCTTCGTCGCCGGCTGTCGATTGGTAGAGGATCGCCGGGACGTTCGGGAGACCCACAATGGCGGCGAATTCTATCTGGAAAATCGTTTTTGCTTTGGCCGCAATTGCGCTTGCCGCCTGCGATCGCGGCCCGGAACTGCCAGAGAGCGCCGGCTATGGACCTAATCCGACGCTACCCGAGCCGCACCCGACAGGCGCCTTTCCTTACGTCAACATCGCGCGCGCGGTGGGCTGGTCGGGCGCTGCCAAACCCACGCCCGCTGAAGGTTTACGCGTCGAGGCCTTTGCAACGGGACTCGATCATCCGCGCTGGCTGTATGAATTGCCGAACGGCGACATTCTTGTCGCCGAAACCGATGCGCCGCCCAAGTCCGAAAACGAAGGAGGCGGCGGCATTCGCGGCTTCTTTATGGGTCTCTATATGCGCCAAGCCGGCGCCGATCACCCCAGCGCAAACCGCATCACGATCCTGCGCGACTCTGACGGCGACGGCGTCGCCGAGACGAAGGAGATCTTTCTGGAAAACCTCTATTCGCCCTTCGGCATGGCGCTCGTTGGCAATCAACTTTATGTCGCCAACGCCGATTCGCTCGTGCGTTTTCCGTACAAGGAAGGCGACACGCGCATCGAAGCGCCGCCGGAAAAGATCGTCGATCTGCCGTCGGGACGAAATTGGCACTGGACCAAGTGCCTCGTCGCCGACCCTGTAGGCTCGCGCCTTTACGTGGGCGTGGGGTCCAACTCCAATGTCGCCGAGAATGGGATGGACGAGGAGTATAACCGCGCCGACATCTTGGAAATCAATCCGACGACAGGAGACATGCGGGTGTTTGCCTCCGGGCTGCGCAACCCCGTCGGGATGGATTGGAACCCGACAACCGGCGATCTCTGGGTCGCGGTGAATGAACGCGACGAGATCGGCGACAATCTGGTTCCGGATTACATGACGAAGGTGCGCGAAGGCGCATTTTACGGTTGGCCATACAGCTACTATGGCCAGCATGTGGACGAGCGCGTGCGGCCGCAGAATCCTGAACTGGTCAAAGAGGCGATACGGCCGGATTATGCGCTCGGCTCTCATACGGCCTCGCTCGGACTTGCATTCGTGGGCGGCGCCGACCTCGGTCCCTTTCAGAACGGCGCGATCATTGGCCAGCATGGCTCGTGGAACCGCAGTCCGAAGGCCGGATACCGCGTGATCTTTGTGAAGTTTGAAAACGGCGTTCCGGTCGGCGGGCCGAAAGAGGTGCTGACCGGCTTTCTGAACGAGCGTGGAGAAGCGCAAGGGAGGCCCGTCGGCGTCATCATCGACAAGCGCGGCGGACTGCTCGTCGCCGACGACGTCGGCGGCGTGGTGTGGCGGGCGAGCGCGGCCAAGGAGGCCGACTGACCGGCTTCGCTCGCATTTGGCCGCCGCCTGTGCTAACGGCTGCGGCCAGCTCGGCTTTTCCGGGCTAAGTCAAGGGTCTGGAGCAGATGTCCGATATTTTCCACGAGGTCGATGAAGACGTCCGGCGCGACAAGGCGGCGGAGCTTTGGCGGCGCTATCAGACGCCCATCCTGATCCTGGCCGTGCTGGTTATCGCGGCAACCGGCGCTTGGAGCTATTACCAAACCAACCGCCAAAAAGCGGCGGAGGCCGCCAACGCGCGTTTCGAAGCCGCAGTCGCGCTCGCCAATGAAGGCAAGGCGCAGGAGGCGGCCGCCGCATTCGATAGTCTCGCCAAGGACGGTCCCAAGGGCTATGCGACGCTCGCCCGCATTCGCGCCGCGGAGCTGCGCGCGGACAAGGCGCGCGCGCTTGCGGAGCTGAACGCGATCGCCGAGGACAAGAACGTCGACAAGCTCAATCAGGAGGTGGCGCTGCTGCGCGCGGCCCTGATCATTCTCGAGAGCGGCGATCGCCAGAAAATGGAGCGCGCGCTTGGGCCGATGATGACGTCGAATGATGCGTTCCGCTTCTCAGCGCAGGAATGGAATGGCCTCGACGCGCTCGCCAATGATGATTTCGACGAGGCCGAGCGGGTCTTCAATATTCTGCTCAGCGATCGCGACGCCCCGCAGTCCATGCGTCAGCGCGCCGCCGCCTATCGCGGATTGCTTCACGCCAAGCGCGGACCAAAACCGGCCGCAGCGGCGCCTGCGGGAAGCGGCGCGACGAGCGGCAATGTCTCCGTCACGCCGGTGATCGAGCCTGAGGATGGCGCGGCATCGTCTGGCGACGCGCCTTTTGAGGTGAAGCCGTCGAAATAGCGCGCGTGGTCGCGCAAGCGCGGCGAGAAAACGAGTCATGTCCTTTTCGCTCGCGATCATCGGCCGCCCGAATGTCGGCAAATCGACGCTGTTCAATCGCCTGACAGGCAAGAAGCTGGCGCTTGTCGATGATCGTCCGGGCGTCACTCGCGACCGTCGCGAGGGCGAAGCCAGACTCGCCGATCTGCGCTTCACCATCATCGACACAGCCGGTCTCGAAGAAGGCCCGAGCGCGACGCTCGAAGGGCGAATGCGCGCGCAGACCGAGAGCGCGATCCTCGCCGCTGACGCCATTCTCTTCCTTATCGATGCGCGCGCCGGCGTCACGCCTGACGACAAATATTTCGCCGATCTCGTTCGCCGCGCCGGCAAGCCTGTGATCCTCATCGCCAACAAGGCTGAAGGAAAGGCGGGCGAGGCGGGCGCCTATGACGCCTTTTCGCTCGGCCTCGGCGACCCCGTGCCGCTTTCCGCCGAACATGGCGAAGGCATGGGCGAACTCTACGACGCGCTGCGCGAGGCTCTGCCCGAAGAGACCGCTGAGCCTGAGGAAGAGGAGCTTCTCATTGAAGAGAATCTGCGGAGCGATGAGGAGGACGGCAGCGACCTCGATGTGACGAAGCCCTTGCGGATCGCGGTCGTCGGACGGCCCAATGCAGGGAAATCGACGCTGATCAACCGCATACTCGGCGAAGAGCGGCTGCTGACTGGACCCGAAGCGGGAATTACGCGCGACTCAATTTCCGTCGATTTCGTTTGGCGCGACCGCAAGATGAAGCTTTTCGACACGGCCGGTCTGCGCAAGCGCGCGCGCGTCGTCGACAAGTTGGAAAAGCTTTCCGCCGCAGACGCGCTGCGCGCCGTGCGGTTCTCGGAAGTCGTCGTGCTGCTCATCGATTCGACGATTCCCTTCGAGAAGCAGGATCTCTCGATCGCGGACCTCGCGGCCCGCGAAGGGCGCGCGGTGGTTATCGCGCTCGGCAAATGGGACCTGATCGAAGATCGCGGCGCCATATTCGCAAAGTTGCGGGAAGACGCCGAGCGCCTGTTGCCGCAGTTGCGCGGCTGCCCGGTTGTCCCGGTCTCGGGGGCGACAGGGCAGGGGCTCGATAAGCTCATGCAGGCGATCGTCGCCGTTCACGAGACTTGGAACAGGCGCATCGCCACGGCGCGGCTCAACCGCTGGCTTCTCGCGCAAGTCGAGGAGACGCCGCCGCCGGCGGTTTCCGGACGGCGCATCAAGATCCGCTACATGACCCAGGCGAAATCGCGCCCGCCGCATTTTGTGCTCTTCGGCAATCAGCTCGACGAATTGCCGGCGAGTTATGAGCGCTTCTTAATCAATGGGCTGCGCAAGACTTTCGATCTTCCCGGCGTGCCGATCAGGATCTCAAAAAAGGCGGGCGATAATCCTTACGCGTGACCGCGCGGGGATTGAGTTCGCGTTGCCGGCTATCCGCGCCCAAGCGCGTCGCGCACAGACGCCGCAAGGGCGGCGCGGCGACCCGCTTCATTGACGAGAGCGACTCTGAGCGTCATCGGCAGTTCGAGTTGAACGCCGGCGCCCGAGCGGCATCTATTGCAAATATTGGCGGGATCGCGTCCCGCGAGGCGATGGCCTTCACCGATCGACTTCGCCTTAAAACCGGCGCTCGCGAGCGCGCCGCAAATGGCGTCGCGCAGACTCTCATGGAGGCCGCCGACCCAGATAGAAGTTCTATCTACGCCATCTATTCGTCCGTGCACGCCAATTGCGACCTCCGAAGCTGAGACGAGCCGCAGCGCCCGCGGCTCGTCGAAGCGCATCGACGTGATATGGAGCCGTCCGCTGCTGGCTTGCGTCAGGCCTTCGAAGCAATAGAGGGAGAAGCGGTCCGCCGCGATCGCCGCCGCGACCTCCGAGGTTGCGCGCTCGATCAACCCGCCGTGCGGCGCAATGATGACGAAGGGCGAGGCGCGTTCGTCGACGCGAATGCGATAATCGACGCCTTCGATTTCATTCGCTGCAAGCGTCGCGAAACTATCGTATCGGTCCGCCATGTGATTAAAGGCCTCGACGCATGAGCTGGATGGCTCACATGCTCAAGGAAAGCATTATGACGGCAAAGCCTTCTCCTGAAAAACTTCTCGCCCTAGGCATGTCTTTCTGGAACGCCAAGACGCTGCTCTCGGCGGTGGAGCTCGGCGTCTTCGACGCTCTCGCCGACGGTCCAGCCGACCTTGCGACGCTGACGGCGAAACTCGGCCTGCACGAACGCTCAGCGCGCGATTTTTTCGATGCGCTCGTCGCGATGAAAGTTTTGGATCGCGACGCCGATGGGCGTTACGCCAATACGCCCGAGACGGAATTTTTCCTCGTGCGCACTCGGCCGAGCTATGTCGGCGGACTGTTTGAGATGGCCAATGCGCGTCTCTATTCAAGCTGGGGAAATTTGACGGAGGCGCTGAGAACCGGTCGACGCCAAAGCGAGAATCAGGAGGCGAGCGATCTCTTCGCAGCGCTTTACGCCGATCCCAAACGTCTGCGCGGCTTCCTGGCGGCGATGAGCGGCGTCAGCGCCGGCGCGGCGCAAGCGATCGCCGATAAATTTCCCTGGCGGGACTACAAGACATTTGTCGATGTCGGCGCCGCGCAGGGCATGGTCCCGGTCACCATCGCGCGCGCGCATACGCATCTTACGGGCGCAGGTTTTGATCTGCAGCAAGTTGGACCGATATTCGAGGAATATGTCGCCGCGAATGGGCTCGCCGATCGCGTGCGTTTCCATCCTGGCGACTTTTTCAAGGATGAACTGCCGAAGGCCGACGTCATCATCATGGGCCACATTCTTCATGACTGGGATCTCGAGCAGAAGCGCATGCTACTGAGGAAAGCCCATGACGCGCTCCCTGAGGGCGGCGCGCTCATTGTTTACGAGGCCATGATCGACAATGATCGTCGGGAGAACGCCTTCGGTCTGCTCATGAGTCTCAATATGCTGATCGAAACCGACGGCGGCTTCGACTTCACCGGCGCCGACTGCCAGGGCTGGATGAAGGAAGCCGGGTTTTCCCACTCCCGCGTCGAGCATCTGACAGGGCCGAATTCGATGGCGGTGGCCTTCAAATAGCTTCGCTCCAGGCACCGCGTTGTACAGCGCCTGCGGCTAATTCGCGCGGCGTTGTGGCCGATTTGGGGTTGGACAGAAGCTAGTTTTGAATTATTCTAATTCGTGTGTCGCGCGCCCGAGGGCCGCGCCGACTCGAAATATCGGAGGCAAGAAATGGCTATGCTCAAGGGCAGCAAGACCGAAGAAAATTTGAAGGCTGCTTTCGCTGGCGAATCGCAAGCGAATCGCCGTTATCTCTATTTCGCTCAAAAGGCCGATGTCGAAGGCTACAATGACGTCGCCGCCGTGTTCCGCTCCACCGCCGAAGGCGAGACGGGCCACGCGCATGGTCATTTGGAGTTTCTTGAAACCGTCGGCGACCCCGCGACCGGCCTGCCGATCGGCAAGACCGCCGACAATCTGAAGGCCGCCGTCGCCGGCGAGACCCACGAATATACGGACATGTATCCCGGCATGGCGCGCTCGGCCCGCGAAGAGGGCTTCGAGGAGATCGCCGACTGGTTCGAGACGCTCGCCAAGGCCGAGCGTTCGCACGCCGGCCGGTTCCAGCGCGCGCTCGACGAGCTGAAGTAGGGATAGAGCGACTACCCGAAAAGGAGTTCCCTTTACGTCATGGCCGGGCTTGTCCCGGCCATCCACGCAATGGGACTGCGGAAAGCTGAGCGACTCGTCGAGCGCTAGCGGCGTGGTCGCGGCGGCGTCTCTGCAATGCGGCGACCGCTCCGCGGCGTCGCGGCGTGGATGGCTGGGACATAGGCGAGCGAAGCGACGCCGTCTTTGACGGCTTTGCCCGGGCATGACGACCGTTGTGTTTTGGAACAACAAAGATGAGAGAAGGCAGTCTGGAGGCCCCGATCCGGCATCCGCTGGATTGGAAGAGCGCGGATTTTTATGACGAGGCGAAACTCGACGCCGAAATGCGCCGGGTCTTCGACATCTGTCATACCTGCCGGCGCTGCTTCAATCTATGCGACTCCTTCCCGCGGCTTTTCGATCTGATCGACGAGTCGAAAAGCGGCGAGCTTGATACGGTCGCGAGCGCGGATTTCAAGAAAGTCGTAGACGCCTGTACGCTTTGCGACATGTGCTTCATGACAAAGTGCCCCTATGTGCCGCCGCATGAATTCAACATAGATTTTCCGCATCTGATTCTGCGCTACCGCGCCGCCGAAGCGAAGAAGAAGGGCGTGTCCGCCGCCGATCGCGCGCTTGCGGACACTGACCGCAACGGCAAATGGGCGACGCTGATCTCAGGCGCCGCCAATTGGGCGACGCGCCGCGACAATAAGACGATGCGCGGCCTCGAAGAGAAAATCGCTGGCATCGATCGCAACGCTGAATTGCCGAAATACGCCAGCAAGACGCTTGAAGCGCAGGCCGCCGTAAATCCGCCGGCGCGCGACGAGTCTGCGCCTGCCAAATCGCGCAAGGCCGTGCTCTACGCCACCTGCTACGGCGACTATAACGATACGTCCATCGGCATGTCGGCCCTCGCCGTGCTCGCAAAGAACGGCGTCGAGATGAAAGTCGTGCATCCCGCCTGCTGCGGCATGCCGAAGCTCGAACAGGGCATGATTGAAGAGGTGGCGGAGGCGGCGCGTAAGGTCGCGGCGGCCTTTGCGCCTTATATCGACGAGGGCTACGACATTGTCGCGCTAGTGCCTTCCTGCGCGCTGATGCTGAAATTTGAATGGCCGCTCATTCTGCCGGAGGACGAAAGCGTCAAGCGTCTGGCGGCGGCGACATTCGACCTCTCCGAATATGTCGTCGACATCGCGCGTAAAGAGGGGCTCGCGGAAGGCATGTCTCGTCTCGACGGCGGCGTCGCGTTCCATGTGTCCTGTCATTCGCGCGCCCAGAACATCGGCCAGAAAGGCGCCGAGCTTCTTGCGCTGATCCCGGAGGCCGACGTGGCCGTGGTCGAGCGCTGCTCGGGCCATGGCGGCGCCTGGGGTTACAAGAAGGGCAATTTCGAAACGGCGATGAAGGTGGGCAAGCCCGCCGCGCGGCAGATGCAGAGCGCCGGCAAGAGGCATATCGTTTCCGAATGCCCGCTCGCCGGACTGCATATCGAACAGGAAATCGAAACGCTGGGCGGCGAAACGCCAAAGCCGGAACGCGTCGGCCATCCGATCGTATTGATAGCCAGAGCTTACGGAATCACAGGCGCGTAAACGTTAGGTTTTTCCTCATCCTGAGGAGCTCGCGTCTCGAAGGACGAGGAAAAATTTGCGCAGGATGCTTCGCCCTCGTGCTTCGAGACGCATCCCTTGGATGCTCCTCAGCATGAGGGCTTAGGTTGATGGAGCACCAAGAAGATGACGAGCCGTCACGAACTCACGCACGCCGATATCCTGCCCTGGGCGGAATACGCCAAAGCGCGCGGCGAGCATCGCAAGCGCATCACGGCGCTCAAGCGGCATCGCCGGGTGGAGGTCGGGCCCTACGTCACTTTCTATTTTGAGAATTTCGACACGATGTGGCTGCAGGTGCAGGAGATGCTGCATATCGAGAGAGGCGGCGAGGCGCAGCTCGCCGACGAGCTTGCCGCCTATAATCCGCTCATCCCGAAGGGTAACGAACTCGTCGCGACCTTCATGATCGAGATCGACGATGCGCTACGCCGCGCGCGCGTATTGGCGCAACTCGGCGGCATCGAGGAAATGGCGTTTATCGAAGTCGGTGGCCAGCGTGTCGCCGGCAAGGCCGAAGAAGACCAGGACCGCACCACGGCCGAGGGCAAGGCGAGCAGCGTGCAATTCGTGCATTTTACCTTCACGGACGCGCAGATCGCCGCGTTCAAAGAGCCGAACGCGCGGGCGATCCTGGGCCTGTCGCACCCCAATTACAGCCATATGGCGGTGTTGTCGGAAGCGACGCGCGCAGCGCTGGCAGGGGATTTCGCCTAACCGCCGCAGTTGACGTGATACGGCAATGCCGTATACTTAACCCAGTGTTCACGGTCGTCGAGACGCCAACATTTGTCAGACTCGCCGGACAATGCTGGCGAGATGACGAAAGGGTCGCATTCATCGACTTTATCGCGGCAAATCCCGATGCGGGCGATGTCATTCCCCGATCTGGCGGGCTTCGCAAAGTACGGTGGAGCGGAAGCGGACGAGGCAAACGCGGCGGCGTTCGGGTGATCTATTTCAGCCGCCTTGCCCAAGGCGAGATATGGCTACTGCTCGTCTATCCGAAATCCACGCACGAGAATGTGTCGCCCGATGTGCTTCGCCAGATCAGGAAGGAAATCGAAGATGCCTAAGGCAGGGGTGAAACCCGCGAAGTCCTCGACCAAGATTGACGTTGGCGCGGAATTGCTCGCCTCGGTGCGCGAGATGAAGGCTGGCGCGCGAGCGCGCGTTCATACGCCCGACGTTCCGGAATTCGTCCATGCGCGACTAGTTTCGGGGCTTTCTCAAGCGGAATTCGCGGCGCTGCTCGGCGTTTCCGTGCGGACCTTGCAGGATTGGGAGCAAGGCCGCCGCAAGCCTTCCGGCGCCGCAATTACCCTTTACAAGATTGCAGAGCGGCGGCCCGAAGTTTTGCGCGAGCTGGCGGCGTGAACCGCTAACAGCCTGACGCATCCCAACTACAGCCATATGGCGGTGCTGTCGGAAGCGACGCGCGCAGCGCTCGCTGGGGATTTCGCCTGAGGCGAACGAAACGAGCGCCCGTCATGCCCGCGCTTGTCGCGGGCATCCACGCGGCCAAGCTGCGCAATGTTCGTCGTGGATGGCCGGGACAAGCCCGGCCATGACGGCGGTCGAAATAAGAGCGGGATTGCAGGCGGCGGCCCTTGTCGGTAAGTCGGACGACTGACTTCTTCCTGACCCGAGCAACCCTTGACCACCACCCCGAACGACCCCGTCTCGCGGCGGCGCACTTTTGCGATCATCTCGCATCCCGACGCCGGCAAGACCACGCTGACCGAGAAGCTGCTGCTCTTTGGCGGCGCGATCCAGCTCGCCGGCGCGGTGAAGGCCAAGCGCAACGCGCAGCAGACGCGTTCCGACTGGATGAGCATCGAGCGCGAGCGCGGGATCTCGGTCGTCACTTCGGTCATGACCTTCGAATACGCCGATTGCGTCTTCAATCTCTTGGATACGCCCGGCCACGAGGACTTTTCGGAAGACACCTATCGCACGCTTTCCGCCGTCGACGCCGCGGTGATGGTGATCGACGCCGCCAAGGGCATCGAGGCGCGCACCCGCAAACTCTTCGAAGTCTGCCGCCTGCGCGACATTCCCATCGTCACCTTCATCAACAAGCTCGACCGCGAAGCGCGCGACCCTTTCGATCTCATCGACGAAATCGAAAAGACTCTCGCGCTCGATGCGACGCCGATCACCTGGCCGATCGGCTCTGGAAAGAGCTTCGCCGGCACCTACCGCTTCGCTACGAAAACCGTGCGGCGGATCGACGAGGACGCCGACGTGCTACAAACGACCGGCCTCGACGATCCTTTGTTCGACACGCTCCTGCCGGGCGGCGCCAATGAGTGGCGCGAGGAGGCGATGCTCGCCGAAGAGGGCAACAAGCCTTTCGATCTGTCAGCCTTCCGCGAGGGCCATCTGACGCCGGTCTTCTTTGGCAGCGCGCTGCGCAACTTCGGAGTCCGCGATCTGATCGACGCGATGGCGGAATATGCGCCGAGCCCGCGTGCGCAGGAGGCCGACAAGCGTCTCGTGGAGGCGAAGGAGCCGAAGATGACCGGCTTCGTCTTCAAGATCCAGGCGAATATGGACCCGAACCATCGCGACCGCATCGCTTTCATGCGCGTCTGCTCGGGCAGGCTCACGCGCGGGATGAAGGCGAAACTCATTCGCACGGGCAAGAACATTCCGATCAATGCGCCGCAATTCTTCTTTGCGCGCGACCGCTCGATCGCCGATGAAGCTTACGCGGGCGATGTCGTTGGCTTGCCCAATCACGGACAGCTGCGCATCGGCGATACGCTGACCGAAGGCGAGGAAATTGTCTTCCGCGGCGTGCCGAGCTTCGCGCCGGAAATCCTGCGCCGCATTCTCATTGGCGACGCGATGAAGGCGAAGAAGCTGCGCGAAGCCTTGCAGCAGCTTGCGGAAGAGGGCGTCGTGCAGGTCTTCACGCCGCATGACGGCTCGGGTCCGATTGTCGGAGTCGTCGGCGCCTTGCAGCTCGATGTGCTCGCGACGCGTCTTGAAGCGGAATATGGGCTGCAGACGCGCTATGAGCAGCCGCGCTTCGCCATCTGCCGCTGGATCGCGTCCGACGAGCCGGCAAAGCTGAAGAGTTTTATCGATGCGAACGGGTCCAGCATCGCCGACGATCTCGACGGCGCGCCGGTTTTCATGAGCACGTCGGCTTTCCAGCTCAATTACGACGCCGAGCGCAATCCGGCGATCAAGTTTTCTGATGTGAAGGATTATCAGAAGCGCGCGGCCTAGCCGCCAACAATGTCGCCGCGGCGCCCCGTGCGAACAGACGCGCTAAATTTCGTTTGGGTTGAACGAGAGCCCGCGGAACCTTTTGCGAGAATTGGGCGTTTTCTTAAGGTCACGCTTAAGGGGGGTGGTTATGCATAGAGCAAGGGTATCACTGTTAACCTTTCTGTTTCTGCTGGGGAGCGCATTTTCGATCGCGGAGGCGCAATCTTCACGCGGGTCTTCGGCGGTTAATGCGCTGGCTCAACAATACTCGATCAGACCAGAGAAAGCCGCATGTTTTGGTTGGGGTCCGTTTTGTCCGCCAGGATTGGTGCGTAGATGCGGCCCATGGCGCTGTTGGTGCGGTCCCTGCTTTTGAGTGACAAGGGATGAGCCAAAGAGGTTCTCAATCATTCGATATCGGGAGAGAAATACATGCGAACGGCGCTCTCAGCTTTGCTGGCCGTCCTCTTACTGGGTACTGAGCTTTTCGCCTTCGGTTACGTTTCGGCAAGTCCTTTCGACGGCGCGGTGAGCGTACACTCGGGCCCGGGACCGAAATGGCCGGTGATCGGAGAGCTCCGCGCAGGAGAAGAGGTCTCCGTTTCGGACTGCGTCAAGGGGTGGGGGCAGCATGACTGGTGCAAAGTCAGCTCTTTGGGGATCGAGGGCTACGTCCACGAAGGTGCGCTCGCCCCGTCGGGAGATCGCATTTTTGTCGCGCCCGTCGTTACGGCCGGGCCCGTTCAACTGAGAAAAAGGCCGGGCTCGGGATCTCCCGTGGTGGCTGCAATTCCGGCGTCGACCCAAGTGCATGTCGCGCACTGTACTCATGGCTGGCTCCGCGGCTGGTGCAGAGTTAATTTGGACGGGAGGACCGGTTTCGTCAGATCCGAATCCCTCCGGCGGGGCGTCGCCGCCCAATGAGCTTGCCCAGTAGGGGCCAGCAAAACATCCATGGGTGAGACATTCCGAGGAACCGGACCAGCGCGTGGGGAGGGACCGATCCCTGCGCGCCCCCGGCGCGCTTCTAGATCACGCTGCATTTGGGCGGAATCGCCCAAGTGCAAATAACGTGATCGATTCCAAAAGTTTGGAGCGCGCTCCATGCGAAAAACCGGTTTCCACTTTTTCGCAGCGCGCTCTATGTTCCGCGATGCTTTTTGGAAGCGCCGCTCCGATCGGAGCGGCCGAAAACTATAGGGCCCACGATCCAGACTCTTACGAGGGGAGTTCGGAGAAAATACGCAGGCTTTTATGAGCTATTGCTGCAATGGCTTTATACAGTGGCTACGTTTGCTGCGGCTCTTATAGCTTAAGCGCCCTTGATCAGCGCAAAGAACGCAATGATGAGGGCAATCGTCGCAGCGAGAATGATGACATTCTCGGCGAGCTCCAAAGCCTTTTGGGCTTCGGTCAGAACTGCGGAAAGATAATTACTGTGCAGCAGAAAGCCCATGTTGGTTCCTGAAGGGCTGTGGCGGCGATGACCTGACGCGCCTCAGAAGGCGGCCAGTCCACGAAGGCTTAAGCCGGCGAGCGTGTCGACGAGACGCTCAAGGGCGTCGTCGTCGAATTTGAGCGAGAAAGGCGGCTTCGCCAGCCGCTCGGCTTCGCGCACGAAAAACATTGGTTGCTGGGCGAGCCACAGCATCGCGAAAGTAACGGTCTCCGAGGAGGATTCCTGCGGCAGGAAACGCCGCACGACGCGTTCCGCCAGGCGGAAAATTCGCGGCGGCGACTGAGCGATGAAGGCGCTGAACGTCTCGCTTGGCTTAACGCTTTCCCAGGCGAAGATGCGCAGATAGCGGCAGACGCGATCGCGTTTGACGAGCGGCAGAAGGAATTGATGCAGATAGCGTCGAAGCGCGCCTTCCGGCGACAGCGCGTCAAGTTCTTCTGCGTCCAAGAACGCATTCTCTTCGAAGGCCTGCGTCGCTGCGAGCAACACTTCGCGATAGAGCCCGTCCTTGCCGCCGAAGTGGTAATTGACGGCGGCCTGATTAGCCATCGCCTTTTGAGTGATCAGCCGGACCGAGCCGCCATCATATCCATATTCAGCGAAGACCGCGGTCGCGGCTTTGATAAGAGCCGCCCGCGTCACTTCCGTCGAGCGAGAAGCGACGCGGACCTGATCAAGATTGCTCAATTCGCGTCCTTAGAAGCTGAATGCGCTGACAAAGCTCGACACTGCGCCGGTGAGCGACGTTGCGCCATTCCACGCCTTGTTGCCAAGCGGCGCCAGCTTTGAGGAGAGCCCTGTCGGGTCGAGCTTGGCCAACAAACTCCGTTCCGGTTGGTCCGCGCTGTCGCCCATTGTCTGGGCGGCGACCGGCTCGGCGTTGTTGGTCGGGGGCGCCAGCGGCGACCCGACAGGGTTTCTCTTTTCCGGAGACGGCTTGCGCAAGGCGGCGACCTTCGTCGACTTGGTCAAGCTCGTCTCCGTCTTCTCGGCGACCGGCTCATTCGGCGGGTCATATTCGTTCGACCAGTCAGAAATGCGCCCCTGGGGAAAGATAGCGAAGAGCGCCGGCGCACCGCTTTTGCGTCCCGCCGACGCGCGCTCAGTATCCGCCGTCTCGATCCGGTCGATGATCTTGCCGCTCACCGGATCGGTTGTGAAAACGATCTCGTTTAGAGCGTCCGCGGTCTTCCATTGCGGAGGCAGGAAGGCGACGAGCCAGGTCGCGACAAAACAGACGGCGGCGTCGATGAGAAGCCGGCGTGACCTGGCGCTAACCGCGGCGAATTTCGCTTCCAATTGGTCGCCCATGGCAAACCTCCGTTTGAAACGACTGATTGAAATTCAAACGGGCGTTTGAAGCGAAATTATGGCGCTCCCCTAGATACAGGCGCAGCATGCGTCATTTTGGCGCTTTAGGCGGCCTCGGGCCGCGACCGTGGCTGCTCTTCCCGTCGCCGCTTCGCCGTGATAAGCGACCCGTCTCACGATGCGCGTACTAAGGACCGGCTTCGCCGATTAATCCGGGAGCCGGTTTTTGCTTTCGTTCCGCGCCGTTAGAGCAGGTTCCGAAAAAGTTGACAGACTTTTTCGATGAGAACCTGCTCCAACGTTTTGATTTTGAGCGATTCCTTATCGATCACATGGTTCCATGTGATCGGGAAGCGCTCTAGGCATAGAGGTCCAATTCCATGAGCCATTCCGGTTTCTTCACCGCCTCCGTCAGCGCTTCCGATCCGGAAATCGCTAAGGCGATCGAACTCGAACTCGGCCGCCAGAGGCACGAGATCGAATTGATCGCGTCGGAGAATATTGTCTCGAAGGCGGTGCTGGAGGCCCAGGGCTCGGTTCTCACCAACAAATACGCCGAGGGCTATCCCGGAAAGCGCTATTATGGCGGCTGCCAGTTCGTCGACATCGCCGAAAATCTTGCGATTGACCGCGCGAAGAAGCTGTTTGACTGCGGCTTCGCCAATGTCCAGCCGAACTCCGGCTCGCAGGCCAATCAGTCGGTTTTTCTCGCGCTGATGCAGCCGGGCGACGTCTTCATGGGCCTTGATCTCGCCGCCGGCGGGCACTTGACGCATGGCTCGCCGGTCAACGTTTCCGGCCGCTGGTTTAAGCCGGTGAGCTATACGGTGCGCAAGCAGGATCAGCGTATCGACATGGATCAGGTCGCCGAGCTCGCCAAGGAGCATAAGCCGAAACTGATCATCGCTGGCGGCTCGGGCTATTCCCGCATTTGGGACTTTGAAGGTTTCCGCCAGATCGCTGACAGCGTCGGCGCCTATTTCATGGTGGACATGGCGCATTTCGCCGGTCTTGTAGCCGCCGGGCTGCATCCGTCGCCCTTCCCGCACGCCCATGTCGTCACCACCACGACGCATAAGACGCTGCGCGGTCCGCGCGGCGGCATGGTGCTGACGAACGACGAGGACCTCGCCAAGAAGATCAACTCGGCTGTGTTCCCTGGCCTTCAGGGCGGTCCGCTGATGCATGTCATCGCCGGTAAGGCCGTGGCCTTCGGCGAGGCGCTGACCCCGCAGTTCAAGACCTATCAGCAGCAGGTCAAGGACAATGCGCAGACGCTGGCGCAGACGCTCGTCGACGCCGGTCTCGCGATCGTTTCCGGCGGCACCGACAACCATTTGATGCTTGTCGATCTGCGTCCCAAGAAGATCACCGGCAAGGCGGCTGAGGCCGCGCTCGGCCGGGCGCATATCACCTGCAATAAAAACGGCATTCCTTTCGATCCTGAGAAGCCCTTCGTCACCTCCGGCATTCGTCTCGGCTCGCCGGCGGCGACGTCGCGCGGCTTCGGCCAGAACGAGTTCAAAGAGGTCGGGCAGATGATCGTCGAAGTGCTCGACGGACTTTCGTCGAAGGGCGAAGAAGGCAATGCCGCAACGGAAGCGTCGGTGAAGGAAAAGGTTCACGCGCTCACCGCAAAGTTCCCGATTTATTGACAATAATGGCGCCTTCTCCCGCTTGCGGGAGAAGGCGCCACGCCAAAGGCGCGACGGATGAGGGGTTCTCTCCGCCGCGCGAACTGTAATACCCTCACCCGACCCCGCTTCGCGGGGCCACCCTCTCCCGCAAGCGGGAGAAGGAAAAGGCGCCCGACATGCGCTGTCCCTATTGCGGTTCCGCCGACACGCAGGTGAAGGACTCGCGTCCGGCGGAGGATTCGTCCTGCATTCGGCGGCGGCGCGTCTGTCCGACCTGCGGCGGCCGCTTCACGACATTCGAGCGCGTGCAGCTGCGCGAAATCATCGTCGTAAAGAAATCGGGCCGCCGGGCGCCGTTCGATCGCGACAAGCTGACTCGTTCGGTCGAGATCGCGTTGCGGAAGCGTCCGGTCGAGCCGGAACGCGTCGAGCAGATGATTTCCGGAATCGTTCGCCAACTCGAAAGCCTCGGCGAAGTCGAGGTGGAAAGCCAGCGCATCGGCGAATTAGTGATCGAAGGACTGCGCTCGCTGGACGCCGTCGCCTTTGTGCGCTTCGCCTCGGTTTATCGTGACTTCCGCGAGGTTAGCGATTTCTCCGCAGTGATCGACGAATTGGAAAGCGGCGGCGACGGCGCGGCTCTTGCTACGGACGCCGACGACCCAGAGAAAGCATGACGATCCACAAATCCTTTCCGCAGACGGCGACTGACGACGCCTTTATGGCGGCGGCTCTTGCGCTCGGGCGGCGCAATTTGGGCTGCACCGCGCCGAATCCTGCGGTCGGCGCGCTGCTCGTGCGCGACGGAGTCGTCATTGCCCGCGGCTGGACTGCGCCGGGGGGGCGCCCGCATGCGGAAGCCATCGCCATGGCGGCGGCTGGCGAGGCGGCGCGCGGCGCAACGCTTTACGTGACTTTGGAGCCCTGCGCGCATCACGGCGCGACGCCGCCTTGCGTCGACTCCCTCATCGCCGGCGGCGTCGCGCGCGTCGTCACCGCTTTGGAGGATCCTGACCCGCGCGTATCTGGCGACGGCCATGCAAGACTGCGTAACGCAGGGATTGACGTCGTTGTTGGTCTAGGCGCCGCGGCTGCGCGCGCCGATCATCTCGGGCATATCCTGCGGGTCACCCGTCGGCGCCCGATGATTACTCTTAAGTTGGCGCGGACGGCGGATGGCTACGCCGCTGGCGCGGCGCATGATCCGCGTCTCCACATCACCGGTCCAGTCGCTGACGCCTTCACCCATGTGCAGCGCTCGCTGCACGACGCCATCATGGTCGGGGGCGGCACGGCGCGCGAGGACGATCCGCTCATGACCGTGCGTCTTCCCGGCATGCAGCAGCGTAAGCCGTTGCGTATCGTGCTCGACGAAAAACTGTCGCTGTCGCCGCGTTCGCGTCTCGCTTCTACGGCGCGCGAGACGCCGCTGCTCGTGATCGCCGGAGCGGATGTCACTGATCAAGCGGTCAAAGTTTTCGAAAGCGCCACGGGCGCCGAAGTTGTCTGCATAGGGACGCGGGAAGGTCTGCTTGATCTCACGAGCGCGCTCCGACTTCTCGCCGATCGCGGCGTTACCCGCATTTTCAGCGAAGGCGGTCCGCGCGTCGCTGAAAGTCTGCTCTCCGCCGATCTTGCCGATGAGGTGATTCTGCACACTGGCGTCAAGCCATTGGGCAGGGTCGGCCGCCCTGCGTTGACGCCTAAGGCGCGCGCCACTCTTGAGGATGATTCGCGCTATCGTCTGATCGAAACGCGTGCGCTCGGCGCCGACACGATGACGCGTTACGCGCGGCTCGACTGATGTTCACCGGCATTGTCACCGATGTGGGCGAAGTGATTTCGATCGAGCCGCGTGGCGAACTGCGGCGTTTGCGCATCGCTTGTTCATACGATTCCAATAGCATCGCGCTTGGCGCCTCGATCGCCTGTTCGGGCGTGTGCCTGACGGTCGTCGCCGTTGCACAAGAGAGCGCGCGAACGATCTTCGAGGTCGACGCCGCCGCCGAGACGCTTGCAGTCACGACAGTTGGGACATGGATTAAAGGAACGCGCGTCAATCTCGAACGCGCCTTGAAGATCGGCGATGAACTCGGCGGCCATATCGTCACAGGTCATGTTGATGGCGTCGCGCGCATTGTGTCGCGCGACGACTTTTGCGATAGGGCGCCCGAAGGACGCCCGTCAGAAGAAACAAGCATGTCCAGATTCTGGACAGAGTCGCCGCGCGAGCTGTCGCGCTTCATCGCCAAGAAGGGGTCTGTCGCGCTTGATGGCGTATCACTCACGGTGAACGACGTCGACGGCGATCGCTTTTCCGTGCTGCTCATTCCGCATACGCTGGCCGTGACTACTCTCGGCCCCCGAAGGGCAGGGGATGCGATAAACATCGAAATCGATCTGATGGCGCGCTATGCGGCAAGGTTGAGCGAAGCGCGTTAGCCCAGGACAAATCGCCGTCATGCCCGCGCTTGGCGCGGGCATCTACGAAAATCTTCTCGCCATGGATGGCCGGGACAAGCCCGGCCATGACGCTGTTGTAGTCGCCGCGCAAAATTGCGTGTATCGATCTCGGCGGTAGAGCGTGGCTCGCGAAAAAACGGATACCGGTTTTTCGCGTAAAGCGCGCTCTAAGGTTTTTGAATCGATCACATTATCTGCGTTTGGGCGATGCCGCCCAGATGCAACGTGATCTGGGAGTTCCCATGGCAGGTTTTGCACCCGACGACGATGATGCTGCGCCTGTGCCAGGCGCGCATATTCTTGTCGTCGCGACGAAGTTCAACGGCGAAATCGTCGCCATGTTGCGTGAAGGCGCGCTTGACGCGTTGCGCGCGCTTCAGGCGCAGGCGACGGTGATCGACGTTCCCGGCGCGCTGGAGCTCGCCACGGCGGCTGCGATCGCGCTCGACAAGGCGGAGGCCACCGGCGCGCCTTATGACGGCGTCGTTGCGCTCGGCTGCGTCATCCGCGGCGAGACCTATCATTTCGAACTCGTCGCCAATGAAAGCGCGCGCGCGCTGACGGATCTTTCCCTCTCGCGTCGCCTGCCGCTCGGCAATGGCGTGCTCACTGTGGAGAATGAGGCTCAGGCGATCGTGCGCGCCGATCCGAAACAGGGAGACAAGGGAGCCGACGCCGCCCGCGCGGCGCTCGCTCTGGTGCGCCTCAAACGAGGCGTCGCATGAGCGTGGATCAACGCTCGGCCGCGCGTTTGGCGATTGTGCAAGCGCTCTATCAGATGGAGGTCGCCGGCAAAGGCCTCAACGAGATTTTCGCCGAGTTTGAGTCTCATTGGATCGGGCGCGAGATCGAGGGCGCGCAATATAAGCCGGCGGACGCCGCCTTCTTTCGCGACGTGCTGCAGGGCGTGCTGACCGATCAGGTCGCGATCGACCGGCAGATCGACCGCGCGCTTTCCGGCGGCTGGCCGCTGTCGCGGCTGGAAGCCGTCATGCGCGCGTCCTTGCGCGCGGGCGCCTATGAGCTGCGTTCGCGCAAGGACGTTCCGGCGCGCGTCGCGATCAAGGAATATGTCGATGTCGCCGGCGCCTTTTTTGGGCCGACCGAGTCGGGGATGGTGAATGCGGTGCTCGACAGGATCGCGCATGAGGAGCGCGCCGAGGAGCTGAGTTAGAATTTCGGGCGTTCCTTCTCCCGCAAGCGGGAGAGGGAAGTCAAAGGCTTCACATGCCGCAGCGTTATAGCGAAGACGAAATCATCGCCCGCGTTTTCGCGCCGATTGCGGGGGCGGCCGCACTCGGTCTCAAGGACGACGCGGCTCTTCTCGTACCCGAGCACACGCCGCTCGTCGTCACGACCGATATGGTCGTCGCGGGCGTGCATTTTTTCGCCGATGACGAACCGGCGCTGATCGCCAAAAAGGCGTTGCGCGTCAACCTCTCCGATCTTGCAGCCAAAGGCGCTGAACCGATCGGCTTTTTGCTGGCGCTGGCGCTCCCGGGCGACTGGACCAACGATTGGCTCGAAGCTTTCGCCGCGGGGCTCGCCGAGGATGCGCGCACTTATGGCGCGCCGCTCATCGGGGGCGACACGGGGGCCACTCCCGGTCCGTTGACCATTTCGATCACGGCGCTCGGGCGCGCGCCACGCTTCGTGCCGCGCACCGGCGCAAGGCCAGGGGACGCAATCTTTGTCTCAGGGCCTATCGGCGATGCGGCGCTGGGCTTGGCGTTGCGTCGCGACCCCGCGCTTGTCGAGCGTCTTTCCGCCGACGCGCGCGACTATCTGATCGGGCGCTATCTGCTGCCACAGCCGCGTCTCGATCTCTCGGCTTGGCTTACCGCCAATGCCAGCGCCGCCATGGATATTTCCGACGGGCTCGCGGGCGATCTCGCCAAGCTTTGCCGCGCATCGGGCGTGAGCGCGATCGTTGATCTTCCATCTGTTCCACTGTCCGACGCTGCACAAGAGGCGATAGCGGTCGATCCGGCGCTGTTCAAAATGGCGTTAACCGGGGGGGACGATTATGAAATTCTCATCGCGGGACGCGAAGCGGCGCCTCCCGCGCCCGCCTGTCGCATAGGCGAAATTGTGGCGGGAAACGCGTCCCCGGTCTTCCTCGACGCTGGGAAGACGCCTGTCCTTTTCAAAAAATTGTCCTTCCAGCACTTCTAAAGGATAGGGACGCGCGCAGCATTGCCGCGCGGCTACGTTTCTGGCAGAAAGCCCGCCGGAAAGCCGCTGCCCCCGCCCGATTCGCTCGGCGGGGCCGCTACTCCTTTTTCCGTTGCGCGACATCCGCTCGCGGCGACGCGACCAATTCGACCATCCGCGGTCAAGGAACGAAAAGGCGAAGCCAAAATGGTTCTGTTTCTAACCATCGTCTTCGGACTGATGTCCATCGTCTACGGCGTAAAGACCTCTCAGGAATTGCTTGCGGCTGATCCGGGGTCGGCCCGGATGCAGGAAATTTCGGGCGCCGTCGCCGAGGGGGCGCAGGCCTACCTCAATCGCCAATATAAGACCATCGCCATGGTTGGCGGCGTGATCTTCATCATCCTCGCCATTCTGCTTGGTTGGGCGGTGGCCTTCGGATTCATGCTCGGCGCCGTGCTGTCGGGCGCGGCCGGCTATATCGGCATGAATGTTTCCGTGCGCGCCAATGTCCGCACGGCGCAGGCGGCGACGAAATCGCTCGCGGGCGGCCTCGACATCGCCTTCAAGGCCGGCGCGGTGACGGGACTTCTCGTCGCTGGCCTCGCGCTGCTCGGCGTCGCTGTTTATTACGCGATCCTCACCTGGTTCGTCGGCTATGCGCCCTCGGACCGCACCGTTGTCGACGCCCTCGTCGCGCTCGGCTTTGGCGGATCGCTGATCTCGATTTTCGCCCGTCTCGGCGGCGGCATCTTCACCAAGGGCGCCGACGTCGGCGCCGATCTCGTCGGCAAGGTCGAGGCCGGCATTCCCGAGGATGATCCGCGCAACCCGGCGACAATCGCCGATAACGTCGGCGACAATGTCGGCGATTGCGCGGGCATGGCGGCGGACCTTTTCGAGACCTATGCGGTGACGGTCGTCGCGACCATGGTGCTCGCTTCGATCTTCTTCGCCGGTCAGGAAGGGTTGTCGTCGGCGATGATCTATCCGCTCGCGATCGGCGGCCTTTCGATCCTTACCTCGATCGCCGGCACCTATTTCGTGAAGATGGGCGACGACGACACCGAGTGGGGCAAATTCGCCGCGCCCTATTTCAAGAAGCTCGATATCGACGACTCGATCATGGGCGCGCTTTACAAGGGCCTGATCGCCGCCGGCGTTCTGTCTGTCGCTGGCCTGTTCCTAGCGACGACGTTTACCGTCGGCTGGGGCGAGATCGGCAAGGTCAATGGCGAGGCCATTCACGGCTACGGACTTTTCCTCTCAGGCGTTCTCGGCCTGATCGTCACCGGCGCCATCGTCTACATCACCGAATATTACACCGGCACGGGCAAACGTCCGGTCGTGTCGATCGCTCAGGCGTCGGTGACCGGCCACGGCACCAACGTAATCCAGGGCCTCGCCGTGTCGCTTGAATCAACGGCGGCGCCGGCGCTCGTCATCGTTCTCGGCATCATTCTCACCTACGAGTTCGGCGGGCTCTACGGCACCGCGATCGCGGTGACGACGATGCTCGGCCTCGCCGGCATGATCGTGGCTCTCGACGCTTTCGGTCCGGTCACCGACAACGCCGGCGGAATCGCCGAAATGTCGGGCCTGCCCAAGGAAGTGCGCCAGTCGACGGACGCGCTCGACGCGGTCGGCAACACGACGAAGGCCGTGACCAAAGGTTACGCCATCGGCTCGGCGGGCCTGGGCGCGCTGGTTCTCTTCGCCGCCTACACCAATGATCTGAAGCATTTCATCGAATCGGGCGTGCCCTTTTTTAAGGGCATCGACAAGGTCGATTTCGAATTGTCGAACCCCTACGTCGTCGCGGGCCTGATCTTTGGCGGGCTCATTCCGTATCTTTTCGGCGGCATCGCGATGACGGCGGTGGGCCGTGCGGCGGGTTCAGTGGTCGTCGAGGTGCGCCGTCAGTTTAAGGAAAAGCCCGGCATCATGGCGGGCACGGATCGGCCGGATTACGGCCGCGCCGTCGATATGCTGACCCAGGCGGCAATCAGGGAAATGATTGTCCCCTCGCTCTTGCCCGTGTTGGCGCCGATCGTCGCCTTCGTCATCGCCTGGATTCTCGGCGGCAAGGCCAACGCCTTCGCGGCGCTCGGCGCGCTGCTGCTGGGCGTCATCGTCAACGGTCTGTTCGTGGCGATTTCCATGACCTCGGGCGGCGGCGCCTGGGACAACGCCAAAAAGTCCTTCGAAGACGGCTTCATCGACAAGGACGGCGTGAAGCACGAGAAGGGCTCCGACGCCCATAAGGCGGCGGTGACCGGCGACACGGTCGGCGACCCCTATAAGGACACCGCGGGTCCAGCGGTGAATCCGGCGATCAAGATCACCAATATCGTCGCACTGCTGATGCTGGCGATCCTGGCGCATTAACCAAGGCGCGACGCGCGAAAAAGGGCGGGGGAGACCCCGCCCTTTTGCTTTATTGAGCAATCTGCGAAATTTTGCGAGATCGCTGTATGATCGCGTCATGACCCATCCTTTCTATTGTTTGCACACCCATGGCTTTGTCCGAGTCGCCGTCGCGACGCCGCGCGTAAGAGTCGCCGACCCGGCTTTCAACGTTGCGCGAACGATCGAATCGGCTCGTGACGCCGACAAGCACGGCGCCTCGCTCGTGCTGTTTCCTGAGTTGGGAATATCCTCATATGCGATTGACGATCTCCTTCATCAGGAGGCGCTGCTCGATGCCGTCGAGGCGGCGCTCATCGAACTCGTCGAGGCTTCTCACGGCATTCATCCGCTGATCGTCGTCGGCGCGCCGCTGCGTCATCGCGGCCGTCTTTATAATTGCGCAATCGCGATCCTACGCGGCCGCGTGCTGGCCGTGACGCCGAAGGTGTATCTGCCGAACTATCGCGAGTTTTACGAACACCGCCACTTCGCGTCTGGCGCTTTCCTCTCCGGCGAGGACATCGAGGTCGCCGGGCAACACGCGCCTTTCGGCTCCGATATACTTCTCGAAGCGACGGATTTCCGCGGCCTCGTCGTTCATATGGAGATTTGCGAGGACGTGTGGGTTCCGATCCCGCCCTCGACGCGCGCTGCCCTTGCGGGAGCGACCGTGCTGCTGAACCTCTCTGCGTCTAACGCCATCATCGGCAAATCGGACTATCGCGAAATGCTCTGCGCCGCGCATTCGGCGCGCTGCCTTTCGGCCTATCTCTATTCAGCTGCGGGGCAGGGCGAGTCGACGACGGATCTCGCTTGGGATGGCGAAGCGCTGATCTGCGAGAAGGGCGACGTTCTCGCCAAGGCGCCGCGATTTTCCGATGAACCGCAATTGACGCTCGCCGACGTAGATATCGGCCGGCTTCTTGCCGAACGGATGCGGCAGGGGACATTCGGGGCCTGCGCCGATGCGGAGCAGGGCGCCACGCACTATCGCCGCGTCGCTTTCGAACTCGCTGCGACGTGCGACCGCGATCTTGGTTTTCTGCGCGAGGTGGCGCGTTTTCCGTTTGTCCCGGCTGACGAAACGCGACTCGCCGAGCTCTGCTTCGAGGCGTTCAACATACAGTCGCATGGTCTCGAACAACGACTGCGCGCCACGCAGATAAAAAAGGCGGTGATCGGCGTCTCTGGCGGACTCGATTCAACCCAGGCGCTGTTGGTGGCTGTGACGGCGATGGATGCGCTCGGCCTTCCGCGCGAAAATGTGCTTGGCTTCACTCTGCCGGCGTTCGCCACGAGCGAACACACCAAAGCGAACGCCTGGCGGCTGATGCGCGCTCTCGGCGTCACTGCGCAAGAAATCGATGTCACCGCCGCATGCAAACAGATGCTCGTCGACATCGACCATCCCGCTGCGCGGGGCGAAGCGGTATATGACGCAACTTACGAGAATGTGCAGGCGGGGGCGCGCACGTCGCTGCTGTTTCGTCTCGCCAACCGTCACGGCGCGCTAGTCGTCGGCACCGGCGATCTCTCTGAACTCGCGCTTGGCTGGTGCACTTATGGCGTCGGCGATCAGATGTCGCACTATAACGTCAACGCCTCGGTCCCCAAGACGCTCATCCAGCACCTCATCCGCTGGTGCGCCCGCGATGCCCGGTTTGGACCGGAGACGGTGACGGTGCTTGAGGACATTCTCGCGACTGAAATCTCCCCGGAGCTCGTGCCCGGCGAAACGAGCCAGCGGACTGAGGAGACGGTCGGGCCTTACGCGCTGCAGGATTTCAATCTCTACTATGCGACCCGATACGGATTTGCGCCTGCGAAGATCGCCTTCCTTGCTTGGCGCGCGTGGCGTCATGCGGCTGCCGGATCATGGCCAGTAGGCATCGCCGAAAAAGACAAGGTCGCCTATGAGCTCTCAACGATCAAACATTGGCTCGGCGTTTTCGTGAAACGCTTTTTCGAGGGAAGCCAGTTCAAGCGGTCTGCGCTGCCCAATGGACCTAAGGTCAGTTCAGGAGGCTCGCTCTCGCCACGCGGAGATTGGCGTGCGCCGTCGGACTCGGTAGCCGACGCATGGGTGAAATCGCTCGACGACATTCCGTGAACAAGCACAGGAGAGCCGGCCGCTCCAAAAAAGGCGCCCGGCTCATCAACCTATGCGACATACGGGAACGTCAGGCGCGCCGGAAAAGGCCGAGAACGACCGAAACCACCAGCAGAACCAGCGCGAGCCAGAACAATATCCGCGCTCCGTCCACCGCCACGCCCGCGACGCCTCCAAAGCCCAAAAATCCGGCGATGAGAGCGACGACCAGAAACACGACGGCCCAATACAGAAGGTTGCCCATTTTGACCTCCGCTTTCGAACTCACGTTCTAGAACGCGTCTGCTGCGAACATGTTCCGAAGCCGAAAAAAGGCGGGTGCTCCACGGTGCGCATTGCTTCGGTCTCGACGCTGTCACAATCCGCGTTAAAATAGTCGAAAGCATCCACGTCACTTGCCCTTAGACGCTATGTGCTATTCGCTCGAGGCAAGCGTTACCGCTGGGCTCGGCCTGGGATTGGCGGGCTACGGCATGGTTTCAAAAGCGCTGCGTCATGACCGGCGCATGTTGCTATTCGCCGCGTTTCCGCTGGTGTTCTCGGCGCACCAGTTCATCGAAGCTGTGGTATGGCTCACACGGAACGATGCCGTCGCCGGCCAACCGTTTCGCTATCTCTATACGCTGATCGCCTTCACGATGTGGCCCGTGCTGACGCCTTTCGCCGCCGCCTATGCGGAATCCAATTTGGAACGAAAGCGTCTTTGGCTGACCATGGGCGGCGTAGGCTTCATCCTGGCCGCTTATCTTATCGCCAAACTCGCCGGCGCCGACGGCATCGACCTGTCGGTGTATCGGCATTCTCTCGCCTATGATCCGTTATTTGAGCGGCCGCCGCTCTTGGCGGATTTCCTCTATCTCGTACTCACGGTGACGCCGCTGATCTTCAGCGAGCGGAGGGCGATCAATGTTTTTGGCGTAGCGGTTTTGGCCACCTTCTTTGTCGCGCTCGCCGCCAATCGACCGGCTTGGTATTCCGTCTGGTGTCTCGCCGCCGCGGTGTTCAGCCTGGTGATCGCGTTTGCGATCGAAGTGGAGCGCAGCTCCGATTTCAAGGAGGTGGAAGTGCAGCGCTAGCTACTCTGCGCCGCATTCGTCGCCCATTCGATATAAAGCGTTCGAAGCAGCCCACTCTTCTCGCCCGGCTTGCCTGACCCGATGGCGCGCCCGTCTATCGAGATCACCGGCAGTACGAGATTGGAGGCGCTGGTGATAAAGGCCTCCTTCGCGTCATAGGCCTCGTCGACCGAGAAGCTGCGCTCTTCAACCATTAAACCTTCGCGCGCCGCGAGCGCTTGCACGGCTTTACCCGTGCAGCCGGGAAGAATCGCTGCGGAGTTCGGACGAGTCACGAGAACGTCGGCTTTGGTGAGGATGAAGGCGGTTGAAGACGAACCTTCGGTCACGAAGCCGTCACGATCGACCATCCACGCTTCCTGGCAACCGGCCTCGAGCGCTGTCTGCTTCGCCAGCACCTGCGCGAGAAGCGCGACGCTTTTGATGTCTCGCCGAGCCCAGCGCAAGTCAGGAACAGTGATTACGTTGACTCCAGTGTCAGCGGCGATAGAGGCGATGATGTTCTTTCTTTGGGTGAAGGCGACGAACGTCGGCGCCGTGTCTTGGGGGAAGCCGAAGTCGCGATCGTTGGTGGCGCCCCTGGTGATTTGCAGATAGACCAGTCCTTCGCTCAGGCTGTTTCTCGTAACGAGTTCAGCCTCGACTTCCACAATGTGCGCCATCGAAGGGGAATTCTCGATGCGCAGTTCGCGCAGAGATCGTTCAAGTCGGGAAAGATGCGCTTCATTGTCGATCAGCCTGCCGCCGATGACGGCGGCGACCTCATAGACCCCGTCGCCGAAAAGAAAGCCGCGATCGAAAATCGACACGCACGCTTCGGCTATCGGGATGTAAGCTCCATTTACGTATGCGATGTCAGGCACGGCCGGCTCCGAGGAAAGGCGCTCAACTTACAGCAGCGCTTGCGGCTTGTCGCGCCGACGCTCTCGGCTCTATCGATAAGGCGGGGGCTGCCTACATTAGAGTGATCTGCGGCGGATCGGCCCCGAGAGGGCTCCCTTCGCGACCCCGGTCGCGGCCGCTATTGCGCTCGAAGGGGGGATTCTTGGGCGAAGAAATCACAGCGACGGGCTTCACCCCGGCCGACAAGGCGCGCTTCGTCGGGCGCCTTGCAGAGGAGACCGATCTCGCCCGGACGCTCTATGAGCAGGACAAATTTTCGCGCGACGGCCACATGGTCGGTTTCGAAGTCGAGACCTGGATCGTCGATCACAACTACGCGCCGTCCTCGATCAACCAGGATGTGCTCGAAACGCTCAATCACCCGCTCGTCGTGCCGGAGCTGTCACGATTTAACCTCGAGTTGAATTGCGCGCCTTTCCGCCTTGAAGGCGACGCGCTGACGCAAGCGCATGAGTCGCTGACGAGCCTCTGGGCGATGTGCAACGACGTCGCCCACCGGCTCGACGCCAATCTGGTGATGATCGGCACGCTGCCGACGATCCGCGACTCGGATCTCACTCTCGCCAATATGTCGCCGCTCAACCGCTACTATGCGCTGAACCAGGAAGTGCTGCGACTGCGCGGCGGTCAGCCGCTGCATGTCAACATCGCCGGGCGCGACCGCCTGGCCTCCGTGCACAAGGACGTGATGCTCGAAGCGGCGACGACGTCGTTTCAGATCCATCTCAAAGCGCCGGCCGATCTGGCGCATCTCTATTACAACGCCTCCGTGGCGGCCTCGGGACCGATCCTCGCAGCCTGCGGCAACGCGCCCTTCTTATTCGGTAAAGCATTGTGGGAGGAGACGCGCATTCCGCTGTTTGAACAGGCGGTGAAAGTGCCAGGCCCATCCCGGGTTTGCATGGGCTCTGGCTATGCGGCCCGGTCTCTTATCGAAATCTTCGAGGAGAACTTGCGCGACTATGACGTGCTTCTTCCGATGGCCTATGACGATCCGCCGGAGGCGATGCGGCACCTGCGCCTGCACAACGGCGTGATCTGGCGCTGGAACCGCCCGCTGATCGGCTTCGATGAGAGTGGCGCCCCGCATTTGCGCATCGAGCACCGCATTCTGCCGTCGGGGCCGACCTTCATCGACATGATGGCGAACGCCGCGCTTTATCTCGGCCTCGCGCGCGCCCTCGCCATGGCTGGAGATGGCGGCGCAGGCGGCCTCTCTTTCGACGACGCCAAGCGTAACTTCTATGCCGCGGCGCGTTTTGGCCTCGACGCGAAGCTCGAATGGCCGGGAGAGGGAGAGATTGCTGCCGATCGCCTGTTGCTCGAGCGCCTCATTCCCGACGCCCGGAAAGGGCTTCGAGATCTCGGCGTCGCCGAGGCGGATTTCCTCGATATCGTTGAGGCGCGGGTGCAAACGCGCCAGACGGGGGCGGCTTGGCAGCGAAAAGCCCTTGAGGCGCGTGGCGGCGACCTTTATGGCCTGATGGCGGCTTATTGCGAGCGCCAGCGGAGCGGCGCGCCCGTCCATCAATGGGAAACGTGAGGAGAACAGTGACCGACGCGCCTTGCGCCTTGCTCGACCGGCTTCCTGATGGATTTCTCGACTGCCCCGCCAATCGCTTGAAGGACATCCTGCCCCGACCGACCCTGTTCGACCTTCCGGGCCGTGATCCCAAACCGCTGTTCGTTTCCACGCTGCTGCACGGAAATGAAACGAGCGGTCTCGCCGCCGTGCAGGAAGTCTTGCGCCGGCGCCTCGCGCGCGGGCTTAATCGGTCGCTCATTCTGTTCATCGGCAATGTCGAAGCCGCAGCGCAGAATGTGCGCACGCTGCCGGGCCAGCGCGACTTCAATCGGGTATGGACCGGCACGGCTTTTCCCGACGATCCGCTCGCCCATATGGCGCGCTGGATTTACGATTACGTGAAGAAACGCGACGCCTTCGCCGCCGTCGACATCCACAACAACACCGGCTTCAATCCGCATTACAGTTGCATCAGCAAGCTCGAGCCGAAATATGTCGCGCTCGCGCAGCTGTTCTCGCGCCTCATCGTGCTTTTTCAGCGCCCGCGCGGCACCTGCGCAGCGGCCTTCGCGGAGCTTTGTCCGGCGATCACCGTTGAATGCGGCAAGTCAGAACTCGATGCGGGCGCCGCCCATGTCATCGAATTGCTCGAAGCCTGTTTCTCCATCACGCAGCTTCCCGACCACCCGCCGGCCTCGCATGATGTGGATTTGTTGCGCACTTGCGCCATCGTGAAGCCGCCCGCGGGCGCAAGCTTCTCCTTCGACGGGACGCCCGCCGATTTTGTCTTCCGTCCGGACATCGACCATCTCAACTTCAGCGAATTGGACGCCGGCGCCTCTTTCGGCGCGCTCGGAGACGAAGAGGCGCGTCTCGAAGTTCTGCCGGGCGACGGATTCGATACGCAGCCAGCCAATTACTTCGATTATGCCGGCGGCGAGATCAGACTCGCGCGTCCGGCGATCCCGGCGATGCTGACGGTCGACCGCCGCGCGGTTCAGCAGGACTGCCTCTGCTATTTGATGCACCGCATCGGTTTGGAAGGCATCGCTGAATAACGCTCATATAAAGGTGAGCTACGGTTTCTCCGGCTGAACATCCTCGATGACATAGAGGCCCTTTGCATCGCGGCTTATCGTAAATTTGATCTTCATGCCCTTCGACAGCGTGGAGAGATCGACGTTTGGCGCGACCCGAAACGCCATCGTCATCGGCGACATTTCTAAGGGTCCAGAGACTGGCCCATGCGTGATCATGAGCTTTCGTTCCTCGGAGTCCACGGCTCTGATGACGCCCTCGCCGTGACCCGTCGTTTTTTCAACCTGGGCCACGGCGAAGCGCGACGAGTTGTTGACTGTCGCGCCCGCTGAGGCGCCGCCAATCCCAGCGGAAATGGCGGCGCAAGCCGCGATGCTCCATATTAAAGAACGCCTTGTCTTCATCGAAGCTCCGGCCCTTCTTTCGTCCCGTCCCTAAACTTTACGGCACTCGTCGGCGCATTTCTGGCACGCTTTGCCGCAGGCCACGCACTCGGCGATCTTGGGGAACTTGTCGCATTGTTTCTTGCAGTCCTCGCAAATCAAGGCGACTGTTTTTGCGAATGCGCCAACATGAGAAGAGTTGACCGCGGCGAGCGATGCGAGCGCGTTGCATGCGGCGACAAGCTGAAAAGAGGCGTCCGCACATTCAGCCATGCTCGTGTCTTTCATCGCGAACATGCCCAAACAGTGACGGATGCAATCGTTGCCGGTGGCCACGCAGTCGATGGTCGCATTTTCCAGGTTTTTGTACAGCGCCGGATGCATATCCTCCATTTTGGCCGCGCCGCTCGTCTGAGCGAACGCCTGAGTGGCGGAGGCGACGGCGGCGGCGGTTCCGACGGCGATGAATTCGCGACGTTGCATGGTTCTTCCTCCTAGTGGGAGCATCGATAGCTAGATACTGAAGGGACCGTTAGGCTCCGTCAGTTTGGGCTGCGCTCATGTCATCTTCGAGATTCGCGAGCGCGACATTTTATCACGAGCGGCGAAAGATGACGCTGAGATTATTGGCGGGCATTTCCACGATTTGAGGCTCTCCAAACCCTTTCTCGCGGGCGCAGGCCGCGACATTTTCGATATCGCGAATTCCCCACGCCGGATTGCGCGCGCGAAGGCTCGCGTCGAATTCTGCATTGCTTGGCGCGGTGTGGGCGCCGCCGCGTCTATATGGACCGTATAGATAGAGCGCGGCGCTCCCGGCGGCAAGATCCTGCCTGCGCCCTCGAACAATGCCTCCGTCGCGCTCCACGGCGAGATGTGGGTCATGTTAATGCAGATGATAGCGTCAGCGGCGCTGATGGGCCAGGGAAGCTCTTCGACGTGCAGCGCAAGCGGCGCACGCGCATTGCCGCTTCCAGTCGAAGCGATCCACGCCGAAACGCTCTCGCGGGCTTCAGCGTTCGGGTCCGATGGACAAAACGTCAGGTGGGGGAAATTCACCGCGAAAAAAGTGACATGTTCGCCGGCACCGCTCGCAATTTCGAGCACAGATCCCTTCGCCGGCAGAACGTTGCGCAGCACGCCGAGAATCGGTTCGCGGTTGCGAGCGGTCGATGGCGCGAAGATGCGCTTGTCGTTCATGTTGGTCTCTTAGGCACGTGAACAACGTCGCTCGCCGATGCTTTAGGGTTGTTCGAACGCAGTCTCATGACATGCTGCGCTGCAGATTCTCGACCGCCGCGCTGATAGTGCCGTCTCGCGCCGTTTCCAGCAAGGGCCGAACTTCATCTTCGGAGAAGCGGCCGATGCTAAGCGCCGGAACCTGATCACCGCCCAGTGTAGACGCGGATAGGGGAACCGCCTTTCCCAGGTGGGCGTCCGGTCGTTGACGCGCACAAGTTCGAATGGCCGCCGCGTCGACGTTGAAAACGTGGCGACGCGCTGGAAAGTTGAAAAAGGTCGTGAATTGATCTGGCATGTTGTCCGGACATCGTCCGGATGCTATATATGCATATAAACTGGATGCGATGACGGCGATGAAAAATCAGGACAATGCGCAGGAAATCAAATCGCGAGTTTCTCATGCCCCCTCCAAGGGTCGAAAGTTGCGTGGCGCCTACCATGTCTTTCCCGCAAAAAAGGGCGGCTGGGCGGTTCGAAAGGAGGGCGCCCATCGCGTTACCGGATACTTCGAGACTAAAGCGGAAGCCATCGCTCGCGGGAAGGAGATCAGTCGAGCGTTAGGAACTGGGTTCATAGTCCATGCTCGCGATGATCGAATCCGTAAGACGATCAAGCGTGATCAGTTGCGCACCCTCGGCGTAAAGGTTCAGAAAACTGAGCGAATTGAGATTCGCACCACGCCAAGCATGAAGGCGCTGCTGCAGCGTGCCGCCAACTTCTCGCACAAGAATGTCACGGAGTTTCTGCTTGAAGCCGGAATCAATGCGGCCGAGGAGACGCTGGCTGATCGTCGCATGTTTCGGCTGGACCAAGCCCAGTGGCAAGCTTTTCAGCAGATTCTCGATAGTCCGGTGACTGCCAGACCCCGTCTTGCAAAGCTGCTCACAGAGAAAAGCGTGCTTGAGTGACAGGAGAAGATGAACGACTTTCCGCCGTTCAAAAACTCAATTCCTTACACGAGGTCGATGCTTTTGATTGCGGCAAGGAACCGCTTGACCGTTTTTTAAAACGCTACGCGCTCGCCAACCAAGGGGCCAGCAGCGCTCAAACCTATGTCGTCTGTCGCGGCGAACGGCGAGTCGTCGGCTACTACAGCCTCACCGTCGGCGCCGTTGAACATGCGGAGGCGCCCACCCGCGTCGGCAAGGGGCTTGCGCGTCATCCCGTCCCAGTCATGCTTCTGGCCCGACTGGCGATCGACAAGGCTCAACAGCGACGTGGGCTCGGCGAGGCGCTGCTCAAGAACGCACTCCTCCGCACCGCCCAGGCAGCGGACATTGCGGGCATTCGAGCCCTGCTCGTCCATGCCAAAGATGACGAAGCGCGCTCTTGGTATGAGGCATTCGATTTCGAGCGGAGCCCAACCGATCCGCATCATCTCTTCCTATTGATGAAAGATTTGAAAGCACTGCTCGGGGACTGAACAAGTCCGAAAGATGAACGGTTCCCTTGCTCGCTCGACCTGATGATGAGGATGGCATGTCACAAATCTTCGAGCTTGTCGCCTCAAGCCATCGGACGTTTGTCGTATTGGCGACGCTCGGCCTCCCGGGACAACCTCCGCGCCGTTTCACGAAAGAAGAGGCGGCGATCCTGTCGCGGGCCCTCAATTCCGTCGCAAACGGCGATCGTCGCGAGCAGCAGATTTATATGAGCCCCATCGCCAGCGACCATGATTTCGAGGCGAACGTCGAACAGAGCGGCATTGTCGTCTCATTGGAATGTCACGCGGACGTCAGACTGGATTGGAGCGAAACGCTCGCCTTGGCCGAAGAATTGAGAGCGTTTGCGTCTCAGTAATCGAAGGCGCTTGGATTAGCTTGTGACAAGTTCAAACCGCGCAACCACCGGCGCGTGAAGCGACCCTTCGACGAATTCCTCGGCATAGACTTCGTCTTGAAGTCCTTCGTTCAAGATCGTCGTTTTGCGCCAGGCCGCCGCGAGCGCTGGCGAAGCGAGAAGATGGTCAATCAGCATGGGACGGCCCGCGTGAATGACCGTGAAGCGACGCCCCGGTTCGACGCGCTCTTCCAAGGGGATGAGAACCCGTGCCCCTGTCGCGCCCTCATCTCCCCCGCCGCGCAGGAGTCTCGTCGGCGCGTCGTGCTCGTCGGCGTTGAAGTCGCCGGCGATCGCGATCAGCGCCTGTGGGTCCGCGTCAAACAGAGTCTCGGCGAACAGCCGAGCCTCCAGCGCTTGCCCCTCGCGCTTGAGGGCCGCGACGAACTGGCCCTCAATCTGCGCGCGGCTCGAGCCCAAGCCGCGCGCCGTCGCCACAGGGAACGCCCGAGGCGCGCGCAGATGCAGATTGACGACGTGGATTACGCCGCCCTGTGGTAGCTCGATCGCAGCGTAGAGCAGGGGCCTGTCCCAGACGATGCCCACGGGCTCCGGCTGCGAGCCGTCGGCATCGCGCGGCGGCGGCCAGGCCCACTGCGCGACAATGTCGTGGTGGATCTGACGTCGCGCGCGCATTGGCCATCGCGAAAGGATCGCAAGATTATGCACGTCGGCTGGGACTTCGCCGCCCGGCCTCACCGTCGTCGCCCGATGAAACTGCGCATAGCGGGTCGTCGCGAGCAATTGATCGAGCGCGATATACTGGCGTGCGCCGTGCTTATGAAGCCTTTGCGCATGGATTTCCTGCAGGCACAAAATATCGGCGTCGAGCGTCTCGATCAGCGGGCGCAGCGCGTCGGCTCGGCGCGCGAAGTCGTTAGGCTTAGTCGCCGACCAATCAAGATTTTCAAGGTTGAACGTCGCGAGGCGAAATGCGGGCATCGCTCATCATCGTCTGAAGAGTCGGCCTCCGCCAGCAGAATGCGCCTCGACGGGGCCGACGTTTAGCTGCAATATCCGCGTTATTTCCAATTTGGGAGTGAAACGTGTCCCTTTTTGACGGCATTCCTTTTTTTGCTGGCCTTGATCCCGCGCGCGGCGAGCAGTTCGCGCGCCAATGCGCGCGCAAACGATACGCCGAACATGAATTAGTCCTCGACTTCGACGATCCCTCCACGGACGTTTATTTCATCGTCAGCGGCGACGTTCGGGTGCTGATTCGAACTGCGGCCGGCAAGGAAATGATTTTTGGCGACTTCGGACCGGGCAAATTCTTTGGCGAGATGGCGGCGATCGACGGCGCCAAGCGCTCCGCAAACGTAACCGCGCTCACCAATGCGGAGCTCCTGCTGGTGCCGCCAACAGTCTTCAAGGAAATCGTGTTCGGCGAGCCGGAAATCTGCGAGCGGCTGTTACGCTTGCTGACGTCGCGCGTCCGGGAGCTGAATACCCGCCTCTTCGAGCGTTCGGTGCTCGACCTCAAGCATCGCCTTTATTCCGAATTATTGCGCATGTCGGCGCCGCGCAAAGGCTCGCCGGAGCAGTCGATCGTCTCGCCGCCGCCCTTCCAGCACGATCTCGCCGCCCGGATCGGCTGTCGGCGCGAACAGGTCAGCCGCGAACTCTCGGCGATGATCGACGAGGGCTTGGCGGAAAAAATCCGTGGCGGACTTGTACTTATACGCCCCTCAGTCCTCGAGAAAAGGGTCCAGGACGCGCTTAACGAAGCCGAATGAGACGTGTGCGCTCTCGCACAAACGGAGGATGAAGCTCCCGCTAACGTCGTTACAGTTGCCGGAAAGGTGAAAAGCCCCGGCAGGAACGACTGGGAGAGGTTAATGATTCCCGAACTGACGCCTATCGAGCGTTGCGCCGAGATGGCTGGTTTGCGCAGTTATGAAATCGTTTTGGGCGTGAGCCCGAGCGATAAGCACCAGCGGATGCTCGCTCGCTATCGGCGAAACCTATCGCTTGACGCGGCCCGCCGCCGACTCGTCGCCGACATCCGCAATGCGGTCAAGATCGGCGCCCCGCGTCGCGCCGCCGACTTGCTGATCGTGCTGCGCTGGTTGCTCTCCTCCGACGCTTCTTGCGACGGTGCGCGAGCCACCTCGCGTCCGCGCCGTCGTGTCTCGTCGGCGGGACGCCGCAGAAGCGCGACGCCGTCATCGGCGACTGAAATGAAAGCCGTCGGAGGCGGCGACGTCGTCTATCTCTTCGACGGCGGACGCTGTCGCGGCTAAGCGCGTCCGACCTGTGGTTTCGCGGCAACACCGACAATGTGTTTTATCCGCGGCTTCAGGTCGGATTGCAGTGCAGGATGGGGGCAAGTCTTTGCAGAAACAAGGTAATTTGCGGCGCCGGGCTCGGGCCTGAGCGGCGCGCTGGTTCGCCGCTCGCTTGCCACCCCATTCCGCATGAGTCACCGTCCAGTTGACGGTCTGACCCTGGCGCGCCGTTATTTCCGATTCTTCGGAGTCTGCCATTGATGCGTTTGAGGAGCTTGCCATCCGTGTGCGCGTGCAGAGCGGCGCCAACCCTCGCGGGCGCGCTGCTTGCCGCCTTCGCCCTTTTAGGTCCGGCCTTGGCGCAGGAACCGGCCTTGGCGCAGGAACCGGCCTTGGCGCAGGAAGATGCGCGCGCCGAGCGGGAGCGCCTCGCGGCCCATATTCAGAATAATCCGACCGATTATCAGGCGACGTATCGTTACGTTTTGCTTTCGACGGAGGCGCGAGACTACGAGGCGGGAATAGGCGCGCTTGAGCGTCTGCTGATGTTCAATCCTAACCTCGCTCGCGCCCGGAAGGAACTCGGTTTTCTCTATGCGCGGCTTGGCTCCTATGGGGTCTCGGCCCAGCATTTGCGCAAAGCGCTCGCCGAGGAGGGGCTCGATCCGGTTCAGGCCGCTCAGATCGAAGCGCAATTGCCGGACATCGAAAAACGCACTCAGGCCAGCAGGCTCTACGTGCGGATACACGCCGGTCTGCGTGCGCAAACCAACGCGAATTTCTTCCCGACCAATAATCTGCTTCAAGCAGGCGGCGTCGGCGTCGCGTCGACCGCCTCGCGCCAGGGGGACGTCAACGCATTTCAATTGGTGCAGGCCGCCCACGACCTCGATTTTCAGAACGCCCGAGGCGACCAATTTGAAACGCGGGTGACCGGCTACGCCACCGAGCAGTTTCGTCTGCCGCAATACAGCGTCGTCCTGTTCGCCGGCACCGTGGGACCCCGTATTCACATCGCGCCAGATCTCCATCCGGGGCTGTCGATCAAGCCGTATCTGACGGGCGCGACGACGATGCTCGGTTCGATCAACTATATTAACGCTGGCGGCGGCGGCATAAGTTTTGGCGCACAGGTCAATCCGGACTTTTGGCTCGAGCCCGGCGCCGAATGGCGCGCGCTCTGGGTCAATCCGCTGCCGAGCGGCTTTAGCTTTCTGCCCACATTGCCGTCGTCGACCATCTCGACTTTGGCGACTGGCGACGTCGTCACCGGCTATGTGAGCAGCACATACAGGCTGACGGAAATGCTGCGGCTCGAGGGTCGAGTCGCCTATTCCCGCGCCTGGGCGGGCCTTGCTCAACAGTCCTCTGATCAGGTGGACGTTCAAGCGATGCTGCGGTTCGAGCTTGACCCGCCGTTCGAAATCATTCCGCGCAAATGGACCGTGGCGCCTTACGGCCGCTTCACTCACCTTGCCTTTGACGCCGCCAATCCTTTGATCAATCCATTCATTGCGCGACGCGACGCCGCGTGGATCGGCGGCCTGATGGTCGACTTGCCGATCACCGCAAATTTCGGCTTCGCCGGCAATGTCGAATATGCGCGCAACGGCTCAAATCTGCCGAACTTCAAAACTGAGAACTTTTCCGTCTCCTTCGGGCCGACGGCGAAGTTCTGACGGAGGCGATCGATGAGAAAGCTCCTCTCGGCCGTAACAATCGCTCTTACGCTCATCGCAGCGCCGGCCTTCGCCGAGAAAGTCGGTAACGTCGGAGCGGTCAATCAATCTGCGCATGGCACGCCGCCAGGCGCCGCGAAGCGCTCGCTTTCGGTCGGCCTTGGCGTCCAGAAGCGCGAACGCATCGAGACGAGTCCGCAGGGCAGCGCGCAAATTGTCTTCAACGATACGTCGACGATGACGGTCGGACGCAACAGCGCTGTCACTGTCGATGATTTCGTCTATTCCGGCGGCCGCGGCCAGCAGGGCGTGTCGCTGGCGAAAGGCGTGATGCGCTTTGTCGGCGGCGGCGTCAGCCACGAAAGCGGGACGCGGCTACGCACGCCCACGGCGTCGATCGGCGTGCGCGGCGGAACCGCAATGGTGCAAGTAACTTCAGCCGGCACGCTCGTCGTGCATCAATATGGCGTCACCCAGGTTGGGGGACAGACTCTCACGCAAGCCGGGTATGGCGTGTTTGTTTCAAACAACGGACAAGTGTCGGAGCCTTTCCTCGTTCCGCCGGAAACGATCGCTCAGATGATTGCGGCTCTGGAGAGCGGGAAAAAACAGCATGGCGGCGCCAAGCACACGCCGACGAGCGAAGAAGCGAATCTCATGCTCGGCGGAGCGCCTCCTCAGAATATCGTGAGTTCGCCGGGCCTCGACGCTCTTGGCCCGATGTGGGCCGGCAACGCAATCGTGCAGAGCCAAACCAACGTGCAAAATCAGCCCGTCACTACCCCGGCCGCGCCGGTGACGGCCACGCAGCAACAAAGCAGCGGTGGCGGAGATTCCGACGGAGGTGGTGGTGGCGGTGGCGGAGGCGGCGGCCACTGCAGCGGCGGTGGCCACTACTGATAGTGGCTGAGGATTTCCGGGCAAGTTGCCTTTGATTGATCGGGCGACTAGTTCTGCCTCGCGCCAGACCCACGGAGTGAATGGGCGGCGGCGTGACCGTCATGTGAGGTGCAGATGTTGAAACGGCGTCGCGCCTATCTACTCGCGCTTCTCGCCGCTGCGGCTCTCATTCTCCCCTGGGGCGTCATCCAGCCCCGAGCGCTCGACGACCTGCGCAACTTTGTCTTCGACAGCTTTCAGCGTCTCGCCCCCCGCGCCTATGATCCACAGGCGCCGACGCGCGTCGTCGGCGTCGATGAGAAAAGCCTGAAGGCTTACGGGCAATGGCCTTGGCCGCGCGCACGACTGGCCGAACTCGTCGACCGGCTGCGCGAATTGGGCGCGGCGTCCATCGCCTTCGACTTCATTTTCGCGGAGCCCGATCGCGGCGGCGCCGCACAGCTCGTCGATGCGATCCCGGACGCGCGCGCCCGCGCCGAGGTGGCGAGGCTCGTCGCCAAAACGCCGAGCGGCGATCAGATTTTCGCTCAGGCGTTGATGCAGGCGCCGGCGACGCTCGGCGTGACGCTGACGGACTCGGTTGTCGCGCCGCTGCCGGCGAAGTCGGGAATAGTTATCGCTGGCGACGACCCCGCCCCGTTTCTTGTCGCTTTCGCCGGCGCGGTCGGCCCCGAGCGGCGCCTCGCTGACGCCGCGCAGGGGCTTGGGGCCACGAATTGGCTGCCTGATCGCGATCAGATCGTTCGCCGGGTGCCGCTCGTGACGCGCGCCGGCGACGTTCTCATGCCGTCGCTGGCGCTTGAGGCTTTACGCATCGCGCAGGGCGAACAGGCGATCGTCATACGCTCCTCGAACGCCAGCGGCCAAACGGCATTTGGCAAGCAGACGGGCGTGAACGCGATTAAAGTCGGCGCCTTCGAAATTGAAACCGGACCCAATGCGGAGGTTCGACCGCGCTATTCGCATAGCGCCACGGCGCGAGACATCTCCGCGAAGGATGTGCTCGAAGGCCGCGTCGGACGCGACGAAATCGAGGGACGCATCATCTTCGTCGGGGCGCTGGCGACGGGGCTCGGCGACGTCCGCGCGACGCCTCTGGAGCCAGTCGTCCCTGGCGTCGACGTGCATGCGCAGATCGTCGAATCTATCGCCTCGGGCGCGCTGCTCGCGCGACCGGATTGGGCGCCGGGGCTTGAGTTCGTTGTCGCCACGATCGCCTTTCTGATGATCATGGGCTTGCTCTACGTCGCGCCGCCGCTCGTTTCGGCTGCCGCCGCGCCGTTCGCCGTCATTGGCCTCTTCGCCGGAGCTTTCTATCTGTTCGATCGCCGCGGCGTGCTGCTCGATCCAGCCTATCCAAGCCTCGCTATCATCGGCGGCTATCTCTTCGGCGCAGTGACGCTCTGGCGCGCTGAAACCTCAGCGCGCCGCCACGTGCGGCAGGCCTTCGGCAAATTCGTCGCGCCCGCCGTCGTCGACCGACTCGCCGAACATCCGGAGCGCCTGGTGCTCGGCGGCGAGACGCGCGAATTGACGGTGCTCTTTTCCGACCTGCGCAATTTTTCCCGCATTTCGGAAGGCATGAGCGCGCGCGAACTCACGCAGTTCATGAACGGCTACCTGACGCCGATGACCGACGCCATTCTCGAACAGGAGGGCACTGTCGACAAATATATGGGCGACGCGGTGCTCGCCTTCTGGAACGCGCCGCTCGATATCGACGACCATCCGCGCAAGGCCGTTCGGGCCGCCCTGATGATGCGCGAGGCGCTCAATGGCCTCAACAGACGGCGCGCCGAAGCCGCTGCGGCGGCTGGCCATGAGGCTCAGCCGGCGGCGATGGGCCTTGGACTTCATCTCGGGCCTTGCAGCGTCGGCAATATGGGATCAATCCGCCGCTTCGACTATTCGATCCTCGGCGACACGGTGAACCTCGCGTCGCGGCTCGAGGGGGCAAGCAAGGCCTTTCAGACGGATATTGTGGCGTCCAGCGCCGTGCGGGACGCGGCGCCCGATTTCGCCTGGATCGATCTTGGGCGCGTGCGCGTTCTTGGCAAAAGCGAGGCGACTCAAGTTTTTGCCCTGGCCGGCGACAGCGGCGCGGCGGGTTCCGATTCGTATGTGTGCTGGCGCAAGGCTCATGACCTCATGCGCGAGGACTATGAATCGGGCCGATTCGAGGTCGCCGCCGAGCGCGCTTCGACATTGGCCCGGTCGGTTCCCGAACCGTGGCCCGCGCTCTATGTCGCTTTGGAGGAACGATATCTGACGCTGGCGCGGGAAGGTTTGCAGGATAACTGGTCTTCGGTATGGAATCTTTCGAGCAAGTGACGTCTTCGTCTGAGCGCGACTGCTGTCCTGCCGCAATTCGCCCGCCTTATAGATTTCTCTCAGGATCGCTACTCGCGCATGATCTCAAATCCGATACAGACTTATTGGGGCCTGATCGCATCTCGTCACGACCCCGACGCTTTTGCGGTTCTCGACGCAGCCTATCGAGAATCGCAGCGCGGATACCATGATTGGAGCCATATCGGCGATCTGCTGGCGAAGCTCGATTACTTCAAGGCGCTCGCCGTACGGCCAGACCTGATCGCGGCGGCAATCTTCTGGCACGATGTTGTCTATGTGACCCGCGACAGCGAAGGTCTGCTTCGCTCCGACGCCGAAAACGTCCGCGCCAGCGCAGCGCTCTTTGAGAGTCACGCCAAGTTCAACGAAACGGATGCGGCGGCCATCCATGATTTGATCATGGCGACGGCCGATCATCTCGATGCGCGCGCGACGATTGAGCGCTATCCGGGTTTTGCGAACGATCTCGATCTATTTCTCGATCTCGATCTTTCTTCGCTCGGCGCGCCGTGGCCCGCATTCGAGCAAAATCTCGAGCGGCTTCGTTTCGAATACGCCTGGGTGCCCGAACCGCTTTTTTGCCTCGGACGACTGCAGATGATCGACACCTTCGCCGCGCGCGGAGATGCGCTCTACAGACGCGACGAGACCCGAAAGCTTTGGAACAAGCGCGCGCACGAAAATCTTGCACGGGCGCAGGAAGAATTGCGCCGGGAAGTCGCGCGGCTCGCCTCGTCGGCCTAGCTACAAAGTGAGCGCCTCGCGCACCTTCGCCGAATAGCCGTAGAGATCGTCGTAGAGCCTCAGTCCGCCAGCATCGTCGACGACGGCGGTGAAATATTCGACATGAACCGGAATAGGTTTGGCGAGATCGATGCGGCGCTCCTTTTCGCCGATCATGGCCTTCAGCCGCTTTTCGTCGTAATCCGGGCGTCCGAGCACTTCTTCCGCAAGCTTGAACGGATCTTGGACGCGCACGCAGCCGTGGCTGAACGCCCGCTTGGCGCGAGCGAAGAGTTTCTTTTGCGGCGTGTCGTGCATGTAGACCAAGAGATCGTTGGGGAACACGAATTTCAGCCGGCCCAGCGCATTCTTCTCGCCGGGCGGCTGCTGAACGATCGGACGACCATGGCTGTAGGTCACCTTATATCCGCGCGCGCGAAGCTTTGAGAGCTTGCCGCCGGTTTTGGGCTCCAGCTCATTCTCGATGATCGACTCGGGAACGTTCCAGGTTGGATTGATGATGATGTATTTCATCACGTCCGAGAAAACCGGCGTCGGCGTCGCAGTCTTCCCAACGATAACGCGCGCACGCTGCACAAGTTGATTGTCGCGCGTGAATGTGGTCTCGAACTGGGGGATATTGACTTCGAGGCGCGTGGCGCCCATTTCGCGCGGCTCCCAGCGCCAGCGCTCCATATTGGCGATGATCTCCGCTTCGACGCGCTTCGCCTTTGCTTGGGAAAGCGACGCAAAATTGGTGATGGGTCTCGTGTCCGAGGCGCGGGCCGCGCTCGCCTCGCGCTTCGGATGGACGCGCGCCGCGCGCAGTTCGGCGAGCCTCTCGCGTAAGGCCGCATAGGCTGGATGCGGCGGATTGAAGGCGGCGAGTCGCGCGCCGGCCTCTTCGCCAGCGCCGGCGATGGCGGTCAGCGCTTGGGCTGCCTTCACGACTTTCGGGCGCTCCTCGATCTCGGAGGAGATCGCTGCGGGATCGACCCTGGAGCCGCTTGCCTGCGCCGCATAGTCGGCGACGGCCTCGGACAGGGCGAGTTCCGCCGCGGCGCTCCACGCTGACGCCTCGGCGGGCGCCTTGACGTTCAAACCGTCGCGGGCGGCGTCGCGCACGGTTTGGATCGCGCTCTTCGCCGAAGGCGAGAAGCCATCCTCCGCGCGCCAGAGCGGCGCGTAATGGCGCTTCTTATAATAAGCGGCGATCTCCGTTCGCTGGGCGCGTTGGTCGGGGCCGGCCTCATTCGCCCAGTCGCGCAGCGCGTCAGTGACAGCTTGACGCGCTTCGCTTTCTGTCGGCGCGTTCGCTTTCGGTGCGTTTGTTGTCGGCTCGCCTTCTGTCGGCGCGTTCGCGGTCGGCTCATGCGTGGTTGGCGTCTCGGCTGCCGGCGCATCTGCCGGTGGCCAGTCCTCCTTCTCTTGCATCAGCGTCGGCGGCGCCTTGCGCTCGATGTCCGTGGCGGCGGGCGCATCGCTCGGGGAACTCGACATTTGCGCCATTCCCGGGCCAGCGAGCAGGACGGCTAGAATGGCGAGCGGCGCGACCTGCGTGCGGAGCGATACGCGAAACATGACTCGAAACTCCTGCGACTCTTACAGGGCCTTTCGGCAGACGAAACGGATGGTCTGTCCGCGCACGCCATAGCCTTCGTCGGTCTCGACGGTGACGCCATGACAGTTCTGCGTGGGATCTGATTGCGCGACGCTCGTCTGTTCCTGCCAGTCGATCGGAAGGATGAAGGGCTTGACGGGCGAAGCGCCGGCGACGACGCGCGCAGCCTTGTTCTCGGGCGTCTTGACGAGCAGCGCTTTGGCGGCGGCGAAGCTGACATTGGCGGCGAGGATCGCGAAGGCGATCTTCATGGCCAGCGCGATGCGCACGGGTCGTGAAGCGAAGCTGGATTTGGCGATGCCGTTCATCGTGTTGTTCATGGCGACTTCCCGTCGAGCTGATCTGGCGCTGGACCCCTCCCGCTCCTTTGAGCGGATGATTGACCCTAGAGCGCCCTCGAGGGGGTCGCGGTGCGCTGGCGCACGTCGCGCCAGATGCGAGAACTCCCGGCCTTGCGAGCCGGGAGCCCTAATCTCGTTAGACGTCGAAGCCGCCGTCGCCGCCGCTGTCGAAGCCGCCGCCATCGTCGTAGCCCTGATCGTAGTCAGCATCCTGCGCGCCGGAGCGGTCGTCGTCGCCAGCGTCATAGCCTGCGTCGGTCGCGCCGGACTGGTCGCCGTAGTAGTTGTTGATGACCGTGTCGCCGCCGGTCGGCGTGAAGCCCGAGCCGATGCCGAGATTCGCCATCCCGCCATAGCCCGCGCCATGCGTGAACAGGCTGCGGATGCCGTCAGCGAGCAGCACGCCGCCCGCGACGCCTGCCGCTGTGCCGAGCGCGCCCCTCAGGAAGCCGCCGCTTTCAGCCGCAGGCGGCTGTTGCTGTCCCCAGCCCTGAGGGGCGTAACCACCGGCGACGGGATTCATGCCCGGCTGCGGGCCCCAAGGACTGTTGGGGCGGACCTGCTGCGGGGCAGGACGCTGCGGCGCCGGACGGGCGCCGCCGCCGAACAGGCCGCCGAGGAAACTACCGGCGGGTTTCGACTCAAGCTCCTGCACGCGCGCTTCGAGCTCCTCGATTCGCGCATTGGCGCCTTGCAGCGCCTGATCCTGAACGATCACGGTCTGCGCCAAAAGATAAGGCGCAGCCGGCTGGGCTTTGACCTGTTCGTTGATGAAAGCTTCCGCCTCTTGGTCGCGCGGCGTCGACGCGGCGCTCTTGGTGCGCTCGAACAGACCAGCGATAAGTTGGCGCTCTTCCGGTGACATAGAGTTTCTCCATTGTCGCCCCCTCGTGGGCGCGGCGCAGAAGATATGGCCCCGCCGCAAAACGCCGCCAAGCCCCAAGCGCAAGCGCGGCCGATTAAACTTTCGAAATCTGGCGGTAAGGTGGGCGCGCTTATCCCCGCCGACCCTGACGACGCCCCTTTCAGTTGACGAGGCGGGCGCAGTGTAGGGGAGGTTTTGAAGGTGGGGATAAGTTTTGACTCTAATGCGTCACCTCTCCGCGTCATGCCCGGCCTTGTGCCGGGCATCCACGCGGCGCCGTCGCGTAGCCCTTGCAGCATCGCCGCAATTTCCCGGCGCCGATGGCCGGGACATAGGCGAGCGAAGCGACGCCGTCTTTGACGGCTTTGCCCGGCCATGACACTGGCGTTGTCCATGCCAATGAAGGCGGCCCCTCGTCCTTCGAGACGCCTACTATGCAGGCTCCTCAGGATGAGGGGCCTTGGATTGTGCGATTGCGAGCGCCTGTATTTTGCAGCGGCCAAAAGCAGTCCTCATCCTGAGGAGCCGCCCGCAAGTCGCGGTTTACCCGACTTGCGCATTGAATGTCGATCTCGGGCCAGCCCGAGATCGAGGCCGCGTCTCGAAGGACGAGGACTGCGATGCGGACGCCTCCACATCCTTCTCACTCCCCGCCGAGCGCCATGTCGTCGCGGTGGATGATCTCGTCCGGGCCTTTGAAGCCGAGCAGCGCCTCGATGTCTTTCGTCGAGCGCCCGATGATTTTCGCCGCGTCCGATGCGTCATAGGTCACGAGGCCGCGGCCGATCTCGCCGCCCTTGGCGTTGCGAATCAAAATGCAGTCGCCGCGCGCGAAGCCGCCTTCGATTCGCGTCACGCCTGCCGGCAGCAGGCTCTTGCCCGAGCGCAGCGCCTTCGTCGCGCCGTCGTCGATATGCACGGCGCCTTTCGGCTCCAGCGAGCCCGCGATCCATTTCTTGCGCGCCGTCACCGGATTGGACGGCGTCAAAAACCAGGTGCAGCGCCCGCCCGCGGCGATGCGCGCGATCGGCGCCTCTTCGCGGCCGTCGGCGATCACCATATGCGCGCCGCCTATCGTCGCGATCTTTGCCGCCTCGATCTTGGTGCGCATGCCGCCGCGCGAATATTGCGAGGCGGCGCCGCCGGCCATGGCTTCGATCTCGGCGGTGACGCGCGGTACGACGGGGATGTGTTTCGCGTCGGGGTTCACATCGGGCGGCGCGCTATAGAGCCCGTCGACGTCAGAGAGCAGGATCAACAGATCGGCGCTCGCCATCGTCGCAACGCGCGCGGCGAGACGGTCATTGTCGCCGTAGCGGATTTCCGCCGTCGCCACCGTGTCGTTTTCATTGATCACCGGCACGGCGCGCAGCGACAAAAGCCGCGTGAGGCATTCGCGCGCATAGAGATAGCGGCGCCGCTCCTCGGTGTCGCCGAGCGTGACGAGCACTTGTCCCGCGACGAGGCCGCGATCGTGCAAGGTTTCGGCCCAGAGCCTAGCGAGCGCAATCTGGCCGACGGCGGCCGCCGCCTGGCTGTCTTCGAGTTTCAGCGCGCCACGTGAAAAGCCGAGCACGCTGCGTCCCAGCGCGACCGCGCCCGACGAGACGACAAGCACGTCGGCGCCGGCGCGATGCAGATCCGCGACGTCGTCGGCGAGCCGCTTCAGCCAGGCGCGCTTCGCCGACGCCCTGTTAGGGTCGACGATGAGCGAGGAGCCGACCTTGACGACGATGCGTTTGAAGTCGGCGAGGGCGGGAGCGCGCTTGGTCATGCGGCGGGGAGAGTTAGCCCGCAGCCGCTGGAACTGCAAATTGATGTGTTGGAGCCGTCGCTCGTTAGCGATGCGCCTAGGCGCGCGCTAATCGCCGAGTCCGGCGACCTCGGCGTCTTTATCCTCCTCTATGCCGGCCGCAGCCGAGAACTCTTCCAGCTCTTCGCTCCAGCACTCAAATTGCCGGCGGCCATAGTCGACCATGGCTTCCGTGAGATCGCTCGATGACCTCGCCGTCCAAATATCTTGCGCGAATTGCAGCGCCGACCGCATGTTGATCAGCCCGAAATCCATGAGTCTCGCTGCGTAATCCTGATAGGTCTTCATTGAAGCCGAAACGAGGGAGGCGTCGGTCGCGATCATCGTAACCCCCTGAAGTTGCCGGATATGTATCCTGCCGTGAACAAAAATATAGAGGGAGACGCGGCTGCGCCAGCGCCTCCCTCGGGACTGAAAAGGGCTGCAATATGCTGCCAAGATTGCCTTTGCTCCACTACGAACATGTGACAAAACGCAGCCTCGGCGCTGTGCCTTGAGTTAGGTCAAGTCCATGAAAGAATTGCATAATTTTCATTTTTGTTCTATCAGTTTTTCTGCCTGTCGCGATTGACGGGACCAACATCGAACGAAATTGTTTGAACTCCCGTAGGCGGCGGGTTTGGGAGGCCGTGATGTATCGAGTTGTGTATTTCAGTAACGCGAGTCTTGAACTGACCTTCCCGGCGATCGAAGCGATGGTCGAGAAGGCCGCAGAGCGAAATCGGCCGCTACAAATCAGCGGGGCGCTCCACTACAATGGCCTCAACTTTTTGCAAATTCTCGAAGGCCCGCAACAGGCGCTGACGCCTCTCTATTTGCAGATCCGCAAGGACCCGCGCCATTCCGGCGTCGTAAAGCTCGTCGACGAGCGCATTTCGACGCGCAGCTATCCCGACTGGGGCATGAGACTCTTTTGCGGCGCGCCGAAGTGCGTTGGCGCACCCACCGGAATGTCGCCGGGCGATACAGACCTTCCCGCGATGATCGACGCCTTTTTCGGATTTGGCCACACGATGGCGTTCGCCGAGCTTCGGTGAGCGCAGTTCTTGCTTAGGTCGATTTGCCGGATTTGGCCGCGTCGCGCCCGTCGGAGCTGCTAATGGTAGGAATCGCTATGAAAATCGGCTCGCCCAAGGGCGACGAGAAGACAGGGGCCGGGGCGCGCCATGGCCGGCTTCTGTCCGGTTATTTAGTCAATCTGCATCGCGGCGCGGCGCCGGTGAGAGAACTGATGCTCGCCGATATTGAGAGGTTTCAGTCGCTCGGAGCGACGGGTTACGCCGACGATTTAAAGCTCGCGCTTAAGCGGTTCACGTCCGAATTTATCGAGAGAAAGGATCGGCGCTAGATTTTCGCGCGAAAGCGACTTGCCGCGCATCGCGCGGTCTATATAGAGCCGGATGATGGGTTTGCGCCGGGCTCTTGCTTGTACGTCTCTGCTTGCCGCCGTCGCGCTGCTCTCAGCGCCCGCGCATTCGGCTTTTGAATGCGGCTCCTTCGACGCAAGCAAGAAGCTTGCGCTTATGCGAATCGAGTCGAAGGAGCCGAAGGTCAACTTTGTCTCCGGCCCGAGCAAAAAGGCGCCGAACTGTCCTTCGAGCGAACCCGCCTGCAGGCTGAAAGCTTTCCTCACGCCAGGCGACGAGGCGCTGATTGCGGCGTCCGATGCGCCTTTCGTCTGCGCTACCTATGTCTCGGCGCGAGGGGCTGAGACCACCGGGCTTTTGCCGCGCGAGGCTATTCAGCCCGTCGCGCCGGATGCGATCGCGGGCGCGAAATGGGACGGCGAGTGGCGTCGTACTGAGGCGAAGATCGTTCTGAAATCGCGCGGCGATGTCGTGAAAGTTTCCGGCAGCGCGACCTATGGCGCCGAAGACTCCGAGCGGGTCAAACGCGGCGCCGTGAATCTCGGAGAACTCGACGGCGAGGCCAAGCCGCGCGGAAATACGCTTGCGATTGGCTACGATCCCGACCGATCGGCGGATCTGCCGACCCCGGAAGCGGCGAAGGACAGCTGCGCCGCGCGGCTTTCTCTTTACAGCCGCTATCTTGTCGTCGAAGACAATTTGGGCTGCGGCGGCATGAATGTAAGCTTTTCCGGCGTCTATGTGCGCGGCGCGAAATAAGACGCGTCCTCCGCCTGAGCCCGTCAGTCAATCAACCGCTCGCGAGTCTCCCGCTCAAACTTGGAGAGTTCGTCGCTGATCGCGACGTCATAGCGCTCATGTGAAGGGAGAGCTCGCAGGCTCTGCGGAAGCGCGGCCAGTTGCTCTTTCGCATAAGCGCGAATTTGCGAAAGGTCGGATGATTGCGCCGCGCCGCGGCGACCGGAAAGCATGACAGGCTGCAGCAGGGGAACGCCCGCTAGTGTTTCACTATGCCGGGTGATGACGTCCCTGACGGCGACGCCGTCTCGAAACTCCCGGAAAACCTGCTTGCGGCCAGGCAGCGAGCGCTTGCCAATCGAGAGTTTCATTCGTCCTTCGCCTGCGTATTCGGTCAGCTTATAGGCGATGTCGAGCGCAGGAGCGTCGCTTGAGACCGCCATATCCGTTCCGACGCCGAAAATATCGATCGGCGTGTCGCGCGACGTCAGTTCGTCGATCTTCGTTTCATCGAGGCCGCCGCTTGCGATGATCTGCACGTTGGTCAAACCGGCGTCATCGAGGATGCGGCGCGCTTCGCGCGACAGCGCGTCGAGATCGCCGGAGTCGAGACGCACCGCGCTGACCTTGAAATTTGCGCCGCGCTCTTTCGCGAGCGCGACGACCTTCTTGACGCCGTCGATCGTATCATACGTATCGACGAGCAGCGTCGTATCGGGAAAGACATCGCTAAAAGACCGAAACGCTTCCATCTCCGAAGCGCAGGCTTCGACAAAACTATGCGCCATGGTGCCGGCGACAGGCAGTCCGTAAGCCTGTCCGGCCGCGACATTCGAGGTCGACTCAACCCCGCCGATGTAGAATGCGCGCGCCCCTTTATTGGCCGCATCGATTCCTTGCGCCCTTCTTGCGCCGAAATCGACGACGTTGCGCCCGCGCGCCGCGGCGACGACGCGCGCAGCTTTAGAAGCGAGTATCGTTTGCAGCCCGATCTGATTGAGAACGAGCGTTTCAATGAGTTGCGCTTCGGCGATCGGCGCAACGACTTCCATGATCGGTTCATTTTCAAAAAACGGCGTGCCCTCGCGCATCGCATAGATGTCGCCGGAGAAGCGAAAGTTCGCGAGCCAATCGAGGAAGGGCTTTGAGGAAAATTCGAGCGAAGCGAGATAGTCGATCTGCGGCGGCTCAAAACGCAAATTCTCGATCTCGTCGAGAAGATCGTTCATGCCGGCGGCGATCAGGAAATTGCGTTGCGGCGGCAAATTGCGCACGAAGAGACTGAAGGTCGCCTGCGCGTCCATGCCCAGTTCGAAATAGGCGCGCAGCATCGTGAATTCATAGAGATCCGCGAAGAGCGCGCTGCTGGACACGGATGCTCCTTTTCACGCTGCATCGGCTAATGCTGTATGCGCTTGCGCGTGGTGGGGACCATAGCCATGGCGCCAAGCGTGGGCAATCCAGGCGCTGGGCCTGCAATCTGCGCGGGGGGATTCAGCCCTCTTCTATGACGACGCCCGCCTTGCGCATCTTTTCGACGGCGCCTCTTCCGCCTTGCGCTGTGATGGGGCGGGAGCCGGAAAGACGCACATGCGTTTCAAATCCTTCTACGATAGCGTCCAACGCCGATTCGAGCACGCAAACGTCGAGCGCCAATCCGACGATCAGCAGACGACGCACGTTGAGATCGCGCAGACGATCCGCCAGTCCCGTCGCGTTGAAGGCGGAAAGCTGGTCGCGCTCTGGCGCTGCTCCTTTGGCGATGATGATCGCGCGCTCGGGCAGGCGAAGATCGGAATGGAACTCAGCGCCCGGGCTGCCTTGAACGCAATGCGCCGGCCATGGTCCGTCGGCTTCATGAAAGCTCGCATGGCCCGCCGGATGCCAGTCGCGCGACGCGAAGACAGGGGCGCCGGCCGCGGCCGCCTCTTCGATCAGTCCATTGACCACTGGGACAATCTTGTCGGCGTCGGCGACTTCCAGCGCGCCGCCAGCGCAGAAGTCGCGCTGCACGTCCAAGACGATCAGCGCGTCGCCAGGCTTCAGCCGCATCGCTTCATTGGGCATGGTGCTGCTCCGGATAACGGGCTTTGATTAAGTCAGACCGATCTCCAGACTTATGCCTTTAGCTCATGGGAACAAGGCAAGCTTTTTTTCGTATGACGATGAGGGCCTGTAGGCCAGAGAAATTCCTGCAGGACAGGGGGTTCAACAAGTAGTCCTCATGCTGGAGACCTTTGCATGGAAAGGTCTCCAGCATGAGGAGCCGCCCGCAAGTCGAGTTTACCCGACTTGCGCATTAGATGCGATCTCGGGCAAGCCCGAGATCGAAGCGGCGTCTCGAAGGGCGAGGACTGCGGCGCTTTCCGATTGCCCTAAAGCGATGTGAGCAACTTCTGCACACAGGCGCGCGTCTCGGTCGCGAGCGTCTTGCGGTCCTTGCCGGTCGTCTCAATTGGCGGGCCAAACGCGATGTGACACTGCGCGTCGCCACGCTTCATCAGGCTCCACAGATGCGGCAGGAATGTCATGTCGCCATACCAGCCGACATCGATCTTGCGCGCGCCATCGGAATAGCCGATCGCCACGGGCGCAAGCGTCGGCGCTTCGCCGTGCGCGGCCATCGCTTCCAGCGGCGCGAAATGCGCTGAGCGAAACGGCAGAACGTCGGCGCCGTCGCTCGACGTGCCTTCGGGAAAGACGACGAGATCGCCGCCCGCGCGCAGCACATCGGCGAGCGCGTCATTGACGCGCGCGACGTCCTGCTTCGAACCCCGCTCGACGAAGACCGTGCCTTGCAGCCGCGCAAGCAGACCGAGCACTGGCCAGCTTGCGACGTCGCTCTTTGCCAGGAAGACAAAGGGGTAGAGGCTCGCGAGCGCAATGATGTCGGTCCAGGACACATGGTTGGCGACGACAAAGCGCGGCGCTGGCGAGGGCAGGGCGCCGTGCGCGTCGACCTTAATGCCGAGGACGGCGCAGACCGCGCGGCAGAAGCGCGTCTGGATCGCATGCTGAATCGGCCAGCCGCGCCGGCGCGCTACCACCTGCAGCGGAACGAGGAAGAGAACAGCGCCAGCCAGAGTGAGGACGAAAGCGAGCGCGCGCAAATAGGGCATGGCGCGCAGATGGCGCGCTCGTAAGACGAATGTGTGACGGTTTTCAAGGACGCCTTCGCTGGCGTTCTGCGTCGCATTAAAGCTCGGGCTTGTTAGATAGGCCGCGTCAGCGCAGAATGAGTTTTGATATTCGGGCCGGACAGGGGATTTCGGCCGAGCAATTTGAAAGCGCCATTATGATCGATGGGCAGCAGTTTTTCTTCGGCGCTCTGCGAGTAATTGCTGCAGTTCGGTCGCGTTGGCCGAGATGGCGTGGATTTGCTGCGCCGGCGATCATTGCGCTCGCCGCAAGTCACGGTCCGTCCTACGCGCAACAAGCCCCGTCAAACGGCGTTCTCGCTGATGGCAACGCTGTGGTGACGGGGTTTTCCGGCGCGCAGCCGCCCAGGCTCATCGCGCCGCAGGCCAATCCAGCCGACCAAACTTTCATCGATCTTAACGGGCCGGCGCTGCGCGTGATCGATCTTCAGGGACCCCTCGCGCCGCCGCGGACGCAGCTTCTGCAGGCTCCGAAGCCTTTCACCCTAACTGCCGGCCGGATTGGCCAGGTGTTCGCGGTCGCTTTGGACAATGCGTCGCCGCCGAATATTTACGCCGCGGCGACCTCCGCCTATGGGCTGCCGATCGTAGTCGCGAACGCCGGCGGCGATGGCGCGCCGGTTCGCGCGAAGCAGGGCGCGCCAAACGCGAGCTTCATGCCGGGACTGTTTGGCCCCTCAACGCTGCAGGGCGGCGCCGGCTCGATCTGGCGAATCGATGGCGTAACAGGCGAAACGCGACTCTTCGCCAATGTGACGCTGGGCGGGGCGCCAAATCCGGGCCCCGCGCTCGGCGGGCTCGCTTTCGACGCAGCTTCAAGCAATCTGTTCGTGGCCGACCGCGGCACCGGCATGATTCACCGCTTCGACATGACCGGGGCGGAGCGCAGCCACTACGACCACGGCGCGCAGGGGCGGCAGAGCGCAGGCCTGCCGGCGGCGCCATTCAATCCGGCCAATCGTCTCGACATCGCCAGCGCGCAATTCCACACCGACGACCCGGCGACGTGGGGGTATGCGCCGCCGGAACGACGAATCTTTGGCCTCGCGGTTCACGCCGGCCGACTTTTTTACGCCGTCGCGGAACGCCTGCAGATCTGGTCGGTGGCGATTATGCCGGACGGCGCGTTCGCCGCCGACGCGCGCATCGAGGTCACGGTTCCGCCTGGCGCGGGCGCGACCGAAATCTCTAAGATCGCCTTCGATGAGCAGGGACGGATGCTGCTGGCCGAGCGCGCCGCCCCGACTGGAGCTTATGACTTTGGCGCGTTGGCGCAGCCCGGGATCGGCCGCATCCTGCGTTACGCGCCGACGGCGTCCGCCGAAGGGGGGCCCGCCTGGCAAGCGGCTCCCGACGAATATGCGATCGGTTTTTTCGGACAGATGCAAAACGGCGATGGGGGCGTGGCCCTCGGCTATGGCTACGATCCGGCCGGCAAGCTTAATCGCGCTTCCTGCGGCGGCTTCCTTTGGTCGACGGGCGAGCAGTTGCGCGTTTCCGCCGATTCGAGTCTCGCCGCCCGGCTGGCCCAGGGCGGGCCTGTCAGCGTCAATGGCCTGCAGGGCAACGGCGCCGACCTCGTTCGACCGGCCAATACGCCGCCACTCGCAAGTTATTTCGTTGATTATGACGATCGCTTCGACGATCCGAACGCCCGCGGCGCTCTCGGCGACGTCGCGATCCGTCGAAATTGCGCGCCGCCGCCCGGAGCGCCAGGGGCGCCGCCGCCCGAACCAACGCCCGGCCCCGCGCCAGGGCCGGCGCCTGGGCCAGTTCCTGGGCCCGCTCTTGGGCCAGCTCCTGGACCAGCGCCCGCGCCTGGTCCCGGACCGGGGTTCGGAGGTGAGGAAGGCGGCTTACCGCCTTGGATCGATGAAGGCGGCCCAGGCCCATGGTGGGACGATGGTCCGCCGCCGCCCCCGCCAATTTGCCCCCCGGGCTCGCACCTCGCGACCAACGCTTTGCAGTGCTGCCCAGTGGGCCAGATTCCGGGTTTCGGAGGCGTGTGTCAGCCGATATGCCCCAACGGCGCCGCAGGCCTTGAATGCTGGCATGGATTCCAGCCTGGCCATGGTCCGGGGCCAGGAGGGCCGGGGATTTGCTGGAACGGCGCGGCCCCGACGAAAATCCCGGGCTGTGCGCCGAACACGCTTGCGTGCAACAAATGCCCGAAGTCGCCCTTAAAGAAGTGCCCCGCCGGGTTCAATTTGATCACCGCCCCGCCGGGCGTCCCAACCGCCGCCTGGCTGTGGAGCAATGCGACCTGCGTGGCGAGCCCGGCGCAGGCGGCATGTTCGCCGGGAACGACGTTTTGCGCAGCGTGGGGGACGTGCGCAGCCGGCGGCCAGATCGGCTTGGACGGTCTTTGCCACGCCGCCATGTGTCCGGGCGGCCAGACGGCTTATCCTGTGAACAAATGCTGTCTAAACGGCGCCGCGCCAAACGCGCTTGGCCAGTGTCCGGGCGTTCCAGCGCCTCCAATCTGGTTCTTGGACTATCTGGCCACAGGAACGGGCCCCTGCATTCCGCCGAACTGCTCCCATTACGAGTTCACCGTTACCGGACGCGAGCGTTTCGGTCGCGGCGCGCTCACCCAGCGCATCACTTTGCCGCCGGGATCCGACTTTCCAGAAGCGCGCGTCACCAAGGGATCCAAATATTGCCCCGCTTCGAGGTGGTCCTGCTCGAAGGAGGGCGACGTCTTTACTTGCGGCGTGGAAGATTGCGGGCTCGCGCCCGGCGACGAGGTGGTGGTGCGGCTTGAGGGAAAGGTCGCTCCGAACCTGACTGAACCGCCGCCGGCGCCGATCGAGAAGACCGCTTGCGGCGTGCTCGAATGGCGGGCGATGACCGGTCGTAGTCCCACCCCGGCCATTGAGCAGCCCGGCGGCGAGGCGCGCAAGGCGCCGCCGCCGCAACGAGAAGCGCAACAGGAGACGGGGGGCGGCGTCGTCACGCCCAACAAGCAGGCCTGTTGGACGATCCGCATAGCGGGTAAGACGCCAACGGCGCCAGTTTGCCCGCCGAACTACGCATCCACCGCAGATGGTCAATGTTGCCTGAGCAGCCAGCTCACGACGGGCGGCGCGTGCTGTCCCGCCGGCCAGCAACCGGACGCGCAGAAATCAACTTGCGTCGGCGTCTGCACAGGCGGCCGCGTCTGGACCGGCGCGGCCTGCGCCTGTCCGCCCGGCACAACCGAGCGGCGCGGGAAGTGCGTCGGCCGAGTCACGCCGCCGCTTCCGGAGCCGCAAGTTCCGCCGCCGGTCATCGAGCGCCAGCCTTGCCCACCTGGCACGATTGGGAAATGGCAGCCGAATTGTCAGCCGATCGTCGTGAGGCAGCCTTGCCCACCTGGCACGATTGGGAAATGGCAGCCGAATTGCCGGCCGATCATCGTGAGGCAGCCTTGCCCTGCGGGCACGATTGGGAAATGGCAGCCGAATTGCCGGCCGATCGTCGTGAGGCAGCCTTGCCCTCCAGGCACGATCGGCAAATGGCAACCGAATTGCCGCCCGATTGTCGTGAGACAGCCTTGCCCTCCGGGCACGATCGGCAAATGGCAACCGAATTGCCGGCCGATCGTCGTGAGGCAGCCTTGTCCTCCCGGCACAATCGGCAAATGGCAGCCGAATTGCCGGCCGATCGTCGTGAGGCAGCCTTGTCCTCCGGGCACAATCGGCAAATGGCAGCCGAATTGCCGGCCGATCGTCGTGAGGCAGCCTTGCCCTGCGGGCACGATCGGCAGATGGCAGCCGAATTGCCGCCCGATCATTCGGCAGCCTTGCCCTCCAGGAACCGTCGGCGCGCCTCCAAACTGCCGTCCAATTTTGAGACGGCCGACGCCAGGATTGCAAACGCCGGGATGGCCGGGGCAAAGATCGCCGACGCTCAGATGAAGCGGCGATGGATCGCGGACGACGTGTGAGTGCCCCGCGGGCTCTGCTTGACGCCGCCGCTTCAGGCGCCCTTATGTCCGCCTGCCGCCCTTAGGGTGGCGGCAAGATCAGGCTTCTCGGGAGAACCTAATGACGTTTGTGCTTGCGCGCCGCGCATTTGCCGTTGCGGTCCTGTCGCTTCTTTCCGCCGGGCTGCTCGCTGAGCAGGCCTTCGCGCATGGCCCATCGCGCCAGAAGGTCGTCGAAAAGATAGAAATCGACGCGCCCGCCGCGAAGGTCTGGGAGATCGTCGGCAATTTTCAGAATATGAGCTGGCACCCGGCAGTCGCCAAGACCGAGGGGACGGGCGACAATGGACCAGACGCCAAACGCAAGCTGACCCTCAAGAGCGGCGGCGTCATCGACGAGACGCTGACGAAATATGACGCCGAGGGCAAGTCGCTAAGTTACAAGATCGACTCCGTCGACGTGAAAGTTCTGCCGGTCAATAATTACGCTGCGACAATCAGCGTGAGGGAAGACGGCGGCAAGAGCGTCGTCGAATGGAAAGGCGCTTTCTATCGCGGCTTCATGAACAATGATCCGCCGCCGGAGCTTTCCGACGAGGCGGCGGTGAAGGCGGTGACCGATATTTATAAGTCTGGTCTCGCCGCGTTGAAGGCGAAGGCGGAGGGCAAGTAAGCGCGCGCCATGCGCCAAGGAGCGGACATCGCGCCAGCGAACGTCGCCGTAACGCGCCGGCTTTTTCTTGGCGCCGCAGCGGCGCTTGCTTCATTCGCGCCGTGCGCAGCGCTCGCCGCGCATGGCGCTTCGCCGCTGAAAGTGGTTGAGACGATCATCATTGACGCCCCGCCCGAAAAAGTCTGGTCGGTCGTCAGCGATTTCGCTCACGCCGACTGGCTGCCGGGCGTCGCCCGCGTCGAAGCGTCTGGCGATGATGTTCCCGACCAGGCGCGGCGCAGGCTGATCCTGGCCGACGACGGCGTCATCGACGAACTGCTGACGAAGCGCGACGCCGAGCGGATGATGCTGGGCGTGCATCGAGAAGGCGATGATGTGAAGCGCCTGCCGGCGACGAATTACACGGCGCTGATCACTCTGCGGCCTTCCGTGGACGGAAAAACGGAAGTCGAGTGGAAGGCGCGCTTCTATCGTGGCCATCCAACGAACGATCCGCCGCCGGAATTGAATGACGACGTCGCCATCGCGACGGTGACTGCGCTGCAGCGCGCCTATCTTGCGGCGTTGAAGGCGAAGGTGGAACAGAGGTGAGGCTTGAACCCGTCATGCCCGCGCTTGTCGCGGGCATCCACGCCAAGACAATGCGACGCGTTGCAAGAAAAGCGGCGAAGCGCTTCGCGCTCGCGTGGATGGCCGGGTCAAGCCCGGCCATGACGGCGACATTGTTTCTCTCCATCGCCATCGCCCCACCTGCATCCGCGGCGGAAGCCTTCATCACCGCGCAGGGCGCCGATGCGCTGTCGATCGTCGATCTTTCCAAAATGGAGACAGTCGCGACGCTGCCCATCGGCGGCAAGCCCGCGGGAATCGCGGTGTCGCGCGACGGCGCGCGCGCCTTCGTCACGAGCCCCGAAGGCAAGTTTCTCACCATCGTCGACGCGACTACGCGCAAGATTGAGAAGCGCATACCCGTCGAAGGCGGGCCGCTCGGCGTCGCCGCAAGCCCCGACGGCAAGCGCGTCTATGTCACCGATCTCTACGGTCGGCGTCTCGTCGAGATCGATCTTGCAAGCGGCGCGCAGCGCAGCGTCGGCGTCGGCGCCATGGCGTCCGGAGTCGCCGTCGCGCCGGACGCCAAGACAATCATCGTCGCCGACCGCGACGACAATGCGCTTTCTCTCATCGACGCGCTGACTTTTTCGCGTATTACGACAATACAAGTCGGCAAGCATCCTTTCGGCGTCACGGTCGATGCTTCCAGCGCGCGCGCCTATTCGGCCAATGTGGAATCGGACGACGTCAGCGTCGTCGATCTACGCGCGCGCAAAGTCATCGCGACGCTCAAATGTGGCAGCCGGCCTTACACTGTGGCGCTCGCCAAGGGCCGCATCTTCGTCGCCAATCAGCATGGCGACAGCGTCAGCGTCTTCGACGCCGAGTCGTTGGCGCCCGTCGATACTTTGAAAGTCGGCGAATATCCGGAAGGCCTTGCCGCGAGCGGTGATGGAGCTCGCGTTTACGTCGCAAACTGGTTTTCGAACGAGCTATGGGCGCTCGACGCGCAGACGCTCAAAGTTCTTGGCAAGGCGGAGACCGGCGACGGTCCGCGCGCCTTCGGCGCCTTTGTTCGCGACGCCGACTGAAGCAATTCACGTTTCGATATGCTCGGGCCGCACGCCGAGCCCAATGAGCCGCGCCGGCAATCGACGCAGCAGCGGCGCTGCGTTGAGTAGCCGCAGCGCCAGCGGCGCCTCAAAAGGCTTGTCGGCGGCGAGCACACTGCGGACGACGCGATTCTGGATGGCGAGCTGAAGGCGCTGCGTCACGCGCACCGGAAATTCGCGCCGCCGCTGCACGGCCGCGAGATCGTCGTCCGTGACCGTTCCTGCGCGTAGCTTTGCGGCGAGGAGATTGGCGGCGGCGACAGCGTCCTGGATCGCAAGGTTCACGCCGACGCCGCCGACCGGCGACATGGCGTGCGCCGCGTCGCCGATGCAAAGCAGTCCGGGCCGGCTCCATGTCTTCGCGCGATTGACCTGAACGGTGAGCAGATTGATCTGCGTCCAGTCTTCCGGCGTTCCGATGCGGTCGGCGAGGAAGGGCATCGCCTTGGCGATCGAGTCGCGGAAAGCTTCCAGGCCCTTCTGGCGCAATTCCTCGGCGCCGCCCTTGGGAATGACGCAGCCGCACTGCCAATAGGAGCCGCGGTCGATCATGATAAGCATGCGTCCCGGCACGATACGGCCGAAAGTCTCGTCGGGGTCGCTCTCCTTGCGCGGCACCTTGAACCACAACACGTCCATCGGCGCGCCGAGATCCTCGACATCGAGATGGGCCTCGGCGCGCGTATGCGAGCCGCGTCCGTCGGCGGCGATGACGAGTGGAGCGGAGATTTCGAGCGGCCCTTCGGGTCCGGTCGCCTTGACGCCGACGACGCGGTCGCCGTTCCAGAGGAGATCGTCGGCGGAAGTCTGCATCAGCAGCTTGAAATTCGGCAGCGCGCGGGCGTGCGCGGCGATGAAGTCGAGAAAGTCCCATTGCGGCATGAAGGCGATGAAATTGCACCTTCCGCCGAGGCTTCTGAAATCGGCGGCCTTGTATTTCCGCTCGCCGATCCAGGCCGCGAGTTCATAGGCCTTGTGGTGGGGCAGGCGCAGGAATTCGTCGAGCAGTCCCAGTTGCTCCATCAGCCGCAGCGTCGAAGGATGGATGGTGTCGCCGCGGAAATCGCGCAGAAAATCGCCATGCTTTTCGAGCACGATGACGTCGACGCCGGCGCGGGCGAGGAGAAACCCGGCCATCAGTCCGGCGGGTCCGCCGCCAACGACGCAGCATTGGGCGGAAAGGGTCGCGGACATGGGCGTTTCTCCGGCGCAGTTCCAACTACCTTAGCTTAGCGTGGCTGGAATGACAGGAGAGCGTCAAGCTCGCGCCCGGCGCTGGACATTGACGCCGGCAGACGCAATAAGGGTCCTCAAAATCCGAGGACTCCAGATACATGTCCTACATCATTCGCTTCTTCACCTGGTGGAACCGCGCGACGCTCAGCACCGGCCTGTGGACGCTGCTTTATGGCGAACGCGTCGGGGAAGACGAATTCGGCAATGTTTATTACCGTCGGCGCGGCGGCAAGATCGATCCGGCCTTGGGGTTTGAACGGCGCTGGGTGATCTATAAGGGCTATTGCGAGGGTTCAGCCACGCCGCCCGGATGGTACGGCTGGCTTCACCACACGGTGGATACGCCTCCGACGGAGGAGAGCTATCGGCCACGGTCGTGGGAGCTTCCCTATCAGCCAAATTTGACGGGCACCCCGCAGGCCTATCGGCCGCCGGGCTCTCAGCTCGCGCTCGGCGAGCGTCCGCCTACGGGTGGCGATTACGCCGCTTGGCGGCCTGAAGGCTGAGCGGCCCTGTTCCTTGGAAACGCCTTTGTTGCCTGTTTTGGTCTGCCGCCTTTTTCCGGCGGAGATTCATGCGGTGATCGGATGAAATTGCCCTTGTCACTGGCGCCAGCGGCGGTCGGCGCGTGGGCGCTTTTCACGATCGGCGCTTCAGCCGAGCCGATCCGGCACCCCGCCGCGGTTTTCGCCGGTCTCGACAAGACCACGGGACGGATCATCAATTTCGACGTCGCCATCGACGAAACCGTGCAGTTCGGCGCGCTTCAAGTGACGCCGCGCGTTTGCAACACGCGGCCTCAGACCGAAACGCCGCAGACGACGAGCTTCGTCGAGGTGGACGAACTCGTTCTCAAATCGGAGCCTCGGACAAACCCGAAGCCTGAAAGCGTCAAGGCCGACTCCAAACAGGAAGCAAAGCGCATCTTCTCGGGCTGGATGTTCGCCGCCAGTCCGGGCCTCCATGGCGTCGAGCATCCGGTCTATGACGTCTGGCTTGTCGACTGCAAAGGCGGCAAGGAGACGGTCGCGCAGCCCGCCGAAGCGGCGGCGCCTACGGCTCCGCCTGCCGAGGCCGAGGCGATTCCGCCGGAAGGCGGCAAGAAGCGCCGCTCACGCAGAGTTGAGCCCACAGCGCCGCCTCCGATGGAAAATCAGCCCATCGGGCCCGCCGATCAGGCCGCGCCGGTCCCAGTCGATCCCGAGGCTGTGGTTCCCCCTGGAGAGATTCCGGCTGCGCCTTCGCGGAAGAAGAAGCGGCGCGGCGAACAGGCGACTCCCGCCGCAGCGCCGGTGGGAGCTCCAGCTCAGCCTTTCTAGCCGGAGAGCGCCGCCAACGCCTGCGTTCCCATCACCGCCGCGTTTTTCGGCCAGACATTGAAGTTGGCCTTTGCCGACAGCGCCTGTTCGAGCGCGCGATGATATTCTTCGCGCGAGATCTCGACTGCCCCGAGCGAGGCGAGATGCGGCGTAATAAATTGAGTATCGAGCAGCTGGAAGCCGCCTGCTCTCAACCGAGCGACGAGATGGGTGAGAGCTACCTTCGAGGCGTCGCGCTCCAGATGGAACATGCTCTCGCCGAAAAAGGCGCTCCCCAAAGCGACCCCATATAGCCCGCCAACAAGGCGGCCTTCTCTACGGCATTCTACGGTATGTGCGAATCCGAGATCGAACAGCTCGCGATAGAGCCGGCGGATTTCGGCGTTAATCCAGGTCCGCTCGCGGCGAAAGGCGGGAGCGGCGCAAGCGTCGATCACAGCGTCAAAGTCTAGGTCGACTCCGACGACGAAGCGATCGGACCTCACGGTCTTGGCCAAGGAGCGCGATACGGCGAAGCCGTCGAGCGGAAAGGTCGCGCGCCGCTCAGGATCAACCCAGTAAAGCTGATCGTCCTCGGCGCTTTCGGCCATCGGAAAAAGACCGATTGAATAAGCGCGCAGCAGAAGATGCGGCGTGATCGCGTAAGGGGCGTTGAGGCGGGACATCTTCTCAAGGATAGCGGCGCGAGAACGCCGCGCCACCCTCGGCCGCCGACTTTCTTTCGAGAAGTCGAATTATTTCTTGATCGTGCAGTTGAGCTTCTCTCCGCGCCATTGGACCATCGCGTCGTCGCCCTTGTTCCAGAATTCGATATCTTTGGCGACATAGCGCGCGCCGCTCGCCGCCATCGCCTGTTTGGCCATTACGGTCTCGCCATGAAAGACGAGCGATCCTTAGCTTTTAAAAGTCGGGCTCAATGCCGCCCGTCGCCAAGAAATGCTCCAGCCAATGAATGTCGTAAATTCCGTTCTGAACGTCGGCGTTGCGCACCAGCGTTCGAAACAGTGGAAGCGTCGTGTCGATGCCGTCGACGATGAATTCATCGAGCGCGCGCCGCAGGCGCATCAGCGCCTCCGTTCGGTTGCGCCCGTGAACAATCAGCTTGCCGATGAGCGAGTCGTAGTTCGGCGGAATCGTATAGCCCTGATAGACCGCCGAATCGACGCGCACGCCGACGCCGCCTGGCGGATGATAATAGGCGATGCGTCCCGGCGAAGGCCTGAAGCTCACGGGGTGTTCGGCGTTCACGCGGCATTCGATGGCGTGACCGTAGAACCAGATGTCTTTCTGACGCAGCGAAAGCGGGGAGCCTGCCGCCACCCTGATCTGTTCACACACGAGATCGACGCCGGTGATCGATTCGGTCACCGGATGCTCGACCTGAATGCGCGTGTTCATCTCGATGAAATAGAATTCGCCGTTTTCGTAGAGAAACTCGATTGTGCCGGCGCCGGCGTATTGCATGTCGCGCATGGCGCGCGCGCAGATCTCGCCGATCTCCATGCGCTGCGCGTCGTTGAGCGCGGGCGAGGGGCTTTCTTCCCAGACCTTCTGATGACGACGCTGAAGCGAGCAATCGCGTTCGCCGAGGTGCACGGCTTGGCCCATTCCGTCGCCGAAAATCTGAATTTCGATGTGGCGCGGCTTTTCTAGAAATTTCTCGATGTAGACCGTGTCGTCGCCGAACGCGGCCTTCGCCTCGGTGCGCGCGGTGGCGATGGCGATAGAAAGATCATGCTTATCGCGCGCGACCTTCATCCCGCGGCCGCCGCCGCCGGACGCCGCCTTCACCAGCACGGGAAAGCCGATCTTTTCGGCGACCTTTAACGCATCCTTCTCGCTCAAGATCGGCCCGTCGGATCCCGGAACGCAGGGAATGCCGAGCTTCTTTGCGGTCGCCTTCGCCTCGATCTTATCGCCCATCAGTCGAATATGCTCTGACTTCGGACCGATGAAGGTGATGTTATGCTCTTCAAGGATTTCGGCGAAGCGCGCGTTTTCTGAAAGGAAGCCATAGCCCGGATGCACGGCGTCCGCGCCAGTGATCTCGCAGGCGGAGAGCAGGGCGGGAATATTGAGATAGGAGTCGCGCGCGGGCGCCGGCCCGATGCAGACCGACTCGTCGGCAAGCTTGACATGCATGGCGTCGGCGTCGGCGGTTGAATGCACGGCGACTGTCGCGACGCCCAATTCCTTAGCTGCGCGCAAGATGCGCAGCGCGATTTCGCCGCGGTTGGCGATAAGGATTTTGTCGAACATCCTTTGCCGCCGCTACTCGATGACCAAGAGAGGTTCGCCATATTCGACGGGCTGGCCGTCTTCGACCAATATGGCGGTCACCACGCCCGACTTTGGAGCGACAATATCATTGAAGGTCTTCATCGCTTCGATCAGCAAGAGCTTGTCGCCGACCGAAACGCGCGCGCCGATCTCGATGAATGGTTTGGCGTCCGGATTTGGCCGAAGATAGGCGGTGCCGACCATGGGCGATTTCACCGCGTCGACGAATTCGGCGGCGGGCTCGGCTAAGGCCGGAGCAGGCGTCGCCGCCGGCTTTGGCGTCGGCGTGGGCTGCAGATGCTGGACTACCGCCGCAGGCGCGGCGACGACGTTCGCAACCGCGGCGGCCGGCGTGCGCGCCGCGCGAATGCGCAGATCGCCCTTCTCCACCTCGAATTCGGTCAAATCGCTGCCTGCGACGAGTTCCGCGACCGCGCGCAGCAAATCCGTGTCGATGGCGGGCGCGCGCGCCGGGGTCGATTTGCGGCGGGAAGCGGTGCGAGGCGGTTGAGCTTTGCGCGCCATATGTGTCTCAGCTCTTTCTCAGTTCGTTTTCAAAGATAGCTTCAAGGGCAAGGACGTACGACAGCGGACCAAATCCGGCGATCACGCCGCGCGCCGCTGGCGAGATGAAGGAGCGGCTGCGAAAGCTTTCGCGAGCGTGCACGTTGGAAAGATGCACTTCGATAACGAAAGCGTCCGCGCCTTTGATCGCGTCATAGAGGGCGATGGAGGTGTGCGTCAGCGCGCCGGCGTTCAGAATAACCGGCGCGCCGGCGACGCCGGCCTCCTGAATCCAGTCGACGAGATCGCCTTCGTGATTGGATTGCCGGAAGACGAGCGACATGCCGCGTTCGGCGCAACGCTTCTCCAGCATTGCGCGGATGTCGTCGAGAGTCGCGGTTCCGTAGATCGCCGGTTCGCGCCTGCCGAGAAGATTGAGATTGGGACCGTTAAGCACGTGGACGGCTGACATAGCGCTTCCGAAACGTTCCCGAAAATCTCAAAGCCGGCAGGCCGTCTCTCTTAGCCTTAATGCCGCCGCAAAGGAAGCCCGTCGCCCGCTAGCACACGGTTTTCCCGCATTTGCGCATGTTCTCGACTTTGGCCTTCATCTGAGCGTAGGGCAGGGCGCCGATGATCGCCTCCTTGCCAATCACCCAGGCGGGCGTTCCATCGAACCGCAGCTCATCGGCGAGCGTGGCGACTTCCTTTAATGCGGCTTTGGTCTCAGGGCTCGACATGTCCTTCTCGAGACGGGGCATGTCCGCGCCGACCTCCTTAGCCGCCGCAAGCGCCTGTTGCTTGCCGATGTGGCCGCGCGTCGACAGCAGCTTGCGATGGAAATCCCAGAACTTCTGGTTGTCGAGCTGCATGCGCGCAGCAGTCGCGACCTGCGCCGCCTCGACGGAATCCGGCCCGAGAACCGGGAAGTCCTTGAGCACTACGCGAAGCTTGGGGTCGGCTTCGATCAGCTTGGCGACGGAATTGAGCGACTGTTTGCAGTAACCACAATTGTAATCGAAGAATTCGACGAGCGTGATATCCCCGTTGGGATTGCCCACCACGGCTTGGTTGGGCGAGTTCACGATTTTGTCGCCATGCTGGCTGACAGCCTTTTCACGCGTGGCGGCCTCGGCGATCTTCTCCCGCTTTCCAAGCTCGTCGATCGCGTCCTTGATCACTTCCGGATTGGAAATGAGATAGTCATGCACGACTTTCTCAATCTCAACCTTCTGCTGACCCGAAAACTCCTGTGCGACGAGCGGCGCTGTCGTCGTCCCGATGGCGAGAAACGCGCCGGCGGCGAGCGAGTTGAAAAAGCTCATTGCATTCTCCTTTGCGCGACAGCGCATTTGGGTGTCGGCGCCCCATATTGCAGCGCCTGTATCACGGTAAGCGTCAAGCGTCCTCCTTGACGTTTCGATGAAGTCATTAATTAGGTCGCTCAGCGCACCACCGGTGGGGCGCGCACGCCGTCATCGGCAAGAAGCGAACCAATGCCATAGTTGAAATGCGTTTGGCCCAGCGTACGAAGCTGCAGCGTGACCATCACGGTCTGGTACCGCGCCGGCAGGCCCGTGCTGGCCTGAGGCCGATAGACTTGTGTATAATCGATTGAAAGTGTTGCGCACTCATCGCGATAGCCAATGCCAGCTCCGAGAGTCGCGACGGAGAACAGTGGCGCCGAGCCGGTGACATTGACGCCGGTCAATGGCGCAGTGAATGGAAGGCTCGTCGGATTGGTAAGGGAATTGTATAGATAGCGGCTCATATCAAAGGTTACAGAGCCGTTCACGAAGTAGTTTTTCGATATATTATATTGCGCCGCGGCGTAGAGGCCTTGCCGGCGCATGTCAAAGCCGATCGCCTGCTGCGAGGCGTAATTTGCGTATTGGAGCTGAACCGAGATCGGATCCAGGTTTAATGTAGCGAGCAGGTCGATGCGGCGCCCACGCAAGCTATTCTTGTCGAAGCGACCCTTAGCGACAAAACTCAGGAAAGAAGAAGGCGCAAAGGCGAAGCGGCCAACGATGTCCGATGTGCGGGAGTTAAGACCAGAGTTGAGGCCGACATTGGCTGCATCAATCTGCGCGTAGGGATTGGCGCCGGCGATTTGGCTCGACTGACCGATCATCGTATTGATGAAGCCGCCATTGGGCAGCGACATCGTGGCCTGGCCGCCGTAGTTGAGACGTACGCCTGTTTCGAACCGATCGTAGCCGGAGAATTTGCTCCATTCGAACAAGGTCGAATCATCGAAAACCAGACTTTGAGCGTCGATATTGACCAGCGACGGGATCGAAGTCTCGTTGGGGCGGGCGACAAGCTGAGCGATCGGTTCAAAGACGATATCGCCGAAAAAGCTTCTGGCGAGGATCGGGTAGCGCCATTCGGCCCCGGTGCCAGGCAGCGCCTGACCGCGGAAACGATTGTCTGCGCCACCCAAAAATTGCGCCTGCGCGCCGTCGGGAATTGGCGACTGCGACTGGTTAAAAACTGGATAGAGACCTTGTTGGTCATAGTCGAGATAGCTGCCGACAAATCGCGCAAAGGCGAAGGGAGTCCACACGCCGCCCACGGGATCGATGAATTTGCGCTTCCAGGCGCCGCTGATGGTTGCGTGCTCATAATTGCCGCCGACCCCGCGCAAAAGGCAGGTGCTCTGCGCTGGGTCGTAAGCGCGTGCGTAAAGCTGGCAAACGTTGTAGAGACCATATTTCCGATCAAATGTGCGGGGCTGTATCGATTCGAAGTTGGCGACATTTTCGGATGTGCTCGTCACATTGGCGTCAACTTCGAGCTGGCCGCCAATACCTGCCGTTGCCGCCGGGTCGATATCGAAGACGCGGTTATAGTCGATGACAGGATGGACAACGGGCTGCTGCGCCTGCACGTCATTGGGCGACAGGACCTGGAAATAGTATCCGCGCATGTCGAAGAAGCTGCGCGGCCCTTGGCCGGTCAGAAAGATCGTCGAAGACGCCTCGCGGAAGAAATAGTTCTGTATAAGATAGTTATATTGCTTGTAGTCTTGGAGAAAGTAACGATCCGACAGCGCCGTGATGTCCCAGCCGACGCGCCAGCGGTCATTGAGCCAGAAGTCGCCCTGGGACTGAACGGCGCCGCGCCATCGCTTGTTTCCGGCGCCGTACGGCGCCGGTGCGAATGCGCTTGTGTCTCCCACATGCGTCCCTTCGAGGCGGACCGTATAGGCCCCGTTGTCGAAGCGCTGGCGGAACTCCGCCGTGACGAACGGCCCCTGCCGGTTGAAATAGATTGGCGTGACAGTGAGGTCGTAATTCGGTGCGATCGCCCAGTAGTAGGGGATGCCGAAGCCGGCGCCGAGCTGAGAGCGATATAGGAATGCGGGCGTCAGGAAGCCCGACTTGCGCTTGACCGACGGATCGGGCGAGGACCAGAACGGCACATAGGCGATCGGCGTCCCGAGGAGCTCGAAGGAGGCGTCCTCGTAATAGACCATCTTCTCGACGTTGTCGTGGATGATCCGTTTGGCGTGGATCTGCCATGTGCGCGGCTTCGCGGGATCGTCGCGACAGGCCTCGCAGGCCGTATAAGTGCCCAAATCGAAAGTGGTTGTGTCGCCGGCGCGCTCCGCTCTCGGCGCGGTAAAATGCGTATTGTTGGGCGTGTCGACCTGCAGGCTCTCGATGAAACCGGTCTTGAAATCGTCGGTGAGGTCAAACCGCTCGGCGCGCGCGACGGTGCCATCCTTTTCGGTCACCTTGGCGTGGCCCTCCGCATAAACGCGCGAAGTGTTGCGGTCATAGATGACGCTGTCAGCTTCGAGCAGCCGGCCTTTGTAATAAATCTGCACGTCGCCGCGCGCGGTGACGACGTTCCTTTTCTCGTCGTAGACGAGCTCCTTCGCCTCGACGACCATGCGCTCGCCCGATGCAGCGGGTTGCGCCGCCGCAAGCGAGAAATTTGCGAAGGCCGCCTCGACGAGAGCGAGGGCGACTAGGAGAATGGAAAGACGCCGGGAGGGGCTGGCGAGCGCCATTAACCATCCTCCGAATACAGCAAGATGACCGTGCCCAACATGCTCCCGACAAGCGCAGGCGACCAAGCGGCCACGACAGGGCTGAGCATGCCCGCGCCGCCGAGATCCGAGAGGACTTTGGTAACGATATAAAGCACGAAGCCTGCGGCCACGCCACCTGAAAGGGTTTTCGCGACGCCGCCAAATCGAAAGAATCTTAATGAAAAGGAAGCAGCGACGAGAACCATGGCGACAAGGAGCAGCGGGCGCGCGAGAAGCGTCTGAAATTGGAGCCGGTAGCCCGTCGCGTCGAGACCTGCTTCGGCGGTGCGCGCCGTCATTTCCGGCAGCGACCAGAATGGCGTGCCCTGCGGAGGCGTTGTCGCCGCCGCGACTTGCTCCGGCGTCAAGTCGGTCGCGAGCATGTAAGACCCGACCTTGCGCGCCGCCTCTCCCGGCAGACTCACTTGCGCATTTTCGAGCACCCAAACGCCCGGCTCGAGACGCGCGCGCTGCGCTTCAATGCGCTCGAGGAAACCGCCGCGCGGCGCGTAGATATTCACGCTGACCTGCGCCAGCACCGTGCCGCCGTTGGAGGAATTCACGGCGTGCATGATGGCGAGGCCGTCGACGCCATGCTGGCGCAGCCAAACGCCATGATCGATGCGCAGACTTCCCGGAACGCCGAAAAGATCCCACTCCATCTGCTCA
>VGDT01000003.1 GCA_016869595.1 Alphaproteobacteria bacterium
CTGGGAGAGCCTCGCCGAAAAGCCTTCCGATCAGCTCATTGACCTCGCCGCTTGATCGGATAGCATCATCCCGCTCGGAACTGCGTCAGCAAATTCCAACACGATTCGCGACGGGACCGTCCACTGATGGCGAGAACAGGGCAAAAAGAGAGCCTGTTTCGTCCCAAGGTTCTCACAAGCGAGCCGGGTCGCTATGTTAATCAGTGGCGATGTCTGACCTGTTCCAAGCCGCAAAGCTCGAAGACGACGCGCCGCGTCCGCTTGCGGACCGATTGCGGCCGACGCGTCTCGAGGAGGTCGCAGGCCAGGATCACCTGCTTGGACCCGACGGCGCGCTAACGCGGCTCATTCGCTCGGGCTCGCTTGGTTCGCTCATTTTCTGGGGGCCGCCAGGCACCGGCAAGACCACGGTCGCGCGGCTGCTCGCGCACGAAACTAAACTCGCCTTCGTGCAGATTTCGGCGATCTTCTCCGGCGTCGCGGATTTGAAAAAAACCTTTGAGGCGGCGCGCGCCCGACGCGCCGCCGGCCAGGGGACTCTGCTCTTCGTCGACGAGATTCACCGCTTCAATCGCGCGCAACAGGATTCCTTTCTGCCGGTGATGGAGGACGGCACGATCACGCTCGTCGGCGCGACGACGGAAAACCCCTCCTTCGAGCTCAACGCCGCGCTGCTTTCGCGCGCGCGCGTGATGACCTTCAAGGCGCTCGACGAGGCTGCGATCGAACAACTGCTCAAACGCGCGGAACACGCCGAAGGCAAACCTTTGCCGCTCGACTCTGACGCGCGCGCGGCGCTCGTCGGCATGTCGGATGGCGACGGCCGCGCGGCGTTGACCCTTGCCGAGGAGATCTGGCGCGCGGCGAAACCCGGCGAAATTTTCGATCGAACGGGACTCGTCGACGTCGTCCAGCGCCGCGCGCCGATCTACGACAAGGCGCAGGAAGGCCACTACAATCTTATCAGCGCGCTGCATAAATGCGTCCGCGGCTCGGACCCAGACGCCGCGCTCTACTATCTCGCGCGCATGCTCGCGGCGGGCGAAGATCCGCTATTTCTCGCGCGACGCATTGTGCGCATGGCCGTCGAAGACATCGGTCTCGCCGATCCGCAAGCGCTCGTCGTCGCCAACGCCGCCAAGGAGGCTTACGATTTTCTCGGCAGTCCCGAGGGCGAACTCGCGCTGGCGCAGGCGGTCATCTATGTGGCCACCGCGCCCAAATCCAACGCCGCCTATGTCGCCTTCAAGCGCGCGCAGCGCGTCGCCGAGGAAAAAGGCTCGCTGATGCCGCCGAAGATTATTCTCAACGCTCCGACGAAACTGATGCGCGAAGAAGGCTACGGCGCGGGCTACGAATATGATCACGATTCGCCCGACGCCTTCTCGGGGCAGAGCTACTGGCCCGATGCGCTTTCGCCACAAAAGTTTTACAGGCCGGTCGAGCGCGGATTCGAGCGTGAGATCGCCAAGCGCCTCGAATATTGGGAGCGACTGCGCAAGGAGCGCGGAGATTCATGATCTCGACCACTCGTCCGCCGCCGCAAAATTCAACTGATGCTGAATTGCCACGCCTACCCAAGAAATCTTCTCGAAGATGATGGAACGAGCGTGTTTTCGTTGCAAACCATTGTTTGCAGATTTTATCTCCGCACAAGCGGCGGCGACTGTTGGGAAACTGTTTTGAAAGAGTCATCATGACCAAATTGCCTCTCGGCATAGGCCTCTCCTTGGCGATCGTGGGATCGAGCTTCGGCGCGGACCTGCCGAGCTATAAAGCGCCTGCGCCGCCGCCTCCGCTGGCTTTCAGCTGGACAGGTTTTTATGGGGGCGTGAACATCGGCTATGGCTTTGGCGCCGGCGGCGCCGAGACGGGCGGACTTCTGGACCCGTTCCTTGTCGATCCCCCGAGCGCCGCGTTCTGGAGTTTCGGTCAAAATCTGAGCGGCGTCCTTGGCGGCGGCCAGGTCGGCTTTAACTGGCAAGTTTCGCCTTGGCTTGTGCTCGGCGTAGAGGCCGACATGCAGGGGGCGGACCTCCATGCGCGGCGCAACGTTCTGGTCAAAGGCGTGTTCCTTGGAGACCTTTCCTCCATCAACTCCGTGAACGCCGTCGACTGGTTCGGCTCGGTTCGCGGCCGCGTCGGTTTGGTGCTGCCATCATGGCCAAACGCGCTGGTCTATGGCACCGGCGGCTTCGCCTATGGCGGAGTCACCAACGCCGTCAGCGTCGCTAATTCTCCTCCTCCTCCTCCTGGCGGCGTGCAGTTTGGCCGCTCGCTGTTTAACGAGGTCAGGACCGGCTGGACCGCCGGCGGCGGCGTCGAGTGGTCCCCGCTCTCCTTCCCGTCATGGTCGCTTAAAGTCGAATACTTCTATACGGACCTCGGCTCCGCCACGCAGACTTTCACAAGCTTCACGCCTTCCCTCGACAACACCATCTTTATTGCGAGCCATGTCTCGCCGGTTCGGTGGCAAACAGTGCGCGCCGGCGTGAACTGGCGTTTCAATCCCTTCTCCGTTGGGCCAGTGCTCGCCAAATACTGAGTCCTGACGCTCAGAAAGGCGCTCGCGAACGAAGCCCGGTCCCTCGGCCGGGCTTTCCTTTTTAAAAACCGAAGCATATGCGAAAAAAGGCCGCGTCGGCGCGCATGGACCGGCGTGACCAACTCCTTTAAGGGAAAAAGAGAATCACGCCGACGTTCGATATCCCCACTTTCACGGCTGCGGACAATGGCTCGAGCGGCGCGCCAATGCTACGCCTTCCAGACCGCTCGTGACGGAGCCGACTTAGCGACCATGATCCGGAAAAGGTCCGTTCTCGTTCTCGCTCTCCTCGCGAGCGTTGCGATCGGCGCCGCGCTGCCGTCGCTCTTAAGCGCCGTGCGTAACCGCGTCGCGCCCGACCGCCAAAGCGAAGCGACCGCGCCCGAACGCTCCGACGGCGAAATCCGGCTTTCGGCCGCTCAGATCGAAGCGTCGAAAATCTCTCTAAAAGCGGTTGGTCCTGGCGTTATCGCGCGTCAGCTCACCGTCCCCGGCGCCGTCAAGCCCGATCCTGATCGAGTCGCGCGGGTCGCCGCCAAGGTCGCGGGCGTCGTCGAAGAACTTCGTAAGCGCCTCGGCGACAGCGTCGCGCGCGGCGAAACCATCGCGATCATCGACTCGCGCGAAGTCGCCGAGGCGAAAAGCGAATATCTCGCGGCGATGGCGAACTTCGATTTGCAGAATATTCTCTATCAGCGCGAGAAGGGTCTCTTCGAAAAGAAGATCACCGCAGAGCAACTCTTTCTGAAGGCTAAGGCGGTCTTTACGGAATCCAAGGTGAAGCTCGATCTGGCGCGGCAAAAGCTCGCAGCGCTGGACATGAGCGAGCAGGAAATCGCCGCTCTGCCGACTCAGCCGATCGCCGATCTTCGCCGCAAGGAGATTCGTTCGCCAATAGCTGGCCGCGTTATCGAGCGTCTGGTCAGCGTCGGACAGCCGGTCGGCGGCGAAGGTCAGGCGAAGGAACTCTACGTCGTCTCCGATCTCTCCGTCGTCGAAGTTGAACTGGCGGTCCCGGCCGCAGATCTCGGGCTGTTGCGCGAGGGACAAGACGTTCGCGTCCAAAACGCCGAAGGAAAAAACTTCGAGGGCAAAATCACCTATGTGAACGCGATGATCACGCGTGAGACGCGCGCCGGAAATGTTCTCGCGCGCTTTCCCAATCCGGACTTCTCGCTGCGCCCCGGCAGCCTGCTTGAAGCCGAGGTCTCCCTTAAGGAAGCGCGGGTGAAGCTGAAAGTTCCGCGCGCGGCTGTGATGATGATTGACGGGAATCCCAATGTCTTCGTGCGCACGCCTGATGGATTTATAAAACGCGAGGTTGAACTTGGACGGGGCGACGATGATTCGGTTGAAGTCGTCTCCGGCCTGAAGCAAGGCGAGGAGATCGCCGTCTCCAATGTCTTTCTGTTAAAGGCGGAGCTCGGCAAACAAAACATTCCGGCGGAATGATGCGGATCGAAAGCCATCCTTCCTCGACTCTCTGGACGGCGCTTCAACAGGCCGCCAGGAATAGTCTCGTCGCTGGCGGCGGTTGATGCTCAAGAATCTCATCGCCTTCTCGGTCCGAAGCCGTTGGCTTATCGTCTTGTTGACGGCGCTCGCCGCGCCGCTTGGCGTATGGTCGCTTATGCGATTGCCAATCGACGCCGTGCCGGACATCACCAACAATCAGGTGCAGATCAACGCCTTCGCGCCGGCGCTTTCCGCCTTCGAGATCGAAAAGCAAGTCACCTATCCGATCGAGAACGCGATCGCGGGAATACCCGGGCTCGAATACACCCGCTCGCTTTCGCGCAACGGCTTCGGCCAAGTGACCGCCGTCTTCGCCGACAACGTCGACATTTACTTCGCGCGCCAACAGGTCGCCGAGCGCCTGACGCGCGCCAAGGAGAATTTTCCGCCCGGCGTCGATTCGCATATGGGCCCGGTCGCGACCGGCCTTTCTGAAATTTACATGTGGTCGGTTGACTACGCGCCGCACGCCAACGAGAAGCCGGCGCGTGACGGGGAGCCCGGCTGGCAGCGCAATGGCGATTATCTGACGCCCGAAGGGCAAAGGCTGCGGACCCTGCTTGAAAGGACCGCCTATCTGCGAACCGTGCAGGATTGGATCATCAGGCCGCAACTGCGCACTGTTCCAGGAGTCGCCGGCGTCGACTCGCTTGGCGGCTACATCAAGGAATATCACGTTCAGCCCGACCCCGCGAAAATCTTCGCTCTCGGACTCTCTTTCGCCGATCTCGCCGGCATTATCGAGCGCAACAACATCAGCCGCGGCGCCGGCTATGTTGAACGCAATGGCGAGGGTCTCGTCGTGCGCAGTCCGGGTCGCCTCGAATCAATCGAAGACATCGCTAAAGTCGTCGTCTCGACGCGCGGCGGCACGCCGGTGCGCGTCGAGGACATCGCCCAGGTGGGCGTTGGACGCGAATTGCGCATGGGCAGCGCCAGCATGAATGGCGAAGAGGTCGTGATCGGCACTGCGCTGATGCTGATCGGCGCCAACAGCCGCGAAGTGTCGAGCGCGGTCGACGCCAAAATGAACGAGATTCGGCGATTGCTGCCGCCCGGCATTGAAGTGCGCACGATTCTGAACCGCACGCTTCTCGTCAACGCCACGATCAAGACGGTCGCCTTGAATCTCGTCGAGGGCGCGGCGCTCGTCATCCTCGTGCTCTTCGTGATGCTCGACAATTTCAGAGCGGCGCTCGTGACGGCGATGGTCATTCCGCTGACGATGCTGCTGCTTGGCGTTGGCATGTACGCCGGAAAGATCAGCGCCAATCTGATGAGCCTTGGCGCGCTCGATTTCGGATTGATCGCGGACGGCGCGATTATCGTCACCGAGAACTGCCTGCGTCGTCTGACGCAGCGCCAGAATGCCTTAGGCCGCGCCCTCACGCTCGAGGAACGGCTGACGACGGTCATCGACTCGGCGGTCGAGATGCGGCGTCCAACTGTCTATGGACAGGCGATCATCATTCTCGTTTATGTGCCGATCCTGACCTTTTCGGGTGTCGAAGGAAAGATGTTCCATCCGATGGCGATGACCGTCATCATGGCGCTTGCTTCCGAATTCATTCTGTCGCTGACGTTCTTTCCGGCGATGATCGCCATTGCGCTTTCAGGACGCGTGCGCGAATCTGAAAATTTCGTCGTTAGCGCGCTCAAGCGCGCCTATGAGCCGATCTTGCAATGGGCGATGGCCGCGCCTTTCAAGCCTATCGCTATTGGCGCGGGCGCCTTCGTTCTCGCGGCGCTTCTCTATCTGACGCTGGGTGAAGAGTTCGTTCCAACGCTCGATGAAAAAAACCTCGCCATGCAGGCGAATCGGATCCCGAGCGCGTCGCTCACTCAGGCGCAAACGATGCAGTTCGAGATTGAACGCGCGTTGCGCAGTTTCCCTGAGGTCGACTATGTCTTCTCCAAGACCGGCACGGCGGAGATCGCAACCGATCCGATGCCGCCGAATCTGACCGACACTTTCATTATGCTGAAGCCGCACGAGCAGTGGCCTGACCCCAGCCTCGATAAAACGGCGCTCATTGAGAAGATGCAGAAGCGGCTCGCGCAACTGCCGGGCAATGCTTATGAGTTCACGCAGCCCATTCAACTGCGCTTCAATGAATTGCTCGCCGGCGTGCGCGGCGACATCGCCGTGAAAGTGTTCGGCGATAATTTCGACGTCATGTTGAAAGCCGCCAATCAGATCGCCGGCATTCTCAATACGGTCAAGGGCGCGACCGACGTGAAGGTCGAACAGGTGGTTGGATTGCCTGTCCTCGATGTCGCAGTCGACAAGGCCGCGATCGCGCGCCTCGGCCTCAGCGTCGCTGCGGTGCAGGACGTGATCGGCGCAGCGATTGGCGGACAGAGAGCTGGCGTGGTGTTCGAAGGCGACCGCCGCTTTCCCATTGTTGTTCGTCTGCAGGATAATTTACGTGAAGACGCGCAGGCGCTAGAATCCATTCCCGTCGCGCTTCCTTCTGCGGCCGCCGCCGCGCCTGTCGTGCTGCTCAAGCAAGTGGCGAAATTTTCGATCGTCGACGGACAGAACCAGATTTCGCGTGAGAACGGCCGCCGAAGGGTTGTGGTCACCGCCAATGTGCGCGGACGCGACATCGCCTCGGTCGTCGACGAGGCGCGAGCGAAGATCGAATCGAAAGTGACTCTGCCGCCTGGGTATTGGATCGCCTGGGGCGGCCAGTTCGAAAATCTCGCCGCGGCGCGCGCACGCTTGATGATCGTCGTGCCGATCTGTTTTTTCCTGATTTTCATATTGCTCTATTCGGCCCTAGGCTCAGTGCGCGACGCGCTGCTGGTGTTCACCGCAGTGCCGCTGGCGCTTTCTGGCGGCGTCGCCGCATTATTCCTGCGCGGCATGCCGATGTCCGTCTCGGCGGCCGTGGGCTTTATTGCGCTATCAGGCGTCGCGGTGCTGAATGGTCTCGTCATGCGCACCTATATCTCGCAATTGATCGCCGGCGGCATGCCCGAGCGCGCGGCGATCTTCAAAGGCGCGATAACGCGACTGCGCCCGGTCGCCATGACGGCGCTGGTCGCGTCGCTCGGCTTTCTGCCGATGGCGCTTGCGACCGGCACGGGCGCCGAAGTGCAAAAACCCATTGCGACAGTTGTTATCGGCGGCCTGATCAGCGCGACGCTCCTCACGCTGGTTGTGTTGCCGGCCCTTTATGCGTTCTTTTGCCGTTCGCCGGAGTCGACTTCCTCGCAATCCAGCGGGGGCTGACCGGTGAGCATGCGCGGCGCCGCCTCGATCGTGATCTGCCTCTTGGCGGCAGGCGGCGCAGGGCAGGCCGAAACCCTGACGGGCGCGATGTGCCGCGCCTATAACGCCAATCCGCAGCTCAACGCCGGCAGAGCGGAGTTGCGCGCGATCGACGAAAGAGTGCCGCAGGCGCAGGCGGGCATGAGGCCGCGCGTTACGGGCGACGCCTATCTCGGCGTGCAGCGCAATCGCCTGGTCACGAAGCAGCGCGACGTCGATGTCAATGATCCAACCAACACCTCGGTCACCAAGAATATTCAGAACGGCGCCAGCGTTCCCCGGTCCGCGCATTTGACCGTCGAACAACCGATATTCGACGGGTTCAAAGCGCAAAATGAGACGCGCGCGGCGGAATCTGGCGTCTTCGCCGGGCGCGAGCGTCTGCGGTTAACCGAGCAGCGCGTCTTATTCGACGCCGTCACCTCCTATATGAACGTCTTGCGCGACACGGCGGCGCTCAAACTTCAGGAAAGCAATGTCGCGGTCCTGACGGAACAATTGCGACAGACGCGCGAGCGCTATGAATATGGGCAGATCACGCCGACCGACGTCGCCCAGGCCGAAGCGCGGCTCGCGGCGGGAAAATCCCTGGCAAGCGCGGCGCGCGCGACGCTGGACGCCAGCATAGGCGTCTATCGCAAGACCGTCGGAGTCGAGCCGACGAAGCTTGCGCCGGGCGCGCCGATCGACCGATTGCTGCCGAAGTCTCGCGAAGAAGCCGAGCACATCGCGCAGACCGAACATCCCTTCATCCTCGCGGCTCTTCACGACGCCGATGTCGCCGAGCTCGGCATTAAGGCGCTCGAATCGGAATTCATGCCGAAATTTTCGATTGTCGGCGATGTTTTTTCGCAGACTGACCTCAGCGGTATCGGCAATCGTAACGTGGGCGCCAAAATTCTCGGACATCTCAACGTGCCGATTTACGAGGGCGGCCTGACGTCCTCTCGCGTGCGGCAGGCCAAGGAGACCGCCGGCCAGCGCCGCTTCGACGTCGACGTTGCGCGCGCTGAAATAGTCTCGCTGGTGCGCGCCTATTGGGGTGCGCTGCAGGCCGCCAAGACGCAAATCGCCGCGGCGCAAACGCAGATCGCCGCCGCCGAGCGCGCGCTCTATGGCGTTAGAGAAGAAGCCAAGGCCGGTCAGCGGACGACGCTCGATATTTTGAACGCGCAGCAGGAGCTGCTCAATGCGCGCATTGCCCTTGTCGCGGCGCAACGCGACCGCGTCGTCGCGTCCTACGCCGTGCTCTCCTCCTTGGGGCGCCTCTCTTCGGCATGGCTCGGCCTGACGCCCGATGGCTACGATCCTGCAATTCACTTCGACCAGGTGAAGGATCTCTGGGGCGATCCGACGACGCCCGACCGTTAATTTAAGATGCGCAGCGGCGACGCGATAAGATGCTATAAGCTTAAGAAAGACGCGGCGCATTCACGCGGCGAATAATAAGATGAAGGGAAGGGAAAATCATGCGAGGCGCTTTTATCACGCTCATTGTCGCGGCGGCGCTAACGTCGCTATCCGTAAACTCGGCCAACGCTTTCTGCATGTTCGGCAACTGCGATCCGACCGAGGCGCATGCGCGGCAGATCTTCGAAAACCTGCTCAAGGAGCGATTCGACAAGCCGGGCAAGATCATCGAATTCAAGCAGACGATGAGCGAGGCTCTCGAAATGCATGCGACGGGCGAGAAGGGCTTTGAGATTTTCTTCAATGCGCGGGTCGAATTTCCCGAAGGCGCCAATCTCGAATGCAAGCCCGATGACGCGGGACAGTATTCGGAAGGCTGCTCGGCGGGAAAACATTATGTGACGGCGCCGCGCAGCGTCGATCCCAAGGGGAAGCAATATGTGCCGCCGGGCGCGACGGTGAGCTTTGACGAGGAATATCGCTTCTATGCGGACCCTAAAGGCTGGAAAGGTCCGGACGGCAACGTCTACTCGCAGTAAGACGCGTCCTTAAAAAATTGTGGGCGCGCAATGAATGCGCGCCCAAAGATTTATATCGTTTTCCAGTCCGAAAATTTCGGCTCAGAGATCCTTGGAGTTCTGCGGGCAGCCGCACTTCTCGTCGCAAGCCTTCTTATTGGCGGCGACCTCAGCTTGATTGGCGCCATAATTCATCTTGCGCGAGATGAAATCATCGTCGCACTTCTGCGCGCATTTGGCCTGCTTGTCCTCGTCCGCGTTGCGGACGTCGCAATCCGCGAAAGCCGGGCTGATCATGCCGACGACGAGAGCCGCCGCCGTCACAATGGCGTATTTGTTCATTTGGTGTTTCCTTTGGTAGCCCGAGCTGGGCGTTTGGATTACGCTTGCGCTAGGACCTCTCCCACCTCAGCAGTAATAGCATCACCGAACGCGACAAGCGGGCCGGACGATGTCGTATGTAGCCGCCTATGTCAATTGCGCGTCACTTCCGCGACAACTCGCGCCGTTGCATAAAACGACGGCGTCGACCACGAAAAATGCCGTGTTTCCTATAACTTGAGACCAGCGAGATTCGTCGACCGACTCCGGCGACGGACGGGCGCAGCCCAAAAAGGACGCGCGATCGCTCGCGCGCCCGTGCTCGGGGTCAAAACTGAAGAGTCTTAAAGGTTCTTCGAGTTCTGCGGGCAACCGCACTTCTCGTCGCACGCCTTCCTGGCGGCCTTGACCTTGCCCATGTCCGCGGTAAAGCCCATCTGTTCCTTGAGATAGGCGTCCTCGCACTTGCTGGCGCAAACCGCCTGGTCGTCATCGCCATGCGTATCGCAGCTGATGGCGGTCGCTGGGCTCGGCGCGCGCTGACCGACAGCGGCGTCGAAAGCGAAAGACGGCGCAGTCATCGTCAGAAACAAAGCGGCCGTCGCCGCCAAGGCGTATTTGGTCATCTGTTGATTTCCTCTTCTTCGCGTCGTGACTTTTTCTTTTTTAGAGCTTCGCGTTGAACGTATTCCAACCGCAACGGCCCGAATTCAACGCAAAGCGCGCCAACGCTGTCGGATGACCTTGAGTGAGTCAATCGTTTTTTTCGTGCGTTTTAAGGGGCGAGTTGTCGCAATACGTATGGAAGAATGCCGCCGTTCTTGAAGTATTCTAATTCGTCGAGCGTATCGATGCGCGCGAGCAGCGGCGCGGTTTTGGTGGACCCATCCGGGAAGGAGATCGAAACGACCAATGTCTTGCGCGGCGTAAGTCCCTCGCGCAAGCCATGAATAGTGACGGTCTCATCGCCTTTTAAGGCGAGCGTGTCCCAGCCTGTCCCTTCGGCAAAAGTGAGCGGCAACACGCCCATGCCGACAAGATTGGAACGGTGGATGCGCTCGAAACTCTTCGCGATCACGGCGCGAACGCCAAGCAGCATGGCGCCCTTCGCCGCCCAGTCGCGAGACGAGCCATTGCCATATTCGGCGCCGGCGAAAACGACGAGCGGCGCGCCCTCGGCTCCGTAACGCATGGCGGCGTCATAGATCGACATGATCTCGCCGCCCGGATAATGGCGGGTCAATCCGCCTTCCGGCGTTAGGCCATTCTCGTCGCGCATGATGTGATTCTTGATGCGGATGTTGGCGAAAGTCCCGCGCATCATCACTTCGTGATTGCCGCGGCGCGTGCCGTATTGATTGAAGTCGGCGGGCGCGACGCCATGGTCGATGAGCCATTTGCCGGCGGGAGAAGCCGCCTTTATCGAACCTGCGGGCGAGATGTGATCGGTGGTGATCTTATCGCCGAAAAGCGCGAGGATGCGCGCGCCGACAATGTCTTCGATGGGCTTGGGTTCGCGCTTAAGGCCGACGAAATAAGGCGGATTGCGCACATAGGTGGAGTGATCGTCCCACCCATAAGTCTCGCTGCTTGGCGCTTCGACCGCGCGCCAATGTTCGTCGCCCGAAAAGACATTCGCGTAAGTTTCGCGAAACAGATTGCGCGTCACCTGATTGCGGATGAAGGTCGCGATCTCCGTATTCGCCGGCCAAATGTCGCGCAGATAGACGGGCGCTCCGGCGCCGTCATGTCCGAGCGGCTCCTTCGTTAAATCGATGGCGATCGTTCCCGCGAGCGCGTAAGCGACGACGAGCGGCGGCGAGGCGAGGTAATTCGCCTGGACGTCAGGATTGACGCGCCCTTCGAAATTGCGATTGCCCGATAGCACCGACGCCGCGACGAGGTCATGCGCATTGATGGTCTTCGAGATCGCGGGCGGCAACGGCCCGGAGTTGCCGATACAGGTCGTGCAACCGAAGCCGACGAGATTGAAGCCGAGATCGTCGAGATATTTCTGCAGTCCTGACTTGGCGAGATATTGCGCGACGACCTGACTGCCCGGCGCGAGCGACGTCTTCACCCAAGGCTTCGTCTTCAATCCGCGCGCAATGGCGTTGCGCGCCAGCAATCCGGCGCCGATGAGCACGCTCGGGTTCGAAGTGTTGGTGCAGGAAGTGATGGCGGCGATGACCACGTCGCCATGACCGAGATCGAAGCTTTCCCCCTCGACGCCGTAGCGCTGCCCGAGCCCGTCTTCCTTTTTATATTCGGTTGCGAGGGCGCCGACGAACGCCGACCCGACTTCAGCGAGCGACGCCCGGCTCTCCGGACGCTTCGGGCCCGCGAGAGAGGGCGTCACCTCCGCAAGGTCGAGGGTCAGCGTATCAGTGAATTCCGGATCAGCCGCGCCGGCTTCGCGCATCATGCCCTGCGCGCGGGCATATGCCTCTATCAATGCGATTCGATCATCAGCCCGACCCGACATGCGCAGATAAGCAAGCGTCTCCTGATCGATTGGGAAGAAGCCGCAGGTCGCGCCATATTCAGGCGCCATATTGGCGATCGTCGCGCGATCGGCGAGGCTCATATGATCGAGGCCTTCGCCGAAGAACTCGACGAATTTTCCGACCACGCCCTTTTTGCGCAGCATCTGCGTGACGGTCAGAACGATGTCCGTCGCCGTCACCCCTTCTTTCGGCGCGCCGGTCAGCTTGAAGCCGATCACCTCCGGCGCGAGCATTGACAGCGGTTGGCCGAGCATCGCGGCTTCCGCCTCGATGCCGCCGACGCCCCAGCCAAGAACGGCAAGGCCGTTGATCATGGTTGTGTGCGAATCGGTGCCGACGAGCGTGTCGGGATAGGCGAGTTCGACCGTCTTGCCGTCGATGCGCTCGCTGCGCGTCCAGACGGTCTGCCCCAGATATTCAAGATTGACCTGATGGCAGATGCCGGTGCCCGGAGGCACGACACGGAAATTGTCGAAGGCCGACTGGCCCCATTTCAGAAAGCGGTATCGCTCGCCATTGCGCTCATATTCGAGCTCGACATTGCGGGCGAAAGCCTGCGGCGTTCCGAAACTGTCGACGATCACCGAATGATCGATGACGAGATCGACAGGCACGAGCGGATTGATCTTCTGCGCCGTCCCGCCGAGCGCGACGACGGCGTCGCGCATCGCCGCGAGGTCGACGACCGCCGGCACGCCGGTGAAATCCTGCATCAGCACGCGCGCCGGCCGGAAGGCGATCTCGCGTTCAGTCTTGCCCTTTTCCTCAAGCCATTTGGCGAGGGTTTCGATCGACTCCTTGGTGACCGAACGGCCGTCTTCATTGCGCAGCAAATTTTCGAGGACGACCTTGAGCGAATAGGGCAGGCGGGAGACGCCTCGAAGCCCGTTTTCCTCCGCAGCCTTTAATGAAAAGTATTGATAGGACCGATCGCCGACGACGAGCGTCTGGCATGCCTTGAAACTGTTGAGAGAAGCCATGGAAGGGTCCTTGCGGCGTGGAAAGGCGCGCCCTTTCTAGGAAATTCCATGCCATCGGGGCAAATAGAAAAGCCGAGCCGAAAATCGAGCTAAGCGCGTCGTTCGCCGCGCAGCGGCCGTTCCTCCATGCGCGCCAGGAAGATAAGTGACAGGCCCGTGCAAACGGCGAGCGCGAGAAAAACCAGACGAAAGCTCGAAAGCAAAGCGGCGCCGTCGGCGTTGGCGTTCAACTCCTCAAGCAATTGCGCGCGGCCGCCGCCGATCGCCAGCGCGGCGAAAAGTGCGACGATCGCGCCCGCAGCAAGCTGCCGAAAGAATTGCATCGAAGCCGTCGCCGTTCCGAGATCGCGCGAATCGACCGCGTTCTGCACCGAGACTGTCGCAATCGGCAGCATAGCGCCAATCCCGAAAGTCGTGACCGTAAGCAAGGCGTTGAGCAAGAGAAGCGAGCGGCCGGCGCCCGCGCTCATCATCGCCGCCGCGCCGAGCGCCGCGAGAACGCCGGCGACGAGCCCCAGAATCGGCGCCGCTTTGTAATGCTTCACATGCGCCATCAATCGTCCGGACAGTGTGGCGCCAACGACGGTGCCGACCATCAGCGGGATCAGCGTCAACCCTGAATCGGTCGCATTCATGCCGGCGCAGATTTCGTAATAGATGGGCATCACGACCGAGAGCCCGACGAAAGCGCCGATACCGAAGGAACTCGAGAAAATAGCGTCGCGCACAATTCGAAGTCCGAGAATGCGCAACGGAATGAGCGGCTCTTCGACGCGCGCCGTGCGCCAGGCGAAGAGCCCCCATGCGAGAGCCGAGGCGGCGAGGAGGCCAAGAATCGGCGCTGAGCGCCAGGGATAGCGAACGCCGCCCCAGCCGAGCGCCAGGACGAGAAGACCGGAAGCCGCCACCAGCAAAATTGCGCCAAGATAATCGACGCGATGCGGATGACGCGTCTCTGGGAGGCGTTTCAAGCGCGCGTTGACGATAATGAGCGCCGCGAGGCCAAGCGGCAGATTGATCCAAAAGATCAGCGACCAATGCCAATATTGCGCAAAAAAGCCGCCGAGCGCCGGGCCGGCGATGCTCGAGGTGATGAACACAGCGGCGAAATAGGATTGGTAGCGGCCGCGCTCTCGCGGCGAGACGAGATCTGCGACGATCGTTTGGCCGAGCGAGATCAGGCCGCCGCCGCCGAGACCCTGGATCACCCGCGCTCCGGCGAGCGCGGCCATGCTCGGGGCCAAGGCGCAAGCGACCGACCCGATCACGAAAGTGGCCACGCCAACAAGGATGACGATGCGCCGGCCATAGACGTCGGCGAATTTCCCATAGAGCGGCGTCACTACGGTCGCGGCGATGAGATAGGCCGTCACGATCCAGGGGAGGTCCTGCGGGTCGCCGAGATCCACCGCGATGGTCGGCAGAGCGGTGACCACGATCGTCTGGTCGAGAGCCGAGAGCAGCATTGCGAGGCCGAGCCCGAACATGACCTGTCGCAGTTCGGCGGCGTTTGGCGGCGTGTTAGCGGACATGACCTCGGGGCGGGGAACGGACGAGGAGCCTATACAATGTTGCGGCGCGAAACGATACCCTGGCCGAGCTCAGCGCGCTTGGTCGATCACACGCAGCAGCGCCGCCGCATCGGCGATCTCGTGCAGCAGCGGATCGCCGGCGCTTTTGGGCCTCTCGCGCGCGAGGGCGCGCAGCGCCTGTTCGGAGGCCACAGTTCGCGGCGCCACGCCGCGCCTTTTTGCAATCGCGAGCCGCTCGGCCTCGAGCGCGCACAAAAGCCGCGCCTCGTCGACGGTGAGCGGTGGATGCTCCTGCTGAATCGGCGCACTGGTCGGCGCGGGCGCGATTTGGGAAATGTCTTCCTCGACTTCCGCAACGTCGTCCCGAGACGCGAAGCCGCTTGCGAGCGCTGCGCGCCATCCGAGAGCGAGCGACGACAGGCGGCGAGGCCACGCGATTGGTCCGCCGCGGCAATGGTCGCATCTGCCGCAGGGCGCGCTTTCCTCTCCGAATTCGGCGAGGAGCCGCATAAAGCGGCATCCCGGCGCAGCCGCGAGCCGGGCCATCGCCTGACGTCTGGCGTAATCCCCGGCCGCCGCTTCATTGTCTTGCGCCGCTTCCGGGATGCGCCAGCGCAACGCCAGCTCCGCAGGCGAAAACAGCGTCAGAGCGCGAGCGGGCGCGCCGTCGCGCCCGGCCCGGCCGATCTCCTGATAATAGCCCTCGACCGAGGTCGGCAGATCGGCGTGAACGATGAACCGCACATCTGGCTTATCGACGCCCATGCCGAAGGCGATGGTCGCGACCATCACCGCGCCCTTGTGCGTAAAGAAGGCGTCCTGACTCTCTGAGCGCGTATGGGCGTCGAGTCCCGCGTGATAGGGCAGCGCGTCGAAACCGAGCCGCGAGAGTTCGCGCGCCAGCGTGTCGGTCTTGTTGCGTGAGTTGCAATAGATGATCCCGCTTTCCTTCGCGCCGCCCTTGCGCGCAAAGTCGACGGTCTGGCGCAGTCCGGCGCGCTTTTGCGCGAAATCGAGAGAAAGATTCGGCCGCGCGAAGGAGCGCTGAAAAATCTGCGGCGGTCGGGAAAACAGCGTGCGGACGATGTCGTCGCGCGTGCGCGGACTGGCCGTCGCGGTGACCGCGAGCATCGGCGGCGCGCCGAGCTTTCGCGCAATCTCGCCAAGCGCGCGATAGTCGGGGCGAAATTCATGACCCCAATGCGAGACGCAATGCGCCTCGTCGATTGCGAAGAGCTTGATGCGTATGTTGCGCAATAAATGCTGCGTTCCCTCCTGGGCGAGGCGCTCGGGGGCGGCGTAAAGGAGCTTTGCCCGGCCCGACGCGACGGCGTCGATCGCCGCCGCTTCCTCGTCCTCCTGCATCGAATGCAGCGCGACGGCGCTGAGGCCCTTATCGGCGAGGGTTCGAAGCTGGTCGCGCATCAGCGCAATGAGCGGCGAGCAGACGAGAACGAGTCCGCCGCCAGGGGCGGCGGCCGGCAACTGGTAGAGGAGGGATTTGCCGGAGCCCGTCGGCATGATGGCGATCGCGTCGCGGCCGGCGAGCAAGGCGTCGACGACCTCCGCCTGCCCCGGCAGAAAGTCCGCAAAGCCGAAAATGCTGCGCAGCAATTCCTGCGCTTCGGCCAGAGAGGACGGGGTCACTCCGCCCAGCCCGCCATCCAGAGCGCCTGACGGGCGGTGAGGTCCATCACACACCACTCCTGCATCGGACCGGCCATTGTTCCTTTGAAGGTGACCTCCGGCTGCCGGCAGGCGGCGTCCCGCCAGGCGATCCAGGTGCGCTCAGTCTTGCGGAGATTGTCGCTCGCCTCCTTGTCCATCTTGGCGAGCGCCGCGCGATAGGCCGAGTTGAGCCGTAAATCCCAGACCGCCGCCTCGCGGGCGTAGCATTCGTTCAGCACGGCGTTCGACGTATTGCCTTCCTTCTGGATGCAGGTCTTGGCGAGCGCGCCGACGCAGCTTGATCGATCGTGCCCCGCCTTCTCGGCGGCGGCCGCGAGACGGCCTTCGGCGCCGGGCGCTTCTTCGAGCTCGTCTTTCGGCGGCGGCGCTTTTTTGGCTTTTTCAGCGGCGAGCGCGAGACAGGCGTCGATTTCGGCGCGGTCCTCTTTTGAGGGCTCCTCCGCGAGCGCCGGGGCCGGGGCCGCCACGATACAGGCGAGAATAAGAAGCGCGGCGCGGATCATTCTTCTCTCCCTTATGCCGATCCAAGCAGCGCTTCGGCGATCTCGCGCCATTCGTCTTCGAGCGCGCCTTTGTGCGGCTCGCGCTGCGCGCGCCGATACCAATAGGAGGCGTTCGAAAGATCGCCTTCCTTGCGATGGAGATAGGCGTGGACCCACATGCTGTCGGGATCGGATTTGTCGTCGACGCATTTATGCGCCGCGTTCCAATCGCCCTTGGCGTCGAACCACAGCGCCCGAAGCGGCGGCGGGAGCGCGGGCGGCCCATCCGCGGAAAGCGAAGCGAGAAAAGCGTTGAGGGTCATGGTTTTTAGCCGAAGAAATCCTAAAGCGCCATGTTAGCGCCAAAGCGGCCCGACGTTGACTCGGAAGCCAGTCGCGCATAAAAACCCCACACATCTCGAAAGAGAACCCTAAACCCGCCGAGCCGCCCGAGAGGCGGCAGGCCAACGCCCGGCAGCGCGATGCGCCCCCGGGCGCGTTTTGTTTTGGAGCGTCGTCCGCTCCCCCAGGAGAAAACCATGTTCGAGAGCCTTTCCGACAAGCTCTCCGGCATTTTCGATAAGCTGACACGGCGCGGCGCGCTTTCCGAGGCCGACGTCAACGAAGCGCTGCGCGAAATCCGCCGCGCGCTGCTCGAGGCCGACGTCGCGCTCGACGTCGTGCGCTCCTTCACCGACAAGGTCCGCGACCGGGCGGTCGGCGCTGGCGTCATCAAATCGGTCACGCCCGGCCAGATGGTCGTCAAGATCGTCAACGACGTGCTGATCGAGACGCTCGGCCAGGACGCGCAGCCGATCGATCTCGCCGCGACCCCGCCGGTCGCCATCATGATGGTCGGCCTGCAGGGCGCGGGCAAAACCACGACCACCGCCAAGATCGCCAAGAGGCTCAAGGAACGCCACGGCAAGCGCACGCTGATGGCCTCGCTCGACGTCAAGCGGCCGGCGGCGCAGGAGCAGCTCGCCGTGCTCGGCCGGCAGGTCGAGGTCGACACGCTGCCGATCGTCGCCGGCCAGACGCCGGTGCAGATCGCCAAGCGCGCGATGGAGGCCGCACGGCTGCAAGGCTTCGACGTCGTGCTGCTCGACACCGCCGGACGCACGCATATCGACGAGCCGCTGATGCAGGAGATGGCGGAGATCAAGACCTCCGCCAAGCCGCATGAAATCCTGCTTGTCGCCGACGCGCTGACCGGCCAGGACGCGGTCAATCTCGCCAGTAATTTCGACGAGCGGGTCGGTCTGACCGGCATTGTATTGACGCGTATGGACGGCGATGGCCGCGGCGGCGCGGCGCTCTCCATGCGCTATGTCACCGGCAAGCCGATCAAGCTCATCGGCGTCGGCGAAAAGATGGACGCGCTCGACGAGTTTTCGCCGACGCGCATCGCCAATCGCATTCTCGGCATGGGCGACATCGTCGCGCTGGTCGAAAAGGCCGCCGCCGCGATTGACGCCGAGCAGGCGCGCAAGGCCGCCGAGCGGATGGCCAAGGGCAAATTCGATCTGCAGGACCTCTGCGATCAGCTCGCCCAGGTGGAAAAGATCGGCGGTCTCGGCGGCATCATGGGCTTGCTGCCCGGCGTCGCCAAGATGAAGGATCAGATCGCCTCCTCCGGTTTCGACGACAGGATGGTGAAGCGCCAGCGCGCCATCATCCTCTCGATGACGCCGAAGGAACGGCGCAACCCCGACCTGCTGAAGGCCTCGCGCAAAAAGCGCATCGCCGCTGGCTCCGGCGCCAAGGTCGAAGAGATCAACAAGCTCCTAAAGCAGCATCGGCAGATGGCCGATCTGATGAAGTCGTTCGGCGCCGGCAAGCGCGGCGGAATGATGGGCAAGGCCGCGCAAATGATGGGGCTTGGCCCCGGCATGCAGATGCCGTCGCAGGAGGAGCTGCAGAAGCTGCAGGAAAAGCTCGGCGTTCAGCAGCCGAAGGCGCCCAGCGGCATTCCGGCTGCGCCGCCTCCGGATCTCTTAGGCAAGCCGAGCCTTCCGGGGCTCGGCGGCGGACTGCTGAGCGGGCTTAACCCGTTCGGAAAAAAGAAATAGGCAATCGGTCTTCGGCCGTCGGCAGTCGTTTTTTTTCGACCTGCCGACTGCCTATTGCCGACTGCCGATGCGTAAACGAAAGAGGAAAGAAAACATGTCCCTTAAAATTCGTCTCGCCCGCGGCGGCGCCAAGAAGCGCCCCTTCTACCGCGTCGTCATCGCCGACTCGCGTTCGCCGCGCGACGGCCGCTACATCGAGAAGATCGGCCATTTCGATCCCTTGAAGGAAAAGGACGCGGCTGACCGTCTGGTGCTCGACGTCGAAAAGGCGAAAGCCTGGCTCTCGAAGGGCGCTCAGCCGACCGATCGCGTCTCGCGCCTGCTCGACGGCCTCGGCCTGATGAAGCGCGAAGCGCGCAACAATCCGCAGAAGGCGCAGCCGAAGAAGAAGGCGCAGGAGCGCGCCGCCGCCGCGGCCGAAGCCGCGGGCGCTGCGGAAGCGCCGGCGGCGTAAGTCTGCTGTGCGCGGCGCTTTATCCGCCCTCATGCTGAGGAGGCTCCGCAGGAGCCGTCTCGAAGCGCGAGGGCGGACAGCGCGCGCGGCGATTTCCTCGTCCTTCGAGACGCAAGCTCCTCAGGATGAGGAAATCGAATGAGGGAGCGCGCCAAGGAGAAGGGGTTCGTCCTCCTCGGCCGCTTCGGCGCGCCGCACGGCGTGCGTGGCGAAATCCGTCTGCAGAGCTTCACGAGCGATCCGCTGGCGATCGCGGACTATGACGGCCTGACCGACAAAAGCGACGCGCGTAATTTCAAGCTGCTGTCCGTACGCCCACAGGGCAAGGACATGCTCGTCGTTAAGGTCGAGGGGGTCGATGATCGCAACGGCGCCGAGGCCTTAAACGGCGTCGAACTTTACCTTCCGCGCGAAAAGCTGCCCGCGCCGGAAGAGGACGAATTCTATATCGCCGATCTCGTCGGCCTTCGCGCCGAAACGCCGGATGGCGAGACAATCGGAGTCATTGTCGCTGTGCGCAATTTTGGCGCAGGAGACATTCTGGAGGTGGCGCCCATTCAGGGGGGCGAAACCTTGATGTTTCCCTTCGCCAAGGCGGTGGTTCCGATCGTCGACATCAAAGCCGCGCGCGTCATTGTCGAGCCGCCAGCGGAAATTGAGGAAGATTCCTGAGCGCTTCCTTCGCGCAGGCCGCGTGACGATTTATCTCAGCAGCTACATCCGCAACTCGGCGCCATTCACCACGTTCGAATGATGTGAGAATGTCCTCGTCCAGTTCGCGTTCTTCTTCCATTTTGCTCACCTTACGCCGGTCGCCGCCGCAAAGCGCCTGCTTTCCGATGTAGACCATCGCATGTCATAACCGCTCCATGTGGCGCGCGACGGTTCTGACCCTTTTTCCCGAGATGTTTCCGGGTCCGCTCGGGCTTTCGCTTGCGGGCGACGCGCTTTCGCGCGGCGTCTGGGCGCTGGAGACGAGGCAAATCCGCGAGCATGGGCTCGGGCGCCATCGCGCCGTCGACGACACGCCGGCCGGCGGCGGCCCCGGCATGGTGATGCGCGCCGACGTGCTGGCCGCAGCGCTCGACGCAGCGGCGCCTGCCGATGACCCGCGCCCGCGCCTGCTCATGACCCCCCGCGGCAGGCCGCTGACGCAGGCGCGCGCGCGTGAACTGGCGCAGGGTCCGGGCGCGATCATTCTTTGCGCGCGTTTCGAAGGCGTCGACGAGCGCATTATCGAAGCCCGCGCGCTTGAAGAAATTTCGATCGGCGATTTCGTGCTTTCGGGCGGCGAGATCGCGGCGCTGGCGCTTATCGACGCCTGCGTGCGACTGATCCCCGGCGTGATGGGCGAAGAAGCGTCGGGCGTCGAAGAAAGTTTTGAGGCGGGCCTCCTCGAATATCCGCACTACACGCGGCCCCGCGACTTCGAGGGACGCGACATCCCGGATGTGTTGCTCTCCGGCGATCACGCCAGGATCGCCAAATGGCGCCATGAGCAGGCCCTAGCGCTCACCCGCGCGCGCCGTCCAGACCTCTTGGCGCAGCCGAGCAGCGCTTCCCGCCGTCGCTGAATCTCTCCCGCCCTGCTCGATTTTTCATCTGGTCCGCCAAAACGCGCGATCTAGCTATTGAGCAGCTTCCCCAGGCTTCAGCCTGGAGCCGGGGCGTTGGAGCGCGGCTCGCGAAAAAGTGGAAACCGGTTTTTCGCACAAAGCGCGCTCCAAATTTTTGGAATCGATCACGTTATCTGCATTTGGGCGATTCCGCCCAAATGCTGCGTGATCTAGGAGGCCCGCACATGCAGAAAGTAAAGACGCAGATGCACCCCGATACAGAACGTTCCGCGCTGGCGACGCCGACCGATCTTGAAAAGCAGTCGACGATGAAGGTCGCTGCGGAAATCAACAAGCTCGTCGCCGACGCCTTGACGCTTTATCTCAAGACGAAGAACTTCCATTGGCATATGAGCGGACCGCATTTCCGCGACTATCATCTGCTGCTTGATGAGCAGGCGAGCCAGATCTACGCCACCGTCGATCCGCTCGCCGAGCGGGTGCGCAAGCTCGGCCAACCGACTCTGCGCTCGATCGGGCAGGTCTCCAAGCTGTCGCGCATCAAGGACAATAATGAGGAATTCGTTTCGCCTTATGGCATGCTTTGCGAATTGCTCGAAGACAATAAGTCCATGGCCGAGTCGATGCGCAGCGCGCATAAGGTCTGCGACGACAATGAAGACGTCGCGACGGCGAGCCTTCTCGAAACTTTCCTCGACGAAACCGAGAAGCGGACCTGGTTCCTGTTCGAGGCGGCGCGCGGCGCCGGTCAAGGCGGCCACTAGAGCGCGCTGCGAAAAAGTGGGAACCGGTTTTTCGCGTGGAGCGCGCTCTAAACTTTTGGAATCGATCACGTTATCTGCATTTGGGCGATTCCGCCCAAATGCAGCGTGATCTAGGTGAAGGATGGCCGATTGAGGCGCTAGCGCGTCGGAATGGGCGTGCCGCTGCGATAATCGTAGAAGCCGCGCTGCGTCTTTTTGCCAAGCCAGCCGGCTTCGACATATTTCACGAGCAGAGGGCAAGGGCGGTATTTCGAATCTGCCAGGCCCTCATGCAGCACCTGCATGACCGAGAGACAGGTGTCGAGCCCGATGAAATCGGCGAGCTGCAGCGGCCCCATCGGATGGTTGGCGCCGAGCTTCATCGCCGTGTCGATCGCCTCGACAGAGCCCACGCCCTCGTAGAGCGTATAGACCGCCTCGTTGATCATCGGCAGCAGAATGCGGTTGACGATGAAGGCGGGAAAGTCCTCCGAGACGGTGACCGTTTTGCCGAGCTTGGCGATGAACGCCTTTGCTTCTTCGAATGTGGCGTCATCCGTGGCGATGCCGCGAATGAGTTCGACGAGTTGCATGCGCGGCACCGGATTCATGAAATGAATGCCGATGAAGCGCTCTGGCCGGCCGGTGACGGCGGCGAGACGTGTGATCGAAATGGAGGAAGTGTTGGAGCTGATGATCGCGTCGGGTTTCGCGACCTGCGCCAGCTCGATGAGAATCTGACGCTTGACGTCCTCGACCTCGGTCGCCGCCTCGATGACAATGTCCGAATCGGCGAAATCGGCGATTTTCGGCGCGCCGGATATGCGCGCAAGCGCGGGTTCAATCTTGGAGGCGTCGAGCTGGCCGCGCTCCGCAGCGCGACGCATCTGGGCGGCGACGTCCGCCATGCTCGCGTCTATGCGCTCCTGCGAAATGTCGTTCAGGGCGACGTCATAGCCGGCGAGGGCGCACACATGCGCGATCCCCTTACCCATCTGGCCCGCGCCGATGACGCCGATCTTGCGAATCTCGAAGCCCATGTTTTGACCACCGTCAGCCAAGCCAGCGCCGGACAACAAGCGGCGCGCCGCGCTGAACGCGTGCCGCAGTGCAATATAACTGCGTTCCTCTGCAAGGAAAACAAAGAAAAAGCAACTGCGGAGCGCTTAGAAGCGAGCGCTCGGCCAATTTCGCAGCCGCCGCGCCAGCCATGACCGGAGCGGCGGCTGTTGTCTCTCGTCAGCGGCCGATCTTCGCCAGCTCCGCGTCGAGCTCCGGCAAGGCGGTGAAGAGGTCGGCGACAAGGCCATAGTCGGCGACCTGAAAAATTGGCGCCTCCTCGTCCTTGTTGATCGCGACGATCACTTTCGAATCCTTCATGCCCGCGAGATGCTGAATCGCGCCTGAAATTCCGGCGGCGATGTAGAGGTCCGGCGCCACCGCTTTTCCGGTCTGGCCGACCTGCAAGTCATTGGGGGCGTAGCCGGCGTCGACCGCGGCGCGGGACGCGCCGATCGCGGCATTGAGCCGCGTCGCGACGGGGTCGAGCACTTTCTGGAAATTTTCCGCCGAGCCAAGCGCGCGCCCGCCGGAGAGAATGACCCGCGCCGAGGTGAGTTCGGGACGCTCGGATTTCGCCAGCTCTTCGCTCTTGAACGCGGAGACGCCGGGATTAGCCGGCGCGGCGACCGCCTCGATCGGCGCCGATCCGCCCTCGGGCGAAGCCGCAAAGGCGGTGGTGCGCACGGTGATTACTTTCTTTGCGTCCTTCGCCCGAACCGTCTGGATCGCGTTGCCGGCGTAGATCGGCCGCTCGAAAGTGTCGGCGGAGACAACCTTGATGATGTCCGAAACCTGCATGACATCGAGCAGCGCGGCGACGCGCGGCATCACGTTTTTCGTCGCCGAGGTCGACGGCGCAATAATAACGTCATAGGCGCCGGCGAGCGAGACGATCAGCGCGGCGACGGTCTCGGCCAGAACATGGTCGAGCGAAGCGTCTTCGGCATAGAGAACCTTCTCAATGCCGGTGAGCTTCGCCGCCTGCTCGGCCGCGCCCTTCAGCCCGGGACCGACGACGAGAATATGAATGGGGCCGCCGATCTCCTTGGCGGCGGTGAGCGCCTTGGCGGTCGCGGGCGCGAGCGTATTGCCGGCAGTCTCGGCGAGAAGCAGAATCGTCATCTCAGATCACTCCCGCTTCCTTGAGCTTGCCAACGAGTTCGACCACCGAGCCGACCTTGACGCCCGCTTTCCGCTTCGCCGGTTCAGACGTCTTCAACACTTCAAGGCGCGGCGAAATATCGACGCCGTAATCCGACGGCGATTTCACGGCGACCTCTTTCTTCTTCGCCTTGATGATATTGGGGAGCGAGGCGTAACGCGGCTCGTTGAGGCGCAAATCCGTGGTGACGACTGCCGGCAGCTTCAGGCTGACGGTTTGCAGGCCGCCGTCAATCTCGCGCGTCACATCGACAGAGCCGTCGGCCATCTCGACCTTCGAGGCGAAGGCGCCCTGGCCCCAGCCAAGCAGCGCCGCAAGCATCTGGCCCGTCTGATTGCAATCGTCGTCGATCGCCTGCTTGCCCATGATGACGAGCTGCGGCTGTTCTTCCGCGACGACCTTGGCGAGAATCTTGGCGACCGCGAGCGGCTCGACGGTATCGTCGGTCTTCACCAGAATGCCCCGGTCGGCGCCCATGGCGAGACCAGTGCGCAAGGTCTCTTCCGCCTTGGCGGGGCCGATCGTGACCAGCACCACTTCCGTCGCTTTGCCGGCTTCCTTTAAGCGCAGGGCCTCTTCGACGGCGATCTCGTCGAAGGGGTTCATCGACATTTTTACATTGGCGAGATCGACGCCCGAACCGTCCGCCTTGACCCTGATCTTGACGTTGTAATCGACGACCCGTTTGACGGGCACGAGAATCTTCATCGCGCGACCCCTTGGCCTCCCTTGACCCTTTGGCGAGACGGTGTCGGAGCGCCGCCTGCGCGCGCTCCACGTCGGCTAAAGCCGTTGCGCGGTCTGGTAGCGGGGGCTGGCGCTCAAGTCAAACCAAGCGATCGTGGCCAAACCGCGCGATCAAGGTGAATCCTCGCCCGCGTCCTGCGCGCTTGGCGCAGGCGCCAGCGGGCCGCCGCGGTCAAAAAGCCTGTGACGGCGGCGCTTGAAGATCGGCGTCAGCACGAGACCCGCGGCAATGCCGCCGACATGCGCCATCCAGGCGATCGCGCCGCCCTCGCCCATAGAGGCGTTGATGAGCTGCATCAAAATCCAGGCCCCGACGAAAACCCAGCCCGAGGCGACAAAAGAAAAGAGCGGCGCGCGCAGCCCGAGGACCGATTTGAGGCGCGTCCCGGAAAGCCAGGCGCCGAGCCAGATCGGCGCGAGCGCCAGCGAGAGCGGCGGAAAAATTCCGGCGACCGTCACGCGCGGATGGAGCAGCAGAAAGGCCGCGCAGACACCTGAGATCGCCCCGGACGCGCCGACGAGCGGCATGATCGAATGCGGCGTGGCGTAAATGTAGAACACGCCGGAAGCAATTCCGCAGGAAAGATAAAACAATAGAAAGTGAAGCGAACCCATCGCATCCTCGACATTGTCGCCGAAGACGTAAAGGAACAGCATGTTTGAGACGAGATGCACCAAAGACGAGTGAAAGAAAAGCGCGGTGATGAGCGTCAGCGCCGGCGGCGGTCCAACGATCCAGTCAGCGAGCTCTGCTTCGCCAAATAGCACGCGGGGAATGATGGCGAAGCCTCGGATAACCGTCAGCGGATCGCCGAAAAGCTCGCTCTGCACGAGCAGGAATACGACCACGTTAATGGCGATCAGCGTCCAGGTGACGATCGGCCGGCGCAAATAACGCAGCGGCGCGTCGTCATAGATCGGCATCACCATCGGCGCGCTCCTTTCGACCGTTAGAGCGCGCTGCGAAAAAGTGGGAACCGGTTCTTCGCGTGGAGCGCGCTCTCAACTTTTGGAATCGATCACGTTATCTGCATTTGGGCGATTCTGCCCAAATGCAGCGTGATCTAGCCTAACATATGGCGACGCCGACGGGTTGCGTCACGGGCGGACGAACCGACGGCCGAGCAAGGACGCGACGAGATCGCCGAGCCCTGCGATGTTGAAAGCGACGGTCAGGAGCCCATAGACGGCGACGCCGGCCAGGATTTGCGCGATCAGCGTGAGGAGGCCCGGCGTCATCTCGCGCAACGGCGTGAGTGCGAGCGACATCGCGCCTGTCGCGACAAGCGCAGCGAACATGTCCCAGAACGACGGCCAGACCGGCTGCGTGCGCAGCGCGAAATAGACTGTCGCGGCAAGCGCCGCGATATAGGCGCCGCCTTGCGCGATCGCGAGATTGGAGGCGTCCTCGCCCCACGGCAAAATAAAGAGCAACGCCAGTCCGAAGGCGACCGCCGCAAGGGCGGCGATAATGAGCGGCGTCGTCTTCTTTTCGATCTGAAACACCGGATTGACGCCAAAGAGAATGACGCCCATGGCGAAAAGTCCGGGCAAGAGCAGGCCGAGGTAATGGCCGAACGGACCACGATATTGCGCTGGAACGATCAAGGCTTCGATCGACGGCATGACGAACCAGAGTCCAGCGCATGCGGGCAACAGAAAGGCGACGACGATGCCCATGTTGCGCGCGATCTGCTCCTTGGCGCGATCGGCGCCATGCAACTCATGCGCGGCGACCGCGATTTGGAACAAGAGCACGTCGAGCGCCGAACCGAGCGCCTGCACCGCGCGCACGCCAAGATCATAGGCGAGCGCAAATTGGCCGGTCTCGGCGAAGCCGAACACGCTCGCGACGATCGAACGCGCCGCAAGCGGCATCGCCTGATAGAGAAGATGCGCGGTCACGATCGGCACGCTATAGGCCGCGAGGGCGCGCGCATTCTGACTCGAAGCTGCGTAAATATCGGCGCCGGGGTCGAGAAGCGCGCGACGGCCGAGAACGACCGTGCCGAACAGGCTCGCAATTCCACCCGCGAGCGCCACCGCAGCCGAGTGAAAGATAAATGCGCCGCCGCCGATAAGGACGAGCGCCAGCGCGTTTTTGGCGAGCATCAGGCGCACATAGGCGCGGTCGTGAAAACGCGCGCGCACCAAGGCGGTGCAATAGTCAAACAGTCCGTTTGCGACGGCCGTCAGCAGCGCCAGGAGTATGAGGTTGGTTTCGAAATCGAGCGGCGGACCGATGAGCGCGTAAATACCCGTCGCCGTTCCAAGGAAGAGCGTCACGCCGATGAAGGACGCGTCGAGAGTCGAGCGCACGACGGGCTCCTTGTCGCGCGTGCGCTTCGAGTAGAAACGCGTCGCCGAAAGACGCAGCCAGTCATAGAGCGCCGTCTGCACGACGACGGCGATGGAGAAGGCAAGCGCGAAGCGGCCGTATTCCTCTGGGCCGAGGAATTTCGCCACCGTCAGGCCGATGATGAAATTGACGATCGTATTGGCGAGAAAAGCGAGAAGAACGTTCAAGAGGCGCGATCCTTTCGCCGCGCGCGCGCGCTTACCCCCAAGCCCCTCACCTTACCTCTCCCCGCAAGCGGGGAGAGGAGGCGGTCGGCGCTTCGCAAGAAGATTCCGTGTCCCGCATTGTGGCCGATAAGGAAGCGGCGTTTCATCCACCTCTCCCCGCAAGCGGGGAGAGGTGAGGTGAGGGGCCAGGGGTTTAGTCGGATGGAATCTTCCATTAGCCCCTTGCTGCGCTCCAACAGCATTCGCAACATGCCCACGCCGCTCACCCGCCGGCGCTCCAGCGGCCAAGCGCGACAAGCTCACGCAACGCTTGCGCGTCGCGCGGCGTCACGTCGGGAAAATCTCGATCCGCCGTCGCGGGGTCGAAATATTTCCAGGAACGCGCGCATTTGACCCCGGCGGCGCGTTGCGGAACCACGGCGACGCCGGGCGCTTCCGGCAGTCGGAACGCCTCCTGCGGGCCTTCCCCCGGGAGAACGCGAATATCCGAGGCGATGCAGATTTCGGCGAAGTCGACGCCATTGAGAGCAGCGCGCAACGAGTCGTCCAAAATGTAAACGATCGGCGCAGCCTCTAACGAAGAGCCGATGCGTTTTTGCGCGCGCTCGATTTCGAGCGCGCCGGTGACGACCGAACGGATCTTGCGAATCTTCTCCCATTTGGCCGCAAGCGCGTCGTCGCGCCAGGCGTCTGGAACGGTCGGAAAATGTTCAAGATGCACCGACTGCCCATTCGGATAACGCGACAGCCACGCCTCCTCGGCCGTGAAGACGAGAATTGGCGCAAGCCATGTCGTGACGCCGCGGAAGATCCGATCGATGGTCGCGAGCGCCGCCTTGCGTTTGATGCTCGACGGCGGATCGCAATAGAGCGCGTCCTTACGCACATCGAAATAGAAGGCCGAAAGCTCGCTCGTCATGAAATGGGTAAGCAGCGCGACGACGCGCTTATAATCGTATGCCGCATATGACGCGCGGATCGACTCGTCGAGTTGATGCACACGATGCAGCATGAGCCGTTCGAGCTCTCCCGCCTCGCTCATCGCCGCGTCGTCATTTGGCTGATAATGCGCAAGCGCGCCGATCATCCATCGCAGCGTGTTGCGCAGCTTGCGATAAAGCTCCACGAAGGTTTTGAGGATTTCAGGCCCGACGCGAAGATCGTCGGCGTAGTCGGACGCCGCGACCCAGAGCCGCATGATGTCGGCGCCGGAATCGGCGATGACTTTTTGCGGCGCGACCACATTGCCGAGCGACTTCGACATTTTGCGGCCTCTCTCGTCGAGCACGAAGCCATGCGTCAGCACGGAATCATAAGGCGCGCGGCCGCGCGTGCCGCAGCTTTCGAGAAGAGAGGAATGGAACCAGCCGCGATGCTGGTCGGAGCCTTCGAGATACATGATCTCGTCCTCGCCGCCGTCGCGCTTGCGACGGATGCCGGCGAGCATCGGGAAATGCTGCGGGTCTTCGAGCGTGAAGGCGTGAGTCGAGCCTGAATCGAACCAGACGTCGAGCACGTCGGAGATTTTCTCGTAATCTTGCGCCTTGTAGTCAGGCGAAAGAAAGCGCTCGGCGGCGCCAGCTTCATACCAAGCGTCGGCGCCTTCTTTCTCAAAAGCCTCGATGATGCGGGCGTTGACGCGCGCGTCGACGAGCGGCTCGTGCGTATCCTTCTTGACGAAGACCGCGATCGGCACGCCCCAGGCGCGCTGGCGCGACACGACCCAGTCCGGACGATTCTGAATCATGCCGCGGATGCGGTTTTCTCCCGCCGCCGGCGTCCATGCCGTGCGCGCGATTTCTTCAAGCGCGATCTCGCGGAGAGTTGGCGCGTTGCTACCCTCTCCCATTGGGAGAGGGTCGCCGCGGAGCGGCGGGGTGAGGGGTTGCGACGAATTTTCTAACCCCTCACCCGTCGCCTTCGGCGCCACCCTCTCCCAATGGGAGAGGGCTTTATCCATCGCGATGAACCATTGCGGCGTGTTGCGAAAGATCACCGGCTTCTTCGAGCGCCAGGAATGCGGATATTGATGCTTCAATTTTCCGCGCGCGATGAGATTGCCAGACTGAATGAGCGCGGCGATCACCGCCTCATTGGCGTCGCCCTTGTCGCCCTTGTCGGTGATGACGCGCTTTCCTTCAAAGCCCGGCGCGTCCTTCGTATAAAAGCCGTCCTCGTCGACCGTATAGGGAATCCGAGAATCGATGCCGCGCGACTGCAGCGGGCGCGCATGCGCCATCCAGATATCGAAGTCCTCGCGGCCATGCCCAGGCGCCGTGTGCACGAAGCCCGTGCCCGTATCGTCGGTGACATGTTCGCCGTCGAAAAGCGGCACGTCGAAATCATAACCGAGATGCGCAAGCGGATGCGCGCAGATCAGTTCGGCGAGAATCGAAGCGGGCACGTCGTGCAAACGCTCATAACCATCGACCTTGGCCGCCTTGAACACGTCGCTCGCCAGCTTGTCGGCGATGACGAAGGTAGCTCCGAGCAGCGCCCAGTTGCCTTCGGGCGCATGGGTGACGTGGTAGAGTCCATAGTCGATCTTCGACGAGAAGGAGATCGCGCGGTTGCCGGGAAGCGTCCAAGGCGTCGTCGTCCAGATGATGATGCGCGCGTCGCTCAGCTCCCCTTCGGCGCCGCGCGGGATCGGAAACGCCACCCATACCTGATCGCTCGTATAATCCTCATATTCGACTTCGGCTTCGGCCAATGCCGTTTTTTCGACGACGCTCCACATCACCGGCTTCGAACCGCGATAGAGCAGGCCGTTCGCCGCGAATTTCATGATTTCGCGCGCGATCGTCGCTTCCGCAGGATAGGCCATCGTCGAATAGGGGTGACCCCATTCGCCGGCTACTCCTAAGCGCTTGAATTCCTCGCGCTGAACGCCGAGCCAATGCTGCGCATAGGCGCGGCATTCGCGACGGAAGGCGATCATCGCGTCGGGATGCGAGAAATCCGGTTTCTGCTTTCCTAAAGCGCGGTAATTCTCTTCCTCGATCTTCCATTCGATCGGCAGGCCGTGGCAATCCCAGCCCGGCACATAGACGCAATCCTTGCCCATCATGCGCTGGCTGCGCGTCACGAGATCCTTGAGGATCTTATTGAGCGCATGGCCGATATGAATATTGCCGTTGGCGTAGGGCGGCCCGTCATGCAGCGTGAATTTCGGTCGGCCTGCGCCGGCTTCGCGCATCTTTTGCTCTAATCCGATCGTCTCCCAGCGCTTGAGGATTTCCGGCTCGCGCTGCGGCAGGCCGGCGCGCATGGGAAAATCCGTGACCGGGAGATAGAGGCTCTTCGAATAGTCGGGCCCTTTCGGGCTGTCGTCGTTCATTGTCGTGAAAACCGCTCGCGCGACGCCGCGCCATAACGCCGCTGTCGCCGCGCTGATTAGAGGATTTCTAGGAAGAGCGCCAATCGCGCCGCGCCCGGACTTGCGCGAGCGATCAGCTCAAGGAGCGCGCCGCGAAAAAGTGGAACCCGGTTTTTCGCATAGGGCGCGCTCCAAACTATTGGATCGATCACGTCATCTGCATTTGGCCTATCGCCCAAATGCAGCGTGATCTCGCGCAGGCCGGGACGGTAATTCGAATGGCGATCAGGAAAGGCATCTGGTCCTCAATATCAGCGCAAACTAAACTGTAAAGGGGAGCCAAGCTAGCGCGGCCGTCTCAGTCCCAGCAGGCCGGCCAGATAGGCGAAACCGCCGACGACCACAGCGATGACCAGCAACACCAGAAACGCGCCGGAAAGCAGCGTAAAGCCTATGAACAGAAACAGCAGCAGCGCCGCGGTGACGATCAGGCTCTGCCACGGCGATAGCTTGACGACCCTGACCCGGCCGGCGCCGGTCGCGACCCAGAGCCGAGAGGCCTCGGTCTCCTCGCCCGGCAAGATGATTTCGACCCGTCCCTTGGGCTCTTCGTCCATGACGCTTTCCCTCCTGTTGGAGATGATGTCTCCAAGCTAGATCGCTCGCAAATTATGGCAACAGATCATGGGTTCAGCTCCGCCGCGCCGACCAATAGTCTTCGCGCTTCATTGGCGTCGACGCGCATCCTTTCGACCAGCGCCTCAACGCTGTCGAATTTCGCTTCTGATCGAATGAAGCCGTAGAAGGCGACTTCGACCTCTTTACCGTAAAGATCGCCGTCGAAATCGAAGACGAAGACTTCGAGGAGCGGCGCGCCATTGTCGAAGGTGGGCCGACGACCGAAGCTGGCGACGCCCTGATGAATCTTCCCGTCGACTTCGATCGTCACGGCGTAGATGCCGAGCCGGAGCCGGTTGGCGGGATCAAGCGCGATATTGGCGGTCGGAAAACCCAATTCACGCCCACGCTTGTCGCCGTGGCGCACGGTCCCGCGGACGAAATAGGGGTGGCCAAGAAGCCGCCGCGCCAGCGCCACGTCGCCGCGTTCGAGCGCTTCGCGAGTCGCCGTCGAGGACACGGCTTCGAGGCTGCCCTCTTCGTCCTGAGTGATGCGGTCGACGATCTCGACGATCATCCCGAGTCTTTCGCCTTCGGCGCGTAAAAACTCCGGTCCGCCCTCGCGGCCCGCGCCGAAACGAAAATCATAGCCAGCGACAACGGCCGAAAGCTGTAACCGCTTGTGCAGGATCTCTTCGGTGAAGACGCGCGCCGGGCTTTGCGCAAAGTCCTTGTCAAAGGTGAGAACGATTACGCCGTCGAGCCCGAGTCGCGCCGCTTGCGCCGCCTTCGCGTCAGGGGGCGTGAGGCGAAAAATCACCGTTTGTCCGGCGAAGAAATCCGCCGGATGGGGCTCGAAGGTCAAGAGAATGCAAGGGCGCGAAAGTTTTACGGCGAGCGCTTGGGCGCGGGCGATGACGCCGCGGTGGCCCCTGTGCAGCCCGTCGAAATTGCCGAGCGCCGCGACGGCGCCTTCGAGACCCGGCGGCGGCGCCTCAGGGTCGCGCGCGACGATGAAGGACACGGACAAGGCGGGCCCGAAAATTAAGCCGAGGCCGGCTTCGCCTCCACCGGCGCTGGCGTTGCGGCGCGGATCGCCTGCTCGCGGCTCGGCACCATCACGAAGGCCTCGCCGTCGAGAACGACCTTTCCGTCGACGAGGCATTCGCATTTGAGCTTGGCGCGCCGGCCTTTTTCAATGAGCTCGACCACCTCGACAATGACGGTGATGACGTCGCCGATCTTCACCGGCGCGCGGAAATTCAAGGTCTGCGACAGATAGACGGCGCCGGGACCCGGCAAATACATGCCGATGACCGTCGAGATCAGAGACGCCGTATAGAGGCCGTGCACGATGCGTTCGCCGAAGCGGGTCTTCGAGGCGAAGTGATCGGAGAGATGAATCGGATTGCGATCGCCGGAAAGATCGGCGAAGGCGATCACGTCGTCATCCATCACCGCCTTCATCAGCGTCTCGCGCATGCCGACGCTCAGATCTTCGAAATAGTAGATTTTGAACGGCGTCGACATGGAGGCACCGGAGAGTTGCGTCGCGGACGTGACCGCAGGAGAGGCCTGCGCAAGCCCCTTTTACCAGAAAAGCTCGCGAGCCAAAGCCTTGGGACGCGCGCCGGCACGCGTAAAGAGCGATTCAAGCGCCGTTTCATCGAGCGCGCCCCCTTCGGGATGCAGCTCCTCACGATGCACGCCATGGATAATGAAAAGGCAATCGAGCCCGGCGCGGCCCGCTCCGGCGAGGTCGGTGAAGGCGCCGTCGCCGATCGCTAGCGCGCGCGATTTGTCGACTTCGCCGCCATGCAGAATTTTGAGCCGCTCCAAGGCGGCGGCGTAGATCGGCGCGCGCGGCTTGCCGAAGGTCAGGACGCGGCCGCCGATCGCCGCATAACGCTCCGCCAGGGCGCCGGCGCAGTAAACGAGATCATTGCCGATCGCGACAACGATGTCGGGATTGGCGCAGAGCATGGTCAGATCGCGCGCTTTCAGCGTCGCCAACTGTTCGTCGTAGTCCGCAGGCGTTTCGTTGCGCTCATCGAAGAGTCCGGTGCAGACGACGTAATCGGCGGATTCCGGCCCGACGCGCATGATCGGCGCGCCGAGGCGGCGCGCCGCCTCGCGGAAGAGACCGTCGTCTCGCGCCGGGCCAAGGTGATAGACCGCCTGTCCGTCACGCGCCACGATCTCACGCAGCGCAAGCTCCCCGGCGGAAACGAGATCGTCGAAACAGTCCTGCGGCACGCCAAGGCCAAGGAGCTGTCGGCGCACCTCTTCATCCGGCCGCGAGGCGTTAGTGATCAGCACGACCGTCCCGCCTTTCGCGCGGAAACGCTTCAGCGCCTCGGCGGCTTCGGGGAAATGCCGCCGGCCGTCGATCAGCACGCCCCAGCCGTCGCAAAGAATCGCGTCATAATCCTCGGCGATCTCGCGCAGACCGGCGATGAACGGAACGTGGCTTGAGTCAGACGAGCCGCCCGGCGTCAAAAGCGCGCCTCGGCGAAAGCGGCGGCGTAGGCCTTCTCGCAGACGGTATTGAAAGCCCCGGTCGACTCGTCGAGCACGAACAGCCGGCCGTCCGTGATCCGGAACAGGGCCCCGTGCAGCTGCAGATGCCTATGATGTTCGAGCACCTGGATCATGGGAAAGGAGCGCAGATGGCGCAGCGTCTGCTTCACCGCCTCAAACTCAAGCCGTTCGATATAAAGGCTGTCTTTCGGATTGGGCGGAACCCCAAGGCGATCCGCTGCAGGGCCAAGCATCTTGATCCAGTCGCCGATGAAGTCGCTGTGGCTCAGCCGAGGCGTATCAGGATCGGCGGCGATTTCGGCATAGGCGCGAACGCCGCCGCATTGACCGTGGCCGAGCACGACGACGTCGGAAACTTTCAACGCCATGACGGCATATTCGAGCGCCGCCGAAGCGCCGTGATAATGATCGTCGGGCTCAAAAGGCGGGACCAGCGCCGCGACGTTGCGCAAGACGAAAAGCTCGCCGGGTCCGGCGCTGAAGATCGCTTCAGGCGCGACGCGCGAGTCGCAGCAGCTAATGACCATGGTTCTGGGCGTCTGGCCCTTGACCGCCAATTCTTCGAACCGGTCATGCTCGGCGAGAAAACGCCCGCTGATGAAGGATTCATAGCCCTCCACGAGCGCCTGCGGCAGACCGGTCGCGCCGGGCGGCGCCTCGTCATCTGCCATTTAACGCTCCCTTCGTGCGCCTTATGCCAGGCGGATAGCGGACCTCGCGGTTATTGTGTAGATCACGCGGCGGGGTCAAGAGATGGCCGAACCGTTTCGACATTGGGGCTTTGAATGATTTCGCGACTGAAGCGCAGCGTGCTGGCCATGCCGGGCTCGAACGCCCGCGCGCTGGAAAAAGGCAAGACGCTTTCCGCCGATGTCCTGATGTTCGAACTCGAAGATGGGGTCGCCGAATCCGCCAAGGCGACGGCGCGCGAGCAGGTCGCGGCGGCGGTGGCGGGCGGCGGCTACGGAGCGCGCCAACTTGTCGTGCGCGTCAACGCCCGCGGCTCGGAGTGGTATCGGCCGGACGTCGCGGCAATCGCGCCGCTGGGCCCGGACGCCATCGTCATTCCGAAGGTCAATTCGCGCGACGAGGTCCTGAAGGCGGCGGCTGATCTCGTCGCCGCAGGCGCGCCGCATAAGACGCGACTTTGGGCGATGATCGAAACGCCGCGCGCCGTCTTCGATATCGAAAAGATCGCAAGCGCGGCCGACGATCACGCCGCGCGCCTCGAAGTTCTGGTGCTTGGTCCCAACGACATCGCCAAATCGACCCGCGCGCGATTGACGCCGGGACGCCAAGCGCTGCTCTCCTGGCTGTCGGCCGGCGTGCTTGCGGCGCGGGTCCACAATATCGAGATCATCGACGGCATCTACAACGACTTCAACGACCTGGACGGTCTGCGCCGCGAGGCGGAGCAGGGACGCGACTTCGGATTTGATGGCAAGATGCTCATTCATCCAAGCCAGATCGGCCCAGTGAATGAAATTTTCGCCCCCAGTCTCGAAGAGGTCGATTTTGCGCGCCGGATCATCGCGGTGTTCGACGAACCGGAAAACGCCGACAAGGGCGTGGTGCAGATCGACGGCAAAATGGTCGAACGTCTGCATCTCGACATCGCCCGGCGCACCTTGCAGCTTGTCGAAGCGGCGAGTTGACGCAGCCCATTTTGCGGGCGCCGGAGGCTTCAACTATAAAGGTGCGGGACAGCAAGGATTCGCCAATGGTCTCGCCGGACGACGAAGAACCGAACCGCGTCGAATTTTCGGAAGCGCCGCTCGAACCGGCGGAAATCCCACCTGAACCGCCGCCGGCGCCCGTCATACGCAAGCGCCGCTCCGTTCTCCTCCCGCTGCTGTCGACGTTGCTGCTGCTCGTCGTCCTTGCAGGGGCCGCTCTTTATGCGGCGATCGCCTTCAAGGACAAGGACGAGCGGTTAAAAGCCGTCGCCGACTATGCGGAGCCTTACGTCGATCAGGCGGGCGGCGCCTTCAGCGAACTGAAGGACAGGGTCCGTTCGCTCTTTGGCGACGCCAGCCCCACGCGCACGACGGAAATAGCGCCCGAGGCTCAGCCGAGCGCGCCGCCTGCGGCTCAGCAAGTCGCGCCCGCGAAACCCGCCGACATGGCGGCCGAACCCATTCCGCAAGAACCGCGCTCGGCGCCTGTGACGAATGCAGCGGCAGAATCGCAGAAGGCGGCAATCGCGGCGTTGCAGGGCCGCATCGATTCGGCCGAAGACACGGCGCAACGCGCGTTGCGCGCGGCGGAAGCCGCGGAAGCGGCCGCCAACGCCGCTCGTGTGGCGGCCGAAGCGGCGACGAAAACGAGCCTGGCGACCACTCCCGCTGAAGGCGGCCAGGAAGGCGCGCTGACCGCCGGCGAGCAGGTGATAGCGCTCGAAGGCCGGATCGACGAACTCGGCAACGAAATTAAGGCGCTGCGCGAGCGGCTTGAGGCTCCGAAAAGCGAAACCCGCGCGGCGCCGGAAGCCTCCGCGGCCAAGACGGCGGAAGGGCCGGCGTCGGTCGTCGTCATCGCCTATGCGCTGCAGCGCGAGCTCGAAGCAGGGCGGCCCTACGCCGTGGAGGTCAAGGCGCTAACGCGGCTCAGCGGGGACCAGGCGGCGTTGGCCGCGCTTACGCCCTTCGCCGAGAAAGGCGCGCCAACCGCCGCGCAACTAAAGGCTGACTTCGCGCCGGCCGCCAAACGCATTCGCGCGCTTGAAGCCGGCTCCGGCGATCTCACCGAACATTTGATGAAAGGCGCGAGCAAACTCGTGCGCGTGCGGCCCTCCGGCCAGGCGCCGACGACAGAGGCGCAGACCGTCGAAGAAAAGGTCGCTCACATCGAAGCGGCGCTCGACCACGGCGACTTGGCGCAGGCCAACGCGCTCTTCTCGGCGCTCCCGGAAGCGGCGCAGAACGAGGCCAAGAACTTCGGCGCGACGCTGCGCGCCCGCATAGACGCGGGGAAGGCAGCCGACGATCTGCTGCATGGCGCGATCGCCGCGCTCGGCGCAACGAAGGAATAAGCAGGACCAATCGCCATGCTATTTCTCCTCTTTTTCATCATTGCGCTTGCGGCCGTCGCTTACGGGCTCGAATGGCTGATCGAACAGCCGGGTTCGCTGACGCTCGATTTCGCGGGCTATCAGTTCGAGGCCTCTATACCAGTTGCTGTCGCGGGCCTGCTGCTGATCATCGCCGCGACGATCCTGCTTTGGGCGATCGCTACTGCAGTCGTGCGTCTGCCGGGCCGCTGGACCGGCGGCTCGCGGATGAAGCGCCGCGATAAGGGCTTTGACGCCCTTTCGCAGGGCCTCATCGCGGTCGGCTCCGGCGACGCCGCCCGCGCCCGCAAGGCCGCATATGTCGCCGAACGGCTGCTGCCGAACGAGCCGCTTACGCAGTTTCTGAAGGCGCAGGCCGCGCAGCTTGCGGGCGACCGGCGGGTCGCGGAAGAGACTTTCCACAAGATGACCTTGAAGCCCGAGACGAAACTTCTCGGGTTGCGCGGGCTGCATATTGAAGCGCGCCGGCGCGAGGACACGGAAGCGGCGCATCATTTCGCCAAGGAGGCGCATGACATCGCGCCGTTGCCCTGGGCCGGCTCCGCGATGCTCGAACATCTCGCCGCGCAGGGCGACTGGGAAAAGGCGCGCGAGGCGATCGAGGCAAGCCTCCTCGCCAAGGCCATCGACGCGCAAACGGCGCAAAATATGCGCGCGGTGGTCGAAACCGCGATGGCGATGGAGAAGGAGCGCGACCATCCGCATGACGCGCTGCATCTCGCGCGCCAGGCGTTGAAGCGCCGGCCGGGCTTCGCGCCCGCCGCCGTCGCCGCGGCGCGGGTGCTCGTTCGCCATGGCGACCGCAAAAGCGCATTGAAATTGATCGAAACAGTGTGGGCGACGAAGCCGCATCCCGACCTCGCGGCGGCCTATCTCGAGGCGCTATCGGGCGAATCCAACCCCGCAAAGCTCGCCCGGGCGGAGAAGCTGGCGCGGGCTGCGCCCAACGCGCCCGAGAGCCGGCATGTTGTCGCCGAGGTCGCGCTGTCGACGCGCAATTTCGCCAAGGCGCGCGAAGTGCTCGCGCCGCTTGTCGCTGACGGACGACACCCGACCGCGCATACCTGCCTGTTGATGGCCGAGATCGAAGACGCCGAGCATGGACCGTCGGGTCCGGTGCGCGAATGGCTCGCCCGCGGCTCGCGCGCGCCGCGCGATCCGGTCTGGATCGCCGATGGAGTCGTTTCGAAGAGCTGGCTGCCGATTTCGCCCGTCACCGGCCGGCTCGACGCCTTCGAATGGAAGCCGCCGCCGGACTCGGCGCAACATTTGACCGAAGAAGGCAAGCCCAATATTCCGGCCGCCTTTTTGACGCGCCCCGCCGAAGCCGTCGCTTTGCCTTCGTCCGATGTCTCAGGGGAAGCGACGGCGGGCTAGCGTGCACGGTCGGCGCGGCGGATGCGCACATAAAGCGCGCCTTCGCCGCCATGATGGCGCGCGGCTTCGCCAAAGCCCACGACCACGTCGCGTAAATTCGGCGCTTCGAGCCACATCGGCACCACGCGGCGCAGCACGCCGCCCTCTTCGCGCGTCAGCCCTTTCCCCGTCACGACAATAGCGATGCGCGCGCCATTCCCTTGGCACCTACGCAGGAAGGCCGTTAAGGCGCGCTGCGCCTCAGACTGTCGCATGCCGTGAAGATCGAGCTTGGCGTCGACTTCGAGCCGACCGCGCTTGATCTTCGTGAAAGTGCGCGAGTCGATGTCGACCGGCCCTGAGGGAGGCTTTGGCGCCGGCGGCCGGTCGTGAGCGATAGAGGCCGCGGGAGGTGGCGCGCCCGTCTCGACGGAAGGCGAGGGCGCCGGCTTTTTCGGACGCGCGCGCGAAGGCCGGACGTCGGCCGTCACCGTCGTCCAGAGCTCGCTTTCGGCCTGCGAAAGCCGGCGCGCATAGCGGCGAGTATTTTCCTCGCTCACGGACCGTCCCCAACGTCCTTCGGCAGCAGCACGATCATATGGGCGGCGTGACGCACGTCGCCAGCGCGCCGGCCTGCCGCTTCGCCTGCGCCGAAGAAAAGATCGGCGCGCGCAGGACCAATTATGGCAGATCCGGTGTCCTGCGCGATCATCAAGCGACGAAATTGCGTTTCCGTTTCTTCCTGCCAGGGAATTCGCGCATCAATCCAGAAAGGGAGGCCGTAGCACCAGATAGAACGGTCCACGGCGATCGATCGAAGCGGCGTCAACGGCGCGCCCTGACCCCCGATTGGGCCAATCCTTCGTCGTTCCGATTTGTCGATCTGAAAGAACACGTAGGAGCGATTTTCCTGCATCAGCCGCCGACCCGGCTCTCCAGGAGCGGTTCCGAGCCTTCGCAACGTCTCCTTCATCACATCGAGCGACATCTCGGTTTGCGCCACCAACCCGCGCTCGATCATCAGCCGACCAATGGACGTGTAGGGCCATCCGTTGCGCCCGTCATAGGTGAGCGCCAGGACGGCGCCGCCCGGCAGACGCAAGCGCGCCGAACCTTGCACCTGAATGAGAAACAATTCGACGGGATCACGGACATAAGCGAGCGGATGCGCGCTCGGCGCCGCGCCTTCCTCTTCGATCGCACGCCGGCCTGGATAGGGCGCCAGCGCGCCATCAGCCCGGCGTCGCGCGCTTGTCAGCTTCTCGCCGGAAGACAACACAAGAGGCCCGTCATTCAACGTTATGAGATCAAGGGGACGCGATAGGACGGGCGTCACGAAGCCCGGCTCTGGCGACAGTCTCGCGTCGACCTCAACCTCATAGTAAGCGGTGACAAAGCCTTGCGTCTTGATGACGTGAGGACGAAACCAGTTCTGAAAGAAAGCAACGGGATCGCTGTCGGCGTCGAGCGCCGCGCGCGCGGCTGCAAGGAGCGATCGCGGCGGCGGGACCGCGCTACGCTGCTCTTGCGCGCCGGCGACGATGATTTCGGCGGAACGCCGGAAGGCTTGGAAAGCGGCGGCGAGATCGTCGGCCGAAAAGCCGTCGATCTCGTCGAATTCTATTTTCTGCAGCAGTTTGGAAGCGGAAAACTGCGGCGCGTTTTCCGGCGACATTCTCAGTCTTCGGCTTGCGTCGCGACGAGCTTCCAGTTCGGATCGCCGGCCTTAGGATCGCGCGCGAAGGTCCAGCGTTCGACGATCTTGCGCGTCTGCCCGCCATCGATCGTTTCGCCGGCCTTGTCGCGGCGCACGTTCATCAGCCGGACGACGAAACGCACCGTCACCTCATTGCGGCCGGCGACCGCCTGGGCGGCGTCGACCGTCGCCGAGTCGATCGCGACGACAGCGGTCTCCATCGTTTCGCCCTCCTGCTCACGCCGCGCGATTTCCGAGGAGAATCCATCGAAAACGTCCTGCGACAGGAGCGGCTTCAAGGTCTCCCGGTCGCCCTTGGCGAAAGCGGTGACAATGAGGTCGTAAGCGCGGCGCGCGCCGCTGAGGAAAGCTTTGCCGTCGAAGCTGGGATCGGAGGCCGCCACGGCGTCGAGGCCGCTCCAAGCGGAAGCGACGCCTTTCTCGGCGACGCCTTCCCAGCGCTCGGCGCCGCTTGGACGCGCCGGCGTTTCTGCGACGGGCGCAGCGCCCGGCATGGGCGCGAGGGTGGCGGGAGCGGGCGGCCGCGGCGCAAAGCGCGCGGGCGGCGGGGTTTCGCGATCCACCCGCATTCCGAGCACCGAGCGCAGCTTCCAGATGACGAAAACCGCGAGCGCAGCGAAAGCGATAAGGGTCGGATCGAAGAGATCGCCGGAGCCCGGCATTAGCAACTCCCGAATAAATCTGTGGTCGGCTATCATGTCGCTGCGAACATGTCACGAATCAAGGGGCGGGCGTATTGCCGCGGACGGAGCGCGCGTAGAAGGCAAGACACGGGTGAATCAGTGAATTCGAAGCTTATCGGCGCAGCGCTTGCAGCGTGGATCGTGCTGGAGATTCTCTCCTTCGCGCTCGTCGTGCGCGCCGTGGGGCTTCTCGTGGCGATTGCTCTCGCCATTGGCGCGTCGCTTCTCGGCCTTTCCGACGTCAAGCGCCTCCTCGACTTCCTTCGCGCGCGGGTCGCCGCCAAGGCGAAAGGCGGAGGCGGCGTCATGGCTGACGGCGCGATGCTCGACGGCGCGATGCAGGCGCTCGCCTCGATTCTTCTCATTCTGCCGGGTTTCGCCTCCGATTTCGTCGGACTGGCGCTGAAATCCCCTTCGGTGCGGGAGAACGTCGCGCGGCGATTACGGGCTCGATCGGGCGTCGCCGACCCCCGCCTCATCGATCTCGACCCTCGCGAATGGCGCCGCGAAGCGCGCCGACCGCGGCGAAGCGCGGCGAAACAGGAGCAATGAGGACGCGCCTTGTTCGCATCTAATAGACGTGTTAGGCGGGCGCGAATTCTTGTTGCAACGGCTCTGCTGGAGACCCTTACATGACCGATACGAATGGCAACGGCGCGGAAGGGGCGCCGGGCGGCGCTCCGGCTCTCAACTCGCTCGCTCAATATTTGAAGGATTTCTCCTTCGAGAATCCCAATGCGCCGCGTTCGCTCGGTCCGCAGGAGAAGGCGCCCAACATTGCGATCCAGGTCAACGTCAACGCCAAGCAACTGGCGCCGACGGACTTCGAAGTAGGGCTGACGCTCGACTGCAAGGCTGGCGAGGGAGATGGACTCCTCTTCAAGCTCGATCTCGAATATGGCGGGGTGTTCCGGCTCGTGAACATTCCCGAAGAGCAAATTCATCCGATCGTGATGATCGAATGCCCGCGCATGCTGTTTCCCTTCGTAAGACAGATCGTGGCGGACGCGACCAGCAAAGGCGGCTATCCGCCGCTCTACATCGACCCGATCGACTTCGTCGCGCTGTATCAGCAAAAGACGGCCGAAGCCGCGGGCCAGGCTAAAACTCAGCCGAATTAACCAGCGACGCTCGCCTCAGCTTCGTCGCTGGCGAGATAGCGATCCCAGATCGGCGATTTCATCGTTGCGACGAAAATAACGTGGGCCGCCTCTTCGGCCGCGCTCAACCGCGGCGGGAGAGGTTCGGCGCGGCGCGTCAGCAAATCGCCTGACGCGGCGATGCGCACGGCGTGGACCGTCCGAAGCGACAGCGCCGCCTGCCGCCCGCCGCAAAGCTCGGCATAGACCTCAGCCAGTAGATTGGCGTCGAGCAAAGCGCCGTGTTTGTCGCGACGGGAAAGATCGATCGCGTAGCGCTGGCACAGAGCGTCGAGAGAGTTGGGGCCGCCAGGGTGGCGGCGGCGCGCCATGGCGAGCGTGTCGACAATGCGCGCGCCGCCCAATGGGGGCAAATTCATGAGCGCGAATTCGGCGTTGAGAAAGCGCGTGTCGAATTCGGCGTTATGAATGACAAGCGGCGCATCCTCGATAAAATCGAGAAATGCGCCCGCGATCTCCTTGAAAACCTTGTGCTGCGCGAGGAATTCGCGAGAGAGCCCATGCACGCGAAACGCCTCTTCCGGCATGTCGCGCTCTGGATCGACGTAGGAATGAAAATAGCGGCCGGTCGGGATGAGATTGGAGATCTCGACCGCCCCGATCTCGACGACGCGATGGCCGCTCGATGGATCGAGTCCCGTCGTTTCAGTATCGAGAACGATCTCGCGCATGCTAAGCAAACCCTGGCTGGCGCATTGGCTTAAGCCATGTCATTCCCGGCAGGCCAAAGGCCTGACCGGGAATCCAGAGTAACACCAAAACGCGTATTGCGATTCTGGATTCCCGATCGCTCGCTTGGCGAGCGTCGGGAAATCCACGCCGCTCAACAAGTACCGCATCATGTCTCCAGCTGCGCTTCAAGCGCCTTTATGATGTTTCGCACCTCTTGGCGCGCCGCGTCCAGACCCTTGTCGGTATGCACCACGAAATCGGCGCGCGCGCGCTTTTCTGAATCAGGCGTCTGCTTCGACAGAATGGACGCAAATTTCTCGGCCGTCATGCCTTCACGCGCGAGAACCCGCTCCTTTTGCACATTTTCCGGCGCGGTGACGACGACGATGGCGTCAAACTCATTTTCGGCGCCGGTTTCAAAGAGCAGCGGAATATCGAAGACGATAATGCGGTCGCCGATCTTTCGGCGCTCTTCGATCAAGGCGTCGCGCGCCTTCCACACCATCGGATGAACGATGTCTTCGAGACGTTTGAGCGCCACAGGATCGCTGAGAACGCGCTGGGCGAGCCGCTGACGGTCGACAACGCCATCGATGACGACGCCAGGAAAGGCGCGGTCGATCTCAGCTGCGGCGGGGCCTTTGTAGAGATCGTGCACGAGCCGATCCGAATCGAGCACCTCTATGCCTTCAGCGCGGAACATGTCGGCGGTCGTCGACTTGCCCATGCCGATCGAGCCTGTGAGCCCGACGCGCAGTATCTTTTGTCCGCTCACGAGAGAAGCGCTCCCTCACGTCGAAGCGCCTCGAGAAGCGCCAGCAAGGGGAGCCCCATGATCGTCCAATGATCGCCTTCGACCTTCGAGAAGACTTGCGCGCCCAGGCCTTCGATCTGATAAGCGCCGGCCGATGCCAGCGCATGATCTCCAACCGCCGTGAGATAAGCGGCGATGAATTCGTCAGTAAGCTTGCGCATTGTGAGATCCGCGATCCCGACCGTCTCGAAGATGATCGCGCCGTCGCGAGCAAGCGCAATCGCCGAATGCAGCCGATGTCGCCGCCCGGAAAGAAACTGCAGGAGCGCTTCAGCCTCCTGCATATTTGCGGGCTTGCCGAAAATCTTGCCTTCGCAGCTTGCGACCTGATCGGCTCCAAGCACGAACCGCGCTGGAGCGGAAATCGCGAGCGCTTTGGCGCGCGCCAGAGCTAGAGCAATCGCATCGGCGTCAGCGCCTCCAAGACTCGATTCGATTGCGCGTTCGTCAACGTCAGCGGGAATCGACTCGAAAGGCACGCCCGAATGCAGTAGCGCCTGCCGCCGCCCGACGCTTTTCGAGGCGAGAATCAGCGGCGCCGATTCGCGCCAGAAGGGAGACGTCTGCCGGTCGGTCACGTCCACAGCCCCCGCGCATAAGCCGAAGAGCGGGGATAAAGCGCCGCCGAAATTTGCCGCGCTTCGGTCAACGGGAAAAGCTCGGCCAAGCGCTCAACAGGCAAAGTCCTGTCGAACGGAATTTGCAAGGAGCCAGCACTCCAGGAATTCACAGGCCGTCCACAATCATCTGCCCCGAGAACTTCCGATATAGTGATGATTTCATTTGCCGTCCGGATTTTTCCCGCGTTTCTCTAGGCTGCTGGGCGTTCGCCGATCGCCTGTGAGCGACTGGTTAATGAAAATTAACCTTCGTGCTTTCAGAGATACAAATAAAGAATCAATTCCTTTTAAAATGAATTTTCTTTTAACGCCGATTCACGCTACGCCGACTCCAACGAACGATACGGAGGGATTGAACGGGATGGCGGAAGAGAAGGCGCTTCTTTCGGTTCTACGTGGAGAAGAGCGAAAAATTCCGCCCTTGTGGCTGATGCGTCAGGCCGGCCGATACCTTCCCGAATACCGCGAGGTGCGGGCGACCGCGAAAAGCTTTCTCGATTTCTGCTATTCGCCGAAAAAGGCTGCGGAAGTGACGCTGCAGCCGATCCGGCGTTTCCACTTCGACGCGGCGATCCTCTTCTCCGACATTCTCGTCGTGCCCGACGCCATGGGCCAGCTTGTGTCATTCGAGACCGGCGCTGGGCCGCGGCTCGAACCGATCGAAACGCCGGAGCAGGCGGAGCGGCTCGGGAAGTTCAAGATTGAACATCTTTCACCCGTCTTCGAGACGATCGATCTGGTGAAAACGGCGCTGCCGTCCGATGTCGCTTTTATCGGCTTTTGCGGCGCGCCCTTCACCGTGGCGAGTTACATGATCGCTGGACAGGGAACGCCGGATCAGGGGCCGGCGCGTCTCTTCGCTTATCGCTACCCTGATGCATTTGCGAAGCTGATCGAGCGCTTGGTTGAGGCTTCGATCGACTATCTGGCGCGCCAGATCGATGCGGGCGTCGAGATCGTCCAGATCTTCGACAGTTGGGCCGGCGTCTTGCCGGCCCATGAATTCCAGCGTTGGTCGGCGGAGCCGGTTCGCCGCATCGTTGAAGGCGTCAAGGCGCGTCATCCGCGAACGCCTGTGGTCGCCTTTGTGCGCGGCGCAGACGCGCATTTGCCGAAACTCACGCAAACGATTGGCGCCGATTGCTATGGGATCGATACGGCGCTCGATCCTGCATGGGCTGTCGCCCAAACCGCGCGCAACGTTCCGCTGCAAGGCAATCTCGATCCGCTGGCGCTTGTTGCTGGCGCAGATGCGCTCGACCGCGAAGTCGATTCCATTCTCGCGGCATTCAAAGGCCGGCCGCATATTTTCAATCTTGGTCACGGAATCTTGCAGCAAACGCCGGTTGAAAATGTCGAACGGCTTGTCGCTCGCGTGCGACAGGGGGCCTGACCATGTACGCATGGATCAAGGCGCTGCATGTCATCGCCATCATCTCCTGGATGGCGGGGCTTCTCTATCTGCCGCGGCTCTTCGTCTATCACGCGGAAATCGGCAAAGGCCCGCAGGCCGACACCTTTAAGATCATGGAGCGGCGGCTTTATCGCTACATTATGACGCCGGCGATGCTCGTCGCCTGGATAACGGGACTCTATCTCGCGATTGAGGGAGGGGCGCTGTCGTCAGGCTGGTTTCACGCGAAAGCGACGCTCGTCGTGCTTCTCACCGCCGCGCATATCCATGATGGCGTGCTACTGCGTCGTTTCGCGGAAGACGCCAATGTTCATTCGCCGCGCTACTATCGCATCGTTAATGAACTGCCGACCTTGCTGATGATCGGCATCGTCATCCTGGTGATCGTCAAGCCGTTCTGAATCTTGTGAAGCGACCGAGAGGGACGGCCGGCCTGGTCGGGTCGGCTTTTTCAAGGGCTAAAGCGCGCTCTTGATTCATGTCTGGAAATTGTCTAAGGGAGCTTATCCCTCTGAGGCCCGTGTCTGCTTGTAGCGGCATCGCCGGAATTTCCGCCGGCGCTCGGGAAGGCCATATTCCCCGCCCCACCGCTTATCCCCGGCTTCTCTCCACCTGCGCCCAAATACCCAAGGTTCATCCTGAATGCGGGAAATTAAACTTTCGGACTTGAAGGCCAAGTCCGCCGCCGAACTCCTCGCTTTCGCCGAAGAGCATGAAGTCGAGAACGCCTCTCTCCTGCGCAAGCAGGAGCTCCTCTTCGCTATCCTGAAGCAATTCGGGAGCCGGGACGTCGAAATCGTCGGCGAAGGCGTCGTCGAAGTGTTGCAGGACGGCTTCGGCTTTCTGCGCTCGCCCGACGCCAATTATCTCGCCGGTCCCGACGACATTTACGTCTCGCCCTCGCAGATTAGAAAGTTCGGCCTGCGCACCGGCGACACGGTCGAGGGCATGATCCGAAGCCCTAAGGAGGGCGAGCGCTATTTCGCGCTGTTGAAGGTCAACAGCATCAATTTCGAAGATCCGGAGAAGGTGCGCCATAAGGTGCCCTTCGACAATCTGACGCCGCTCTATCCGGATGAGCGGCTCAAGCTCGAAATCGAAGATCCGACCAAGAAGGATCTCTCTTCGCGCGTCATCGATCTCGTTGCGCCGATCGGCAAAGGCCAGCGTGCGCTGGTCGTGGCGCCGCCGCGCACCGGCAAGACCGTGCTTTTGCAGAATGTCGCGCAATCGATCACGACCAATCATCCGGAATGCTATCTCATCGTTCTTCTCATCGACGAGCGGCCTGAAGAAGTGACCGACATGCAGCGCAGCGTGCGCGGCGAAGTCGTGTCGTCGACTTTCGACGAGCCGGCCGTGCGTCACGTGCAAGTCGCCGAAATGGTGATCGAGAAAGCGAAGCGCCTCGTCGAACATCGCCGCGACGTGGTGATCCTGCTCGACTCGATCACGCGGCTCGGGCGCGCCTACAACACTGTCGTGCCGTCGTCCGGCAAGGTGTTGACCGGCGGCGTCGACGCCAACGCTCTGCAGCGGCCGAAGCGCTTCTTCGGCGCGGCGCGCAATATCGAGGAAGGCGGTTCGCTCACGATCATCGCGACGGCCTTGATCGACACCGGCTCTCGCATGGACGAAGTCATTTTTGAGGAGTTCAAGGGCACCGGCAACAGCGAGATCATTCTCGACCGCAAGGTCGCCGATAAGCGCGTCTTTCCGTCGATCGACATCACGCGCTCAGGCACCCGCAAGGAGGAGCTGCTTGTTGCAAGCGACATCTTGAAGAAGATGTATGTGCTGCGCCGTATCCTCAATCCGATGGGCACGGTCGACGCGATCGAATTCTTGCTCGGAAAGCTGCGCGAGACGAAGAACAATCAGGGCTTCTTCGATTCGATGAATACGTAGTCGCCCTGAGCGTCCTTAATCTTCGGCGAGCAAACGGCGCTTGTCGTTATTGCTCCGGCTTCTTCGTTCGATCCGGCGCTGGTTCATGCGTTGGCGGCGTGAGGTCGACCGGCGGAGCCTTTGCATCGACAAGCGAGAAGCCGATCGTCTTGCGGCGGCTGACCGCTGTTTCGCCTTCCGGGGTTGGCGTCTGGAGCGAATAGGACACGACGTAAAGCGGCTCTACTAAGGATGAGCGCTCCTTTTCCGGCATGACATACATGATCCTGGACCAGGCGACGTTCGCTTTGCCCTTTTGGGCTGCGACGATGTCGCGTTCGAACCGGCCGCGTAGCGCATCGATGGACTGTTTTGGCTCGAGCCAACGGCCACGACCGGTTGGCTCTTCCGTTTGGCCTGCTTGTTTTGACGCAACGGTCACGCCGCCCAATCGCAGACCGGATACGCGTCCGCTGGCGTGCACCGCTATACGCAGACCGGCGTTCGCCAATTCGATGCCATTGATCGCGCGCCGCAAGGTGATGCGATATTCAACACGCTTGCGCTCGCTCGCTTTTGCCGCGCGCGAAGCGCCGCCGACCCAGGTGAAGCCGACATCGGCTTTCTGCCAATCGTACTGCGCTGGATCGATCAGCTTTCGTTGCGCAAGCGCATCAAACGCACTGTGGGCAATTTTCATTGCATCGCCCTGAGCGAGATCGCGCTCAGGCGCTCGCGCGGAAGCAAGCTCAGTGTCGACGATCCTCAGTTCATCGTAATCGGGCAGATAGGTCATTTCGAGCGAAGGCGCGTCAGGAATGGCGACTTGCATGCGACGCGCTTGAATATTCTTCAGGGGTTCGACGATGGGAGCCGCCGCTCGAAGTTCGCGCCCGGTGAGGGATTCGGCAGCCGAGCGGGCCAAATCCGAGATCGCTGATCTATCGCGTTCCTTCCAGCTCATTTCAAAAGTCGCGACGCGCTGCGGAATGTCCGATTTGCTGGGTTCCTGTGCGCGCGCGTCAATCGTTCCAAGCGACATTGAACTTGCGAGGACTGCGGCGAGAGAAAGATTTTTCATAATAGCCTCCACGAAAATATTTCAGCAGCCGCTGGCGCCGTGGTCGTACATAATCCAGCAGAACCAGCCCCAAGGTTCCGGCGGCGTGAAAAGCAACGAATCGCCGCGCAACTTCGCTGTGTCGCGAACCCAGTCGCAGTGGCTTGAGTCGAGCCCGTGCGTCAGCGCGATCGGAGAATTGTCGCCGGTAAACCAGCCAGGACGATCTTCCATCTCGTCGATCCAAGCTCTCGCATTCGTCTTGGAGTTCGTCTCCTCGAAGAAATCGCGCGGCTGGTCGTCCTTGACCGAGGGAGAATTATGATAGCCGAACTGTTGGCGAACTTCGTGATTGAAGTTGCGTGAAAGCGAATCGAGGTTCAGCGTGCAGCTCGTGACATACATTGCGTACACGGCCTTGTTTCCACCTTGTAGACCGAGCCGCGCCTGTGTTTCGAGATTGACCGTGCAGCGTCCATTGCGCATGAATCCGAACTGCACCAGCGCGCGATTGCCATGGCCAGCGTAAACCGTGAGTAGAAAGTTATCGCCATACAAATTGTCGACGCCAGATAATCCAGCCATCGTGGATTCGAAATAATCCTGCGGCCAGGCGTTCGAATTGGTCCATCGCTGGCCGGTCCAGCCATTGGCGTTGAGAGAGCTTTGGAGGCTTGACGTCACGTCGTTGAGATCGGCGTTTTCGCAGCCGTTGCCCGAAAAGTCGGTCGATTCGTCGAGATAATATGTCTTGTCGGCCCATGCAGGTTGCGCGGCCAAAATTAGAAAGAGCAATGCGGCGAGATAGCTCTTCTCCCGTGTGCTTGCGACGTTTTGCGCAATGGGTTTTTCATCGATGGCAAACATTTTCGTCTCCTTGATATTGCCTGCAAGAAAAGACTGGCGCTTAACGATAGTCAGTTGGAAACAACCTCCGCCGCGCAACGACCGTCGTTGCAATGCGGCGCGCGCAGCGGCGGACAGTAAAGCCGTTCAATCTGCGGACATGCGGCGCCTTGCGCCGCCGCGGATACACGTTGTGCTTCGCTGGCGCGCACGGAGGTCGGACACCGGCAACCTTTGACGCCGCCGGCGACTGCGCATGGCTCCTCCGGCGTACATCGCGTTGCATCGGCGACGATGCGATCGTAGTCGGCAATCGTGCTTTGCGCGCGCGCTGTTTCGAAACATGGATGAATGACGAAGCCGACGGCGAAAAGAATTGTCGCGTAAGCTTGCGTTTTAACGGACGCGAAAATTCTAAAGCACAATGCGCGAAGCACGGACATGGAGATTCTCCGATGCTTACGTCACGAAGCGTGAACTTTAAAAGAACGCTTGAAAAGACTCGCCAACGAGAAACGGCCAATGCGTCGAATGGTTCCTGCGAAGGCTGACTTTTAAAAACAACTGCTGCGTTCTAGCGCTTCAGAATATGAAAAGAGTAGTCGCTAGGATTGGCCCGTGGCATGAGTCGCGTGAAGCTCATCGAAGCGTTGGGCAAATGTTCTCGAACTTCACCAATGTATGGACGATTGTCGACCTTGCGCGCGATTTGAAGCGCGCCGCGCCGTGACCTCGCGCGACACAATTTTTGCGCTTGGCACTGGCGCCGGACGCGCTGCGATCGCGGTCATCCGAATATCCGGTCCGGGAGCGGGCGTCGCGCTTGAGACGTTGGCCGGGAAGCTTCCCGAGCCCCGGCAGGCGAGTTTTGCGATTTTGCGCGACCCAGCGACCGATGAAATGCTCGACCGTGGCGTCGCGCTTTTCTTTCCAGGGCCTGCCTCCTCGACGGGGGAGGACTACGCCGAGCTGCAGCTCCATGGCGGCCGCGCGGTCGTGGAGAGCACGCTTGCCGCTTTGCATCGGCTCTCTGGTCTGCGGCCTGCTGAACCCGGCGAATTCGCCCGGCGCGGCTTCGCCAATGGCAAGCTTGACCTGTCTCAGGCCGAAGCGCTCGCCGATCTCGTCGACGCGCAGACAGAGGCGCAGCGCCGGCAGGCGCTTCGGATCGCGGGCGGGGCCTTGCGGCGCAAAGTTGAAGGCTGGCGGGGGGTTCTGGTCGATGCTTTGGCGCTTCTTGAAGCCGAACTCGACTTCAGCGACGAGGCGGACGTCGGCGGATTTTCACAGGCGCGGCTCGCTGAAATGCTTTCTCGCGTCGCCGAAGACATGCGGGCGGCGCTACAGCTCGCGCCGGCGTCCGAGCGCATGCGCGACGGCTTCACGGTCATCATACTGGGGCAGCCAAACGTAGGAAAATCAACGCTGATCAACGCTCTGACCCAGCGCGATCTCGCGATCGTTTCGGCGATTCCCGGCACGACCCGAGACATGATCGAGGCTCACCTCGATATTGGCGGACTTCCGGTCACGCTGATCGACACCGCGGGGCTACGCGAGGCGGCGGACGAGATTGAGCGTATCGGCGTCGATCGGACGCTGGCGCGCGTCGAGACCGCAGATCTGGCGCTGTGGCTATCGGATGCGGCGGAGCCGCCGCCGCCTGCGAGCGACGTCGAAATGATTCGCGTCGCCACCAAGATCGACCTGAGACCAGCGCCGGAAGACGCAATCGCGGTCTGCGCCTTGAGCGGCGAGGGGCTCGAAACTCTCGCCGCCGCGATCGAAGCGCGCGCCCGCGCCCGGCTGGGCGACGGCGCGGCGGCGCTGATCGTCAGGGACAGGCATCGCTTGGCCTTGGAGCAGGCAGTGGAGAGCATCGAAACGGTCATCGGCGGCGGCGGAGCGCTCGAACTTCATGCCGAAGAGCTGCGTCGCGCGAGTCGTGCGCTCGGCCGGATTGTCGGCGCCGTCGATGTGGAGGAGGTGCTGGACGCGGTTTTCTCGCGATTCTGTATTGGCAAATGATATGTTTCACGTGAAACAGACCCAAGCATGAAGAGTTTCGATGTCATTGTGATCGGCGGCGGGCACGCCGGCTGCGAGGCGGCGGCCGCGGCGGCGCGCCTTGGCGCGCGCACCGCGCTCGTCACGCAAAATCGCGCTCGAATCGGTGAAATGTCCTGCAACCCAGCGATCGGCGGCCTTGGAAAGGGCCAGCTGGTTCGGGAGATCGATGCGCTCGACGGCCTGATGGGGCGCGTCGCCGACGCCGCCGGCATCCAGTTCCGGGTTCTCAATCGGTCCAAGGGCCCGGCGGTGCGCGGCCCGCGCGCCCAAGCCGACCGCAAGCTCTATCGCGCGGCGATGCAGGCGGCGCTCGACGAGACCGAAAATCTGACGATCGTCGAAGCTTCCGTCGAAGACCTGCTGCTCGAAGGCGAAAGCGTTCGGGGCGTCGTGACGGCGGCGGGCGAAATTCGGGCCTGCGCCGTCGTCGTCGCCACCGGCACCTTTCTTGGCGGCGTCATCCATATCGGCGACGAACGCACGCCGGCCGGCCGTATGGGCGACGCGCCTTCGAACACGTTGAGCCGACGATTGCGGGCGGCGGGCTTTGCGGCAGCGCGTCTCAAGACCGGCACGCCGCCGCGGCTCGACGGGGGCGCCATCCGCTGGGAAGCGCTCGAGGAACAATGGGGCGATCCGACGCCCGAGCCCTTCTCCTATCTGACGACGAAGATTGAAAACCGTCAGATCGCCTGCGGCGTCACCCGCACGACGCCGGCCGCGCACCGGATCATTCTCGACGATCTGCATCGCTCGCCCTTGCGCACGGGGGCGATTTCTGGCCCCGGACCGCGCTACTGCCCCTCGATCGAGGACAAGGTCACGCGCTTCGCCGATCGCGACGCGCATCAGATTTTTCTCGAACCCGAGGGGCTCGACGACGACACCGTCTATCCGAACGGCGTCTCGACCTCGCTTCCGCTGGCGACCCAGCAGGCCTTCATCAACGCGATTCCTGGGCTGGAAGAAGCGCGCATCCTGCGGCCCGGCTATGCGATCGAATATGATTATGTCGATCCGCGGGAGCTTTCCGCGACGCTCGAAACCAAGCGCATTCGCGGGCTTTTCTTCGCCGGGCAGATCAACGGCACGACCGGCTATGAGGAGGCCGCTGCGCAAGGGCTACTCGCGGGGATCAACGCGGCCCGCCACGCGGCGGGAAAGAGCGCAGTCGTCCTCGATCGCGCCGAGGCCTATCTCGGCGTCATGATCGACGATCTCGTCACCCGCGGGGTCAGCGAGCCCTATCGCATGTTCACCTCGCGGGCGGAATATCGCTTGTCGCTGCGCGCCGATAACGCCGATGAGCGCCTGACGCCGCGCGGGCTCGAGATCGGTAGCGTCGGGGTGGGCCGCGCGTCGCATTATGCCGCCCGCGCCGCCAGTCTCGAGGCTGCGCGAAAGATGCTGCAGACGCGGGAACTGACATCGGCGGCGGCGCGCCGGCATGGGCTGCCGGTCAATCAGGACGGTTTGCGTCGCAGCGCCTATGCGCTGCTCTCCTTTCCGGACATTACGCTGGATCGGCTGGCGTCGATCTGGCCTGAGTTCAACGGGATCGCGCCTGAAACGACGGAGCGGCTGGAGACAGAGGCGCGCTATGCCGTCTATCTCGACCGGCAGCAGGCCGATATTGACGCGTATCGACGCGACGAACGCTTAGCTTTGCCGGGGGGACTGGACTATGCGTCGATAGCTGGCCTGTCGGCCGAGCTGCGCGGTAAGCTGAGCTATCTTCGGCCGCGCACGATTGGCCAGGCGCAGCGCATCGACGGCATGACTCCTTCGGCGCTGACGCTGCTGGCGGCGCGGGCGCGCCGCGCGTGAAAGCAGACGCCGGCCGGGAAGAGGCGCTGGATCTCTTCCCGGAACTCATGCCAATCGAAGCGGAGCTTGAAGTCTACGCGGCGCTGGTGCGGCGCTGGCAGGCGAAGATCAATCTCGTGTCCTCTGGGACTCTCGACGACGTCTGGTTGCGGCATTTTGCCGATTCGGCGCAGGTGCAAGCCGCGGCGCCTCGTGTCAGGCGCTGGGTGGATATGGGGTCCGGCGCCGGCTTTCCGGGGCTGGTGACCGCTCTCCTCCTCAAGGGCCAGCCCAACGCTGTCGTCCACCTTATCGAGAGCGATCAGCGCAAGGCCGGCTTCCTGCGGGCTGTTTCACGTGAAACAGCGGCGCCGGCAATCATTCACCCCGAGCGCATTGAAAATGTGATGCCAAGGCTGGCCGGCCAAATCGACGGCGTGAGCGCGCGTGCGCTCGCGCCGCTGACGCGCCTGGTCCAGCTTGCCGAAGAGACTCTTCAGGAGGGCGCTATTGGCTTTTTTTTAAAGGGGGAAGAGTGGCGAGATGAATTGACCGCAGTCGAAGCGCTGGGTAGCTTTAGCTGCGAATCGACGGCAAGCCGCACCCGCAAGGGCGCGCGTATCGTCGTCGTCAAGCGCAAGGCTTCCCCATCGTGACCGCTTCCTCTTCGCCGCGCATTCTTGTGCTGGCCAATCAAAAGGGCGGCGTGGGCAAGACGACCACCGCCATTAATCTCGGCACGGCGCTCGCTGCGGTCGGCGAGGAAGTTCTCGTCATCGACCTTGATCCGCAGGGCAATGCCTCGACAGGCCTCGGAATTGATCGTCAGCACCGGCCGATCTCGACTTATGACGTGCTGCTCGGCGAGTCGAGCCTCGCGGAAGCGATCGTCGCAACGGCGGTGCCGCGTCTCTCGATCGCGCCTTCAACTCTCGATCTTCTGGGGGTCGAGCTTGAGATCGCCAATGATAAGGATCGCGCCTTTCGGTTGAAGCGGGCGCTCGCCGAGCTTGCGGTAGAACACGATGAGGAGCGGCGCTACAGCTACATTCTTATCGACTGCCCGCCGTCGCTGAACTTATTAACAATCAATGCGTTAGCCGGCAGTGACGCCGTCGTGGTACCGCTGCAATGCGAGTTTTTCGCGCTGGAGGGCCTGTCCCAGCTTCTCTCGACCGTCGATCAGGTCAAGCAAACTCTCAACCAAAAGTTGTCAATCCACGGCGTCGTTCTGACCATGTATGACCCACGCAACAATCTGGCGAATCAGGTCGCCGCCGATGTGCGCCGCTTCATGGGCGAGAAGGTCTATGACACCATGATACCGCGAAACGTCAGGGTCTCCGAGGCGCCATCGCATGGCAAGCCGGTGCTGCTCTACGACCTCAAATGCTCCGGCAGTCAGGCCTATTTGAAACTCGCCTCGGAGGTGATCCAGCGCGAGAAGCGGCTGCGCGCGGCTTAGGAAAGAAAAAGGAGCTTCTTGCTAATGGCGGAGGAATCGCGGCGCCGGCTCGGCCGGGGATTGGCGGCGCTGCTCGGCGACGCCGCCGCGGACGTCGCCACGAGGGAGCGGCCCCGCGGCCCCCGCAAGGCGCCGATCGAGTTTTTGCGGCCGAACCCGCGCAATCCGCGTCTTTCCTTTCGCGAGGAAGATCTCGCCGAACTTACCGCCTCCATCCGTCAGAAGGGCGTCATTCAGCCGATCGTCGTTCGCGCCCTCGCCGGCGTCGCCGACGCTTATGAAATTATCGCCGGCGAGCGGCGCTGGCGCGCCGCGCAGATGGCGGGCCTCTCCGACGTTCCAGTCGTCATCCACGAAGCTGATGACAAGGAGGCGCTTGAACTCGCCATCATCGAGAATGTGCAGCGCGCCGATTTGAACGCCATCGAAGAGGCGAAGGGTTACGAACGGCTCGGCGAAGAGTTCGGCTACTCTCATGGCGAGATCGCCAAGATCATCGGCAAGAGCCGGCCCCATATCGCCAATACGATTCGCCTGCTGAATTTGCCGGAAGAGGCGAAAAAGCTCGTCGGCGAAGGCGCGATTTCAGCCGGTCACGCCCGCGCGCTTCTTGCCGTTGCTGACCCGGCGGCGGTGGCGCGGCGCATTGTCGAAAAAGGAATGACGGTCCGCGACGTCGAACGGCTTGCTCAGGACGAAACCGAAAATGTTCGGCCTGCGAAACGTTCTGCTCGTTCCGCCAAGGACGCCGATACGCGCGCCATTGAAAAAACCCTGAGCGACGCGCTCGGGATGCGCGTTGAACTTCGTCCTGACGGAGAAAAAGGCGAGCTGCGTATCCGCTATGGCTCGTTGGAGCAGCTTGAGTCGATTTGCCGGCTGCTAAGCGGATAAATTTTTTTGCGTCGCACCCGCTGGGTGCGGGGCCAGGCCTTATTATGCGACGCCCAAGTGAATCAAAAAACCCCCGGCTCGCGCCGGGGGTTTTTTTGCGATCTGAAACCGGCCCATCATGGGCCGGTTTCTTTTAACTGTGCCTATGGTCAGAACAGCGGAGACAGGAGGCTGCCGCCGAAGCGATAGGTCAGACCCGCCGAGACGACGATCGGATTGATCGGCAGAGACACTTTGACCGGGATGAAGATCGCTCCAACTGCGGGCACTGCCGGCGAGAAAGCGACGACGGTGGAGTGAACCGTCGGATGCAGCCCGACATATTTGAAGTCGACGTTTATGCCCCAATGTTCGTTGAGCATATAATCGACGCCGACCTGTCCAACCGGGCCCCATGAAGGGGTAACCGTGGCATATTGGAAGGTGCTGAGGACGCCCCCCGTACCAGCAAGCGGAGCGCCAGGGGTGAAGGGAATCGACCAGGTGTCGTTGTTGACGCGGGTATTCCAGAAGGTGGTGAAGTTAACGCCGACGCCGAGGTAGGGTTGGACGGCGCCGAAATTGGTGAAGTGATATTGCGCCATGACGGATGGCGGGAACAGCCAGGCGCGAGCGAAGTCGCTAGAGATTGTGCCGGTGCCCTGGATGTGATGCGGCGTAACGCAGCAAATCGCCTCGATCGCCCAGTTCTTGGTGAGGTAATAGGCCGCATCAAGCATTGGGATAATTGACTTAGAGGTGTTCGTGCTCGCGCCAGCAATCACGCCGTTTAGGGTGGTCAGGCCTGTCTGTCTGCCAATGGATCCCAAAAGAGGGTGTCCGGCGCCCGAGTCGAACACCGTGCCATGGCCGGCGAGCGGCATGACGCCGGCAATCTTCAGGCGAACCTGAAACGGCTGATAGCTATCCACGAAAACCGCCGGCGGGGGCGGTCCTTTGATCGACGGCAGAGCGCCGCCGGCAGTCGAAGGCGCTATAGCCGCGAAGGGGTCGAAGTGCCAGTTCACGCCCGCGCGAACTGTATGAAAGCGGGTCGGCGAGCTATGGGCCGCGGCAAAGAGAGGTCCTCCCGTGCCGAAGCCAGGCAAGGCATTGAGCGGAACGGAATTAGCCGTTGTCGTGCCGAGATCGACATAGAGATATTCGGCCTTGAGCGACCATGACGGGAATGCCGAGGGCGACCACTCGACGCCGCCGCCCGCCGTCCAGCCGACTTTGGTGTTGTCGTAATAGCCGTGTCCGATGGCGCTTATTCCAGCAGTAGCGAGGAAGTTGTCGGCGAACCCGACGTTGTTGATGACCTGGCCATAGGCGAAACCGCCGGTGCCGTAGGCCATCAGATTGGGCATGGAAGGCAGGGTGAGGCCGACTCGGCCGCGCACCGTGCCGAACCAATCGACGTTCTTCGTCGAATTCATGGTCAGTATGTGGGGCCCTGCGCCGTCAACGATGCCAACCGCGGTGTTGCTGTGGGACACCGCGTCAGTGGCCTGAATGTCCGCCTCGACGCCCAGGACGAGCCACGGGTTGAACTGATAGTTGTAACCGAGCTGTCCGCCGCCGGCGACGCCATGCAGATTCTGGTCGACGCTCCAGGCCGAGCCAAACGGCGCCGCCGCCAGACCGGCCGCGCTAAGATAGCCGAGGCCGCCTGTTTCCCGAGTGCTGTCGCCGAAGGCATAACCGATGTTCACGCCGCCGTAGAGGCCGGTCCAGGTGAATACGGGCGGCGCAGGCGGCGGAGCTTTATAAACGGGCAGATCAGCGGCAAACGCGGCGCCGGCGCTCCCGACCATAAGAGCGGCCAACGTGCTGCGGACAAAATTCTTCATCGGAACCCCCGGATTAAATTCTGCGATGACGGTCGACGACAAAAGCGCCGAAGTCACTGTCACGTTGCTCTAAAATTTTGGTAATGCAACCGCATCTGATGCAAAATTAGGCTGTGAGCTGCTCATTCTTGGCGGCTGTGGCTGTGCGGCAACAATCCTTGTAATCCATGTGAGATAGCTGGCGCCGCTTTGCTGCAGTCGCTGCCATGGACAGGACCGTAAGTTTGACTTTAGGCAGCCTCACGGCTTGCCGCGTCAGACGCTGCGCAGTAATCCTTTCGCCGCCGCAGCGCGGCGAAAAATAGAGAACCGCGCAGAGATTCCACCAATGCGAGGATAAGTGAGCGCGACTGAACCCGCCGTCACGCCGGAGCTCGCCGCCGCTCACGGCCTCAAGCCTGATGAATACGCACGCATCCTAAAGCTCATCGGCCGCACGCCGAGCTTCACCGAGCTCGGCATTTTCTCGGCCATGTGGAACGAGCACTGTTCCTACAAATCGTCGCGCATTCATTTGCGCAAGCTCCCGACCAAGGCGTCCTGGGTGATTCGCGGTCCGGGCGAAAACGCCGGCGTGATCGATATCGGCGACGGCGACGCCTGCGTTTTCAAAATGGAGAGCCACAACCACCCGTCCTTCATCGAGCCCTATCAAGGCGCGGCCACGGGCGTCGGCGGCATTCTTCGCGACGTGTTCACAATGGGCGCGCGGCCGATTGCATGCCTAAACCTTCTGCGCTTCGGCTGCCCCGCGCATCCCAAGACCAGGCGGCTGGTCGCGGGGGTCGTCGCCGGAATTGGCGGCTATGGCAATAGCTTCGGCGTGCCGACAGTCGGGGGTTCAACGGAATTCGACGCTTCCTATGACGGCAATATTCTCGTCAACGCGATGGCGGTCGGGCTGGCGCGCACCGACTCGATCTTCTACTCGGCCGCTGCGGGCGTCGGAAATCCGATCGTCTATCTCGGCTCCAAGACCGGGCGCGACGGCATTCACGGCGCCACCATGGCATCCGCCTCTTTCGAGGAGGACGCAGAGGAAAAACGCCCCACAGTTCAGGTGGGCGATCCTTTTTCGGAGAAGCTGCTGTTGGAGGCTTGCCTGGAGCTTATGGCGTCTGGCGCGGTCATCGCCATTCAGGACATGGGCGCCGCCGGCCTCACCTCTTCCGCGGTGGAGATGGGCGCCAAGGGCAATCTCGGCATTGAGCTGGACCTCGACGCGGTGCCTTGCCGCGAGGAGGGCATGACCGCCTATGAGATGATGCTCTCCGAAAGCCAGGAGCGCATGCTCATGGTCTTAAAGCCCGAACTCGAAGAGCAGGCCGAGGCGATCTTCCGGAAGTGGGGGCTCGATTTCGCGATCGTCGGCAAAACAACCGACACGCTTCGCTTCGTCGTCAAGCATAAGGGCGAGGTAAGGGCCGATCTGCCGATCAAGGAATTGGGCGACGAGGCGCCGGTCTATGATCGGCCTTGGACGCCGACGTCAAAACAGCCGGCGGTCGACGCCGCCGCGATCAAAGCGCCCTTCTCGAACCGCGATGCGCTGCTCAAACTCCTGGCGACGCCAAATCTCTGCTCCAAACGCTGGGTTTGGGAGCAATATGATCACCTCATTCTCGGCAATAGCGTGCGCCCCCCCGGCGGCGACGCCGCGGTCGTCCGGGTGAAGGCGGGGCCCAAAGGGTTGGCGCTCACGACCGACGTTACCGCGCGCTATTGCGCGGCTGACCCTTATGAGGGCGGCAAGCAGGCGGTTGCGGAAAGCTGGCGCAACATCACCGTGCGCGGCGCGACGCCGCTGGCGCTCACGGACAATCTGAATTTCGGCAATCCTGAGCGGCCCGAATATATGGGCCAGTTCGTCGGCTGCCTGCAGGGCATCGGCGAGGCGGCGCGCGCCCTCGATTTCCCCATCGTTTCAGGCAATGTGTCGCTCTACAACGAGACGCAGGGCGCTGGCATTCTGCCGACTCCGGCGATCGGCGGCGTTGGCGTCATCGCGGACGTCGCCAAGGCGGCGCAAACAGGCTTCGCGCGAAAGGGCGATACGATCCTGCAGATCGGCGAGACAAAGGGCTGGCTCGGCCAGTCGGCCTATGCGCATGATCTTTGTGGACGCGCCGACGGCGCGCCGCCGCCCGTCGATCTCGCCACCGAGCGCAGGAACGGCGATTTCATTAGGCGATTGATCCTTTCTGGGCGCGTCAGCGCGGCGCATGATATTTCGGACGGCGGCCTCGCCGTCGCGCTCGCCGAAATGGCGTTGGCGGGCGACATGGGAGCCGAAATCACGCATCTTCCCGAGGGCCTTCGACATGCGGCGCTCTTTGGGGAAGATCAGGCGCGCTATCTTGTGACGGTCGCGCAGGGCGACGCCGCTGCCGTTGCAAAGGAGTGCGCGGAGGCCGGCGTGCCCGTCCAGGCAGTTGGGCGCGTCGGGGGCGACGCCTTGATCCTTCCTGGAGAGGCGCCGATATTGCTGACCGAGCTGCGCAAGGGGCACGAGAGCCCGCTGCCGGCCTTCATGGGCGGCGACGATAATGCGTTTTCGGGCGCTTTCCCGACAGAGGTGTCATAAAATGCCCATGCCAGCCGTTGAAATTGAGCGTCTTATCAAGGCCGCCATTCCCGACGCGCAGGTGGAGCTCACCGCGCTCGTCAATGATGACGACCATTGGGCGGCGACGGTCGTCTCCGAGCGCTTTCGCGGCCTTACCCGTGTCAAGCAGCACCAGATGGTCAACGCTGCTTTCGGCGACCGATTGGGCGGTGAGTTGCACGCATTGCAGCTGACGACGCGTGCGCCTTAGTTTTTTCCTCGACCGGCGCCTTGAACGCCGCAACAAAGGCAAATGAAAATGTCCGACGACGCCAACGCCCGCATCAAGAATGAAATTGAATCCTCCGACGTCGTGCTCTTCATGAAGGGCACGCCGCAGGCGCCGCAATGCGGCTTCTCCATGCAGGTGGTGCAAATCCTCAACCACCTCGGCGTGCCTTACAAGGCGATCAACGTGCTCGCCGACGGCGTCATACGCGAAGGCATCAAAGCCTATTCCAATTGGCCGACGATCCCGCAGCTTTACGTGAAGAATGAATTCATTGGCGGCTGCGACATCACGAAGGAAATGTTCCAGAGCGGCGAGCTTGTCGCTTTGTTGGACAAGGAAGGCGTGCCCCATGCGCAGATCGGAAAGGCTTAAGCCTTTCCGTCGACAGGTTACACGATTGCTGCGCGTCGCTTTAAAATGAGCGACGCGCATTTTTTATGGATTTGATCGTTCTGCAAGCGCATATGCAGCGTCGAGGAACATTCCCAAGCGCGGTTCAGAAAGTGGCGCCATGGCCCCGCCCATCGCTCTGACACAAGGCGACCCTTCAGGGATTGGGCCGGAACTCGCGCTCATGGCCTATGTCGCGCATCACTCATGCGATCTGCCGCCCTTCTTCCTGCTCAGCGATCCCGCGTTTATCGCACGCACTGCGGCCAATCTCGCGCTCGAGATTCAGATAGAGACTACGACGGCGGCGCACGCGGGCGACATATTCTCCCGCGCGCTGCCTGTCGTGGATACAGGCTCTAATGTCGTTGGCGTTCCCGGCAGTCCCGATCCTGCCGACGCCCCTTCAACGCTGAGCTCGATCGAGCGCGCGGTCGAATGCGTCGCCAAGGGCGAAGCGCGCGCCGTCGTCACTAATCCGATCGCAAAATCGATTCTGTATAAGGCCGGCTTCAAGCATCCTGGACACACTGAATTTTTGGCCGAGCTCGCGCATCGCCATTATGGCGGCGACTATGGCGCGGTGATGATGTTGTGGTCGCAAGAACTCGCGGTCGTTCCGCTTACCATTCACATTCCGCTCGGTGATGTCGCCAAACAACTGACGCGCGAATTAATCATTGAGACAGGCGAGATCGTCGCGCATGATCTCGCCGCACGCTTTCACATTGCCAAGCCGCGCCTCGCCTTCGCAGGACTCAATCCTCATGCGGGCGAAGACGGCGCCATCGGTCGTGAGGAGATCGACGTCATCGCGCCGGCGATCATGGAATTACGGGCGCGTGGCGTCATTGCGTCTGGACCTTTTCCCGCCGATACGATGTTCCACAAAGCCGCTCGCGCAAAATACGACGTGGCGCTATGTCCGACGCATGATCAGGCGCTGATCCCGATCAAGACGCTTGCTTTCGAGCGCGGGGTCAATGTCACGCTCGGTCTTCCCTTCGTGCGCACGTCGCCTGACCATGGCACAGCGTTTGATATCGCCGGCAAAGGCGTCGCCGATCCGACGAGTCTGATCGAAGCGATCAAACTTGCAGGACGCACGACGTAAGTGAGCGACTCGCTGCCGCCTCTGCGAGACGTCGTCGCCCGCTACGGACTCGACGCAAAGAAATCGCTCGGACAGAATTTTCTGTTCGATCTCAATCTCACTGCACGCATTGCTCGCGCTGCAGGGCCGTTCGATAACACGATCGTGGTTGAAATCGGTCCCGGGCCTGGGGGATTGACGCGCGCCCTGCTCGAGCAAGGCGCGCGCGTCATCGCGGTCGAACGCGATTCTCGTTGTCTAGCGGCGCTCGAAGAGATTGCGGCGCATTATCCCGGCAGGCTGACGATCGTCGAAGGCGACGCGCTAGAGATGGATGTTGCCGCGATCGTGCGGACTCACGCGCCTGTCATTCCCGACGCTCGTGAAACGAGCGATCGGGAATCCAGCGCCTCAGCGATGAGACCCGACATGGATTCCCGATCAGACCTTCGGTCTGTCGGGAATGACAGGTGTGGCGTCGCTCGTATCTGCGCCAATCTTCCTTACAACGTCGCCACAGCGCTGCTGACGAAATGGATCGAGGCGGAGCCCTGGCCCTCGGTCTTCGATCGCTATGTGTTGATGTTTCAAAAAGAGGTCGCGCAGCGGATCGTCGCGACGCCAAAGGAGCGCGCCGATTATGGTCGGCTCGCGGTGCTTTGCGGCTGGCGAACGAAGGCGCGCATTCTTTTCGACGTGTCGCCGGCAGCTTTTACGCCGCCGCCGAAAGTGACCTCTTCCGTCGTCGAGCTTACGCCCAATCCCAATCCGCTTGAATGCGATCCCCGCGCCTTGTCGCGCGTCACGCAGGCCGCCTTCGGACAACGCCGCAAAATGTTGCGGCAGAGTTTGAAGTCGCTCGGCGTCGACGCTTCAGCGCTCCTTGCAGCGGCTGGAATAGAGGAGACGAAGCGCGCGGAAGAAATCGACGTCGCCGGTTTTGTCGCGCTCGCCAACGCGCTTTCAGCTCAATGACGTTTGCGCAAATAATCGCGCAGCACGACCGCGTTGTTCATGGCCTCATCATGCGCCGCGTAAAGCAGCGTGACGTGATATTTACGAGCAAGAACGCGGATCGCGTCGATTTGCTGCTGCGACTCGGGCGCGGCAAGTTCGGCGCGATAGCGCTTCTCAAATTCTTTCTAACGCTCGGGCTTATGGCCGAACCAGCGCCGCAGCGCATCGCTCGGCGCGACATCTTTCGCCCAAAGATCGATGTGCGCATTGTTTTTGCTTAGGCCGCGGGGCCAAAGACGATCGACGAGAACGCGCGTTCCATCTTCCGCCTTCGCGGACTCATAAACGCGTTTGAGAGCGATAGCCGCCATGTGGAGAACATAGCGCGCTAAATGCGAAGAACTATTCGCTTAAAAGCTTGGCGACGAATTGTTCGATTTCCTTGTCGCGCCTTGGCCGTCGCTGTCGCTCGGCGCGCAGGATGGCGATAAGATCTTCAAAGGCGCGCTGCAGATCGTCGTTGATGATCACGTAATCGTAGTCCTTCCAGCGCGCGATCTCTTTTCGTGCATTCTCCAGCCGTCGCTCTATCGCGTCCCGCGAATCTTCAGCGCGGCGCTCCAATCGCGCGCGCAATTCGTCCATCGACGGCGGCAGGATGAAGACGGTGACGGCGTCAGGGCCCATCTTCTCGCGTACCTGGCGCGTGCCCTGATAGTCGATGTCGAAGAGACAATCGCGGCCTTGCGCAAGGATATCTTCGACGGGCGCGCGCGGGGTGCCGTAGAAATTGCCGTGAACCTCAGCCCATTCCAAAAGCTCGCCGGCGTCGCGCATGGCGGTGAAGCGACGTTCGGAGATGAAGCTGTAATGGATGCCGTCGACTTCGCTCGAGCGGCGCGCGCGCGTCGTCACAGAAATCGACAACGTCAAATCGAGATCGCGATCCTGCAACAGCATTCGCGTCAGAGTCGTCTTCCCCGCGCCCGAGGGCGAGGAAAGGATTAGGACAATGCCGCGGCGGCTGGATTGGATCGGAGGCATGTTTTTCGAGAGAGAGTAGCGAATAGCGAATAGTGAGTAGTGAGTAGCGGCCCTTGTGTCTACTCACTACTCACTACTCACCACTCACTCGATATTTTGCGCCTGCTCGCGCAGCTGCTCGACCTCGATCTTGAGGTCAAGCCCAATCGCCGTGAGCCCGGCGTCGTTCGATTTGGCGCAGAGCGTATTGGTCTCCCGGCCGAGCTCCTGCGCGAGGAAATCCAGGCGGCGGCCGACCGGCCCGCCCGCTGTAAGAAGTTTGGAGGCGCTCTCGACATGCGCCTTCAACCGGTCGAGCTCCTCGCGAATATCGGTCCGAACCGCAAGCAGCGCCGCCTCCTGATGCAGCCGCACTGAATCGAATCCTTCGGCATTCTCCAGGAGTCGCGCGAGTTGCTGCTTCAGCCGCGCACGAATCGCTTCGGGCTGACGCGCCGGGGCCGCGTCGGCCTGCGCGGCGAGGATTGATATGCGATCGAGCCGTTGACGCAGAACCGTTGCAAGAGCGCCGCCTTCCGCTTTGCGCGCTGCGATCAGCGCGTCGAGCGCTTCGTCCAGCGATGCAAGAATTTGCGACTCGATTTCCGCGCGCTCGGTCTCCGAGAGCTCCGGCTCGACGATCTCAACCACCCCGCGCACGGCGAGAAGACCATCGAGCGTGGCGGGTCCCACATTGGACGGCGGCAGTTTGGAAAGCCCGGCGAGAAGCGCTTCGAGAGCGGCGCGGTTCAGACGAGCGACCTGGCTTTCGTCTTCGCGTTTCGCGGCGAGATTGGCGAAGACCGCTCCGCGCGCCAGCCGTGCGGCGATTTTTTCCCGCGCTTTGATTTCCACGGAGTCGAAATCAGGCGGCGTGCGCAGACGCAGATCGAGTCCCTTGGCGTTGACGCTTTTGAGTTCCCACGCATAGCGGAAAGAACCGACGGCGCTCTGGATGCGGGCGAATCCCGTCATGCTGAGAATGCTTGCTTGTTTGAGAATGGTCATTTGCTGCGGCGGGTCCGAGAGGACGAATTGGCGTGCGGCTTGCCCGCGACGCGCTTCACTATCGCCGCGTCGGCGTTACCGCAAATCGGCAGTCGAAGGGACCGTCTTTGCTGAGGTGAGATCCCAGCTCTTGTCACGCAGCGGGTCGAGCGGCGTGCCTTCCGAGGCGTCGAAGGCGCGTGGACGAAGGGGTCGACCGCCAGCCGGGGCCAATGCCGTGGCCTCTGACGGCGGCGCGGCTTCCTGAGCGGCTCTTTGAGCGAGCGGTTCGCCGGGAAGCTCGTCGGAGCCCGCAGCAAGTCCAAGGCGCGCTGCGCGCGCTTTCTGCTCGGCGCGCTGCGCAGGCGGAATAGGATATGCCGCCATGTCGGAGCCGGCGTCAGGCTGCGCCTGCGGACTTTGGCGCGAGACGGTTGTCGTCGTCATATCCGGATTGAGCCGCTCCTCCTCTTCATCGGGGGGCGGCGGGCGGCGGGCGAGGAGCGATGGATCAAACAATCGCTGGGCGCGCGGCTGCGTAGTTTCGTCGGTAAAGAACGGGCGCGCAGATCTCAAAGCGACGAATTCCGCCGTTAGAATTTGCGTACGGTCGCCATGGCCGCCGAGAAGGAAATCGGCTTCGGCATAACCGAATTTGCCGAGGCGGTGGGTCGGACCGTCATCGGGCGCCATGGTTCGGCCCGGCGGATAATCTTCGTGACTCTCCGCGACATTGACGAGACGTCCAATGGGGGCCTGCGTGCGTTTTTCGGGTTTTGGCGTGGCCGGCGCGGGGACGCCCGGCGTCGCGCGATCAATCGTTTCGTCGTTCTTTTCCTTCTCCAGTCGCCGCCAGTTCTGGACGTTGCGCGAATGCTGATCGAGGGATTCGGAGAAGACATGGCCGCCCGTGCCGTCAGCGACGAAATAGAGGTCGCGAGTCGGGGCGGGGTGCGCTGCGGCTTCGAGCGACGCGCGGCCCGGATTGGCGATCGGCCCCGGGGGCAGACCGTCGATGGCGTAGGTGTTGTAGGGCGTCCATTTGTCGATCTCGGCGCGCATGATCGGGCGTCCAAGCGTCGCCTTGCCGGCGACGAGTCCGTAGATGATCGTCGGATCGGACTGAAGACGCATGCCCTTGCGCAGCCGGTTGAGGAAGACCGCGGCGACGTGCGGCCGCTCTTCGCTTTTTCCGGTCTCTTTTTCGACGATCGAGGCCAGCGTCACCAGTTCGTAAGGCGTGCGCAAAGGCAGATCGGGCGCGCGCTTCGCCCAGATTGCTTCGAGCGTCTTGCGCTGATCTTCCTGCATCTTCGCAATGAGACGCGCCCGCGGATAGTTGCGGGGGAATTTATAGGTCTCGGGTAGCAAAGCGCCTTCCTTGGGAAGGTCGTTGATGTCGCCCACGAGCAGATCAGCCTCTTTCAACTTCTGCACGATCTGCTCCGAGGTCAGACCTTCCGGAATCGTCACGCTATGCATGATCTGACGGCCGGAGGCGATCTGATTGATCACATCGCGCAGGCTGATGTTTTTCTTGAAGCCATATTCGCCGGGTTTCAGTTTTCCGAGCTTGCCTTCGAGAAGCAGGCCGAGCTGCATGAGCGTTGGACTAGCGATGACCCCTTCGCGCTGGAGCTGAGAAATGATCTCAAGCAAGTCGCTGCGCGGCGGGATATAGACGACCTTGTCGGCTAGGAGCGGGCCCGGCTCCTTCAGCTTATGCGTTGCGGCGATGAGGCCGAAGACGCCGGCGACAAGCGCCACGAGCACGAAACTCAAGAAGCCGCTCGCCACCGAAAGCGTGCCTTCGCGGCGCTTTATTCGCTTTTTCGGCGGCGGCGCGGGCGCGGCCTGCGGCCGTTGGACCTGTTTGGCGCTTTGCGGGGTCGCGCGTCGTTCAAAAATGCTCGCGCCCGCGGGAGCGACGGTAGGCGGCGCCGTGGCGGGCGCTTCTGGCGGCGGCTTGACGGAGGGCGCTTCAGCCGCAGGCGCGGATGGCGACGCCGCCGTCTCAGGCTGAGGAGAAGGCGTTATTGGCTCCGCAGGCGCCGGAGCAGGTTTTGGCGGCGGAGCGTATATCCTCGCCGCCGCCGGCGCCTCTTCCTTTGGCGGCGGATTCGCGCGGAAGGGTGAAGGCGTCGTCGGCGTTGCGGAAGATGGCGGCGCGTAGCTTGGCCTCGATGGAGGCGGAACCTCCGCGGGCTTCACGGAGGAAGTTTCGGCCGGCTTCACGGCTGCAGAGGCGATGTCAGCGCCTGGCGTGACGGGAGCTTTGGGCGGCTCGGCGGGCTTGGCTGTGGGGGGCGGCGGGCTTGGCCATCTTGGCGCAGGCGTGGCCGCCAGGGGTTTGACGGGTCGCGCCAGCGGCGTGCTTCCAGACTCCGGCGCAGGCGGAGCCGCTAAAGGTTTTGCCGAGGGCGTCGGAGCGATATCTGCAGCTTCGCCCTGCGGCGCAGCGGAGCCTTCTGCCGAGGCGCTTTGCGGGGAGGCTGGGGCGGCGGCGGTGTCGTTAGGCGACGCGACCGTTTCCGCCTTTTCCGCGGCGGGATCGGCCGGCGGCGTCACGCCAGCATCTGCTTTTTTTTCGGGCGCGCCTTTTTCGTCCGCTTCGCTCATCGCAATACGCCCACTACAAAGCTGAAGATGTCGCGCGGCCAACTAGCGCCGAGGACTTACACTATGCCTCATTGTGGCGAATTCAGGAACGCCCGGTCCGGCCAGCGATTCCTCAAAATGAGCTGACCGACTTTAGAGCGATCAGGAGGCGCGGCGAAACAGCAGCGAGGCGTTCGTGCCGCCAAAGCCGAAGGAATTCGACAGCGCGATATTGATTTCCTTTTCGCGCGCTTTGTGCGGCACGAGATCAATCGACGTTTCGACCGACGGATTGTCGAGGTTGCGAGTCGGCGGCGCGACATTGGCCTGCATCGCGAGGATCGAATAGATCGCCTCGACCGCGCCGGCGGCGCCGAGCAGATGACCGATCGCAGATTTCGTCGAGGACATGGCGAGTTTGGCTTCGACATTGCCGAGAAGACGTTCAACGGCCTTCAGTTCAATCTCGTCGCCGAGCGGCGTCGACGTGCCATGCGCGTTCACATAATCGATGTCCGCCACTGAAATGTTGGCGCGCTTCAGCGCGGCCTTCATGCAGCGATAGGCGCCGTCGCCATCGGGCGTCGGCGCGGTGATGTGATAGGCGTCGCCTGACATGCCGTAGCCGATGAGCTCGGCATAGATTTTCGCGCCGCGCGCCTTCGCGTGCTCATACTCTTCGAGCACGACGCAGCCGGCGCCTTCGCCAAGCACAAATCCGTCGCGATCCTTGTCGTAAGGCCGCGAGGCGGCTTCGGGACGATCGTTGAAACCGGTCGAAAGCGCTCGGCACGCGGCGAAGCCGGCGACGCCAATGCGATTGACAGGCGATTCGGCGCCGCCCGCGACCATCACGTCGGCGTCGCCCATCGCGATGATGCGGCCCGCGTCGCCGATGGCGTGCGTGCCGGTCGCGCAAGCCGTCACCACCGCATGGTTCGGTCCTTTGAGGCCATGCATGATCGAGACATAGCCCGCCGCGAGATTGATGATTCTGCCCGAGACGAAGAAGGGCGACACGCGACGCGGTCCCTTCTCCCTCAAGGTGACGGAGGTTTCGTAAATGCCGCCCAGTCCGCCGATGCCGGAGCCGATCAGAACGCCGGTCGCCTCCTGCTTTTCCGGCGTGTCGGCAACCCAACCGGCGTCGTTTAAGGCCTGCGTCGCAGCGCTCGCGCCATAGATGATGAAGTCATCGACCTTGCGCTGCTCTTTGGGATCGAACCAGTGGTCAGGATTGAACGTGCCGTTCGAGCCATCGCCTCGCGGCACGACCGCAGCGATCTGACAGGCGAGGTCGGAGACTTCGAATGTATCGATACGCTTGAAGCCGCATTCGCCGGCGGCTAGACGGCGCCAGTTCGTCTCTACGCCGCAGCCCAAAGGAGATACGACGCCAAGACCGGTGACGACCACCCTGCGCATGGCTCAACTCTCATACTTTTTGTCGTTGTCGAAATAGCGATGGCGGCGAAGCCTCGCGAGAGGTTCGCCGCGCGCTTGGATCTTTTTTAGTCCGTCAGGCGGCCTTCGCCTTTTCCAGGAACTTCACGGCGTCGCCGACAGTGAGGATCGTCTCGGCGGCGTCGTCCGGAATCTCGACGCCGAATTCTTCTTCGAAAGCCATCACGAGTTCGACGGTATCAAGCGAATCGGCTCCCAGATCGTCGATGAAATTGGCTTTGTCGACGACCTTGTCGGCTTCGACGCCGAGGTGCTCGACAACAATCTTTTTCACGCGCTCGGCGACATCGCTCATCTTCTTTGATCCCTGTCTGCATTTGGCGCTTACTCGCGCCGTGTGACGACTTGAAGCAGGCCGGCTGGCGCGCTCCGCAATCGCCATTCATCCCTTTAACTTGCAATCGCTCGCCGACCGCCCTGATATGCGCAAGACGCATAGCGGCTTGCGCCCCGGGTTGAAATCGCGGCGACGCCGCCCCTCAGCGGCGAGGCTCTGGTAGCATACTTCCCCAAGCATGGCGAGAGGCGCGCCGCGCTCCCCGCGGACGCGGCGAAAGGTCGCCGCAGACGCGTTCCGCGCAGCGTTGGTCCTTGCTAGATCATCGCCATGCCGCCGTTGACATGCAAGGTCTGCCCGGTGACGTAGCCCGCCTCTTCGCTTGCGAGATAGACGCAGGCGGCGGCCACATCCGCGCCGGTTCCAAGCCTTCCGGTCGGGACCATCCGAAGGATCGACTCTTTCTGCGCGTCGGTCAGCGCATTGGTCATCGGGCTTTCGATGAAGCCTGGCGCAACGCAATTGACCGTTACGCCGCGTGAGGCGACTTCCGCCGCAAGCGATTTTGACATGCCGATCATGCCCGCCTTGGCGGCGGCGTAATTGCCCTGTCCGGGATTGCCTGTCACGCCCACGACCGAGGTGATTTGAATAATGCGGCCAAAGCGCTTCTTCATCATTCCGCGCAGCGCCGCGCGCGACAATCGGAAGGCCGACGTCAGATTGACGTTGATGACGGCGTCCCAATCCTCGTCCTTGAGTCGCATGAACAACATGTCGCGCGTGATTCCGGCGTTGTTGACAAGGATGTCCAGCCCGCCCATTGCCGCTTCGGCGGCCGGCACGAGCTTCTCGGTCTCTTCTTTTTGAGAAAGATTGCAAGGCAGGATGTGCGTGCGGCCGTTCAGTTCGCCGGCAAGCGCCTCAAGCGCCTCTTTCCTCGTGCCGGAAAGCGCCACGGTCGCGCCGGACGAATGAAGCGCGCGCGCGATCGCTGCGCCGATTCCCCCGCTTGCGCCCGTCACCAGCGCGGTCTTGCCGTTTAGATCGAACATTCCCTCTCCTCCCACCTGCCCATGGCGTGAGCCTTATAGCTCAGTTTGGGGAGTGGCCTTTTTTCAGCCGCGGTTCAACGTCAGACGGCCGGCTTCGAAAAGGCGCTCGCATCGGCGCTTGGTCGAAGGCGGGAGAATGAACGAGCGCGATCTCGACTTTGTTTCGCAAACGACGGATTCGAGGCCGAATTGCTCAGTTCCTGCATCAGGATGGCCGCTAAATCCCCATGTGACCCAAGTGCAACACTAAAAATCTTTTGGCCTTTTTGGGCCCGATTTTACCTTCTGTTTGTTGTTTCCCGCGTGAAATTTGACCACACTCCGCCGTGCTTGAGGTCAGCGTCAACGAACGTCCGAGAGAGTCACGGGACTGGCGCACCTATTAAATTTAAGTTGGCTCGAACTGAAGGATAGAGAGATGAAGACAGCGATTTCGGCTCTGGCTCTGGCGACGGCGCTTTTCGCCGGCGCTGCGAGCGCCGCCGACCTCCCCTCCCACAAGGCGCCCCCGCCTTACATTCCCCCGCCGCCGGTCATGACCTGGACCGGCTTCTACGCCGGTCTTAACCTCGGTGGCGGCTTCCAGGATCGCTCCTCCTCCAACGTCATCAACTTTGGTTGGGGCGGCGGCAGCGGCGGTCGCGGCGGCGTCGTCGGCGGCGGCCAGATCGGCTACAACTTCCAGGTCACGCCGATGTTCGTCGTGGGCGTGGAGACCGACTTCCAGGGCACGAGCATCGGCTCGGGCGGCGGCGGCAACAACTTGTTCCCGTTCCTGGTCGGTCCGGTGTTCTTCCCCGCCCTGAACCCCTTCTTGGCGGCCGGCTTCTTCGGCGGATCGGTCGACACCGCTCGCATCAACTGGTTCGGCACGGTTCGCGGCCGCGTGGGCATCACGCTGCTGAGCCCGCAGCTGCTCCTCTACGGCACGGGCGGCTTCGCCTATGGCGAAGTGCAGCGCAACGGCTGGTGGAACCAGAACAGCGCGGTGCAGACCGGCTGGACCGTTGGCGGCGGCGCCGAATACATGTTCATGCCGAACTGGTCCGCCAAGGCCGAGTATCTGTATACGCAGATCAGCGGCCAGGGCAACGGCGGCGGCTGGTGGGGCGGCGGCTTCGGCCTCAACAGCACCAACAACCGCACGCGCTTCCACACGATCCGCGCTGGCGTGAACTATCACTTCAACTTCGCCTCGCCGGCGCCGGTGTTGGCCAAGTACTAATTCCGACTGATCGGCCTTACGGTCGAGAGAAGGGGCCCGGTCTTCGCGACCGGGCCTTTTCTTTTGTCTGTCTCTCCGCGTCGCTAGATCACGCTGCGTTTGGGCGGAATCGCCCAAATGCAGATAACGTGATCGATTCTAAAAGATTAGAGCGCGCTTTACGCGAAAAACCGGATTCCACTTTTTCGCGGCGCGCTCTATGCGAAGGCGCGATAGGCGTCGAAATCGGCCGGCGCGCCGACTGAAATGCCCGCAGCTTGCGGCGCGATTCGCTTCAATAGCCCCGCGAGAACCTTGCCAGATCCGCATTCGACGAATTTCGTCACGCCGTGATCGGCCATATAGGCCACGCATTCGCGCCAGCGCACCGCGCCGGTGACTTGCTCGACAAGCAGACGGCGGATCGCCTCCGGGTCCTGCATCGGCTCCGCCGTCACATTGGCGACGACCGGGACGAGCGGCGCGCTGATCGCCGCACCCGCAAGCGCATCGCGCATGGCGTCGGCGGCGGGCTGCATCAGCGCGCAATGGAAAGGCGCCGAGACCGGCAGCAGCACTGCACGCTTGATTCCCTTCTCCTTGGAAATGTCGATCGCTTTCTCGACCGCTGTCTTGGCCCCCGAAATCACCACCTGTCCGCCGCCATTGTCATTGGCGACCTGGCAGACGCCGTTCGCCACCGCCGCGGCCTCTTCAGCAATGGCGCGCGCCTGATCGAGGTCAGCGCCGAGCAGCGCCGCCATTGCGCCCTCTCCGACCGGAACCGCCTTCTGCATGGCGTCGCCGCGAATGCGCAAAAGCCGCGCCGTGTCGGAAATGGTCAGCGCGCCGGCGGCCGCGAGCGCTGAATATTCGCCGAGCGAATGTCCGGCGACAAAGGCCGCGTCGCGCGTAAGATCAAGGCCGCATTCGGCCTCGAGCGCACGGATCGCGGCGAGCGAGACCGCCATCAGGGCGGGCTGGGCGTTGGCGGTCAGGGTCAGCTCGTTTTCCGGTCCTTCGAACATCAGCTTCGAGAGCGGCTGCGACAGCGCCTCGTCGACCTCGGCGAAAACCGCGCGCGCCGGCGCAAAAGCATCGAACAGCGCCTTGCCCATGCCGACCGCCTGAGATCCCTGACCCGGAAAAATGAAAGCCTTCGCCATCTCCAACAGCCCCACTAGCACTTTCTGGCGCAACGACTGGTTTCCTCAGCATGAGGGTTTGAGTCGCCCGCCGCTTCCTAAGCGTCGCGAGTGGCATTGCGCGGTTCGCCATGTCAAGTTGGCGCAAGGACGTTCGACGGGCTGGGGCGAGAGATGAGCCATAAGACATGCGATTGCGGCGGCGGTCGTTTTGATCGGCGCGCCGCGCTGACGACAATGGGCGTCGGTCTCGCGGCTGCGATTGGCGCCACGCCCGCGCTGGCGCATGCGAAGCGCTCGCCTGTCCGTCCGGAGGATGAGAAGTTCATGCGGCTCGCGATCGACGAAGCGGCGAAGGGCGACTTTCCCTTCGGCGCGGTGATCGTGCACGACGGCAAAGTCTTCTCGACCGGACGCAATCTCGGCGTGACGAACAATGATCCGACGGCGCATGGCGAGATGGTGGCGATCCGCCGCTTCGTCGCCGACAATCCGGCGAAGGACTTAAAAGGCGCGACGCTTTATACGTCGGGCGAGCCCTGCCCGATGTGCATGGGCGCGATCGTCTGGTGCGGCATGGGACGCGTCGTCTTCGCCGCGTCGATCGAGCAATTAGCGAAACGGCTCGGCCAGATCATGATTACGAGCCGCGCTGTCGCCGAGGCCGCGCCCTTTCTAACGGTCGAGATCACCGGCGGCGTGCTCGCGCCGGAAGCGCTCGCGCTCTTCGATAAGAAATAGGCGATTCTTCGACCTGCGCAGGAGCTTGACCGCTTCAGCGCTGCAGTTGCGGGCCGCCGAAACGACATCCCGTCAATAGGCGACGTCCGCTGCGGATGTGGCCAACTCAACTACTCAGATGAACCTCTAGACCGTTGGCCTTTCGTATGAAGCTAATCAGCTCAACAACTCGATTTCGAAGATCGAGGCATGAAAGATCTGCAGCGGTTTCGCATACCCGCTGGGCGACGCGCACCTTGTCGACCTCCTTGACGATCGCTTTACCCGGCTGACCGTCGTCTCCCAGCCGCTTAAAGTACAAAGCATGTTCGAATCGGCCATTCTTGTGGTGGGTGCCGTATACTTTAGAGTGAACGTTCTTCACCGCATCCTGCAGCATTTCGTACGGGATATAATTTTCAATTTCCCGCCCGGCTGTAACCCAGGCAGGTCCCCTCGATCTGGAAAACTCTTCGATAATGCGGGATTTAGTTTGATTCAAAGCGTCAGATGCGGAACGCTTGTCGCTATCGATCACAATAGCGCTATTTCGGTTTAAGGCCATTAGATTTACAAATTGCTTGACCTCTTCGTCTGATTCCATGTCGTCACCCGACAAATGGCTGAGCAGTCTACCGCCATAAAACATAATCGAGTAATGGGTGCTTTCGATAAGTTCGTCGTCGAGCGACGCTATCCAGTGTTTCAGATAGATTCTGTCAGATGGCCCTTCAACCCAAATTACTGCGTTTGCTTGAAGCAGGTCTGAAGCCTTATACCCAAGATCCACGCATATTCCAAAGCGCTCACGCTTGAGAATTGTTTCTGTAATCTGCGTCTTGGCTCCATCGTTGCTGACATGAAACACGGCGGACCCAGGAGTATCGATGAAGCAGGCGGAGTGGGTAGCAATAAAATACTGATTTGAAGTATATTTTTGCAAATAGGAAACGAGCTTTCTCTGTAAGATTGGATGAAGGTGAAGCTCCGGCTCTTCAATACATATTATCATATTTTCATGTGAGATGCAGGCAGCAGCGATGACAATTAGCTCGTGAATTCCCGTTCCGAGTGCGGAAAGAGGCAATTTCTTTCCATTCATTTCCACTACAATATGTTGGCGGTTGTGAGGTATCTGGATCTGCGCAGACTTTTCGCCACTCACATCCACCAACAATTTGTTAATTCTCTCAAACACCTCCTTGTCTTGTGGTCTATCGTAATCCGGGTTTTGAAGAGTGGCTAAGCGATCTATCAGACCCTGTCCGCTAAGATCAGAGTAGTCTTGATCCTTGGGACCGATTTGCCGGATTGCAGGAATAAGACCCGCTTGAGGCAATTGGATCTTGGCTCGCGATCTAAGTGCTTGGATGGATTCCGGGAACCAATGCGCTTGATAGGCGCCGCCGTTTCTTCCAGTTGAGAGTGACCAAAAAGATTCCCACTCATCGGGCCGCATAACAGTCAGTCCGGTCTGAGCGTCAATTCCTTTGTCGAAATCAAAAGAGGGAGGTGGAAAAGCTCCTCTTGCTGGAGGAATCGGAGTTCTGAACCAAATCACCCCACCTTCGTCAAAATAAGCGATGAGTTTTGTAACGAGGTCTTTTGAATCGAAATTATGTCCATGTTGGACGCGCTGAGGGGGTAAGCCGGTAGTCGCCATTTCTAGGAAGTGCGTTGATGGAATCGCAAGGCACGCACTCAGCGTCCCTTGGCTTGAACCCAAATGTACATCAAGAGAATCGAGTTGATTTGCTCTTTCACCTTCCCTTCCTGGATAATTTGACAAATGCCTTGAGATAAAATTCAGCACTGTTGATTTTCCAGAGTTATTTGATCCAATGAAAAAGTTAAAGCGCTTGAATGGACACAAGGACTGTATTTGATCGCCAATCCCTCGATAATATTGCAGTTTTAAGCCGTGTAAGAAAATGCCCATGAGCAAATCCGTCAGTTGATTAGCGGGACTAGTGAATCGGATTGGGCCTCTCCCGCACCAACTCCTCCACCACGCCCGGATCGGCGAGCGTCGAGGTGTCGCCCAGCGCGCCGAATTCCCCTTCGGCGATCTTGCGCAAGATGCGCCGCATGATCTTGCCCGAGCGCGTCTTCGGCAGTCCCGGCGCGAATTGCACGATGTCGGGCGTCGCGATCGGCCCGATCTCATGGCGCACCCAATGCACGAGCTCCTTGCGCAAATGCTCGCTCGGCGTCACGCCCTGATTGAGCGTCACGAACGCATAAATGCCCTGTCCCTTGATGTCGTGCGGATAGCCGACGACGGCCGCTTCCGAAACTTTCTCATGCGCGACGAGCGCGCTCTCGACTTCCGCCGTGCCGAGTCGATGGCCAGAGACATTGATGACGTCGTCGACGCGGCCAGTGATCCAGTAGTAGCCGTCGGAATCGCGCTTGGCGCCGTCGCCGGTAAAATATTTGCCGGGGAAAGCGGAAAAGTAAGTCTGCGCGAAACGTTCGTGATCGCCATAGACGGTGCGCATCTGTCCCGGCCATGAATCGGCGATGACGAGCAGGCCTTCGCATTGGCCTTCGAGAACATTGCCGAGCGGATCGACGATCTCCGGCGCGACGCCAAAGAAGGGCCGCGTCGCCGAGCCGGGCTTCAGATCAATCGCGCCGGGCAGCGGCGAGATCAGCACGCCGCCCGTCTCCGTCTGCCACCATGTATCGACGATCGGACAACGGCCTTCGCCGACGACGCGATGATACCATTCCCAGGCTTCGGGATTGATCGGCTCGCCGACGGAGCCGAGCAAGCGCAGCGATTTGCGGCTCGTCTTTTTTACAGGCGCTTCCCCCGCCGCCATCAGCGCGCGAATGGCGGTCGGCGCCGTGTAGAAAATATCGACCTTGTGCTTGTCGACGATCTCCCAGAAGCGGGACACGCTCGGATAATTCGGCACGCCTTCGAACATCAGCGTCGTCGCGCCATTGGCGAGCGGGCCATAGACGATATAGCTGTGGCCTGTCACCCAGCCGACGTCGGCCGTGCACCAATAGATGTCGCCCTCGCGATAATCGAAGACGAGCTCATGGGTGAGCGACGCATAGACAAGATAGCCGCCGGTCGTATGCAGCGCGCCTTTCGGCTTGCCGGTCGAACCCGACGTGTAAAGGATGAACAGCGGATCTTCCGCGTCCATCTCCGCGTAAGGACAATCGGCGTGCACGCGCGCCGCTTCTTCCTCGTAACGGAAATCGCGGCCAGGCTGCATGTCGATGTCGGCGCCGGTGCGCGTCACGACAATGACCGTCTTCGCCGAAACCTTGTCGAGCGCCTCGTCGACGTTTGCTTTGAGCGGAATTTTCTTGCCGCCGCGCAGGCCTTCGTCGGCGGTGACGATGACGTTTGATTGTGCGTCCTCGATGCGTCCCGCAAGTGAATCCGGAGAGAAGCCGCCGAAGACCACCGAATGAATCGCGCCGATGCGCGCGCAGGCGAGCATGGCGAAAGCGGCCTCGGGAATCATCGGCAGATAGATGGTGACGCGGTCGCCTTTCTTGACGCCATGCTTCTTGAGCACATTGGCGAAGCGGCAGACTTCTTCATGCAGTTCGCCGTAAGTGATGTGGCGCGAGACGGAAGGGTCGTCGCCTTCCCAGATGATGGCGACCTTATTGGCGCGCTCCGGCAGATGCCGGTCGATGCAATTCATCGCGACATTGGTGGTGCCGTCCTCGAACCAGCGTATCGAAACATTATGCGTATCGAAGCTCGTGCGCTTCACTTTTGAAAAGGGCGTGATCCAGTCGATGCGCTGCGCCTGTTCGGCCCAGAAGCCGTCGGGGTCTTTCAGCGAACGCTCATAGAGCCGGCGATAGGCGTCTTCGTCGATGCGCGCATTCTTCTTCCAGTCGTCCGGCACGGGGTAGATTTTTTGCGACATTATTTTTCTGACGCCTTCGAGTTCGTCATGGCCGGGCTTGACCCGGCCATCCACGCCATGATGCTGCGCGATCCCTATTCAGCGGATCGTATTACAGTCTTTCAACTGCAGCCGATACGTCCGCGTGGATGCCCGCGACAAGCGCGGGCATGACGCGCCAAGGGACAAGCGCGGGCATGACGCGCATGGGATTGAAGTTCGCGCTCATCCTTTGCCTGCGCGCGCCAACTCGACATTGTGCTGCATGCGCCGAACCATGAGCCGCATCAGGTAAAAGCCGAATTGGGGGGTCTGCGCCGCGAGCTGCAAGAGATCGTCGTAGCGCACGCAGAGAAGCTCGACGTCCGTCGCGGCGACCGCGGTGGCGGTGCGGCGATTCTCATCGGTGAACATCCCCATCTCGCCAAAGAGCGCGCCGGGCTTCAGCGTCACGTCGGGCTCGCGCAGATGGATTTCGCCGCGCACCAAAAGATAGGCTTCCTCCGACAAATCGCCCTTGCGATGCAGGACGAAGCCTTCGGACAGTTTTAGCGGCTTCATATAGGGGCGCAGCCATTCGAAATCGAAATCCTCGGAGGCGGCGGCGCGAATGTCCTGGACAAGGCGCTGCATCTGCCGAAGCCGCAGCACATTGACCGGCACCAGAAAGGCGTTGAGCGCGAAGAGCGGGTAGAGACCCTTCAAGAAGAAATAAAGAGCGAACAGCGCATTGGCGAGGATCGCCGCGATGCGCAAGGGGATCATGGTGTTCGACACATAGACGAACACGCTCGCCGCCGCGGCGAGATAGCCGATCGCTTCGATAACGAGAGCGTTCATCCGTAGATCTTTTTGGAGCGCGACAGGTCGGTCGCGGGCGATCTTAGATCAAAGGGCCGCGCCCCCGATAGGCTTCCTTTGCGCGCGGGCGGGGGATTTGATAAAGGGCGCGCTTGAACCCACAGGTCCCCAAATGGAAAAATTCACCACGCTGACCGGCGTCGCCGCGCCGCTGCCGATCATGAACGTCGATACGGACATGATCATTCCCAAGCAGTATCTCAAAACCATTCAGCGCACCGGCCTCGGCAAGGGCCTCTTTTCGGAGATGCGCTATCGCGAGGACGGCTCGGAGAACCCCGATTTCGTGCTGAACCAGCCCGCCTACCGCAACGCCAGCATTCTCGTCGCCGGCGACAATTTCGGCTGCGGCTCGTCGCGCGAACATGCGCCCTGGGCGCTGCTCGATTTCGGCGTCCGTTGCATCATTTCGACAAGCTTCGCCGACATTTTCTACAACAATTGCTTCAAGAACGGGATCTTGCCGATCACGGTCAGCCAGGCCGAGCTCGACAGACTGATGGACGACGCCAAGCGCGGCGCGAACGCCACGCTGACCATCGATCTTGAGGCGCAGGAAATTCGCGGGCCCGACGGCGGCGTCATCAAATTCGACATCGATCCCTTTCGCAAGCATTGCCTGCTGAATGGACTCGATGACATCGGGCTGACGCTCCAAAAGGCCAAGAAGATCGATGATTATGAAAAGCAGGCCGCGGCGAAGCGCCCTTGGGCGTGACTGCGACTCGCAGCGCGGCGCCGCACACCACATATTTCAGATGCGGCGCTCATCGGATAGAGCACGGTTAACGCTTCCAAACCTTGGATGCCCAGAGCGACGGACAAGGCGCGCTTGAGCTATCTTTCCGCACTTTCACTGCGTTTTCGCGCCGCCGGCCAGTCGCTGGCGCGGCTCGCGGAAGGCGTCAGGCGGTCCCGCAAGCCCGACGAAATCTTCGAAGGCCAGTGGATCGACGCCGGCGCCGAAAATTTAGGCGCCGACGCTGACGAAGAAGCGCGGGACAAGGCCTTTTGGGGACCAGCCCCCAGCGTGGATCAGCAGGCCGCATTTGAGCCGCGCTCGGCCTACCACGAGCCAGCCGGATTCGACGGCGAGGGCCTGCTGTCGGTTCACAACCTGGCGAAGTCTTATAAATCGCGCCGCGTCGTGGAAGACGTGAGCCTGCATGTCGCGCGCGGCGAAGCAGTCGGACTCCTCGGTCCCAACGGCGCCGGCAAAACCACCGTTTTTTATATGATCACCGGGCTGGTGAAGCCCGATAGGGGCGTCATTTCGCTCGACGGCTATGATGTGACGCCGCTGCCCATGTATCGCCGCGCTCGGCTCGGAATCGGCTATCTACCCCAGGAAGCCTCGGTATTTCGGGGCTTGTCGGTGGAGGATAATATCCGCGCCGTCCTCGAGATCACTCAACCGGACGCCAAAAAGCGCGAAGAAGAACTCGACGCCCTTCTCGAAGAATTCCGCCTCACCGGCCTGCGCCACACGCCCGCCGTGGCGCTTTCAGGCGGCGAAAGACGGCGCTGCGAAATCGCCCGGGCGCTCGCCGGCCATCCCTCCTTCATGCTGCTCGACGAGCCTTTCGCCGGCATCGATCCGATTGCCGTCGGCGGCATTCAGGACCTCGTGCGGCATTTAAAAGCGCGCGGGATCGGCGTGCTCATCACCGACCACAGCGTTCGCGAAACGCTAGGTCTCACTGACCGCGCCTATATCATCTACAACGGCCATGTGCTGACCGAAGGCGCGCCTGAGGAAATCGTCGCCAATCCGGACGTGCGGCGGATCTATCTGGGCGAAGATTTCCGCATGTAGCGCCCGTATGGCGCTGTTTTCGCGCGCCGCCCGACTGTCCGTACCAATGATTAATGATTGGGCGTTTTGCTCGGCGCGGCGCTGTTTTTTTGGCCCTGCGCGCTCTTCCTTGAAATGCTATAAGCAAAAAACGGGCCGCAGAGAAGCGGTTGGCGTTCGAGTGGGTCGGGCGAAATGGCGATTTCCACCAAATTGATGATGCGTCAGGGCCAGGCCCTGGTGATGACCCCGCAGTTGCTCCAGGCGATCAAGCTGCTGCAATTCTCGAATTTAGAGCTCTCCGCTTATTTGCATGACGAACTCGAGCGTAATCCGCTGCTCGAAGCTCAGGACGGCGACGGTCCTGTTGAGACCGCCGACCATTCCCAGGACGTCCAGTCGAGCGACGCCGACGCTTTCGAAGGGCCGCAGGAAGGCGACTGGGCGCGCCAAGATCTCGCCGTCGACTCGGCGACGCTTTCGGCTGATCTCGGCGCCGACATGAGCAACGCCTTCGAAGCCGAAGGACCGACCATCGGCGAGCGCCCGCGGGACGAGGCTCCTGACGGCGCCGGACTTTCAGCGACGTCGTGGACCGGCGCCGCCGGCGGCGGACCGTCCGACGGCGAGGCTCCAAATCTCGAAGCCTATGTCGCCGAGCAACCCAATCTTCACGAGCATCTCGCACGACAGCTTGCGCTCGCTTGCCCCGATCCCCGTCATCGGATCATCGGCCAGGCGATCATCGACGGGATCGACGAGAGCGGCTATCTGCGCGAGGATCTCGCTGAGATCGCTGCGCGTCTGGAGACGGACATTGCCGAAGCCGAGCGGGTCCTGGCGACGATCCAGACCTTCGACCCGTCCGGCGTCGGAGCGCGCGATCTCGCCGAATGTCTCGCGATCCAGCTTAAGGAGCGCGATCGTTATGATCCGGCGATGCAGGCGTTCGTCGCCAATCTCCCGCTCGTCGCGCGCCGCGATTTCGCGCAGCTCGCCAAGCTTTGCCGCGTCGATGAAGAAGACATCGCCGATATGGCGGGTGAGTTGCGCCGGCTGGAGCCCAAGCCCGGCCGCGCTTTCGGCGGCGCGCCGATTCAACCGCTCGTCGCCGACGTGATCGTGCGCGCCGCAGCGGACGGCGGCTGGCGCGTCGAGCTCAATGCCGACGCGCTGCCGCGTGTGCTGGTCAACCACAGCTATGCGGCGCAGGTCAGCGCCGCCGCCGCAGGCCCCGCTGACAAAAGCTTCATCTCGAATTGTCTGCAGAACGCGAACTGGTTGACCAAGAGCCTCGAGCAAAGGGCCCGCACGATTTTGCGGGTCGCGTCGGAAATCGTGCGGTTGCAGGACGCCTTCCTGACGCATGGCGTGGAACATCTGCGTCCGTTGAATCTGCGCACGGTCGCAGACGCCATCGGCATGCATGAATCGACAGTGTCGCGGGTGACTTCGAACAAATACATGATGACCTCGCGCGGCGTCTTCGAACTCAAATATTTCTTCTCCGCTTCGATCGCGACGACGAGCGGCGGAGCGGCGCATTCGGCCGAAGCCGTGCGTTTCCGGATCAAGCAGATGATCGATCGCGAGACGCCCGACGACATTCTGTCGGACGACGCCATCGTCGCGCGGCTAAAGGCGAACGACATCGACATCGCTCGGCGCACGGTCGCCAAATATCGCGACAGTCTGCGCATTCCGTCGTCGGTCGATCGACGCCGCGCCAAGCTTACGCAGGTGCGTGCGGCAACCCATTAATTGTCCGTGGTTGTTCACATCGGCGAGAAGCCTTGCCAGTGCTGAAGAATCCATTGACTTCGGGCGCCGAGGCTTCTAACGCTGCGCGGAATTTCGGCTCATTGGCTAGACAGTCGGCGGTTCGCCGAAGCCTCGGGCGGAGTTCCAGGCGGATAAGGCGCATGATGTGGTTGGTCGGACGGCTCGCGGCGGTCGCGGCTGTCTCTTCCGTGCGGCAAGAACGTCTCTCGCCCAACAAAAGTTCGGATCGAAAAATGTCTCTCAGGGTCTCCGGCAAAAATCTCAACATCGGCGAATCTCTTCGCGCCCATGTGACGCAGAGACTTGAGACGGCGGCCGCAAAATATTTCGAGGGCCACGTCAGCGGTCACGTGACCATTTCTCCAGAGGGCTCCGGCTATCGGGCCGACTGCAGCCTGCATCTCGCCTCGGGCATCGTGTTGCAGGCCGACGGCCGCGCTCAGGAGCCTTACGCCTGTTTCGAACAAGCGGCGGACCGCCTCGAAAAGCGCCTCCGCCGCTATAAGAGCCGGCTCAGGAGCCACCACGAACATGGCCAAGGCTCAGGCGATGGCGCTCAAGCGGAGGTCGTCGCCTATCACATCCTCGAGGCGCCCGATCAGGAGATCGAGGCCCCGGCGGAGTTCAGCCCCGCGATCATCGCAGAATCGACCACCAAACTGCGCCGGCTTTCGGTTTCGGCGGCGGTTCTCGATCTCGATCTGACCGGCGCGCCCGTCGTGGTGTTCCGGCACGCCAATACCGGCCGCGTGAACGTCGTCTATCGGCGAGGAGACGAGAATATCGGCTGGATCGACACTCCCGAGTCGGAGGGCGACGCGCGCTGACGAAAAGAAGCGCGCTTGCGTAAAAAACGTCGTAGGACGGCCATAATGACGGCCGCCTCGGCATGTATCTTGCCATTTTCCCATGTCCCTTCGGGTTCTGGCGGAAATAGCGAGACGTTGAAATTTCAAGGAGGGTCGGAGTCTTCGTTGGCCCTAGACCTCCATGAGAAGCAGGATGATCGTCGCATGCGACCAACGGACTTGGTTTCGCCGGATTCGGTCTGCGCCTCACTAAAGGCTACGACGAAGAAGCAGCTCTTGCAGGAACTCAGCGACAGGGCCTCGAAGATTTGCGGGTTACCCGCCCGCGAAATCTTCGATGCGCTTCTCCACCGCGAGCGGCTGGGTTCGACCGGCATCGGCGACGGCATCGCCATCCCGCACGGCAAGCTTTCGAAATTGAAGGGAATTTGCGGTGTCTTCGGACGGTTGGACCGGCCTGTCGATTTCGGTTCGCTCGACGGCGCGCCGGTCGATCTCGTCTTTACGATTCTGACGCCCGAAAGTTCAGGGGCCGACCATCTCAAGGCGCTCGCCTGCGCCGCCAGAATGCTGAGGGATCCGGGTCTGGTGGCGACAATACGCGCCACGCGCGACGATGATGCGCTCTATTCGCTCATCGCGCAGCGCTCAAAGCCCTTTGCGGCGTAACGGTCGCGCCGCTCTTAGAGCGGCGCGCTACGTTTTTGGGCGCCGCCTCCATGCGAGGCATGTCCGCCCTTGCGGCCGGCCTCCGAAGCCAGCGCATGGTCGCGCGAGAAGCTCCGCTTAGCCGGATTGACGCTCTGACCGCCCTTACGCCCTGCGCGGGCCGCAAGATCCGGATTCTGCGAAAAACTGCGTTTTTCGTCAGGAACGCTCTGGCCGCCTTTACGCGCAATCGCGCGTTGCTTTTCGGGATCCATAGACGCGAAGCCGCGACTGGATTTCTTCATCTCCTCCATGGGCCGCCTCTCAATTCCCCCAGCGCCTACGGCTATAACTCCTCTCGGGGGCCAATGTTTCTTGGACGCTGCGATTTATCTTCGCAGTTCCAGACGCTGCTCTGAACGGGTATGAGACGGCTAAATCAAACTAATTGCAAGAGAATTAGTAATTACATACCGATCCGCGGCTCTGTTCTTTCGCGTCGTCCGGCGCGTCGATCGAAAAACAGCGCCTGGCTGATGACGGCCTTGAGGCTCTCAACATTGAAGGGCTTTGCGATAAGAAAGGCGGGTTCCGGCGGTTCGCCGGTTAAAAACCGCTCCGGGTAGGCAGTGACGAAAATCACTGGGATAGACAAAGAGTTAAGGATTTCATTGACGGCGTCGAGCCCCGAGCTGCCGTCCGCGAGCTGGATGTCGGCGAGGATCAGCCCCGGATTGCTTTCCTGAATGGCGGCGACCGCCTCGCCGTGGGTCCGCGGCATGCCGACGACGCGGTGGCCAAGCTCCTCGACGATGCTTCTGAGGTCATGCGCGATCAGCGGCTCGTCCTCGATGATCAGCACATCGGTGGCGATCTGGTCGGCGATCTCGCCATTTGCGGCTTCGATCAGCGCGCCCGCCTCGCGCTCCGAAACCTGCAGGGTCTGCCCAATCTGGTCGAGGTCGAATCCTTCGAGCGCCTGCAACAAAAAGGCGATTCTCGGCTTCAGCGAAATCGCCTCGAGGTTGCGCCGGCCGTTTTCCTCCAGCGCGCCGGAACGGTCGATGTGGGCATTAATCGGCGACGCCGCCCAGACGTTCAGGAACAGACGGTAAACAGCGACGCGCAGGTCATCTGCGTCGGAAATTCGCCCCGGTTCCGCGACGACGGTTTCGAGCGTGGTCAGCACATAGGCGTCGCCTCCCTCCCGATCGCCGACCAATGCGCGCGCAAAGCGTCTCAAATAGGGAATATGCGCAGAAATTTCCTTTGATGCCGACATGTCTTACAACTCCAGCAGCATCGAGCCCCCGAAGGGGATGAGTGCGGGCTAAGCTGATTCAGAACCTGGACAATGCGTCAAAACTGCTCAGCCTTTTTGGGGAACCAATCCTTTAGCGGTGCGTTTTGCCTATCGTCCTTGCGGCGCACTATAACGCGGCGGCTCCAGAAATCATGCATATTAAAATAGAGGGCTCCATGGTGAAAAAGAATCCGGAGAATATGGTTGCACGCGCGAAGGCAGACGACGAAGCTTTCGCGGGCGACGGGCGGTATTCTCCGAGACCTGGCCCGCGCAGGATGGAGACGTTTGCAGGATGGGTGATGACTCGTGACGAATTCGGCGATCCTCGCCGAGGGGGGGAGGCGCGCTGCGGCGCAAAGCCGGCGCAGCGCCAGCGGTCGGTGGAATTCCAAGACGCGATCGGAAGGGAGCTCCGCAACCTTTACGACGACGTCGTGGCTCAGCCTGTTCCCGATCGGTTTCTGAAACTCTTGAACCAACTCGAAACAAATGTGCTATCCTCGTCGGCGACATCAGGCGCCTCGAGGAAGAGTGAGTGACGGCAAGCGAAGAAGCGCATTTTGCGGGTGAGGGATTAAGGACTGAGTTGATCTCAGCCATCCCGAGTTTGCGCGCTTTCGCAGTGTCGATCTGCGGCAATTCCGATCGCGCTGACGACCTCGTTCAGGAAACGCTGGTAAAGGCCTGGGGGAGTCTCGCGACCTTTTCGGAAGGCACCAATCTCACCGCGTGGCTCTTCACAATTCTGCGCAACATTTACTACAGCGAATATCGCAAGCGCCGACGTGAGGCGCCCGATCCCGACGGCGTGATCGCCGCACGATTGGTCGCGCCGGAATCCCAGCACGCGCATATGGACTTTCTCGACTTTCGAGAGGCGATGCAGAAGCTGCCGCTCGATCAGCGCGAAGCGCTGATCCTCGTCGCCGCTTCCGGCCTGTCCTATGAAGAAGCTGCTGAAATCTGCGGCTGCGCGCCCGGCACGATGAAAAGCCGGGTGAACCGCGCGCGCAATCGGCTCTCCGAACTGATGTCGGCGCCCCCGACCGCGGAGCGGCGCGAATGGTCATCCGCCGAGCAGTGGACTGAAGCCCCACACGATTGAACGGTCATCCGAAATGCCGCATAGGAAAGCGCGCGAAATGCGCCTTTCCATGCGAGCGAGCCGATGACCGAAGATCAGAGAATTGAACGCGACTCCTTTGGCGACATCGCCGTGCCGGCCTGGGCCTATTGGGGCGCGCAGACGGAACGTTCGCGCGAAAATTTTCCGATCGGCGGCGATCTCATGCCGATCGAGATCGTTCATGCGCTGGCCCGCATCAAGCTCGCGGCCGCAAAGGTCAACGCCAGAAAGGGTCTGCTAGACCCTAAAATCGCCGACGCGATTGCAGCCGCCGCGCGCGAAGTGATCGGCGGCAAGCTCGACGATCATTTTCCGCTCGTCGTCTGGCAGACCGGCTCCGGCACCCAGACGAACATGAACGTCAACGAGGTCATCGCCAATCGCGCCAATGAAATGCTTGGCGCGCCGCGCGGGTCGAAATCGCCGGTTCATCCGAATGATCACGTCAATCTCGGCCAATCTTCGAACGACAGTTTTCCCACCGCCATTCACATCGCCGGCGCGACGACGATTTCCGGTCGGCTCATTCCCGCCGTCGAGCGGCTGCACATCGCGCTCAACGCCAAGGCGGTGAAATTCGCCAATATCATCAAGATCGGCCGCACCCATCTGCAGGACGCGACGCCCGTAACGCTCGGTCAGGAATTTTCCGGCTATGCGGCGCAGGCCGAATGCGCGGAGAAGCGCATCAGAACGACGCTTGGCGATCTTCTGCAACTTGCTCAGGGCGGCACGGCGGTCGGCACCGGCGTCAACACCTTCAAAGGCTTTGGCGAAGAGGTCGCCGCCGACATCGCCGAGCAGACCGGACTGCCTTTCGTCTCTGCGCCCAACAAATTCGAGGCGCTCGCGAGTCATGACGCGATCGTCTTCGCGCATGGCGCGCTTAACGCGTTGGCGGCGGGCCTCTATAAAATCGCGAGCGACATTCGCCTGCTCGGCTCGGGGCCGCGCGCCGGCTTTGCCGAAATAAGGCTTCCGGAGAACGAGCCCGGCTCGTCGATCATGCCAGGCAAGGTCAATCCGACTCAGGTCGAGTCGCTGACGATGGTGTGCACGCGCGTCTTCGGCAATAATGCGACGATCACCTTCGCCGCATCGCAAGGCCATCTCGAACTCAATGTTTTAAAGCCCGTCGTCGGCTTCGCGCTGCTGGAGTCGACCATCCTGCTCGCCGACGGCATCAACAGTTTCGTCGCGCGCTGTGTCGACGGCATCGAGGCGGATGAGGCCAATATCAAGCGCTTCCTCGATCGATCGCTGATGCTTGTCACAGCGCTCGCGCCGAAGATCGGCTATGACGCGGCCTCGAAGATTGCGCGCGCTGCGCATAAGAACGGCACGAGCCTCAAGGAAGAGGCGCTCGCTTCCGGAAAGGTCACCGAAGTCGAATTCGATGAAATCGTGCGGCCGGAGAAGATGCTCGCGCCGAATGATTGAAGTCGGATTTCCTCGTCCTTCGAGACGACCGCTTCGCGGTCTCCTCAGGATGAGGAAACCCGTTGCTCCTGTGACCTCATCCTGAGGAGCCGCCTTTGGCGGCGTCTCGAAGGACGAGGTCACAGGAGCAACGTTTCAATTGCGCCATGCCTTTCCCTCGTCACGCATAGGCACTAGGTTCGGCTCCTGACCGAGGAGCTCACTTCATGGCCGCGCTCGACGCCGTCCTCTCTACGATAGACGCCAATCTCGACGCCTCGAGAGAACGCCTGTTCGATCTCTTGCGCATTCCCTCGGTTTCGACCGACCCTGCCTACACAGCGCAATGTCTGCGCGCGGCGAACTGGCTCAAGGATCAGCTCAACGGGCTCGGCTACGAGGCCGAAGTGCGCGAGACGCCAGGCCACCCAATTGTCGTCGGCCACGCCAAGGCGAAGCGCAAGGATGCGCCGCATGTGCTGTTCTACGGCCACTACGACGTGCAGCCGCCGGATCCCGTGGAACTGTGGGAGACCGAGCCCTTCGCGCCGCGGCTCGCTGACGGCAAGGATGGCAAGGACATCGTCGCGCGCGGCGCCTCTGATGACAAAGGCCAGCTGATGACGTTTCTCGAAGCGTGTCGCGCCTTCGAGGCGAATGGCGGGCTTCCGTGCAACGTCACCTTTCTGTTCGAGGGCGAAGAGGAGACGGGATCGCCTTCGCTTCCCGGATTTCTCGCCGCGAACAAGGACGAACTCTCGGCGGCCGATCTCGCGCTCGTCTGCGACACCAGCATGTGGAACGCATCGACGCCGGCGATCACGGTGATGTTGCGCGGGCTGGCGCTTGAAGAGGTGATCATCAAAGGTCCGAGCCGCGATCTGCATTCCGGCATGTTCGGCGGGCCGGTGCTGAATCCGATTCATGTGCTGGCGAAGATCATCGCCGATCTGCACGATTTGGAAGGCAAGGTGACGCTGCCGGGCTTTTATGCCGGCGTGCCGGAGATTCCCGAAGACATCGCCGAACAATGGCGCGAGATCGATTTCGATGAGGCCAAATGGCTCTCGGAAATCGGCTTAACACGCGTCGGCGGCGAAAGGGGACGCGGAATCATGGAGCAAATCTGGGCGCGCCCGACCTGCGACGTGAATGGAATCATCGGCGGTTATACCGGCGCGGGATCGAAGACGGTGTTGCCGGCGCAGGCTTCGGCGAAATTTTCATTTCGCCTCGTCGGCAAGCAGGACGCTAAAGCAATTCTCGAAAGCTTCCGCAGCTTCGTGCGCGAGCGTCTGCCAGCGGACGCCAAGGCTGAATTTCTTTCGCATGGCGCGTCAAACGCGTTGCAACTTCCCTTCGGCTCGGAGGCGCTCAATCGCGCGCGCCGCGCGCTCGCGGAAGAATGGGGCAAGGAAGCTGTGCTCGCCGGCTGCGGCGGCTCGATCCCGATCGTCGGCAGCTTCAAGCGCGATCTCAATATGGACTCGCTGATGATCGGCTTCGCGCTTGACGACGACCGCATTCATTCGCCGAACGAGAAATATTCCTATGCGTCGTTCTATAAGGGCGCGCGCTCCTGGGCGCGGGTGCTGCATGCGCTCGCTGCGGCATAGTCGCATTAAAGGAGAGAGATCGGCTTCGGCGTCGCTCTTGACTCGAAGAGCGATCGGCATTCTATTTTGCGGCAGACGGTTCCCAACGGGATCAAAATGGGAATGCGGTGAACGCGCTCCTTCGCGCGCAATTCCGCGGCTGCCCCCGCAACTGTAAGCGGCGAGCCGAAGACCATTAAGCCACTGGAGCGAAAAGCTCTGGGAAGGCGGTCTTAAGGCGACAACCCGCGAGCCAGGAGACCTGCCGTCGCTTCGTGGTCACGCGCGAAAGCGTCGGGCGGGGTGCACCGATGCGGCCGATGCCCCTCGCCTTATCGGCGTATGGGCGGAGACCTTTCGCAGTGACGGCCCACGTTCGCTGCGAGTCCAGCTATGCCTTCCCACATTCCAACGACCGCCTTGCGCGGCGCGCTTCTGCTGTCCCTCTCCCTCTCCGCTTCCACTGCTTTCGCGCAGCAATCATTGCCCACCATTGAGGTCGGCCCATTGAGCCCGGCGCAACCAGGCTCTCCCGGCGCCGCGCTTGAGGATCAAACCGTCGTCACGCCGACGCGCGTCGAGCAGCCGGTTGCGAGCACTGGCGCTTCCGTCAGCGTCATTCACGCCCATGACATTCAGAAACGCGGATCGCTCAGCTTCAACGACGTGCTGCGCGGCGTTCCCGGGCTGGACGTTTTTTCCAATGGCGGGCCCGGAACGCAGACCTCCGTCGTATTGCGCGGCTCGACGCCGGGCCAGACTCTCGTGCTGATCGACGGCATTCGCATCGGCGATCCGACGAGCACCGACGGTTCGGTCGATTTCGGCCGGCTCCTTCCAACCGATATCGAGCGGATCGAAGTGCTGCGCGGCCCGCAATCGGCGCTTTACGGCTCGGACGCGATGGGCGGCGTGATCAATATCATCACGCGCCGCGGCAAAGGCGCGCCGCAAGGCTGGATCATGACGGAAGGCGGCTCCTATGGAACGTCGTCGTCGCGGGCCTCCATCTCCGGCGCCGATGCGCAGGGTTCCTACGCGCTGTCGATCTCAGGCCTCCATGCCGATGGTTTCCCGCGCTACGGCTATCGTCAGCAGCGTCCGATCTTCATCGGCGATCAGACGACGCCGCTGCCGCCGCTCCCTGCCGACGATCCGACGAACAATGTCGGCGTCACGGGGCGCATCGGCTATGAATTTACCGACCGGGCGCGCATCGAAGCGGGCCTCGCCGGCTATGACAGCGCCATCCGCTACGACAATCCTTACGCCTTCAACGCGTGGAGCGTGTTCGATCCATTCAATCATCATCACGCGACCTTCATGCAGGGCTATGTGCGGCTCGGCGCCGAGATGTTCGACAAGACGCTGCGCAACAGGCTCACGCTCTACGCCAATCGAGGAAACCGCGACGTCTGGTCGACGGAAGCCTGTTTCGACAATTTAACCTTCACCTCGCAGAACTGCCGCTTCGGCTATCTCGGCGGGCGCAGGGGCGTCGAATATCAAAGCGACATCGTGCTTGGACCGTTCGGTCTCGCGACGCTCGGCTCGCGTGTCGAAACCGAGACGGCGCAGAATTCGCGCGAAGCCTGGATCGTCGATGACTTCACGCCGACGCGCGCCGTCCAGACGACATGGTCCGGCTATGCGCAGCATCAATTCACTCTGCTCGATCGTCTCGACATTTCCTATGGCGGGCGCATCGATGCGGTGAGTCAAAACAAGACCTTCATGACCTGGCGGACCACGGCGAATTTCCGCATCGACGAGATCGGCATGCGCCTGCGCGGCTCTGCCGCGACGGGCGCCAAAACCGCTTCGCTCTATCAGCGATTCAGCCAATATGGCGATCCGACGCTCGCGCCCGAGCGCGTGCTCGGCTTTGACGCCGGAATAGATCAGAGCTTTTTCGGCGGCCTCGCCACCGCCTCAGTCTCCGTCTTCACCAACCGCTACACGAACCTTGTGCAGTTCGGGAAGGCCGAGAGTTGCGCATCGACGCAGATCTTCGGCTGCTATTTCAATGTCGGGCGGGCGGATACGCGCGGCGTCGAATTCTCCGGCGAAGCGGCTCTCGTGCCTAGCGCCCTGCTCGCGCGAGGAAGCTACACATTCCTCTCCGCGCGCAATCTCGATCACGACGAGGACAGCATCTACGCGGGCCGCACGCTGCTGCGCCATCCGCGTCACAAGGGGATGTGGTCGCTCATCTACACGGGCCTGCCGGGCCTTGAAGTCGAAGCGCGGGCCAATATCGTCGGCCCCGCGCATGACGTGGATTTCATCTTCAACAAGCGCGTGATGCTCGCGCCTTATGTGCGGCTCGATCTCTTCGCGAATTACAGGCTTACCGACCAGCTGACGCTTCATGCGCGTATCGAGAACCTCAACAATGCGCTCTACGAGGAGGTCTACAATTATTCGACGACGGCGCGCGCCTTTTATGGCGGCGTGAAATACGCCTGGTGAGGAGATCGACATGCAAACGAATGCAGACGTAACGCCAACGCGAGTTGTCGAGCCCGATGGCGCGGCGCTCGATGTCTTCTCTCTGCCGACCGACCCGGCGAGTCTCGAAGAACTCATTCGCGACCTTTTCGAGAATCATTGGGACGAGATCGTCTTCGGGCCGATCATTCAGGGCGCGGCGTGGGAAATCCACGCCGATCGTCCGCCGACTCGCATTGGGGTGCTCGACGGCTATCTCACGGTCGCCTTCGGCGTCACGCATTTTCACGTCTGCATCGGCGAGAACAAGGGACCGCGCAGTCGGCCGACGTCTCCCGAACTCGCGAAGCGCCGGCGCACGTCGCGCGCCGAACTCTATCGCCGGCTCGGGTCGACATGCGTGCCGATGTCATGGGGATTGCAGCTCTTCAACGGCGCCGACGAACAGCAGATCACTGTGCTGCTTCCAAACCCGTTTCTTGAGCCGAAGACCGACAGGTTTCTCAAAGAGCCTGATTGGTCGCGTCTCGCACTCTGGGACAAATTGCGCGCGCGCTGGTTCGGCCTGCACGAGCCTGATCCGATCGATCGCTCGGCGAGCCGCTTCAAACATGAATGAAGCTTAAGGGGATTCGTCTGAAAGATGGTTTTCCTCACCCTTCGAGACGCGTGCTGCGCACGCTCCTCAGGATGAGGAAGCCCTTCACCCGATCGCCCTGCGTGAGATCTAAGTCGACGTCAAACTCAAAGGAGACTGATATGACAACTATGCTTTCCGCCGTCTCAAACGATCGTCGCTTCGCGCTATGGGCGGCGACGCTTATTGCAGCGACCATTCTTTCCAGCTTCGCGCTCGCCTGCGCCGTTCCGCTCGCGGGCTTCGCCGCTGTGGCGGCGCTCACCGCTTCGCGCCGCGAGGCCCTGCTGCTGACAAGCGCGATCTGGCTCACGAACCAAGCGGTCGGCTTCCTCTTCCTGAATTATCCCACCGATCCGATGACGCTCTTTTGGGGCGGCGCGCTCGGCGTCATCGCTCTGCTGTCTTGTGAAAGCGCCGGCCTGCTCGCGCGCCGCTTTCATGGGTTTGCCGGAGGGCTCGCCGCTTTCCTCGCTTCCTTTGTCGTCTATGAGAGCCTGGTTCTGGCCGTCACGGCGGCGACCGGACCCGGCGTCGATCATTTCACCGCGCCGGTCGTGTCGCGGATCTTTTTCGTCAATCTTTTCGCGTTTGCGGGGCTGTTGATGTTGAAGGCCGTAGGCGCCGCGGCGGCGACTCGCAGTGCCGCGAAGACTTTCGCCTCGCGTCCGACTTAGACGCGAGGGAGCCGTTGATGAAGGGGGGTCGTGACCCAAAGCCGCCACTTGCCGCGTCCACTTGCCGCATCGGCCATGCTCATCACCAATGTCGATGGCGCAATGCATATCCTGTCACCGTAATGCTCGGACGCTTATTTTCAGCGGCACACCCTTGCGCGTTGCGCCGCACAATTAAACGAGGCGTTTTCGTCCACGGAGTGCCAGCTTCCGCCTTGTTCCTGAAATTGCCCTGCCTTTGGCTTGCTGATGCATCCGGTCTCGCCGATCACGACTACCCAAAGCTGCGCCGGGACCGGGCTTGCGACGCTGTTGAACTTGCAGCACACGGCCCGGCGACTGCGATCGAGCACATGTCCCGAAGGTAGAGACGGAAAGATCCCTTCCAAAGTCGCGCGGGCGAAGTTCGACTGGCCCGGTTGCTGAAAGCACGATGCGGGCATAACTCCCGTGTTGCGCGTCGCCCACATTTCCCGCGCGCAACGTATGATCGCGTCAGCGGCCCGCTTGCGGCATTTCCTCTTCTCGGTACGATTGCAACTGCCACGCCCTTCAATGCTGGCCAGAAGCTCCTTTTGCACGTTGCTGCTGTCTCGCGCGCGGTCGAATATCCACATTTGGCCTGCGCAGCCCCGGGAAATATCGGCGCGCGCCTCCCGTAAATTCGTCGTGATCAAACCCGTCGCGAGCATCAGGGCAATCAAAAGCGATCGGCGTCCAGCGCTCATCACGGCAATTCTCCCTGCGGCAATCGGCCATGGACTTCGTCCCGTGGCCGGTTTCGGCAAAAAATTTCAGCTTCGCATCCCAATAAGTCTTCGCTCTCTCCGGTTAACGAGTAAGCGGGCGCTTTAGTTCCGACGAGACAATGACAGCCTGCCGCCTTTGCTTGGGGGCTGGCTTTCTGCAGGTTTCTCCGCGCGTTTTTCGGCGGGACCGGCAGGAAGGGCACGCAGAGAGTGGACACGAGGCGCGTAGATATTTGAAAGCTATTCCCATTCAAGCCGGACCACTTCGCCCACGGCTAATTGGCCCCATTCTGCTTTAAAGGATAACAACTGCGCCCACGTCGCAGGCGCCAGAGAGCCTTCAAATTTTCTTCCGCTCGTTCGCAAAAGCCGCCAGAGCCCTTCTTCGTGCGGCGCCACGCTGTGCAGGGCTGTCTGGAATGCACCGACAATCGCCTCTGCTTCCGATAGAGAGCGTTCATTTGCCTTGATGATTTGTCTCGATCTCTCGTTTGCTCTGCGCTTTTGTCGTCCGTCGATGATCTCCATGCTGGAAAATTTCGCTCCGGCGGCAATCGATCCCCAGAAGCCCCGTTTAAGGCCCATCCCTTTTTCTACGATGAAATGAATTAGATCATGTGGAGGTGAGAACTTTCGATCAGGTGTGAGCACGCGCAGCCTGACGCCGTCATCGCGGATGGCGATGACGATTGGACGCCCCGATGTCTTCTCTACGTTTACGTGCATTGCCGCGTGGGTACTGTGAATGGAGAGTTCCCGCAACTTCCGCAGCTGGCGCCAATCCACCGCCGCTTGAAAAGCCTCAGTCTCCCAACCTCCGGTCCGCGTGGCCGCTCTGCTGATCCGTGAGGCGCGCAAGCGCGAACAACAAATCGCTCAGGCGATTGAGATAGGCGAGAACATTCACTGGACCCGCGGCGGTCAGTTCGATTGTCGCGAGAAAGGCTCAGAGAGATCAGGCAGTCGCGCGATCGGTTGTTCGAAGTTCAGCGGCCCAGCCAGCGTCACGCGCAAGGCTGCAGGCTCGAGCGGCTTGAAGTGGCGATCCATCACGCCGACGCCGCAGACTTGGGAGGGAGCGACGCCAGCAGCGCACTGCAGGTAAAGCGGATCGCTCGGCAAGAGCGAGCCATATGCAAAGGTGATCTGGTCGGAGCGAGAGTTGAAAACATTGAAGGCGTCGAACTGCAGCCGCCAGCCATCCGCCCATCGATAGCCCAGTCGCGCGTTCAACGTGCCGGTCGCCGGGGACTTAAAATATCCGTCCTCGGTCAGCGCCCTCGCGCCAAAGTAGCGATATTTCAGCGCGCCGAACCATCCGGTCGCCTCGCCAAGCTCCAATCCGCCCATCGCCGTCACCGCTATCGCGTTCGACAGATAGTTGCCGGGCGCATTGCCGAGGAATGTCCCATAAGGCAATGCATCAGGCGTGATCAGATCGAGCCACGCCAGCGTCTGCGGAACGTCGACGCCCCGGTAGCGGGCATGAACGAGCGCCACGTCGCCGTCAAATCTGATCCAGGAATTCGGACTGTATCGGTTGGCGAACTCAAGCCCATATCTGCGACTGGGGCGACCGAAGATGGTCGTGCCGCTGTCGCCAACGAACTGGTTTTCTGATTCGAGATTGAGCCAAAATAGGCTGATGCTGGAATCGAGCCCCTCGATGAATTTGGTGCGGGCGCCGATCTCAGCGCCGCGCGACTTTACGAGCAATGGAATTGAAGCGGTCTGAACGAAGCCGTCGTCAACGCCGAGTTCGGCTGTGGAGAACTGTAGCACCGTTCCCCGTGCGTCGGTCGAGTGGAAGCCTTCACCGTAATTGGCGAAGAACTCCGTTTTGTAGAAAGGCCCGACGATGATCGACGCTTTGGGACTGAACAGCGCCGCATTCTTTACGCCTTGATTGAACGGCCCTGTGAGCAGAAACGCCGGTAGACCAGTGCTCGCCGCGATTTTTGGCGCGTCCAATAGCGTCTGGAGCGAGCTTACCGCCGCGTTGTAATAGTCAAAGCGCGCGCCTGTTACGGTCTTTAGCCACGGCGTCCAGCGCACGGCGGTGTCGGTCCAGACGCCGATGCTGCCTTCGCCAACGGCATTGTTGCTGAGCGTGTCATAGAGCTGTCGACGGACGCTCTCCTGCAATCCGAGACGAATGTCGTCGTAGCGTCCTTGAAAGCCGATGCGCGTCTCGACCGGCGCGCCATTGATGTCGATCCATCTGATCCCATGCTGGGCGTTTACGCCCACGATGGTGCGGTAGTCGAATTGACGGATCTGGTCGCCCAAATCCTGATGCCCCAGGAAATAGGTGTAATTGCTATAGAGATCCAAGGTCGAATGGACAACGTACCCTTCCACGCGCGTGGCGTGATTGCCTTCCATCTGACTCCAGCGCGTTGAAAGCGAAAAGCGCGAGGTCGCGCCGCCGTCAGTGGGGTCCATCGTGCCCCAACGCGACAAGATACCAGAGCTGACGGCGCGAAGCGGAATTTGATCGGTCGAGTACCATTTGTTGGCGTAGCCCATGAAGGTCACCGACGCGCCGTCCTCTTGCGTGCCGCGCGACAAGCGCAACACGCTGTTGAGGCGCCGCATATTATCCCCGCGCTCCCACGGACCGTTGTAGTATTGCGCTTCGACGGCTCCATAGGCGGAGCCGCCGGCGAAATCCTTGTAAGGGGCGACGGCGAGAGCTCTCGCGTAGGCGAAGCTGCCGCCAGTGACTTGGAAGAAGCCTTTGTCGATCGTGTCCTTGTATTGCATGTAAATCGAGCCGGCTGACGAGAAGTCGCCGTCTTGCGCGTCGTAGGGACCTTTGCGGGCAAGGACGTAAGACAAGAGTTCGGGAATCAAGAAATTGCTGTCCGCATAACCCTGGGCATGGCCATGCGTGCGCATATTGAGCGGCATGCCGTCGAGATAGAGCGCCAGATCGGTGCCGTGGTCGAGATTGAAGCCGCGCAGGAAATACTGATTCGCCTTGCCTTCGCCGCTGTGCTGCGTGACGACGAGTCCTGGCACAATCTCAAGCGCATCGCCGGGGCGAGCGAAAGGAAGCGCATTGACTTCCTTGCCGGTGAAGAACTGCTCGCTTGCGGCGGTGATCGGCGGCGGTTTGGGTCCGGGCTCGCCGACTGCGGCGATAACCGGTGAAGCGCGCGGCGGTTGCGGCGACGCATGAGCGCGTGCTGGTTCCCGCGCGGGCGCATGAGAGTGAGCCGTAGGGGCGGCACGATGCGCGCCGACTTGTATTGTGGGGAGCGCGGTCTGCGCTAGCGCAGTTAACGGAGAGAGCGCCGCGAGTATCGAAATAAGGCGCACCCCGGCTGAATGAACTGGCATTGCAAAGCTCGCAGCAACCTTCGACCGTCACTGCAACGGGCCACGCCCATTTAAGCGCGCAAGCGCCAAGATGGGCTTCACCCGCATCGGTGCACCCCGCCCGACGCTTTCGCGCGTGACCACGAATGACGGCAGGTCTCCTGGCTCGCGGGTCCTCGCTCAAAGGCCGCCTTCCCGGAACATTGGCTCCAGTGGCTTTTTTGGTCTTTGACTCGCCGCTCACAGTTGCGGGGGCAGCAGCGGCATTGCGCGACGATGCGCTCACCGCATTCCCTATTGATCCCTTGCGGGAACCGTCGCTAACAGTAAGCGCAAAATGCGATTTTTAAGTCAATACGATTGGATGGAGCTCTATTCGTCATGCGTGCTTTTCTCGACAGTGATGCAGAAACATCACAGCTCGTCTCTAAGGGTTCGATGTCAGCTTTTGGCGCGGAGCAGCCTCCACTGCTCGAATAAGCCTCA
>VGDT01000004.1 GCA_016869595.1 Alphaproteobacteria bacterium
CTTGCGCCTCCAGCTTGCCGAGCACGGCTTCGAGTTCCCGGCGGCTGATGGTCATCAGGAACAGGGCGCGAATGCCCCGGCTGTATTCGTAGATGTTGTGATGGAAGAGGCGCAGCACCGGCGCCGCATCGGCGGACCGATAGCGCATGGAGGAGAGGGGCTGAGCGCCCTCCCCCATCAAAGTAACTGGCTCAACCATGCGGTCACTCTCTTTTCGGTCATGCCGGACTGTGTGTCCTGGTCGAGGGCGAGGCCCACAAACTTGCCGTCCCGCTCGGCGGTGGAGCCGACGTAGTCGTAGCCCGAGGTTTCGGTGAAGCCGATCACTTGGGCGCCGAGCGCCGACACTTCGTCGTAGAGGATGCCCATCGCGTCCACGAAGGAGAGCGGATAGGTCTGCTGGTCGCCGATGCCGAACAGGGCGACCTTCTTGCCCTTCAGATTGGCGCCGCGCAGCTTGTCGATGTTTTCTTCCCAATCCGTCTGCAAAGTGCCGTCGCCATAGGTGGGCGAACCCAGGATCAGCAAATGGCAATTCTCGAAGTCGTCTGTTGTGGCGTCCTTGATGTCCACTGAACGCCCCTGGCATTTCTTCGAAATTTTGGAAGCAACCCCCTTCGTCGCTCCGCCGTCGGAGCCGAAGATCACCGTGATGCTCATGCCCGCGCCTCTTCCGCGAAATTGGACGTCAAAATCAGCGGTTAACGCCAAGAAAAGCGGAGCCAGCCACTCTATCGCAAGCATGCTGCTGATGACCGGCGTAATTTAGCGCATCTCTACTACTTATAAAAATAATATATTTTAGAATGAATGTAATTCTCGGCATCTCTACTCTGGATTTATTTTATTTACGAAGTGCAGCATTGATCTAGGAAACTGAGAGAGGCGCGGCGCTTTCGAGTATCGTGGGCAAATCGCCCCTGACCTTTGGGCAGACGCTGTACCCACTCGCGTCACGCCATAGAGTCGTCGATAAGACAGCGGCGTTTTTTGAAGCGTCGCGTTCGCGCGCCGAGCGATTGAATTCTTGAAAGCGCGCGTCGCTCATGCATATGCGTGCTGATTATCGCTTGGCGCCGCCCCATGGACCGGGCGGCGGCGAGAGCGGCATGCGTCCGTCCTTCGGCAGGAAAGACGTCTCGTCCGCGCGCGACGCATCAATCGCGGCAAGCTCTTCTTCTGCCAGCGCGACCGGAATGTCTTGGCCTCCCCCGAATTTTACGAGCGCCGCGACGCGCGCGTCGACGCTCGGATGGGTCGCGAGCCAGCCCGACTCGGGATGAAGCGCCGGCGATTCGATGAAGAAATATTGCATGCGCGAGGGAATGGTCGGAATCGCGCCGTGAGCTTCGATCTTGCGTAACGCCGAAATCATTGCATCGGGGTTCTTCGTCAATTCGACGCTGCCGGCGTCTGCAAGAAATTCGCGCGAGCGCGATAGCGCAAAACGGATCAGCACCGAGGCACCCCAGCTCAGCGCAATAATGAACAGCGCAACAAGAATGGCGAGAGCGGCGCCGCCATTGCCCTTTCTGCCATTGCTGCCTTCTGGCCGATGCGGCGAGAAGCCGAAAGGAAAATCCCAGCGGCGAATCGTCAGATCGGCGACGAAGGCGAAGATGCCGGCGAAGATAACGGCGATTACAAGAAGCTGAGCGTCGCGATTGCGTATATGAGTCAGCTCATGCGCGAGCACCGCCTCCAGTTCAGCGTCGGTCAGATACCGGGTCAGACCGCGAGTCACCGTAATCTTATATTGTCCCTCCTTGAGCCCCGAGGCGTAAGCGTTGAGCGCGTCACTCTCGATGATCTGCAAAGCAGGAATCGGCACGCCTCGAGAGATGCACAAATTCTCGAGGAGGTTGTAAATGCGCGGCGACTCCGCGCGCGACAGATTCGCCGCGCCTGTGGCGAAGTCGATCATCTTCTGATGGAAAAGATAGGCGATGGCGAACCAGACGCCCGCCGCGATGACGCCGATCCACCATCCGCGTTTTAGATCGTCGACGGCGAGCGCAAAGATGTAATCGAAAGGCGCGCCTGGCTGCGCATTCATCGCTTCGATGATGAGCGCGAAGGAGAACATCAACGCCAGCAGCAGGACGACAAAGCCCGCGAGCAGGAAGGCCGAGCGCAGCCTATTGGCGCGAATGTGGGAATAGAGGCCGTAGGCTTTGAACATTGTTACTTTCTCTCCAGCGGGCGACCCCTTGAAAGGTTAGGCGCGGTCCTTCTCCCCAAAGTCGGCTGTTGCCGACTTTGGCATTTAAACGCAAATCGGGAATACCCGGTTTGCGATAGGAGAAGGAAGGGCGCGCTACTAAAACTGCACCTTCGGCGCAGCTTCGATCGCCCGCTGCTCCGACTCGTCGAGTTCGAAATAGTCGAGCGGCTCGAAGCCGAAGCGTTGCGCAATCAGGAAGCCCGGAAAGCCTTCGCGCGTGGCGTTATATTCCGCGACCGTATTGTTGAGGAATCGCCGCGCGGCGGAGATCTTGTTTTCGATGTCCGACAGTTCGCTCTGCAGCTGCTGGAAATTCTGGTTCGCCTTCAGATCCGGATAGGATTCGGACAATGCGATCAGCCGCGACAGCGCGCCGGTCAGCGCGCCCTCCGCGGCGCCTTGCTGCGCCGGACCTTGCGCGGCCACGGCGGCGTTACGCGCCTTTATCACGTCTTCCAGCGTGCTTTTCTCATGGGCGGCGTAACCTTTGACCGTCTCGACCAGATTGGGCACGAGATCGTGGCGCTGCTTGAGCTGCACATTGACGTCGGAAAAGGCTTGCTTGCTGCGCTGGCGCAGCGACACGAGGCCGTTGTAGACGCCCACTAGCCAGAGGGCGACGGCGGCGACGAGCCCCAGAAAAATCAGCAAAGACATGGCGCGCGCTCCCAGTGGCGCGCCGCCCGCGCGGCGGCGATTACTTTTTGCGCCCGCATGTTATCCGCCTTTGGCGCCTAGGCAAAGACGCGCCGCTCCCTTAGATTTGACGGACGCGCCGGGCGCGCCTATCTCAAGGAAACGCAAAGAGCCACGGCGAACATAAATGGCCATTCTGCCGATCATTACGCTTCCGGATCCGCTGCTGCGAAAGGTCTCCGAACCTGTCGACAGGGTCGACGCGGAAGTGCGGCGTCTGCTCGACGACATGCTGGAGACGATGTACGAGGCGCCGGGCATCGGGCTTGCGGCGATCCAGGTCGCCGTGGCGAAGCGCATTGTCGTCGTCGACATCGGCAAGACCGAAGAGACGAAGTCCCCGCTCTTCCTCATCAATCCCGAAATCGTCTGGGCGTCGGAAGAGCTGAGCGTCTATCAGGAAGGCTGCCTGTCGGTGCCCGACTATTTCGAGGACGTGAAGCGGCCGGCGCGGGTGCGCCTGCGTCATCTCGACCGGGAAGGCGCTCTCCAGGAATTCGACGCCGAAGGGCTGCTCGCGACCGTTGTGCAGCATGAGCTGGAGCATCTCGAAGGCGGTCTCTTCATCGACCATCTGTCGCGATTGAAGCGCGAACGCGTGGTCAAGAAGTTCAATAAGGCGGCGCGCTTCGACGAGATCGCCGCCCAGCGGCGCGCCGCGACGGAACGTCAGTCGGAACAAGCCGGGGCCTGACGATTGCGCGAGGGAATGCGCGTCGTCTTTATGGGCACGCCGGAATTCGCAGCCCGTCTGCTCAACGAAATCGTCTCTCGCGGCCATGAGATTGTGGCGGTCTATACGCAGCCGCCGCGCCCCGCCGGACGCGGCATGGCGGAAAAAAAATCCGCCGTTCACCTTCTGGCGGAGAGCCTCGGCCTTCCCGTGCGCGCGCCGAAAAGCCTGAAGAGCGCCGAGGCGCAGGCGGATTTCGCCACGCTTGACGCCGATGTCGCCGTCGTCGCCGCTTACGGCCTGCTGCTGCCTCAGCCGATTCTCGACGCGCCGCGATACGGCTGCCTCAATCTCCATGGCTCGCTGCTGCCCCGCTGGCGCGGCGCCGCGCCGATCCAGCGCGCCATTATGGCGGGCGACGCAGAGAGCGGCGTCATGGTGATGAAGATGGAGGCCGGTCTCGACACCGGCCCCGTCGCCCTGACGGCCAAGACTCCAATAGAGGCGGAGATGACGGCGGGCGAACTGCATGATCGTCTTGCCGAGCTGGGCGCGCCGCTGATGGCTCACGCCCTCGATCTGCTCGCGAAAGGCGAATTGCATTTCACGCCGCAAAGCGAAGAAGGCGCGATCTATGCGAAAAAGATCGAAAAGGCCGAGGCGCGGATCGATTGGCGCCGGTCCGCGCAAGACCTCCATAATCTCGTGCGCGGCCTTTCGCCCTTTCCAGGCGCCTTCTTCGAGGCCGATCTCGGCCATGGCAAGGAGCGCGTGAAGGTCTTGCGCGTGCGGATGGAAGATGGAAAGGGCGCGCCGGGCGTCGCGCTCGACGATAATGGGCTCATCGCCTGCAACGCGGGCGCGTTGCGGCTCTTACGCGTGCAGCGCGCCGGCAAGGGCGAAATGGATTTCGAAGAATTCGCGCGCGGCCGCAAGCTGACGCGCGGCGTTTCGCTTGGCTAACGCGTCGCTACCGCACTGGGCGTGATCTTCCCTCCCCCCGCGAAGCGGCGGGGAGGGTGGCGAGCGAAGCGAGCCGGGTGGGGGGCTATATTTCCGCGCGGCGGGCGTCGCCCCCCACCCCTAACCCCTCCCCGCCGCTTCGCGTGGGGAGGGGGATTGGCCGAACGCTATCGAAAATGCATGGATGGATGACAGGCTGAATGCCCCGTTTTGCGCTCACGATCGAATATGATGGCGGCCCTTTCGTCGGCTGGCAGCGGCAGGCGAATGGCGTTTCCGTGCAGCAACGTCTCGAGGAAGCTGTCGCCGCGATCAATGGCGGCGAACGCGCCGTCGTGCATGGGGCGGGCCGCACCGACGCCGGCGTTCATGCGCTGGGGCAAGTGGCGCATGTCGATCTTTCGCGCGACTGGCGCATCGACCGCCTGCGCGACGCGATCAATGCGCATTTGAAGCCTGATCCGATTGCGGTGCTCTCAGCGCGCGCGGTTGACGATGATTTCGAAGCGCGCTTTTCCGCGATCCGCCGGCATTACCTCTATGTCATCGACAATCGCCGTGCGCCGTTGACGTTGGATCTCGGCCGCGCCTGGCACGTCAAGCGCCCGCTCGACGTCGAAGCCATGCATGAAGCGGCGCAGTCGCTCGTCGGGCGTCACGACTTCACGACGTTTCGCGCCTCCGAATGCCAAGCGAATTCGCCGATGCGCACGCTGGAGCGTCTCGACGTGCGCCGCGACGGCGAGCGCATCGAGATCGTCGCTTCGGCGCGCTCCTTCCTACACAATCAGGTGCGCTCCATGGCGGGCTCGCTGGAACACGTCGGCAGCGGCAAGTGGCGCGTCGAAGATCTTGCGCTGGCGCTCTTAGCGAAAGACCGTGCGCGCTGCGGACAGGTCGCGCCGCCACACGGTCTTTACCTTGTTGGCGTCGATTATTAGCGCAAGATTTGCGTGGCGAGACCCTTTACTGCTTGTCGCCCGCGCCTCCTGCATCGCCCTCCGGCGACGGCTTAGTCGCATCATGCTTCACCGCAGGCGGCTTCACCGATTTCTTCGCGACATGTTTGGCGGCGCCGGGCGCTGCGGATTTTTCTTCCTTGGCGAGCGCGCCATGAATGGGCAGGAAGCTTGCCGACAATACCGCGGCCAATATGCCGTTTGCGCAAGATCGCTGATTCATCACTTGATGGTCCCCTCAAAAGTGAGACCCCCGCCGAATCGTCGGCCCGCCCCGGAGAACATCAGGCCGCTCAACGATGATGAAGTTAGGTCGCCGCCACGCCCGCGCTGCGGTCATTTCATGACGGAATTCGTTCCGTTTGGAGCAGTTTGACGAACTGGTTAACGCGCTCTTGATAAGTTTGCTTCCGTCATTTGCTGCCGGACGCCCGCGCGTTTTGTCTGCTTCGTCGCATCATCCGCCGAGAGCCTTCGCGCACTATTGTTCAAAATCCCAGCGCCGATTTTATCAAAGCCGCGGTGATCCGGAGTCGAAAAAGCGGCGAGCGAGAGTCGAGAATTGGTTTGCGCGCCGCTCGCTGATCAAGAGCCACTAAACCAATTATAGCCTTTGTCCTCCCAGTAGCCGCCGGGGTAGTCATTCGTTACGAAAATCTCGCCGATGAATTTCGGATTCTTGAATCCGAGTTTCGTCGGAATTCGCAGGCGCAGCGGGTAGCCGTATTTCGCGTCAGAAAAGTCGAGCGCGAGCAGCGTTTGCGGATGCAGCGCGCTCGGCATGTCGATGCTTGAATAATATTTGTCGGCGCATCTGAAGCTGACGTAACGCGCCGTCAGGTCGGCGCCAATCCTTTCGAGGAAATGGCGGAAGGCGACGCCGCGCCATTTGCCGATCGCGCTCCAACCCTCGACGCAGACGAGGCGGGTGATCTGGCTCGACTGTGGCAGAGCGCGCAACTCCTCAAGGCGCCAAGGGCGCTTGTCGGCAATGAGGCCAGAGAGCTGCAGCCGATAGCTCTCGCCATCGACGAGCGGAACGTCCTTTTCTTCGTAATAGGCGTTGAAGGGGAATGGCGTCGTAAGATCGGCTTCAGAATAGGTCGGCGCGAGTTTTGTCGGATCAAAAAGCGCCGCCTGCATCTTGTCGTTGAAGCGCGACATGGCGGAAAGCAACCGATCCACAGCGTCGTCATCCTTCAAGGTGCAGCCCGAGAGAAGCGATAGCGCCCCGAGCGATAAGCCCTGTTTGATGAAGGAACGGCGCTCGAGCCGCGCAACCTTGGGCCGAAAGGCGGAAAGACGAGACGGTTTCATCTTGGCGCCTCCGCGCGGCCTGTGAACATCGGCGCGAGCACGCCTTTGACGCCGACGGCGAGCGCGATGTGAACGACGAGGAAGGCGACGATCGCAGCCATGGCGAAGAAATGCACGAGACGCGCAGTGTCATAGCCGCCCATTAACGCCGTCAGTCCCTGAAGCTGCACAGGCTTCCAGATGGCGAGACCGGAAAAAATGGCGACGATCACCGCAAGAATGACGCCGACATAGAGCAGTCGTTGAGCGGCGTTGTAGCGTCCAGGCGCATGATCAAGGCGGCCTCGGCTCGCCAGAACGACGTCATTGAGCGCGCGCTTGAATGAAATTGGAAAAAAATCCCTTCGGAAATGACCTGAAACAATGCCGTAGGCGAGATAGGCCATGCCATTCAGCGCCAAAAGCCACATCGCCGCGAAATGCCAGGCGAGCGCGCCCGCGAGCCAGCCGCCGAGCGTGAAACCCGGCGGAAATTCGAAGCCAAAGATCGGCGAGGCGTTGTAGATGCGCCAGCCGCTCAGCACCATGACGAAGATCGCGAAAGCGTTCACCCAATGCGTCGCCCGAATGAAGAGCGGGTGAATCGTCTGTGGCTTTTCGGCGCCGGCCGCGTCAGCCATGGCGGCTTCTCCTCTTTACGCCGCAAACATATGGCTTGTGGGGCTGAAAACCCAGGGCCGCTTGCCAGCGCGTTGACAGGCGGATCGCCTTCGCCCATGACGGCGAAGCTTTCATCACGCGGGAATATGGCGGTTCATGCGCGTCTTCGTGACCGGCACGGCCGGCTTCATCGGCTTTCATCTGGCGAAGCGTCTGCTCGAGGCCGGGCATCTCGTCGACGGCTTCGACGGCATGACGCCCTATTACGATCCGGGTCTCAAAGAGGCGCGTCGCGCCATTCTGCTGCGAACCAATGGCTATCGCGACACGATCGCCATGCTTGAAGATATGGACGCGCTGACGCGCGCCGCCGAACAAGCGTCGCCCGACGTCATCGTCCATCTCGCGGCGCAGGCTGGGGTGCGCTACTCGCTGCAAAACCCGCGCGCCTATGTCGACGCCAATCTCGTCGGCGCCTTCAATGTCATGGAGATCGCGCGGCTCTTAAAGCCCCGCCATTTTCTCTTCGCCTCGACGAGCTCGGTCTATGGCGCGAGTCCCACCGTGCCATTTCACGAAAGCGACCGGACCGACTTTCCGCTGACCCTTTACGCCGCGACGAAGAAAGCTGGCGAAGCGATGGCGCATTCCTATGCACATCTGTGGTCGATCCCGACGACGATGTTTCGCTTCTTCACCGTTTACGGTCCATGGGGCCGTCCGGACATGGCGCCCTTAAAATTCGTCGACGCCATCGAAAACGACCGCGCGATCGACATCTATAATCACGGCGACATGTCGCGCGACTTTACCTATGTCGCAGATCTTGTCGAGGGCGTCGTGCGCTTGATCGATTGCATTCCGCAGCGCGACTCAGGCGACGACAGCGTTTCCCCTGTCGCGCCGTTTCGCATCGTCAATATCGGCCGCGGCGAGCCCGTGAAGCTTCTCGATTTTATCGAGACGATCGAAAGAGCTCTCGGCAAAAAGGCGAAACGCAATTATCTCGACATGCAGCCCGGAGACGTGCCGCGCACCTTCGCCAGCGCCGATCTCTTAGAGCGCCTCACCGGCTATCGCCCGCACACCTCGCTCGAGGAAGGCGTCGCGGCGCTCGTCGAATGGTATCGGGAGTATCGCCGCGTTCATGGCGCGCTCGAACTTTGAGCTGCGCGATCACCCTTCCCTTAGGGAGGAGGTCATGCGCCGGTTCACGCCAGCCAATCGGGAACGCTGTCGAGCGCGATGATCTCCTCGACGCTTTGGCGCTTGCGAATGACGGCGTAGCGCGCGCCATCGACCAAGACTTCGGGCACAAGCGGCCTTGTGTTGTAGGCGCCAGACTGCACGGCGCCATAGGCGCCGGCCGTCAACACGCAGAGCAATTCGCCGGCGCGCGGCTCGATCATTTCGCGTCCATGCGCAAAATAGTCGCCCGTCTCACAAACGGGACCGACAATATCGGCGACGATCTTCGGACGATCCGAACTCTCTTCTACCGGAATGATGTCGTGCCAGGCGTCGTAGAGCGTCGGGCGGATGAGATCGTTCATGCCGGCGTCAACGATGACGAAAGTTTTCGCGTCGCCGTGCTTGACGTAAAGCACGCGCGTGACGAGCACGCCGGCGTTGCCGACGATGAGTCGTCCCGGCTCCAGCACCAGCTTGCAGTCGAGTCCGCCAAAATGCCGGCGCACGATCTCGGCGTATTTCTCGGGATGGTATGACTGCGGATCGTCGCCCTCATGATAGGGAATCCCTAGGCCGCCGCCGAGGTCGACATGCGAAATCTTGTGGCCGTCGGCGCGCAGGTCGCATACGAGCTCGGCGAGCAGCGAAAAAGCTTCGTCGAAGGGCGCAAGATCGGTGAGCTGAGAGCCGATATGCATATCGGCGCCGGCGATCTCGATTCCTTTGAGCCTCGCGGCGAAGGCGTAGACCTCGCGCGCGCGCGACAGCGGCACGCCGAATTTGTTTTCGGCGAGGCCAGTGGAAATCTTCTTATGCGTGCGGGCGTCGACGTCCGGATTGACGCGTAGCGACACGCGCGCGGCGCGCCCAAGAGCGACCGCCGCATGGGAAAGCGCTTCGAGCTCCGGCTCGGATTCGACATTGAAACAGAAAATGCCGGCGCGAAGCGCAGCCGTGATCTCCCCAGAAGTCTTGCCGACCCCTGAAAAAGTGATTTTTTCCGGCGCGACTCCGGCGGCCAACGCCCGCGCCAGCTCGCCGCCGGAAACCACATCCATTCCTGCGCCCTCTTGAGCGAGAAGACGCAGCACCGCTTGGTTGGAATTGGCCTTCACGGCATAGCAGACAAGCGCGTCGAGCCCGGCGAAGGCTTGAGAAAAAACCTGGTAGTGGCGCCGGATTGTCGCTGCCGAGTAACAGTAGAAGGGCGTGCCCACCTCATCGGCGAGCTTAGCCATGGCGATCTCCTCGGCGTGGAGCGCGCCATCCCGATAGGCGAAGAGATGCATGAGTTTAGAGCAGCGGATCGAGCGGGAATGGATATTGCGCCGGCGGTCGATTGCCGATGGTGCCGGGGGGTGGCGCGCCAGCCGGCGGAGGAGGCGGCGGAGGGGCGCCATGCGCCGCCGCTTTCGCTTGCTCCGCTTCAGCCTGGGCCCGCAAGAACGCGCCGCGCGCCTGGGTCTCGGGCGGAAGCTCTAAAGGGCCGCGCCGGCCGCAAGCGCCGAGGCTTGTGGCGACGAGCGCCAGCGCAAGAACCGCTACGGAGCGGCGGGTGAGAAACGGCAATGGAGGCGTCACGCGATTCGTCCCAAGGAGAGGCCGGCGCACTATAACGTTGAAGGTGGAAAAGGCGAGGGCGCAGCGATCAGGCTGATCCCTTTCGGCGGCTGCTCAACGGCGCCATAAGCTGAGCGGGAGCCCATCGCCTTAACCGTACCGTTTGGAGGTTGGCGTGTTCAGTTTTCCCATAGCCCGCGTTCCGGGTTTTTTTGCCGTCCTTGCCGCAGCAGCTCTCGCTCTCGCCGCAGCCAGCCTATTCATGGCGGAACCTACCGCCGCTGCGGTGCGCATCCGCATCGACCTCACGGCTCAGCGACTAGAGGCGGTGACGCCGCAGGGCGAAACGGTGACGTGGAAAATCTCCAGCGGCAGACGGGGATATGAAACGCCGACGGGGACCTATAGCGTCATGCGCATGGAGGCCGATCACTATTCCGACGAATATGATCAGGCGCCGATGCCCTACGCCATGTTCTTTTCCCCGCGCGGCCTGGCCATCCATGGAAGTTACGAGCGCGGTTTGGGCCGTCCACTCTCCCACGGTTGCGTTCGGCTCGCCGTCCCTAACGCCCGCCAGCTCTTCGAATGGGTGGAAAAACACGGGGCGACGGTCGAAATCACCGGAGGCGCCGGCGGCGGCCGCTCGATCGCCCGCGAAGAGGTCGAGCGCCCTCGCGTGGCGCGCCCCCCGCGACCTACGTATGAGGAGCCGGCGTTCCAATCCAATTGGGGAGGCTTCGCCCCCTTCTGACGGGCGCCCGCGTTCCCGTTGCAACTTGGCAACAGTATTCGACAGAATCGCGGCGAATGCTGCGGCGCATTTGCGGGGGTCCTTTTTAACGAGTAAAGCTCGGATTTCTGGCGCTTGCAGTGACCGAGCAGAGTAGAGACGTTGACGACATCCAAGACCCCCCTCCTCGACCGGATCGCCACCCCCGAAGATCTGCGCAAGCTGCGCCCCAATGAGCTCAAGCAGGTCGCCGAGGAGTTGCGCCACGAGACGATCGACGCGGTCTCGGTCACCGGCGGCCATCTTGGAGCGGGCCTCGGCGTCGTCGAACTGACCGTCGCTCTGCACTATGTTTTCGACACGCCGCGCGACAAGGTCATCTGGGACGTCGGTCACCAGACCTATCCGCACAAGATCCTCACCGGCAGGCGCGACCGCATCCGCACGCTGCGCATGGGCGGAGGCCTTTCGGGTTTCACCAAGCGGGCCGAAAGCGAATATGACGCCTTCGGCGCCGGCCATTCATCTACCTCGATTTCGGCCGGGCTCGGCATGGCCGTAGCGCGCGATCTCGCCGGCGGCGACAATCATGTCGTGGCGGTGATCGGCGACAGCTCGATGTCGGCCGGCATGGCCTATGAGGCCTTGAACAACGCCGGCGCGCTGCATTCTCGCCTCATCGTCATCTTGAACGACAACGACATGTCGATCGCCCCGCCCACGGGCGCCATGTCCGCCTATCTCGCCCGCCTCGTTTCCAGCGGGGCCTATCGCTCCATCCGAGAGGCGGCGAAACAGCTCGCCAGCCATCTGCCGCGCTTCATCTACGACAAGGCCCGCAAGGCCGAGGAGTTCTCGCGCAGCTTCATCACCGGCGGCACGATGTTCGAGGAACTCGGCTTCTATTACGTCGGACCGATCGACGGCCACAATCTCGACCATCTGCTGCCCGTCCTCAAGAATGTGCACGACAAGGACGACGGCCCGGTCCTCGTTCACGTCGTCACCCAGAAGGGCAAGGGCTTCGGACCGGCCGAGGAGTCGGCCGACAAGTGCCACGCCGTCAACAAATTCGACGTCGCGACCGGCATCCAAATCAAGCCAAAGGCCAACGCGCCGACCTATACGAATGTTTTCGCCAAGGCGCTCATCGCCGAAGCCGAGCATGACGATAAGATCGTCGCGATCACGGCGGCGATGCCGTCGGGCACGGGCCTCGACATCTTTGGCAAGGCCTTCCCCCACCGCACCTTTGACGTGGCGATCGCCGAGCAGCACGCCGTCACCTTTGCGGCCGGTCTCGCCTGCGAAGGCTACAAGCCGTTCTGTGCGCTTTACTCGACCTTCTTGCAGCGCGGCTACGATCAGGTCGTTCACGATGTGGCGGTCCAGAATCTTCCGGTGCGCTTCGCCATGGACCGCGCCGGCCTCGTCGGGGCCGACGGGCCGACCCATGCCGGCGCCTTCGATCTCGCCTATCTCGGCTGTCTGCCGGACTTCCTTCTCATGGCGCCTTCCGACGAGGGCGAGTTGATGCATATGGTGGCGACGGCGGCGGCCTATGACGATGGCCCGATCGGTTTCCGCTATCCGCGCGGCGAAGGCGTCGGCGTCGAATTGCCTGAGCGCGGCGAAATTCTCGAGATCGGCAAGGGCCGCATTCTGCGCGAGGGTTCGAAAGTCGCGATCCTGTCGCTCGGCACGCGCCTCGCCGACTCGATGAAGGCGGCGGCGGAGCTAGAAAATTACGGGGTCTCGACGACGGTCGCCGACGCTCGCTTCGCCAAGCCTGTCGACCGCGACTTGCTGCGCCGGCTCGCCGCCAATCACGAGGCGCTTATCGCGATCGAGGAAGGCTCGATCGGCGGCTTTGGCGCGCAGGTCTTCCAGGCGCTGTCAGACGACGGGCTGCTGGATGGCGCGCGCGGCGCGTTCAAGTTCCGCAGCATGACCCTGCCCGACGCCTATATCGACCACGACAAGCACGAGCTGATGGTCGCCAAGGCGATGCTCGACAGCAAAGCGATCGTCGCCAAGGTCCTCGAGCTCTTGGGCGATGAAAGAAGCGCCGCGCGAGTGATGATCGCCTAAGGAGCGGCGCGCGACGCAGAAATTGCTTGAGCAATATTTTTCCAGTTCGTGCAACCTTCGGCCAGCGCGCGCCAACCCTCTCCCATGGGGAGAGGGTGGTCGCCGGAGGCGACCGGGTGAGGGGTTGATCGCTGACTCCTTGGGGCTGACCGAGCGGCTGCGCGGGCGCATATTTTCCCGACACGGATAAAATCGCGAGAGTCTAACCCCTCACCCGACCCGGCTTCGCCGGGCCACCCTCTCCCGACTGAAGTCGGCTGTTGCCGACTTCAGCATCATTTTCTTCCGCAAGTCGAGCGGGCTCGGACTTGCGTGGGAGAGGGTTGGGGCCCGGGATTTTGATTGAGCATGCCGATGATTTTCTGCGTCTCCGCCTTCGACGTCCCTGCCGCGCCTGGCGCCTACGCGCTTTGGCTGCGCCTTGAGGCGCCGTTCGAGGTGACAGCGGGGAAGCGCAAGGGCATCCTCCTCGCCGGCGATTATCTCTATTGCGGTTCGGCGCGAGGGCCCGGCGGATTGCGGGCGCGGCTGGCGCGACACATGCGGCCGCAAAAGCGGGCGCACTGGCATATCGACCAGCTCACAGCTGTTGCGAGCGTGCTCGGCGCCTTCGTCCACGAAGACGGCGACGAATGCGCCCTTAACGCCGCTCTCGGCGATTTGCCGATACCCGTCGCCGGCTTCGGCAGTTCGGACTGCCGCCGCTGCGCCGCGCATTTGCGACTCTGGCCAAGGGGCGCGCCCCTTCCCTCCCGGTGGGAAAATGCTAGGAAGGCGGCCGAATCCCGCCTCCCTTAAAGGGGAAGGCCAATACCGCAGTGGTTTATGTCCAAAGACGAAATCAAAACCAAAGTTGAAGCGCGCACGCCGCGCGGGCTCGCCGACTGCGAGGCCGGCGAACTCGCCGCCACATCCCGCATGCTCGACGTCATCCGCGAGGTATACGGGCTCTACGGCTTCGAAGCTTTGGAAACGCCAGCGATCGAATATACCGACGCGCTCGGAAAATTCTTGCCCGATCAGGATCGCCCCAACGAAGGTGTCTTCTCCTTTCAGGACGACGACGAGCAATGGCTGTCGCTGCGCTATGATCTGACCGCGCCGCTGGCGCGTTTCGTCGCGCAGAATTTCGATCGGCTGCCCAAGCCCTATCGCTCCTATCGCGTCGGCCAGGTCTATCGCAACGAAAAGCCGGGGCCCGGACGCTTTCGGCAATTCATGCAGTTCGACGCCGATACGGTCGGCTCCGCCTCGCCTGCCGCCGACGCCGAAATCTGCATGATGGCGGCTGACGCCATGGAGCGGCTCGGGATCGCGCGCGGCGACTACGTCGTCAAGATCAACAGCCGCAAGGTGCTCGACGGCGTGATGCAGTCGATCGGACTTTCCGGCGAGGAGAACGCGCCGCGCCGCCTCGTCGTTTTGCGCGCGATCGACAAGCTCGACCGGCTTGGCCCCGACGGCGTCCGGCAATTGCTGGGCGAGGGCCGAAAGGATGAAAGCGGGGATTTCACCAAAGGCGCGGGGCTCGATCTGCCCGCGATCGACACGATCCTGTCCTTCAGCCTCGGCGGACAATATCGGGACGGCGCTCCTGCCTTTGATCTCTTCGGCCTGCTTGGCAAAAGCGAGATCGGCGCCCAAGGCGCCGAGGAGCTTCTGGAAATCGAGGATCTCGCCCGCGACGCCGGCTTCGGTCCGGACCGCATCCGCATCGACCCTTCCGTCGTGCGCGGCCTTGAGTATTACACGGGGCCCGTTTTCGAGGCGGATCTCACCTTCGAGACCCGCGACGAGAAAGGAAATCCCGTGCGCTTCGGCTCCGTCGGGGGCGGCGGCCGTTACGACGGGCTCGTCGGGCGGTTCAGGCCGGAAAATACGCCGGCGACCGGCTTCTCGATCGGCGTCTCAAGGCTCTTTGTGGCGCTAAAGCTCATTGGGAGCCCGATCGTCTCTGCGCGTCCGCATGTCGGCCCGGTGGTCGTTCTCGTCCTCGACCGCGAGAGGCTTGCCGATTATCAGCGCATGGCGGCGCAGTTGCGCAACGCCGGAATCGCCGCCGAGATCTATCTCGGCGCGGCAGGCATGAAAGCGCAGATGAAATACGCCGACCGGCGCAACAGCCCGCTCGCCATCATCCAGGGCTCGGATGAAAAGGCGCGAGGCGAGGTCACCATCAAGGATCTCGTGGCCGGCGCGAAGGCCGCCGCGAATATCGCCACCAACGAAGAATGGAAGGCGCTTCGCCCCGCCCAATTCGCCGTTCCCGAAGCGGAACTCGTCGAGCAGGTCCAAAAGACGCTCAAAGAACAAATTTAGCCTGCGGCGAAGCTCGTCATTGCCACGCGCGCGGGCGCGTATAGTTTTCGCGAAGCGATAGAGGAGCAAACCCCTATGAATGGCGACACGCCCAGATCAATCGTTCATCCGACCGATCTCTCCTTTGCGAGCCTGGACGCGTTCGCTCATGCGCTGCGGATCGCCGTGGACTGCAAGAGCATGTTCCACATTCTGCACATTGAGGCTCCCGAGTCGGAGGAAGACGATTGGGACCGTTTCCCGCAAGTGCGCGAAATGCTGGCGCGCTGGAAAATGATCTCGCCGACCGCAACGCGCGCTGAGGCGGCCGAACAGCTCGGCGTCAAATTCGTCAAAGCGTCGGTTGAATCGGAATCCCCCGTCGCTGGAGTCTCCGCCTATGTCGAGCGGCACCTGTGCGATCTTCTCGTGATGATGACGCGGCCGCGCAGCGCTTTGGAGCGCCTCTTCGAGGGCTCAATCGCGGAGGAGACGGCGCGTGAGACTCATGTGCCGGCGCTCTTCCTTCGCGAGGACCAGAAGGGTTTCGTCGATCGCGAGACGGGCGCCGTCTCTCTCAACACGGTGCTGATGCCGGTCGAGCCAACGATCTCGCCGCTCGACGCCTTTCGCCACGCGGCCGACATTGCCCATTGTCTCAATCCGGCCGCCGACGTCATGATGCTGCATGTCGGCGACGACCTGCCGATTTTCGAAGGGCTGCTCCCGCACATCGAGCTGCGCCGAGGACCGGTCGTCGAGACCATTCTTTCCTACGCTCGCGAGATCAAGGCGGACCTGATCGCCATGCCGACGCGTAGCCGAAAGGGCCTGCTGGAGGCGCTCCGCGGCTCGACGACAGAGCGCGTATTGCATGAGGCGCCCTGTCCGCTGCTCGCTTCGCCGGTGAAATAATTCGAGTGTCCGCGCCGCCGCCGCTTGTCATTCCCGACAGGCCGAAGGCCTGACCGGGAATCCAGAGTCGTAAGCCGAATCTTTACGTTTTGATGGATTCCCGATCGCGCGCTTTGCGCGCGTCGGGAATGACATCCGCAGTTTCGCTGGGGCGCTACAACGATCGCTGGAAATGCAGCACGCCGCCCTGCGCGCCCTTCAGGATCAGGTCGTCGCCCTTGGTGTCCCAATAGGGGCCCGAGAGCAGCACCGCCCAATAATCGCGTTCGATGGCCGCGAGCGCGCCTTCGCATTTGCGCTCATTGGTGGCTGGCATGGCGCGCGGCCCAAGGCGGTTCGGGCCGATGACGAAAACGCCCGACCAGTTCTTGCAGCCTGAAAAGCCGTTGGCGCGGCCTGTCGAGTCGATCGAGATCCACATCTCCACCGGCGGCGCTTTGCCATTGATTTCCTTGAGCACGAAATTCTGATTGTGCGGAAACGGCTGATAGCGCGGAAGGCCGCCGGTCTCCTTGTTTTCGTCTTCCGGCTGCTTCTGCTCCGCCCCTTCAGGCGACTTTGCGCGGCTCTTGGCGTCGGCAGGCGCGGCGGCGAGCGCAACGGCGCAGAGCGAGGCGGCTAAGGCGAGCAAAATCCTGTTCATCGCGTCAATCATCCTCCAGTAAGGCGGGCCAATCGCCGGGCCCCTCCGACCGCGGCGCAACGCCTTATAGCATGCTCGGCAAAACGCGGTCAGGCGGGCGGTGGCCATCCATGAAGGTCTTGATGTTGATGATGACCTTCTCGCCCATGTCGACGCGGCCCTCGATGGTCGCAGAGCCCATGTGCGGCAACAGCGTCACCTTCCCGGCCTTCGCGAGCTTCAACAATTTGGGAGATACAGCGGGTTCATGCTCGAAGACGTCGAGGCCGGCGCCGGCCATCTCATCGGCTTCGAGCATGCGCACCAGCGCGTTCTCGTCGACGATTTCGCCGCGGGCGGTATTGACCAGGATCGCGTGGGGACGCAGATGCGACAGTCTGCGAGCCGAGAGAAGATGGTAGGTCGCGGGCGTATGCGGGCAATGAATCGACACGATGTCGACTCGCGCCAGCATCTGGTCGAGCGACTCCCAATAGGTCGCCTCCAATTGCTCTTCGACGTCGGCCGCCACGCGCCGGCGGTTGTGGTAATGGATCGAAAGACCGAAGCTCTTCGCGCGCCGCGCCAAGGCCTGTCCGATCCGGCCCATGCCGACGATGCCGAGCCTCTTGCCGGTGATTCGATGGCCGAGCATCCAGGTCGGCGACCAGCCCGGCCAGGAGCCGTCGGGAATCGCGCTCGCGCCTTCGACGAGCCGGCGCGAGACCGAAAGAATCAGCGCCATGGTCATGTCGGCCGTATCTTCGGTCAGAACGCCGGGCGTGTTGGTGACCGTGATGGAGCGATCAAGCGCCGAGGCGACGTCGATATTGTCGACGCCATTGCCGAAATTGGCGATCAGCTTCATCTGCTCGCCTGCCTGGGCGATGAGGTGCGAATCGATACGGTCGGTGATGGTGGGCACCAGCACGTCGGCCGTGCGCATGGCTTCGACAAGTTCGTCATGAGTGAGCGGCCTATCGCTCTCATTGAGGCGCGTGTCGAACAACTCGCACATGCGGGTCTCGATCACCTCGGGCAGCCGGCGCGACACGACAACGAGCGGCTTCTTTTTCGGCATATCCCTGGTCGTGCCTCCGCGTTTATGTTGTGTTGCAGCAGCGTTTCTGCGATTGCGCTATGATCTTCGCCGCTTCACAGCGGCGGATGAAAAGACGCCGGCGAGTTTCGCCGGCTTTCAACCGGGTCTTAACGGCGGTCGGCGACAAAACCAATACGCCCCTTTAGCGGACGCATTCGACTTCCTAGCAGATGACGGGCCAAAGACAAGCGAGCGAACAGTCCAGCATGTCGCGAATAAATGCAGAATTTGCGCCAATTTCGGCAGCTTTCTCCGGCGCGCCGGAATGTTTCCAGAAGCGTCCGCGCGGTCTCCTCGCTGCGCTCGCCCCGGCTCTCTTGTCCGTGTTTTTTTGCGCAATGCACGCGCACGCTCAGGAGCCTCAAAAAGGTCCCGTGAGCGGTCTGCCCTTGCCTCGCTACGTGAGCCTCAAATCCGATCGCGTGAATGTGCGCGAGGGCCCGAGCAAGGAGCATCCGACCCTGTGGATTTACGAACGCGCCGCGCTCCCCGTCGAGATCACCGCCGAATTCGAAACCTGGCGCAAGATCCGCGATTCCGAAGGCGCCGAGGGCTGGGTGCTGCATTCGCTGCTTTCGGGAAGGCGCACCGCGCTGGTCGCGCCCTGGAAAAAGGAGCCGCAGCTGCTTGTCGCCGAGGATCATTCGACGCCTGTGGCGAAGCTCGGCCCCGGCGTCATCGGAAATTTGCGCGGCTGCGACGGCAAATGGTGCCGTATCGCCGGCAAGGGTTTCGACGGCTACATGCAGCAAGAAAATCTCTGGGGCGTCTATCCGGGAGAAAAATTCGATTAGTCAGGCGAGGGGGTCGCCGGCAGACGGCTTTTGAGCATTTCCAGCGCAGTTGAAATGGAGCCCCGACTGAAAGGCTTCGCAACGACCGGCGCATCGGCGTGCGCCTCGAGCACGCCCTGCTCGCCATAGCCGGTAACGAAGGCGAAGGGTTTGCGCCGGCGCTCGAGGACGCCAGGCAGAACATGCGCCTTCTGGCCATTGAGGTTGATGTCGAGAAAGGCGAGGTCGAAGTCTTCGTTCGTCGCCTTTTGCAACGCGTCTTGGATATTGCCCGCAACGCCAACGACCTGTGCGCCAAGCTCTTCGAGAAACATCTCGAGCGCCATGGCGATGACGGCCTCGTCTTCGACAATCAAAACGCGCGGCGTGGTCATTTGAGCACTTCCACGGAGAGAGGAATGTTCATCGTGCAGCGCAGTCCTTCAGGAGGAAATTCGACCACAACCTGAGCGCCAACGTCGGACGCCAGCGTTTTCTCTATCAGTCGCAGGCCAAATCCTTTCTTCGGCGGCGGCGACACTGAGGGCCCGCCATGCTCTCGCCAGACAAGATGGAGCATAGGCGTTCGCCGCTGGGACTCGACGCTCCAATCGACCGCGACGCGCCCGCCCGGCGTCGACAGTGATCCATGCATAACGGCGTTGGCGCATAATTCGTGCAGAGTCATCGCCAGAGCCGAGGCGATGCGCGGGCATATGCCGACCGGCGGCCCCGAAACGTCAAAGCTTTCCCGGCCCACCGGCGCGATCGCGGTGCGCACGAGTTCGCCGACCTGCGCCTTCGTCCAATTTTCGCGGGTCAGAACATCGTGCACGGCGGCAAGCGCCAGCAGGCGATTCTCAAACAGTTCCGCAGAATTTGGCTTTAGGTCGCGCAGCGAATGCATGGCGAGCGAGTGAACGGTGGCGAGCGTGTTCTTGACGCGATGATTGAGCTCATTGACTAAAAGCTGCAGGCGTTCGCGGTCGCGTTCCTGTTCGGTCACGTCGGTGTTCGTGCCGAACCAGCCGACGATGGCGCCGTTTTCGCGCAACGGTTCGACGCGCGTCAGAAAGGGTCGATAGAGTCCGTCCGCGCCCTTGAGCGGAAAGATCATCTGAAAGAATTCGCCATGCTGAAGCGCATAGGTCCAGCGTTCCAGCATTTTGGGCAGCACATCCGGATGATGGACGGATTGCCAGCCCCACCCCGCCATCTCCTCGGGCGTCGTGCCGGTATATTGATACCAACGATCATTGTACCAAAAAATCCAGCCGTCCGGACGCGCCATCCATGCAAGGTTAGGCATCGAGTTGGCGAGCGCCTTAAATTGCGCGTGGGTGATCTCCGATTCTCGTGCAGCCGCCAGTTGCGACATTGCTCCCCGCCCGAAATATGCCCTCAAAGAGTCGTCGGCATGCCCCTCGGCAAGCCGAGCTCTCTGGAAACTATCTTCTCGTTTTAAGATATAGGGCGAACTTAGGCGCGGCGTAGACGCACGACGACATCGACCCGCGCGACGCGCAAACCCTCAGGCGGCTGAGGAAGATCGGAGACCGAGATATTCGCGCCGGCGATGTCGTAAAGCTCGCCATCGTCTTCGAGCAGAAAATGATGGTGGTCGTCGGTGTTGGTATCGAAATACACCCGCGTTCCGTCGACGGCGATCTCCCGCAGCAGTCCCGCTTGGGTGAACTGGTGGAGCGTATTGTATACAGTCGCGAGCGACACCGAGAGATCGGCCGCCAGCGCCTCTTCATAAAGACGCTCCGCCGTCACGTGGCGATCGCCGCCCTGCCCGAACAGCAACTCGCCCAGCGACAACCGCTGGCGAGTCGGCCGCAGCCCGGCGTCGGCCAGCAACTCGCCGACCGGCTTGCGCGGGGCGGCGTTTTTAGGAACGGCTGGGGTTTGGTCGGCGTCCATCTCGGCTCGCGGCTTTTCTACTCGCGGTTTCCACTTGGCATCATAGGGAAAATGGCGGGAAATTCAACGTCGCTCGGCCATTCGAAGCCAGTTCGCCGCGGCGCTTTCGGCCTGGACGAGCCTATGTTACGGATCGCTTCGCCTAGGAGCGGCGCCTCACGGCGCCAATAAGGATAAGGGCGCGCCTTTTTGCGGCGCTTAGAGAGGATGGGCCCGAAAGGCTCGAACGCGAGGAACAAGGAACAATGGGCGAAAGGCGCTCCTCATTCGGTTATGAGGATTTACTGGCGTGCGGCGAGGAGAAGCTGTTCGGCCCCGGAAATGCGCAGCTGCCGCTGCCGCCGATGCTCATGTTCGACCGTATCACTGAGATTTTCGAAGAAGGGGGCGAGCACGGCAAAGGCTATATGCGCGCCGAACTCGACATCAAGCCGAGCCTCTGGTTCTTCGACTGCCATTTCAAAGGCAACCCGGTGATGCCGGGCTGCCTTGGGCTTGACGCTCTGTGGCAGATGGTCGGTTTCTATCTCGCCTGGCTCGACAATCCGGGGCGCGGCATGGCGCTTGGCGTCGGCGAAGTAAAATTCAGCGGCCAGGTGCGGCCGCATACGAAGCTCGTCACCTATGGCGTCGACTTCACGCGCCTGCGTACCGGCAAGCTCGTGATCGGGTTGGCCGACGGCTGGGTGGCGGCGGATGGCGAGCGTATTTACGAGGCCAAGGACCTCAAGGTCTGCCTCGCCAACGAGGCGAAGGCCGCCTGAACGGATAAGCGAGAACGCGCGGCAGACGCTGCGAAGGCGTCAAGGGAGAGCGAGATGAGACGAGTCGTCGTCACCGGCATGGGCATCGTGTCGTCGATCGGCAACACCACGCAGGAGGTGGTCGCTTCGCTGCGCGAGGCGAAATCCGGCATCGTGCGCGCGGATAAATACGCCGAACTCGGCTTCCGTTCGCAGGTGCACGGCATGCCGACGCTCGATGCGAGCGAAGTCGTCGATCGCCGCGCCATGCGGTTTCACGCGGCGGGAACCGCCTGGAACCACGTCGCCATGGATCAAGCGATCGCCGACGCCGGGCTCACGGAATCGGAAATATCGAACGAGCGCACCGGCATCATCATGGGGTCCGGCGGGCCCTCGACGCACACTCTTGTGGAAGCGGCCGACATCACCCGCACGAAGGGACCCAAGCGCGTCGGTCCCTTCGCCGTGCCGAAATGCATGTCCTCGACGGCTTCAGCGACGCTGGCCGTCTGGTTCAAGATCAAAGGCGCCAACTATTCGATCTCGTCCGCCTGCGCCACGTCCAATCATTGCATCGGCAACGCCTATGAGCTGATCCAATACGGCAAGCAGGACATGATGTTCGCGGGCGGCTGCGAGGAACTGGAGTGGGAGCTCTCGGTGCTCTTCGACGCCATGGGCGCGATGTCCTCCTCCTACAATGATCGACCGGCCACGGCTTCTCGCGCCTATGACAAGAACCGGGACGGATTCGTCATCGCCGGCGGCGCCGGCGTGCTGGTGCTGGAAGAGTTCGAACACGCCAAAGCGCGCGGCGCGAAAATCTATGCCGAGGTCGCTGGCTACGGCGCGACGTCGGACGGCTATGACATGGTGGCGCCTTCCGGCGAAGGCGCCGTACGCTGCATGAAGCAAGCGCTCGCGACGGTGAAATGCCCGATCGACTACATCAATCCACACGCCACCTCGACTCCGGTCGGCGACGTGAAGGAGATCGAGGCGCTGCGCGAAGTGTTTGGCGTCGGCGACAAATGTCCGCCGATCGCCGCGACCAAATCTCTGACCGGCCATTCGCTCGGCGCGACGGGCGTGCAGGAGGCGATCTATTCGCTGTTAATGATGCAGAACGGCTTCATCTGCGAAAGCGCTAATATTGAGGAGCTCGACCCCGATTTCGCCGACATGCCGATCCTGCGCGAGCGGCGCGACAATGTGAAGCTCGGCGCGGCGCTGTCCAACTCCTTCGGCTTTGGCGGCACCAATGCGACATTGGTGTTCAAGCATCCGGACGCTTGACGTCCCGTCCAATCCGCACGTCATGGCCGGGCTTGTCCCGGCCATCCACGTCGATCACCGACGAAGAGCACAATCCCTTTTGAATCTTACGCCTATTCTCGACAGCGTTGGACCTGCGCAATGAGCGCCGAAGAGTTGGCGCTAAGCCGCTTGCTCGGCATGATTGCGCAATCGCTTCGCGTGGATGGCCGGGTCAAGCCCGGCCATGACGGTCGTAGCGCCCCGCGTGCTTTCTCTGCTTGTCTGTTTCTTCGCCAGGGCTTAGGCCCATCCTTTCCATCTCACCGACGATGACAATCACAAGATGACAGTTTCAACCGGTCTCATGCAAGGTAAGCGCGGGCTCATCATGGGCGTCGCCAATGATCATTCGATCGCCTATGGCATCGCGCGCGTTCTTGCGCGCCACGGCGCGACGCTCGCATTCACCTATCAGGGCGAAGCGCTCGGCAAACGCGTCAAGCCGCTCGCGCAGGAACTCGGATCGAACCTTGTTCTGCCTTGCGACGTCGAAGACATTTCCACCGTGGACCAGGTTTTCGCCCGCCTTGAATATGACTGGGGCGACATGGATTTTCTCGTCCATTCCATCGCCTATTCCGACAAGGACGAATTGAAGGGACTTTACGCCGACACCTCGCGCGAGAATTTCATTCGCACGCTCGTCATTTCCTGTTTCTCTTTCACCGAAGCCGCGCGCCGGGCGGCGGCTCTTATGAAGAATGGCGGGTCGCTGCTGACGGTGAGTTTCGGCGGCGGCACGCATGTCATGCCGAATTACAATGTCATGGGGGTCGCCAAGGCGGCGCTCGATTCATCAGTCCGCTATCTCGCCGCCGACTTCGGCGATCGCGGCATTCGCGTCAATGCGCTGTCGCCTGGCCCGGTGCGGACCATGGCGGGCGCCGGCATCACCGGCGCGCGCGCGATGGGCGCGTTTCAGAAGAAGCATTGTCCATTGCGCCGGATGATCACGCTTGATGAAATCGGCGGTTCGGCGCTTTATTTTCTATCGGAGCTTTCGGGGGGCGTTACAGGCGAAGTCCATCTCGTCGACGCGGGCTACAACATCATGTTGCAGCCTCGTCCCGAGGATTTGAACGGCGAGGAGTGACGAAATGAGGATAGCGCTCTCTTTAGCCTTGATCCTCCTTGCTGCGCCAGCGAGCGCCGCGGGCGCAGATCCGGCGACCGGCGCGCATATCGCCAAAACCGAATGCGCCACCTGTCATGCAGTCGACCCCGCCGCCGAGGCGAAGAGTCCCGATCCCAAGGCCCCTCGTTTCGTCGACGTCGCTAGAATGCCGTCGACAACCGAACTGTCGCTTAAAGTGTTCCTGCGCTCATCGCACAAGAACATGCCGAATTTCATTCTTTCGCGCGAAGAGATCGACTCGCTTGCGAGCTATATTTTGGAGCTTGGCGGCAAGTAGCGCGCCCTCCTCGTTAACCTTTTGCCCCCGCCGCCTCGCAGGCAGCTAGATCGCGCGCCTCGAGGGTCAAGTTTCCAGCCTCGGGCGGCGCTTGGGGCTTGACGTTGACAGCCTGGGCGCCAAGCTCATAGGCAGCGCGAACGTCTCCGTTCGACTCCAGTCATCGCCCTGACATGATTGAGGGATTGAACCGGATGAGGCGTCAGGCAAGAAAGCGAGACGAACGTCAGGCATGATGACGATCGAGAGGATGATCCATTGAACGCTCCAAGAACCGGGCGGCGGCTGGCGCGGGGAAAGCGTGACGCGACAGGATAACGATCTGGTGCAAGCCTCCACGCCGGGCCTGCCTGTCGTAAGGCCACGAGAAAACTTTTTTGACTCGCTGCGGAAACGGCTGCCGAAAGGCGCTCTGAGCGCGCTGGGCCTTGCGGCGAGTCTCGCCGTCTTTGCGCTCGCCGCATATGTTCTCGGAAAAACGCTATCGAGCCTCAGCTACAGCGATCTGCTGAACGCCTTTCGTGCGACAAGCGCGACACAGATTCTCGCGGCATTAGCGCTTTCCGCGCTCTCTTATCTCTTCCTGACGGGCTATGACGTCGTCGCTCTGCGTCACATGCAAGCGCACGCGCCCTATAGGATTTCCGCGCTTGCATCCTTCGCGAGCTACGCCATTTCATTCAACCTCGGATTTCCAGTCATCACCAGCGCGGCGGTCCGCTATTGGATATATTCGCGCGTTGCGCTGAGCGCGCTTCAGGTCGCCAACATCACCGTCTTCGCCGGCGTCACCTTCTGGCTCGGCATGACGTTGATGATGGGCGTGGGCTTCATTTATGGCGCGGATGCGCTCGCTACGCTGGACGGGGCGCCAGCCATCCTTCACATCATTCCGGGCGTGCTCATACTGGGCGGCGTTCTCTTCTATTTTGGCTGGGTGACGATAGAGCGCCGCAGCATTAAGCTTCGCGGCCACGCTCTTGACCTGCCTGGCTTCGTCCCGACTGTGGCGCAGTTCGCGCTCGGCGTCGCCGATCTGTGCTGCGCCTCGGGCGCTCTCTATGTGCTGCTTCCCGAAGGCGTTCCGCTGGACTTTGTCCCCTTCGTCGCGGTTTACATTGTCGCCTGCATTCTCGGCGTCATCAGCCATGCGCCGGGCGGCATCGGCGTCTTTGAAGCGACCATGCTACACGCCATTCCAGCGGCTTCGCATGAAAGCGTCCTGGCGTCGCTGCTTCTGTTTCGGATGATTTACTACTTTATACCGTTCATTGTCGCGCTTGCGCTTCTTGGCGCTGATGAAGGCGCGCGCCGCTGGACGAGTTTGCGTGAGGCTATCGCGCGTATTGTGGAGGAGCGCTCGAATTGAACGGCGCCGGGCCAGTCGCCATGACTCTGTCGGTTCAGCAACGCAAGTGGCGCAATCAGGCGATGGATCTGCTGTCGCCTGTGATCAATGCGCTCCCCGAGCCAATTTTCGTCATCGACTCGGAAACGCACGTCGTCGCCGTTAACGCCGCCGCGCAAACTCTCTCGCCCGCCATTCGCCTGAACGAACCGCTTTCCCGCAGTCTTCGCTCGCCCGATATGCTCGACGCCGTCGCCCGCGTGCTCGCCGGCGGCGAGACTGAGAAAACCGTCTGGGTCGAGCGCCTGCCGGTGGAATGCTGGTTCGAAGCCCATATCGCGCCGATGCAGATCGAGGGGTTCGAGCCCGCCGCAATGGTGAGCCTACGGGATCTCACCGAATCTCGGCGCGTCGAGCGCATGCGCGTCGACTTCGTTGCCAACGCCAGCCATGAATTGCGCACGCCCCTCGCGTCCCTTCTCGGTTTCGTCGAGACGTTGCAAGGACCGGCGCGCGAGGACGTCGAAACGCGCGATAAATTCCTCGCCATCATGCGCGAGCAGGCGCAGCGGATGGCGCGCCTCGTCGACGATCTTCTGTCGCTCTCGCGCATCGAGCAGCATATGCATCTGCGGCCGGCGACGCCCGTCGACCTCACTCTCCTGGTCGCGCATATTGTCGACACGCTGTCGCAGATGGCCGAGGACAGGGGCGTCCCCATCAATCTTGATCTCCAGCCGAACGTCGTTGCGCCGGGCGATCGGGACGAGCTTGCGCGCGTCATAGAGAATCTCGTCGAGAACGCGTTGAAATATGGCTGCGCCGAGCATGGCGCCTGCAAGCCGATCGACATTTCGCTCGCCCGCAAGGGCGCGCTCGCTGTTCTATCGGTGCGCGACTATGGCCCCGGCGTCGCGCCGGAGCATATTCCGCGGCTCACAGAGCGCTTCTATCGTGTCGATGCGGGCAAGAGCCGCGCCAAAGGGGGCACCGGGCTCGGCCTCGCCATCGTCAAACATATCGTGCTGCGCCATCGCGGCCGGCTGGTGATCGAGTCCGCGCTCGGCGAAGGCACGCTGTTTCGCGTCATCCTTCCGGGAACCGATGTTGGTTGAGGCGCTAAGTTTTTTAAAAATATGTAATTTTATGCTGTCATAAAAGTGTAATCTATCTGTCACAAAAACCTATTGCCGGAGCGCTAGTTTCTGCCGCGCGGTGGCGCGGGGCGCACCGCCCAATCTGTTCTCAAGCAAAAGAGACCTCCAAATGATCTCGACGATCTTCAAGCGCGGCGCTGGCGCGGCGCTCGCTCTCGCCGTCATGGCTGGCGCGGCGAGCGCGATGGATATTTCCGGCGCGGGCGCGACCTTCCCATACCCGATCTACGCCAAATGGGCCGAGGCCTATAAGAAAGAGACCGGCAACGGCCTCAACTACCAGTCAATCGGTTCGGGCGGCGGCATCAAGCAGATCAAGGCGCGCACGGTCACTTTCGGCGCCACCGACCAGCCGCTGAAAGCTGACGACCTCCAGTCCGCGGGCCTCATTCAGTGGCCGCAGGTGATCGGCGGCATCGTGCCGGTCGTCAATCTGGACGGCGTCACGGGCGGCGAGCTCACGCTGAACGGCGAGACGATCGCGAAGATTTTCCTTGGCGAAATCACAAAATGGGACGATGCGGCGATCAAAAAGCTTAACCCGAAGGTGAAGCTGTCTTCGGCGCCGATCGTTGTGGTGCATCGTTCTGACGGGTCAGGCACGACCTTTAACTTCACCAATTATCTCTCGAAGGTTTCCCCCGACTGGAAGTCGAAAGTCGGCGAGAACACTTCGGTTGAATGGCCGGTCGGCATCGGCGCCAAGGGCAATGAAGGCGTGGCGAACAATGTCGCCAACACCAAGGGCGCCCTCGGCTACGTCGAATACGCTTACGCCAAGCAGAACAAGCTGACCCATACGAAGATGATCAATAAGGACGGCAAGACTGTCGCGCCGAGCATGGACTCTTTCCAGGCGGCCGCGGCGGGCGCCGACTGGGCCCATGCCGAAGGGTTCTATGAGATCCTGACGAACGAACCCGGCGCGAAGGCCTGGCCGATCACGGCGGCGACCTTCATCCTTCTGCCCAAGGAGCCCAAGGACGAAGCCGCGGCAGCCGAAGCCATGAAATTCTTTGCTTGGGCTTTTGCCCATGGCGGGAAAATGGCTGAAGAGCTCGATTACATTCCGATGCCAAAAGCTGTCGTTGAGCTCATCAAGAAGACCTGGGCGAACGTTAAAGGGACCGACGGCAAGCCGCTTTCGTCGCTTTGACGCGGCTGCTCGACGACTTAGTGAAATCCGACGGCCGTTTTGCGCGGCCGTCGGTTGCGATTGGCGCCTTCGGTCGACAGAAAGCGCCGGGAGTTGAGCGGATGTTCTCGATCGAGCCGAGCCGGCGAAACGCGAACGGAGCTGGCGGGGAGGCGGGGTCAGATATGTCGGAAGTCGTGTTGCAGCAGACGGCGCCGCCTTCGACCGTGGCGGACCGAACGCGAGTCCTTAGCCGGCTGGCGCGCACCGACCATCTATTCCGCCACGCTACGCGCGCCGCGGCTGTCGCCGTGCTGGTGATTCTGGGCGGCGTCATTCTTTCCCTCATCTTCGGCTCGCTGCCGGCGATGCAGGCTTTCGGCTTCGGCTTCCTGATTTCGCAGTCATGGAATCCGGTCACTGAAAATTTCGGGGCCGCGCCGGCGATCTACGGAACAATCCTGACCTCGGTCATCGCCATGCTGATCGCCATTCCCGTCGGCCTCGGCATTGCGGTCTTCCTCACGGAGCTTTGTCCGCATGCGCTGCGCCGGCCGATCGGCACGGCGATCGAGCTGCTCGCCGGAATTCCGTCGATCATCTACGGCATCTGGGGCCTCTTCGTGCTCGCGCCGTTTCTCCAGTCTCATGTGCAGCCTGCGCTGATCGCGGCGTTCGGCGACATTCCGCTATTCTCAACAATATTCGCTGGTCCGCCTTACGGGATTGGAATCCTGACGGCGGGCTTCATTCTCGCGATCATGGTGCTGCCCTTCGTCGCCTCGATCTCGCGCGACGTCTTCGAGACCGTGCCGCCAGTGTTGAAAGAGGCTGCGTCCGGAATCGGCTGCACGACCTGGGAGGTGATGCGCTACGTCGTGATGCCCTACACGCGCGTCGGCGTGATCGGCGGGGTCATGCTTGGACTAGGGCGAGCGCTCGGCGAGACGATGGCCGTCACTTTCGTCATCGGCAACGCCCATAAGATATCGGGTTCGCTACTTGCGCCGGGCACGACGATTTCGGCGACCATCGCCAATGAGTTTACCGAGGCCGTCGGCGACCTCTACACGTCTGCGCTGATCGAACTTGGTCTCATCCTCTTCGTCATCACCTTCATCGTTTTGGCGGTCGCGCGTTACATGCTGATGCGCATCGAACAGAAATCGGCGTAGGGAGACCCTTTCCATGTCGCTTTACGCCTCTCGACGCAGCGCCAACTCGACAGCGACGACTCTCTGCTGGGTCGCGGCGATGTTCGGGCTTGCCTGGCTGCTTTTAATCCTTATCGCGCTTCTCTATGAAGGGTTTCGCGGCCTGTCGCCAGCGATCTTCACCCAAATGACGCCACCGCCTGGCAGCGCAGGAGGGCTGCTTAATGCGATCATGGGTTCGCTGGTCATGACCATTATTGGCGTCGCGATCGGCACGCCGCTCGGCATGTTGGCGGGGACCTACATGGCTGAATACGGCCGATATTCAAAGCTCACGACTGTGGTGCGCTTCATCAACGATATCCTGCTCAGCGCGCCGTCTATCGTTGTGGGCCTTTTCGTCTATACGATCCTCGTGCATCCGATGGGTCACTTCTCCGCAATTTCCGGGGCGGTGGCGCTAGCGTTGCTCGTTATTCCCGTTGTCGTGCGCACGACGGAAGATATGCTTCTGCTCGTGCCGGGATCAATGCGCGAAGCGGCTTCGGCGCTCGGCGCTCCTCGTTCGCATGTCGTCGCGAGCATCGCCTATCGCGCCGCCAAGGCGGGACTGATCACCGGCGTGCTGCTGGCGATTGCGCGCGTTTCGGGGGAGACCGCCCCGCTCTTGTTCACGGCGCTGAACAACCAGTTCTGGAGCACTGACCTCGGCGCGCCGATGGCGAGCCTGCCGGTCGTCATCTTCCAGTTCGCGCTGTCGCCTTACAAGGATTGGCAAGAACTCGCCTGGACCGGCGCGCTGCTCATCACCGTCGCTGTTCTCGCCCTATCGATCGCCGCGCGCACTCTGAGCGCCGGACGGAGGAAATCGAAATGAACGCCGCCGCCCAAACTCCGAAGGAACTGCCGACAAAAATCTCGGTGCGCAGTCTCGACTTCTATTATGGGGCGGATCGGTCGCTCAAAAACATAACCATGCCGCTCCACACCAACAAAGTGACGGCCTTCATCGGACCTTCGGGTTGCGGCAAGTCGACTTTATTGCGCGTGTTGAATCGGATGTATGATCTCTACCCTGGTCAGCGCGCCGAGGGCGAGGTGCTGCTGGATGGCGAGAATATTCTCGACCCCGTAATCGACCTCAATGCTCTGCGCGCGCGCGTTGGCATGATCTTCCAGAAGCCGACGCCTTTCCCCATGTCGATCTATGAAAATATCGCCTTCGGCATTCGACTCTACGAGAAACTGTCGCGCGCCGATCTCGATGCGCGGGTCGAAGCGGCCCTGCGCGGCGCCGCCCTTTGGGATGAAGTGAAGGACAAGCTACAGACAAGCGGTCTCGGCCTTTCGGGTGGACAGCAGCAGCGCCTCTGCATTGCGCGCAGCGTGGCGGTGCAGCCGGAAGTCATATTGTTCGACGAGCCTTGTTCCGCCCTTGACCCGATTTCAACGGCGAAAGTCGAGGAACTCATCGACGAACTCACGAATCGCTATACGATCGCGATCGTCACTCACAATATGCAGCAGGCGGTGCGCGTCTCGGATTACACCGCCTTCATGTATCTCGGCGAGCTCGTCGAATTCGGCGGGACCGACGACGTGTTCAACAAGCCGAAGGAAAAACGAACGCTCGACTACATCACGGGCCGTTTTGGCTAAGCAGCGATTCAAGGACGGCGCTCATGAGCGATCATATTGTCAAATCCTACGACCGGGACCTTGAGGCCCTCGGACGTCGCATCGCCGAAATGGGCGGCGTCGCGGAAAAAATGCTGGCTGAAGCGATGGACGCCTTGTCGACTTTTGATGTCGACCTCGCCCATCGCGTCGTTTCAAGCGATCCGCGGCTCGATGCGCTTCAGCGCGAAATCGAGGAAAACGCCATCCTCACCATCGCCCGCAGGCAACCGCTGGCGGTCGATCTGCGCGAATGCATCGCCGCGATCCGCATCTCCGGCGACATCGAGCGTGTCGGCGACCTCGCCAAGAATATCGCCAAGCGAACCCTCAAGATCGTTTCAGAGGCGCGTGTGCCGCGCGCCATTGTCGGTCTGAAATCGATGCATGAAATCGCCGCAATGCAGCTTAAGGACGCGCTCGACGCATACGCCTTGCGCGATACCGAACGTGCGCGCGCCGTATGGCAGAACGATTCCGATCTCGATGCGCTGGAGGATTCCGTATTTCGCGATCTCCTCACCTTCATGATGGAGGACCCGCGTAACATTTCATTCTGCACGCATCTTCTGTTCTGCTCGAAAAATCTCGAGCGGATCGGCGATCACACGACCAATATCTCGGAGACTGTCGTCTATCTCGTCACCGGCGAGTCGATGCCCACCGAGCGGCCAAAATCGCGCATCCCCGACTTCGGCGTGAAGGACGAGGCGGCGCAATGAATGAAGTAAATACCGCCATACAGCGCAGCAGCGGGAAGAGCGATCGCGCGCCGCGCATCCTCGTCGTTGAGGACGAGACGTCGCTCGCAACTTTGCTGGTCTATAACCTGGAAGCCGAAGGCTATCAGGTCGAGCATGTCGACAACGGTGACGAAGCCGAGCTGCGGCTCGCCGAGTCGCCGCCGGATCTTGTCATCCTCGACTGGATGCTTCCGGGCGTTTCGGGACTTGAGATCTGCCGACGCCTGCGCGCCCGCGACAACGCCAAAGACATGCCGGTGATCATGCTCACCGCGCGCGGCGAGGAAGGCGAGCGCGTGCGCGGGCTCTCAGTCGGCGCCGACGACTATGTCGTCAAGCCATTTTCGACACCAGAGTTGATGGCGCGGGTGCGCGCATTGCTCCGCCGGGCGCGGCCTGAGCGCGTCGCATCACGGCTGACGCTGGGCGACATTGATCTCGACCGCGACACGCGTCGTGTGCGGCGATCCGGGCGCGAAATACACCTCGGGCCGACGGAATTCCGGCTGCTCGAATATTTTATGGAAAAGCCAGGGCGCGTCTTCACGCGCGCGCAGCTGCTTGACAGTGTCTGGGGCATGTCGGCGGAGATCGACGAACGCACGGTCGACGTCCATGTCGGACGGTTGCGCAAGGCGCTGATCCGCGGCCGCGAGAAGGATCCGATCCGCACTGTGCGCGGGGCCGGCTATTCCTTTGACGAGACTTTCGGACAGGACTGACCGGACCGCCGCGGCGGTTACGCGTAGCGCTGCGTCCTCAGCTGATCGCGCGCGCGGCGACGATCATGCGCAGGCTGATAAGCGACGCGCGCGTGATAGGCGCAGTAGGGGCCGCCGCCGACCGTCGACTTGCCGCCGCAGAAGCGGAATTCCGGCGACGTCGGATCGCCCATCGGCCACCGGCACATGGATTCACGCAGCTCCATGAGCGTCACGCGTTCCGAGATCGGGATGACCACTTCTTCTTCCGGCGCAAGCCGCGGCGACGCGAGCGCATGAGGCGCGAAAGCGAGCGCCAGATTGCCATGCGAAGAGACTCCGTTCATGCGCGGCTGAATCTGGCGAGGCGCCTTGGCGACGCGCGGACGCTGCGCGCTCACCGTTTTGGCGCGCTCGGCAAGCCCCAAACGGTGGATCTTGCCGATCACGGCGTTGCGGGTGATGCCGGGTCCGAGTTCAGCCGCCACTTGGCTAGCGCTCAGGCCGTCGCTCCAAAGCTTGCGGAGCAGTTCGACGCGTTCGTCGGTCCATGACATTAGGCTTCTCCATTCTTTCGGGTCGAGCGCGGGTCAGGGTTTCTTCCGACCGCAGCGCTGGCCTGAAGCCCAGCAGCGATGTGACGCGCATCAACACTCGAGAGAACGCGCCCCAACAAACGACGCGGGCGCCGACTAGAAACTCACTATTTACTTTGAATCACGCGCGAGTCGCGCTGGCAAGCGCGCACTGGCGTTCTCAACAGCCTTTGGCTGAGAATGTTGTCCGTAGGACTCACTTTGTTCTATGCACGCCAGCCTCGAACGCCCAAGGAACGCGGGCTTCATGGATTTGACCGCGGGGGGCGAGGCGCTTAAAATCCCGTCAGATGCCGCCCTCAAAAGGGCGGCGCTTTGTTTTTCGAGCTTCCAAAACCACCGACGGGAGCATGGAGCAGGGCTTTTGACGTCAGCGCTTTATCCGACCTATCCGCGCGCCGATCTCGCGTTCAAACATGGCGAAGGCGCGTGGCTGACTGCGGAAAACGGCGACCGCTATCTCGACTTCAGCGCGGGCGTCGCCGTGCTGTCGCTCGGCCATAATCATCCGCATCTCGTCGAAACTCTAAAGCGCGCGGCCGAAGCGCCCTGGCACGTTTCGAATCTTTTCCGCATCCCGCAGGCCGAGCGTCTCGCGCAGCGGCTCTGCGAGGCGACATTCGCCGAGCTCGTTTTTTTTACCAACTCCGGCGCGGAAGCGGTGGAATGCGCGATCAAGACCGCGCGCAAGTTTCACGCAGTCAACGGCAGGCCGGAACGCTATCGCCTGATCACTTTTGAGGGCGCTTTCCACGGCCGCACGCTCGCGACGATCGCCGCCGGCGGCAACGCCAAATATCTTGAAGGCTTTGGGCCGCCCATCGATGGCTTCGATCAGGTTCCCTTCGGAGATTACGACGCCGTCGAGGCGGCGATCACGCAAGAAACGGCGGGCGTGCTGCTCGAACCCATTCAGGGAGAGGGCGGCCTGCGCGTCTTTGCGCCCTCCTTCCTCACGCGGCTGCGGGCGCTTTGCGATGCGCGCGGGCTGTTGCTCGTTCTTGACGAAGTGCAATGCGGCGTTGGCCGCACCGGCAAGTTTCTCGCCTGCGAACATGCCGGCGTCGCGCCTGATATTGCGGCGCTCGCCAAAGGGCTTGGCGGCGGCTTTCCGCTCGGCGCTTGCCTTGCGACGCGTGAGGCGGCCAAAGGCATGACGCTCGGCGCGCATGGCTCGACGTTCGGCGGCAACCCTCTGGCGACGGCGGTTGGCGGCGCCGTTCTCGACGTCGTGCTCGAGGATGGCTTCATGGCGCGCGTCGCGCGACTCGGCGCGTTGCTGCGTCAGCGGCTTGCTGAACTCGAGGACCGCTATCCATCGCTCATCGAAGAGATTCGCGGCGAGGGTCTGATGTTCGGCCTCAAGACGAAGATCCCGAACGCCGACTTCGCCGCCGCTGCGCGCGCCGAAGGCCTGTTGACTGTGCTCGCCGGCGACAATGTCGTGCGCTTGCTGCCGCCGCTCATCGTCGATGAGAGCGACATCGCGGCGGCGACTTCCCGCCTAGCCGCCGCCTGCGCCAGGCTCGCCGCGCCCGCAGAAAAGCTCGGAGCCGCGTGATGACCGCCCATTCGTTGACGCGGCCGCGCAGCTTTCTCGATCTCGCCGATCACTCCGGCGAAGAGCTGCGCCGCATTCTCGATCTCGCCAAATCGCTCAAGGCGCGGCGCGTGAGAGGCGCGGAGCCGACGGAACGGCCGCTGGCCGGCAAATATCTCGGCATGGTGTTCGACAAGCCGTCGACCCGCACGCGCGTCTCCTTTGACATCGCGATGCGCGAGCTCGGCGGCGAGACGATCATGCTGACGGGCGCCGAAATGCAGCTTGGCCGTGGCGAGACCATCGCCGACACGGCGCGCGTGCTCTCGCGTTTCCTCGACGCGGTCATGGTGCGAATTCTCTCGCACCCCGATCTCATGGAGCTGGCGCGTTTCGGCAATCTGCCGGTCATCAACGGGCTGACCAAGCAGTCGCATCCCTGCCAGGTGATGGCGGACGTTTTGACTTTCGAGGAACATCTCGGCCCGATCGAAGGGCGCACGGTAGCCTGGAGCGGCGACGCCAATAATGTGCTCACCAGCTTGGTGCACGCCGCAGGCCGCCTGGGCTTTACGATCAATGTGGCGACTCCAGAGGATTTCGCGCCCTCGGAAGCGCTTGTCAGCTGGGCGAAAGCCAATGGCGCGAAGATGAATATGACGCGCGACGCTTATGAGGCGGTGGCGGGCGCCGACGCCGTGATTACGGATTGCTGGGTGTCGATGGGCGATGCGGACGAGGAGCAGCGCCGGGCGGCGCTCGCGCCATATCAGGTCGACTCGAAACTGATGCGCGCGGCCGCGAAGCACGCGATCTTCATGCATTGTCTGCCGGCGCATCGCGGCGAGGAGGTCGCCGCCGAAGTGATCGACGGGCCGCAGTCGGTCGTCTTTGACGAAGCCGAGAACCGCCTTCACGCCCAGAAGGGCGTGCTCTGCTGGTGTCTCGCGCCGGGCCAGGTCTGATGCCGCGAGGCGGGGACCCGGCGCCAAGCCGGCCAGTCGCGCTCCATTCCGAAGATGACCGGGTTCTACCCTTCGCGGTCGAAGCGCTCGACCTCAGGGGCCGAGTCGTGCGCCTTGGGCCCACGGTCAATTCTATCCTGAGCCACTACGCCTATCCGCCGCAGGTCGCGCGACTGCTCGGCGAAGCGGTGGCGCTCGCCGCGCTGCTTGGCTCGATCCTCGAATCTCACGGCCGTTTTCAGCTGCAAACGCGCAGCGACGGTCCGGTCGATATGCTTGTCGTCGACTATGACGCGCCGGGGAAACTACGCGGCTTCGCGCGTTTCGACGCTGACCAGGTCGCTGAAATGCGCGATGCTTCGCCGGCGGCGCTGTTTGGACGCGGTCACCTTGCACTCACGATCGAACGTGAGGAAGACGCTGCGCGCTATCAGGGCGTCGTGCCGCTCGAGGGCGAAAGCCTCGCCGAGGCGGCGCATATCTATTTCAGGCAATCGGAGCAGATTCCGTCTTTCGTTAGGCTCGCCGTCGCGGAAATCGTTACGCCGCAGGGCTGGAGTTGGCGCGCCGGCGGACTGCTCCTGCAATATCTGCCGCCCGGCGGCGCGCGCGCGCGCGATCTTCATCCGGGCGACGCGCCCGAGGGCGTGGGGGAGCTTTTAGAAGAAAATGATCATTGGACCGAGGGCCAGGCGCTCGCCGCCACTCTCGAAGACCACGAGCTCGTCGATCCGGCGCTTTCGGGCGAACGCCTGCTCTATCGGCTCTTCCATGAGCGCGGAGTCAAAGTTTTCGCTGAACGCACGGTCGAGGAATTCTGCCGCTGCTCGCGCGAGCGCATCGACAAGCTCTTGAAGAGCTTCTCCCCGCAAGAGCGACGCGACATGATCGGCGATGACGGCCGCATCGGGGTCACCTGCGAATTCTGCGGCACGCTGCGCAGCTTCGACCCCGCCGATTTCGACTGATCAGCGCTGAGCAAGGCAATGTCCGCTGAATTCATTTTTCCCCCGCCGCCTTGCCCAAGCGTCGCTATCGCGCAAGACGCGCGGCGGTTCCCCGTGCGGCGGATATTCTGCATCGCGCTGAATTACGCCGCGCACGCCCGCGAGATGGGAAAGGAGCCGGCCAAGGACGCAAGCGCGGAGCCGCCTTTCTTCTTCACCAAGCCTGCCGACGCCGTCGTCGATAGCGGCGCGACGATTCCCTATCCGACGCTGACAAACGATCTTCACCACGAGATCGAACTGGTCGCGGCGCTGGGCCGTGGGGGCTCAGATATTCCCGTCGCTCGGGCGCTCGACTGCGTCTTTGGCTATGCCACGGGCATTGATCTGACGCGGCGCGATCTGCAAGCGGCGGCGCGCAACGCCGGCCGCCCGTGGGACATGTCGAAAGGCTTCGATCATTCCGCGCCGATCGGCGCGATCCGCCCCGTTGCGGAGATTGGCCACCCGACCCGAGGGCGCATCTCGCTTTCCGTCAACGGCGTCCTTCGCCAGGCCGGCGATCTTAACGATCTCATCTGGAGCGTTCCCCAAATCATCGCGGCGCTTTCGCGCAATGTCGCGCTCGCGCCCGGCGATCTCATCTTCACTGGCACGCCTTCGGGCGTCGGACCGCTTCTCCCCGGCGACCTGGTCGAAGGCGAGGTCGAGCATGTCGGCTCCGTGGCCGTAAGCATCGAAAAATAGGGCAGGTTGCGCCGGGCCGGCAAACCCGGCTATTTGCAGAAGCGTGAAACGCCTTCGCGCGATCTTTCGCAACCGTCGCTGCGCCTCTGCCGAGCCGTCGGCGCGCGAGGCTCTGGACATGCCGGTCAATCTCGACCCTGAAAACTGGGACGAATTTCGCGCCGAGAGCCATCGCGCCCTCGACATGATGCTCGACTATCTGCGCGCGATCCGCGAACGCCCGGTGTGGACCGAGCCGAGCGAAGAGGCGCGGGCGCGCTTCAAACGCGCCCTTCCTCAAGAGGGACGTGACCTGTCCGCCGTGCTCGAGGATTTCGATCGCTATATCAAGCCGTTCGCGACCGGCAACACCCACCCGATGTTCATGGGCTGGGCGCAGGGCGCGGGTACGCCGGCCGGCATGGTCGCGGAAATGCTCGCCGCCGGCATGAATTCAAACTGCGGCGGACGCAATCACATCGCGATCGACGTCGAGCGCCAGATCGCCGCCTGGATGGCCGAGGCCTTCGGCTTTCCGGCGGACGCGAGCGGCATTTTCGTCACCGGCACGTCGATCGCCAACTTCCTTTGCCTGCTCGTCGCGCGCGACCAGGCCTATGGCGATAAGGACGTGCGGCTCAACGGTCTTTGCGCGCAATCGGGCCAGCTTATCGCCTATGCGTCGCGCGAAGCCCATAATTGCGTGCGCCAAGCGATGGAGCTCGCCGGACTCGGCGCAAGGCATCTGCGCCTCATTCCCTCTGACGAGCGCCGAGCGATGAAGATCGCCGATCTTCGCCACGCCATCGCCGCCGACCGCGCGGCGGGTTTCAGGCCGTTCTTGATCGTCGGCACGGCGGGAACGGTCGACACCGGCGCGATCGATCGTCTCGACCGGCTCGCGGATATCGCGCATAGCGAGGACATGTGGTTTCACGTCGACGGCGCTTTTGGCGCGTTGGCCGCGCTCTCGCCGACGCTCAAGCCATTGGTCAAGGGACTCGAGCGCGCTGACAGCATCGCCTTCGATTTCCATAAATGGCTACATGTCCCCTATGACGCAGGCTTCTTTCTGGTGCGCGACAAGGACGCCCATAAGCGCGCTTTCGCCGCCAACGCCGCCTATCTGTCTCGCGCGCCGCGCGGCCTCGCGGCCGGCGATTCCTGGCCCTGCGATCTCGGCCCAGACCTTTCGCGCGGATTTCGCGCGCTCAAAACCTGGTTCACCATCGAAACCTTCGGCGCCAAGCGTCTTGGCCAATGCATTGAGCAGACCTGCCGCATGGCGAAGCGTCTCGAGGCGTGGATCGCACAATCGGACGCTTTCGTGCTGCGCGCGCCGGTGACGCTCAATATCGTCTGCTTCGGCGTCAAAGACGATGAGGATGGGTCGCTCGCGCGCGAAATCGTCATGGAGCTGCATGAGCGCGGCGAAGCGGCGCCGTCGCTGACCATCCTCGATGGCGTTCCGGCGATCCGCGCCGCCATCATCAACCATCGGACCGAGGCGCGCGATATCGACGCCTTTACTGAGTTTCTGAACGCGGCGCTCAGGCGCGCGCGTAAGGAGCCGCATGATTTCGGCGCCCTCGTCGAGCCGCACGGGCCGGGCAAGACCCGGCTATCCGAGGATTGACGCCGCGCTATCGTAAGCCTGTGATCTTTTGATCGGTTTTTTACGTCTTCCGGTGAGCGCAGCCATGACCTTAGACCGCCTCGCACAAGCGCCGCACGTCGGCATTCCCGGATGTCTCTGGTTCGTGCAGTTTAACGAGGCCGGCGAAGCCGAGCCTGGAACGATTGAAGATTTCGAAAACATTGGGGTCCCCCGCGAGGGCTTCTTGTGGCTCCACATGGACCTGGCCGACGTGCGCACGCGCCCGCTGTTGGCGCGAATTGCGGCGCTATCCGAAGACGCGCGCGATTCGCTTTGCGATCCCGTCGATCACCAGCATCTCGAATATTCGGAAGGAGTCGTGAGCGGCGCCCTGCTCGATTACGAGCGTGACCTCAGCGGGCCGACCTCGCGCACTGATTATATCCGCTTCGCCTCTGGCGCGAGCTTCTTCATCAGCGCGCGGCGCCTGCCGATGGACAGCGTCGAGGCGACGCACATCGCCGTCAATCGCGGCGTTCGCCTCACGTCGCCGATCCATCTGTTCGAACTGCTGACCGATGCGCTGATCGATGGGCTGGCGCGAAAAGCCGCCGAACTTGGCGCGGCCTTCGATCGCGTCGAGGACCGCATCATCGACCAGCGCGGCCGCCAAGCGCGGCCCGCGCTCAGCGCCGCGCGGCGCGACGCGGTGCGTCTCGCGCGCCAGATCAGCGGACTTTCGGCGACGGTGGCGCGACTCGAAACGATCGAGGAGGAGGTCGGCGAAACGCAGGACAATGAGCTGCGCGACGCCGCTGCGCGGCTCGTTCAGCACGCTGGCGCGCTGATGCAGGATGTGACGAGCCTTCAAGAGCGCGCCCGTCTCCTGCAAGACGAGCTCAACGCGATCCTGAGCCTAGAGACCAATGATCGGCTCTACGCGCTGACGGTGACGACGATGCTGTTGCTGCCGGCGACCTTCGTCACCGGTTATTTTGGCATGAACACCAGAAATCTGCTCTTCGGGGAAACCGACAACGGCACGCTTTACGCGACGATCCTCTGCGTTCTGGCCTCGGCGACAGCGCTTTTTCTGATGCGTCGTTCGGGGCTCGCCGGCGCGCCCGACAACGACGAGCAGAAGCCCCGCGCGCAGCGCCCGGATCGGCCCGCGGACCGGAATTTTTGACGTCGGCTGCGCCGAGCTTACCGAGCGTCGCGAGCGTAAAGATGGCGTTGAAATCCGACAAACGCCTCGCGGATTGTCGTTGTCCCACCGAGCGCCGCCGCCGCTTCATTCGTCGAACCATATTTTAGCTGAACCAGCGCGCCGAGCTTTTCCTGATCTAGTTCTTCCTCGCCGTCCTTCACATATTTACCCAGCACGAAGTCGAGAAAGGCTTGGAGCTTTTCGTCATATTCGGTAGCGATGCGCGCCTTCCCGGCCGCCGCGCGCTCCTCGCGCGTTATTGGCGTCAGCGCGAATCCGACATATGCCAGAACGTCGAAAAGATCGCTTCTCTCGGCGTTGATGATCGACCGGATCTCGGAAAGCGGTTCGTGGCCAAAACCTTTGGTCGAGAGCCCCTCCAGCAATGCCTTACGCGTATCCGGCCGGCTCCAGATGTTGCGTAGCTCGTCTTCGTCTTTGAAAAAGGCGGGGAGCTCGCCGAACAAACTTTCCACGAACTGCGCGGCGGAGACGGGTCTCCCATCAGCGCTCCAGAAACTCGTCGCGACCATATGCTGAATCGTGCGCTCCTTGCCGTCGGCGAGCTTGATCACGAGCTTCTTCGGTCGCGGCTCCTCCTCCTCTGGCGTGTAAGGCGTCTGCGCATTGTCCTCCATGCCGTCCGGCCGCGGCGCCGGCGCCGGCTCTTCCGGCTCCAGTGGTTCGCCGTCCCATTCGGGATCGTTGAAGAGCTGATGCGCCCGCACGAAGTCGTAGATTGTGAAATAGTCCTTGCCGTCGTAAAGCCGCGTGCCACGCCCGATGATCTGCTTGAACTCGATCATAGAATTGATGGAACGCATCAGCACGATATTGCGCACATTGCGCGCGTCGACTCCGGTCGAAAGTTTCTGCGATGTCGTCAGAATCGTCGGAATGGTCTTTTCATTGTCGCGAAAAGCCTTCAGCCAGGTCTCGCCGATCTCGCCATCATTCGCGGTCACCCGCTCACAATAATGCGGGTCCGTGCTCCACTTCATCTGATTGACGAGATCGCGCACGGCGAGAGCATGCGTCTGCGTCGCGCAAAAGACCAGTGTCTTCTCGCGCTGGTCGATCATGTCCATGAAGAGTTTCACGCGATATTTCTCGCGTGCTTCGATTTCGATCAGGCGGTTGAAGTCGGGCTCCGTATAGCGCTTGCCTTCTTCGACTTCGCCTTCGATTACGTCGTCATCTGGCGTATAGACATAATCGTCTATCGTCGTCGCGATCTGCTTTACCTTGAACGGCGTCAGAAAACCGTCGTTGATCCCCTCTTTCAGCGAATAGACGTAAACCGGCTCGCCGAAATAGGCGTAGGTGTCGGCGTTCCATCTGCGTTTGGGCGTCGCGGTCAAGCCGATCTGCAGCGCCGGCGCGAAATATTCGAGAATGCGGCGCCATTCGCTTTCATCCTTGGCGCCGCCGCGATGGCATTCGTCGATGAAGATACAGTCGAAATAGTCTGGCGGATATTCGCCGAAATAGGGCGCCGGATCGCCGCTGGCGTCGCGCCCGGACATGAAGGTCTGGAAGATCGTGAAGAACACCGCGCCGTTTTTCGGTACGGCGCCCTTCTTCGCGATGTCGCCCGGCTTGATGCGAATGAGCGCCTTCTCCTCGAATGAGGCGAAGGAGTTGAAGTCGTTATAGGCCTGATCCGCAAGCGTATTGCGGTCGGCGAGAAAGAGAATGCGCGGCCGGCGCGTCGGCTCGTCCGTCAGGTTCCATTTCGCCTCGAAGAGCCGCCAGGCTATCTGAAAGGCTATGGCCGTCTTGCCCGTGCCGGTCGCAAGCGTCAGCAGCACGCGGCGTCCGCCGTCGGCGACGCGCGAGAGCGCGTTATTAACGGCGTTCGCCTGATAATAGCGGAGGCTCCAGTCACCGCCCTTTTCGACGAAGGGAACTTCCGTTAAGCGGTCTCGCCATAAATTCTGTTTCGGAAAGGCGAGCGCCCACAGCTCTTCCGGCGTCGGCCAGGCGGAAAGATAGCCTTCCGCGCCAGTCTGCATGTCGATGCGATAGATGCCCGCGCCATTTGTCGAAAAGGCGAAGCGCGCCTGCAGCTTCTCGGCGTATTGCTTCGCCTGGCCGACGCCTTCCGTGTCGGGGAGGCTGCGCTTCTTGGCCTCGATGACGGCTAGTTTCGTATTGCGATAGATCAGCACATAATCGGCGATCTCGGGCTTGGCCCGCCGTCCCGCGCCTTCAAGCCGCCCAAGCGTGATGACCTCGCGCCGCACGCGGCTCGCTTCGACCACGCCCCATCCCGCTTCTTTCAGCCTGGGGTCGATAAGTTCGGCGCGCGTATCGGCTTCATTCATGTCAGGCCGCCTCCGCGCCGACACCCTCTCCCCAAGGGAGAGGGTGGACGCCAAGGCGCGTCGAAGACGCCTTGTGGCGGCCGGGTGAGGGGAAAGCGCCTTTGCAATTGATCCGCAGGCGCCAATGCTGCGCGAAACGAGCCGCATGGTTACCCCTGACCCCGGACCTTCGGTCCGACCCTCTCCCTATGGGAGAGGGTGAGCGCGGCGCCGGCGTGCTCATGCGGCGACCGCCGCCACGGCGGTGAGTTCGCCGGCAAAGGCCTTTTGCAGGATGGATTGTTTGAGTTCGTCGATGGCGGCGAGTTTTTGTTCGTACAGCGATGTGAGTCTTTGGGACTCGGATCGGATGTCGTTGATGCGCGCGACAATGAACTCTTGCTGCGAACGCGGAGGCAAAGGAATCGTAAGTCTCGACAGCGTCGTCTGATTCAAGCTCTTGATATTGGTTCCGATACCGCCAGACACCATCGCTCTCCGCGCATTTCCGGATTTGAGAAACCAGCAGATAAACTGGGGATTAATCGCTTTGGTTGAGTTCAACCTTGCGCGTATCGTGAATCCGGAATGAGTCACGCGTTCAGACACGGAACCGATTAATAGTGTCCGCCCAATCAGTTCGACGTTGCCGTTTGATCGCACGAATAGAATGTCTCCTTCATTCAGGAGGTCCGTTTCGGCAAGGGAACCGCTCACAGTCGCGGACTGAAGCTCGCCCAAAGACGCCCAAAAATCATTCTGGAAGTCGGCAACACCGACGACCTTGATCGACTCGCCACGGCTTGCCTTGGTGTAGTTGATACCATTTCGGAAAGTCGCCAATTCTCCAAGAGCGCATTCTGACCAAAGCTCGTCACGCTCTGCAAATACTGCGTTGAGAAAGCTCTCAAACAACTCCTGCGCGTTTTGCAGGTTCTTTTCGGTGTTGGCGCGCATGGCCTCCAGACCCGCAAAGGCCTCGTCCAGAATGGACACAGTCCGCCGCTGTTCGGTGAGCGGGGGAACAGGGATAAGTATTTCACCCAATTTGCTACGGCTGATACGTTTCCGAGTCGTGCCGGTGGTCTCCTTGTCAACGTTGCTCAAATATGGCTTCGACTGTGAATAGTAATTGAAAAAACTTGGAATCATCTGCGCTGGATTGAATCGCATGATAGTGCAATCAACCGCAGTAATCATCCGCTCGCCAATCATCGGGATGATGCAGCTCCGTCCAACAGGATCGGGCAGTCTGGAGATGAGGCAATCGCCTTCGAAAATTTCATTGCAGCGAAGGCGATCGAATGTTGCCGCCGAAATATAGCGAGCCTTTTCGGCGCGATCCTTGAACACACCCGCGCCGACGTTACCCGTCTGAATAAGACGAATACCGCTCTCCGACTGATCTTTCGTTTCGATCCAATCGCCGTCAGCAAAAACCTTGCACAAGGCGGCTAGCGGTTGCGCTTCCCACCCCGCCTTCACAACAGCCCCCTAATACCGGCCAGCACCTCCGCCGCCTGGGCGTCGAGCGCGGCGATTTCGACCATGATCTCCTGCGGGCTGCGATAGGCGACCTCCTCGACGCCATTCGGATTCTTCACCGAAAGATCGTAAGTCTCCTTATCGATGTCGACGATGTCGACGCTCCAGCTCTTTTCCGTCTCGGCGAAGGTCGCCTGCAATTCGACGAACTCCTTCATGTCCTCGTCATTGAGCGCATTCGTCTTGCCGAGACTCCTGCCCGGATCGAGTCTGTAGAACCACACGCGCCGCGTCGGAGCGCCCTTTTCGAAGAGCAGCACCACCGTCTTGACGCCCGCGCCCTGAAATGTGCCCTGCGGCATGTCGAGCACCGTGTGGAGATTGCAGCTCTTCAAGAGTTCGCGGCGTAGCGCAACGCTGGCGTTGTCGCTGTTCGAAAGAAACGTGTTCTTGATGATGACGGCGGCGCGGCCGCCGGCGCGCAGCGTCTTGATGAAGTGCTGCAGAAAGAGAAAGGCGGTCTCGCCGGTCCTGATCTCGAAATTCTGCTGGACCTCGCTGCGCTCCTTACCGCCGAAGGGCGGATTGGCGAGAATGACGTCGAAGCGATCCTTCTCCTGCAGGTCGCTGACATTCTCGGAAAGGGTATTGGTGTGGACGATATTGGGGGCGTCTATGCCATGCAGGATCATGTTCATGATGCCAAGACAATAAGCGAGGCTCTTCTTCTCCTTGCCGAAAAAGGTGCGGCTCTGGAGCGTCTCTAGGTCTTTCGTCGAGAGAGTTTTCTGCTTGCGCAGATAATCGAAGCTTTCGCAGAGAAAGCCCGCCGAGCCGCAGGCGCCGTCATAGATGCGCTCGCCGATTCGGGGCTTGATGACGCGGATCATCGCGCGAATGAGCGGACGCGGCGTGTAATATTCCCCGCCGTTGCGCCCCGCGTTTCCCATATTCCTGATCTTCGCTTCATAGAGGTGGGAAAGCTCGTGCTTCTCCGCCTGCGTCTGAAAGCGAAGCTCGTCGACGAGCTCCAGCGCGTCGCGCAGCGAATAGCCGCTGCGGAATTTGTTTTTGATCTCGCCGAAAATCTCGCCGATCTTGTATTCGATCGTGTCGGGCCGCTCGGCGCGCGCCTTGAAGCCGTGGAGATAAGGAAAAAGGTCCTTGTCGACGAAGTCGATGAGGTCGGGACCGGTCAGCGCCTTGTTGTGGTCGAAGGCGCCGTCTTTGGTCTTGGGGGCGGCCCAGGCCGACCAGCGGTGCGGCGGGTCGATGATGTAACTGTGGGGTTTGCCCTTAAGTTGGGCCTGCCCCTTCCGTTCCTCCTCCAGATCGTCGAGATATTTCAGGAAGAGTATCCAGGAGGTCTGCTCGGTATAGTCGAGCTCCGTAGTGCAGCCCGCCTCCTTCCACAAAACGTCGTCGATATTCTTAAATGTCTGTTCGAACATTTTCCCGGCCACAACGGTTCCGCGCGGCGGCGCAATCGCCGACAGGGCCGCGAGCATAAGCGATGGCCGGGCAGGGGCGAAACTCCCTTTACTCCGCCGTCTGCCGCCCCTAAGTTCCGCGCCAAATGACAGGGGCTATCCCAGAAGGAAGATCATGCGCGCCGAACCGCTAGCGCTGAAAGCCGACATCGAGCAGTCCATCGGACTGCTGAGGAGGCATCTTTGACGTCGATACGTCTCAACGGCGCCTTGCCGAACTGAACGTCCGGGCTGAAGACCCCGAACTCTGGAACGACCCGGAAGCCGCGCAGAAGGTTATGCGCGAGCGCACTCAGCTCGAAGAGCAGATTGGCGCTCTCTCGGGCCTCGAACGCGAGCTCGATGACGCGCTGACGCTCGTCGAGCTCGGCGAGTCCGAGGACGACGCACAAACTGAAAAGGAAGGCGTCGAAGCCCTCAAAGGCTTGCTGAAGCAAGCGCGCGCCCGCCAGATCGAAGCGCTTTTTTCCGGCGAAGCGGACGCCAACGACACCTTTATCGAGGTTCATTCGGGCGCCGGCGGCACCGAGAGCCAGGATTGGGCGCGCATGCTTTTCCGCATGTACGCCCGCTGGGGCGAGCGTCACAAATTCAAGGTCGAAGTCATCGAGGAGACGCCGGGCGAAGAGGCCGGCATCAAATCGGGCACCATTCTGGTTAAAGGCCATAACGCCCATGGCTGGGCCAAGACCGAATCTGGCGTACATCGCCTCGTGCGCATCTCGCCTTTTGATTCCAACGCGCGGCGCCACACCAGCTTCGCCTCCGTGTGGGTCTATCCGGTTGTCGACGACCGGATCGAGGTGAACGTCAGTGAATCCGACTGCCGTATAGACACGTATCGATCGTCAGGCGCCGGCGGACAGCACGTTAATACGACGGATTCCGCGATTCGCATCACCCATCTTCCGACTGGCATCGTCGTCGCCTGTCAGGCCGAGCGCTCGCAGCACAAGAACCGAGCGACCGCTTGGAACATGCTGCGCGCCCGGCTCTATGAACTTGAGATCGAAAAGCGCGAGGCCGAGGCCAATAAGGTGGCGGCATCGAAGACTGACATCGGCTGGGGCCATCAGATCCGCAGCTATGTGCTGCAGCCCTATCAGCTGGTGAAGGATCTGCGCACCGGCTTCACCTCGGGGACGCCTTCGGAGGTTCTCGACGGCGAACTCGACGATTTCATGCAGGCCTCACTGGCGCAGCGTATATACGGCGGCGGCCCAGAAAAGGTCGAGGACGTCGAATAGGCGCTCACGCCCATTTCTCGACGGTAAGGCCCGGAATATCGTCGAAATCCTCGGTATTCGCCGCGACGATCGTCAAACCGAGGTCAAGCGCCTGCGCGGCGATCATGCGATCGAGCGTGCGCCGGCGCTTGGGGTCAACTTTCCGAAGCAGCGCGCCATAGGCGTCGGCCGCGGCGCGGTCGAAGGGCAGCACATCTAAATTCTCGGCGAGGAGCGCGACATTCTCGGCGAGCCGTTCATCGCTCTGGGCGGCGACAACCCCGGCCAGCGTTTCGGCGAGGCTGATCGCCGAAATCGCCGCGTCGCCAGTCTCGAGCGCCGAGAGCCGATCGAGCACGCCGGGAAAGCCTCGCGCCGCGGCGATGACGACATTGGTGTCGAGGAGGTAGCGCGCCATGCGCTAGAGCGCTTCAAAGAGCCGCTTCGGCGGCTTGAACTCGGGCCGCGCCATCGGCGCGGGAAGCGGCGTTGCTTTCAGCCGCGTCACGAGGTCCGCCATAGTGAGCCGTAGCGGCGTCACCACGAGACTCCCGCCCTGGCGCCGCACGACGACCTCGGCGCCTTCATCGAAAGCGATGTCGCGCGGAATTCTAACAGCAAGACTGTTGCCGGATTTGAAGATTCGAGTCGCGCTCATGATGCGAGCGTGACAGCCGTTCCATCATGCGTCAATCTCTGTATATATTTTTCCACTGCGCGCGTCGCGCGCGCTCTGGATCATCCGACGCCTGTGATCCGATTGTCCAAGCGCTGGGCCATCGCAAAACGCCCGAGAGTGAGGGGCGCGCGACTTGATCCGCGCTTGTGGCGCATGCTATTTGCGGCGTCCCAAGGCTGCGGAGAGGTGGCTGAGTGGTTGAAAGCACCGCACTCGAAATGCGGCATACGGGCAACTGTATCGGGGGTTCGAATCCCTCCCTCTCCGCCAACGTAGCTTCATAGCTTATTGAAAATACAGCAAAATTCTATTTTATCCCGTCACGGGTCTTACAATTGGCCTTACAATCGAGCGGCGCTTGAGATGGATTTGAGCGGACAATCGCGGCTGCAGGTCGAGAATTTCGATGGATCGGCTCGTCCTGCGCACCATTCGATGACGAGCAGCTAGGCTTTCCTGACGAACTCCGTACGCAGCACGAGCCCTTTTACTTTCTCAGCGCGGCAATCGATTTGGGCCGGATCATCCGTGAGTCGGATATTTTTGATCAAGGTCCCGCGTTTTAAGACGACGGATGAGCCCTTAACCTTCAGGTCCCTTATTAAGGTCACGGAATCGCCGTCCATGAGTTCTGTGCCATTGTTGTCTTTCACAACTACCGTCATCAGGCGCTCCACGCGTTCCATAGCTGATAATGCGTATCGTTATATTCGCCGAGTAGCCCGTCTGCATATCCCCGGCTATAATTCGCTCATTCCGAGGCCAATTGGCCATCCGCTTCGGGGCGTCGCCCGGTCTTGCCGACGCCTTTGATGCGCTTCGCCGCTCTGCAATTGATTGGCGGCATAGAGCACATTCGATCGCGCTACGCATCCGCCGCCAATAGTCATTGCAATCTATGCTCCAAGAGGTCGGGCTAGTTGTCTGGGCATTCGTAATAAGGCTCGCAGTCGGGCTGCGGTTGTCGAAGGTTAGGGACAGGCGGGGGCCACTTGCCTTCACAATGGCGCGCTCAATCTATCGGGGCTAGATCGGCGGCGCAGAACAATAGCTTAAGCAGTGTTTGGCGCTTGCCGCGCGTATAGATCAAGGAGCCGAACATGCGTAAGTTCGCCAAGGCTTGTGCGCTCGGAATCATTTGCGGCACAGCAGCGCTCGGGGTTTCAGTCAGCCAGTCCGATGCTGGGGTAATGAGCATAGCGGGCAAAGAAACGCTGAGTCTCTCTTCGCCCATCGAAAGCGTGCATTATCGGTGCTGTCGCCATCGCCATTACTGGCGACATGCATATTGGCGTCACCGTCACTACCGCTACTACGGTTACTATCCTTGGTATAATCCAGCCGGAGCTATTGTGGGTGCAGCGGTAGGACTCGCGACGGCCCCATTCTGGGCTCTCGGTGGATACTACGGCTACGGTTATCGCTACTACTGAGTTACATCGGGCCGCTCCACTCGCTGGAGCGGCTCCGCTTCGTTCTTCGCGTCACACTAATTCGCGACAAGGCGATGGCGCTCGAATTTTACGCGCGCCAATCAAAGAACACAGAGTTCGAGCGCGAAGCCTGCGAGATCAGACGCTTTGGACCTGAACTGCGCCGAGCGCACGCAGTGCGCGGACGCACTGCGCATTCAAGCGAGACGCGCAATGATCCGTGCGTTGCAAAAACCTTCAGCCTTTCGAAGCGATCGGGGCCGGGCTGTGGAGGCGCCGGCCCCTTTTGCGCGCGAGACGTGGTGGCGCAGCGGCTCTCCTCGATCGGGGGACTAGGCCAGTGCCACCGGCTGGCGTCGGGTGGAATGCTTGATCCTGGGAATCGGCGGCTCATCATGGAAAGGCTCGGAGTGACAATTAATCAATTAGCGCAAAAGCTATATGCGGACTCGATCCATGCGCCGAGCATCGTGGACGCATTTGAGATTATCTCGGGGCAGCGGCGTCATATGTAACGCACCGTAGCGAACATGCCGGCGGCCTGATGATACATAAGATGACAGTGGAAAGCCCACCAGCCGGGATTGTTCGCGTCGAATTCGACGACAACGCGGCTACCGGGCGTCACGAGAACAGTATCGCGCACTGCTCCAGAAAACCGCTTGCCGTCGATCTCCACCACTTGGAACTGGTGCCCGTGCAGATGCATGGGGTGAGACATGAGCGTCTTATTCTTGAGCACGAGCTCGACGCGCTCTCCTTCCGCGACAGGCAGCGGCGGGACGTCCTTGTTCCAAACGACGCCGTTGATCGACCATACATAGCCGGTCATGTCGCCGGTCAGGTCGATTTGGTGAATCCGATCCGGCTTGCGTTTGGCGAGCGGCTCCGTAGCGCGCAGCCGCCTTTCTAGGTCGAGGGTGAGCGCCAGCGATGGCGTCGTCGCATTTTCTGGAATGCGGGTTACCGGAGCGCGTCCTGCAACAAGGATCACGCCGGTCTGTCGACGCTCGCCTTCCAAAATCGCGAGTAGGGGAAAGGCGGCAGGACCGCGCGGAACTTTGACGAGGATGTCGAGGCGCTGCGCAACCGCAATTGGAAAGCGCTGTCCCGAAACCGGGCGCACGCTGGATCCGTCAACGGCGACAAGCGCGCCGCTAAGCGCGCCGAGATCGAGGTGATATGCGCTCATACACGAACTGTTGATGACGCGCAGCAATATCGGCTCGCCGGGCTCCACGCGGATTGTTTCGGGGTCGGCGAGCGTACGGTCATTGGCGAGGAACGCGTCATACCGCACGTCGTTTAGGTCCGGACTCGGAACAGCGGCTCCGTTCGCCATTCCTGGCTCTGCAGACCGGGAACTGAGCGGGGCGCCTTTCTTCCGCAGCTCCGCATAAATTTGCGCGGCCGGCGTGAAGCTAAAATCCGCCAACATAATCGTCGCTTCCTGCCGACCCGGCGAGTCGCGCCCATCACGAATAATGAGCGGGGCTGCGAGCAGAGATTGTTCTTGCAGGCCCTCGTGCGAATGCATCCAGAACGTGCCCCCGAAGCGCAGCGGGAAGTCGTATTCGGCGCTGGCGCCAGGCGAAATCGGCGGTCCAGAAATGCCAGGCACGCCATCCTGACGCCAAGGAGGCGCCAAGCCGTGCCAATGGATAAGGGTCGGCGCATCGAGTTCGTTGTCGACGCGAACACGAAACCGCCTTCCAACTTCGGTGACAAGGCCTGATGCGCCGTCGGGTTGGCGAATGCCGAGCACCGACGCCGTTTTTCCGTTCACTTCGATGTTGCGCCGCTGCACGCGGAGGATCGTAACCGTCTCCGGTTTTTCCCCCACCGCGGCTGAGGCGTACTGCGCCCACGACCGATGAGGCAAGGTGACGCTGGCGGCGAAGGCGGAGAGCAGGGCGGATCGACGTGACAGCATGAGGGTCACCTCCTCAAAAAGTCCTCACGCGAAGCAGACTCTACTATGGCGAGCATGAAAAACTCAAAAGCTCACCGACCTGCATAGCCCCAAAAACGCGGCGTCGGGTGTCCGCCGCACAGCGGGGTTGTTGCGCTGTCGAATGCCTAAGCTATCTAACATTGGAAATCATCCGGCACGAGGATAGCCGCATGGCTCACGAGCATGGACATGGTGGCGCCTCGCATCAGGAGTCACAAACGGCTGGCGATGGCGGCATGATCGACGCTGCGCATCAAGACCTGTCCCATGCGGCTGGCGTCATTTACACCTGCCCGATGCATCCGCAGATTCGTCAGATCGGACCCGGAAATTGTCCAATCTGCGGCATGACGCTTGAGCCGCTCGTCGCTTCGACCGAAGCCGAACCGAACGCCGAACTCATCGACATGACCAGGCGATTCTGGATCGGGCTGGCGTTGACGGCGCCGGTGCTCGTCTTGGAGATGGGCGGCCATTTATTCAATCTTCATCATTGGCTCGCGCCACAGGCGTCGAATTGGATTCAGCTCATTTTGGCGACGCCGACGGTGCTTTGGGCCGGCTGGCCATTCTTCGTTCGCGGCGCGCAGTCGCTCGTGACCCGCAACCTCAATATGTTCACGTTGATCGCCATGGGGACGGGCATCGCCTGGATCTACAGCGTCGTCGCAACCTTGGCGCCGGCGCTTTTCCCTCCCGCGTTCCGCCAAACGGATGGCTCTGTTCCGATCTATTTCGAGGCGGCGGCGGTTATTACGGTTCTCGTTCTGCTTGGACAGGTTCTCGAACTGCGCGCCAGAGAGCAGACTGGCGGCGCCATCCGCGCCTTGCTCGATCTCGCCCCCAAAATGGCGACTCGAATTGGCGTCGACGGATCTGACGAAGAAGTTGTGTTGGATCATGTGCATGTCGGCGACAGACTGCGCGTGCGTCCAGGAGAAAAGGTGCCCGTGGACGGCGAACTTATCGAGGGTCGCAGCGCAGTCGACGAATCGATGGTCACCGGCGAGTCGATGCCAGTGACAAAAAATGCAGGCGACAAGGTCATTGGCGGGACGCTCAATCAGACGGGCGGCTTCATCATGCGCGCCGAGAAGGTTGGCCGCGACACCGTGCTCTCAAGGATTGTCGAGATGGTGGCGTCGGCGCAGAGAAGCCGCGCGCCAATACAACGCCTCGCCGACCAAGTGGCGGGATGGTTCGTGCCTGTCGTCATCCTCATCGCCATTCTCGCATTTCTTGCCTGGGCGATCTGGGGTCCTGAGCCGCGCATGACTTACGGCCTCGTAGCTGCTGTCGCCGTTCTCATCATCGCTTGCCCTTGCGCGCTCGGCCTTGCGACGCCGATGTCGATCATGGTTGGCGTGGGACGCGGCGCGCAGTCGGGCGTGCTGATAAAGAACGCGGAAGCGTTGGAGCGATTGGAAAAGATCGACACTTTGGTCGTTGACAAGACCGGAACGCTAACCGAAGGCAAACCGCGCGTAATCGCTATCCACGCTATCGCTGGGGTCAAGGAAGACCGCCTGTTGGCGACGGCTGCGAGCCTTGAACGCGCCAGCGAACATCCGCTGGCGTCGGCAATCGTTCAAGCCGCGACCGGGCGCGGCCTTGCGCTCAGTGAGGCGACGGATTTCGATTCCCCTGTCGGCAAGGGCGTTATCGGCCGGGTTGAAGGTCAAACGGTCGCAATCGGCAATCGTCGATACCTCTCAGAACTCGGCATTGACGCGACGCCGCTCGACAGTGAGGCCGAACGCCTGCGCGAAGAGGCCGCGACTGCGATCTTTGTCGCAATCGATGGAAAAATCTGCGGCGTCATCGGCGTCGCCGATCCGGTCAAATCGACGACGTTGGAGGCGCTCCAATCGCTGCGCGACGACGGCGTCGCCGTCGTGATGCTGACCGGAGACAATTGGACGACGGCGCGCGCCGTCGCAAAGCGCTTGGGGATAAGCGAGGTCGAAGCCGAAATCCTCCCCGAAGACAAAAGCAAGGTCGTAAGTCGCTTGCGCGAAGCGGGCCGAATCGTCGCCATGGCGGGCGACGGCGTAAATGATGCGCCCGCCTTGGCCGCCGCCGATGTTGGCATAGCCATGGGGACTGGAACCGATGTTGCGATCGAAAGCGCAGGCGTCACTTTGTTGAAGGGAGATCTACGGGGCATCGTCCGCGGCCGAAGGCTCTCTAAGACGACGATGCGCAACATTCGCGAGAATCTATTCTTCGCGTTCATCTACAACGCCGCTGGCGTCCCGATTGCGGCCGGCGCGCTCTATCCGGCCTTTGGGCTGCTCTTGTCGCCGACGATCGCCGCAGCGGCGATGGCGCTGTCTTCGGTTAGCGTGGTCCTCAATTCTCTACGGTTGCGCCAAGCGGAGATCGAACCCAAGGCCAAAATTGAGATGCCGCCGTTTTCGACTTAGCCTTGTGAGCCCGCAGCGCATGTTGGCGAAAGGCGTACAGACTTCATCCACACGGATTTCCGACGGAACCGCTTAATTTCGCGAGGGTCAAGCGATCGCCGCGGCCGGCGAAATATTTGCGCAGCGCCTGCACAAAGAGCAGCTCTTCAGGCGCGGCGGCGGCAAATAACGTCATCGACGACTGAAACTTCAAATTATCGGGATGGCCGAAGATCTCATGCGCGCTGCGTCCTTCGGCCTTGTTGACGAGTCCGACGCACTCCTTGAGCCGCGTGCCCCACAAGGGGTGATCGAGATAGGCGCGCGCCTCGGCAAGCGAGCGGACGGCGTAGCGCTGCGCCATGGCGCTTGCGCCAAGCCCTTCGAGCTGCGGAAAGACGAACCACATCCAATGACTGCGCTTGCGGCCTGCGGCGAGCTCCGCCGCCGCTTGCGCGTAGATCGGCGTTTGCGCCGCGACGAAGCGGTCGAGATCGTAAGGATCGCCCGAGGCGCCCGTCATGCTAAATCCGTTTGAACAGGCCGGATGTCATTCCCGACGCTTCGCTTCAACCGAAGCGATCGGGAATCCAGAAATAAGTCAGCACTCTTGAATTGACTCTGGATTCCCGGTCGGACCTTCGGTCCGCCGGGAATGACAGACCGATCGGATTCCATATCACTCCGCCGCTTCCGCAGCGACGGGCTCGTAATTCAAGATCGGCGCGAGCCAGCGCTCGGCGTCACGGGCGTCAATGCTCTTGCGGCGTGCGTAATCTTCGATCTGATCGCGCTCGATCTTGGCGACGCCGAAATAATGCGCGCTCGGATGCGCGAGATAGAGTCCGCTGACGGAAGCGGCCGGCGTCATCGCGAAACTTTCAGTGAGCCTCACGCCGGTGCGCTTTTCGGCGTTAAGCAGATTGAAGATCGTCGCCTTCTCGGTGTGATCGGGCTGCGCCGGATAGCCGGGCGCCGGGCGAATGCCGGCGTAAGGCTCGCCGATCAGCGCTTCGGGCGCGAAATTCTCCTCCTGCGCATAACCCCAGAATTCCTTGCGCACACGTTCATGCATGCGTTCGGCGAAGGCCTCGGCGATGCGGTCGGCGAGCGCCTTGACCATGATCGAGCCATAGTCGTCATTGGCGCGAGCGTAGCGCGCGGCGATCTTCTCCTCTTCGGCGCCGGCGGTCACGACGAAGGCCCCGATGTAATCGGCTTTGCCGCTCTCCTTAGGCGCGATGAAGTCAGCAAGCGCGAGATTGGCCTTGCCGTCGCGCTTGGGCAGTTGCTGGCGCAGCGTGTGCAGCGTCGCGATCGTTTCGTTACGCGACTCGCCGCTGTAGAGCGCGATGTCGTCGCCGACAGAATTCGCCGGCCAGAAGCCGATGACCGCCTTCGGCGTAAACCAGCGCTCCTCGACGATGCGTTTCAGCATGACGCGAGCGTCATCGTAAAGCGTGCGCGCCGCCTCGCCGCGCTCAGGATCATCGAGCAGCGACGGATAGCGCCCCTTAAACTCCCATGTCTGGAAGAAGGGCGTCCAGTCGATATAGGGAACAAGTTCCCCAACGTCATAACTCGCAAAGGCGCGCGGGCCGGCGAAGGACGGGCGCACGGGTTCATATCCGGCCCAATCGATCTTAAAGCCGTTGGCGCGCGCCTGTGCGAGCGGCACCCGCAGCTTATCCGCCTGCGCGCGCGCATGCGCCTCGGCGACGCGTTCATATTCGGCGCGCGTCTGAGCGATATAGTCGCCACGCGATTTCTCCGAAGCGAGCGCCTGCGCGACGCCGACCGCGCGGCTCGCGTCGGTGACATAGACCGCCTGACCGCGACGATAGTTGGGGCTGATCTTCACCGCCGTGTGCACGCGGCTCGTCGTCGCGCCGCCGATGAGGAGCGGCGTGTCCAAGCCTTCGCGCTCGAGTTCCGAGGCGACAAAGCACATCTCGTCGAGCGAGGGCGTGATGAGGCCCGAAAGGCCGATGAGATCGACCTTCTCCTTCTTCGCCGTTTCGAGAATCTTCGCGGCCGGCGTCATGACGCCGAGATCGATGATCTCGAAATTGTTGCAGCCGAGCACCACGCCGACGATGTTCTTGCCGATGTCATGCACGTCGCCCTTGACGGTCGCGAGCAAAATCTTGCCTGCAGTAGATCGGGCGTCCTTCTCCTCTTCCATGAACGGCATGAGATAGGCGACCGCCTGTTTCATCACCCGCGCCGATTTGACGACCTGCGGCAGGAACATTTTTCCCGAGCCGAAGAGATCGCCGACGACATTCATGCCCGCCATCAGCGGACCCTCGATAACGTCGAGCGGACGCACGGACGTTTGGCGCGCCTCCTCGACGTCCGTCTCGATGTAGTCGGTAACGCCGTTGACGAGCGCATATTCGAGACGCTTGCCGACGCTCTGCTCGCGCCAGGCGGCGTCCTTCTCCTGCGTCCTCGCGCCTGCGCCCTTGAACTTCTCCGCAAGTTCGACAAGCCGCTCCGTCGCGTCCTTGCGGCGATTCAAGACCACGTCTTCGCATAATTCGCGCAGCTCTGGGTCGATTTCGGCATAGACCGCGAGCTGGCCGGCGTTGACGATGCCCATGTCCATTCCCGCCCCAATGGCGTGATAGAGGAACACAGAATGCATCGCCTCGCGCACCGGCTCATTGCCGCGGAATGAGAAGGAAAGGTTCGATACGCCGCCCGACACATGCGCATGCGGCAGGTCGCGCTTGATGGTCCGCGTCGCCTCGATGAAGTCGACGCCGTAGTTCTCATGCTCCTCGATGCCGGTCGCGACCGCGAAAATATTTGGATCGAAGATGATGTCCTGCGGCGGGAAGCCGACTTCTTGCGTAAGGATTTTGTGAGCGCGCGCGCAGATCTCGGTCTTTCGCGCGAACGTATCGGCCTGCCCCTTCTCGTCGAAGGCCATGACGACGACGGCTGCGCCATAGCGGCGAACCTTGCGCGCGTCGGCGATGAATTTCTCCTCGCCTTCCTTCATCGAGATCGAATTGACGACGCCCTTTCCCTGCAGACATTTCAGCCCCGCTTCGATCACCTCGAATTTCGATGAATCGACCATCACCGGCACGCGGGCGATGTCAGGCTCGGCGGCAAGCAGGTTCAAAAATTCGACCATGGCGCGCCCGGAGTCGAGCAGCCCTTCGTCCATATTGACGTCGATCACTTGAGCGCCGTTCGCCACTTGATCGCGCGCGACGTCCAGGGCTGCGGCATAGTCGCCATTGGTGATGAGCTTGCGGAACTTCGCCGAGCCGGTAACGTTGGTGCGCTCGCCGACATTGACGAAAGGAATGTCCTTGGTGAGCGCGAAAGGCTCAAGTCCGGAAAGACGCAGTATCGGTTCGATCATTGGGACGGCGCGCGGCGCGACGCCTTTCACGGCCTTGGCGATCGCCGCGATATGCTCCGGCGTCGTGCCGCAACAGCCGCCGACGACATTGAGGAGGCCGGAAGTCGCGAATTCGCCGACGAGCTCCGCCATATATTCGGGACTTTCGTCGTAAAGCCCGAATTCATTCGGCAGGCCGGCGTTGGGAAAGGCGCAGACGCGCGTGTCCGCCACGCGGCCGATGTCGGCGATGTGCTGACGCATCTCGCGCGCGCCGAGCGCGCAGTTGAAACCGATGGAAAACGGCTTGGCGTGGGCGAGCGAATTCCAGAAGGCGATCGCCGTCTGACCGGAAAGGGTCCTGCCGGAGAGATCGGTGATCGTTCCCGAAATCATGATCGGAAGCCGCGTTCCGACTTCGTCGAATGCGTCTTCGAGCGCGTAGAGCGCGGCCTTGGCGTTCAGCGTATCGAAGACGGTTTCGACGAGCAGTATGTCGGCGCCCCCTTCGATGAGTCCCAGCGCCGCTTCCTTATAGGCTGCGCGCAGCTCGTCGAAAGTGACGGCGCGAAAACCCGGATTCGATACGTCGGGAGAGATCGACGCGGTGCGATTGGTCGGGCCGATCGAGCCGGCGACAAAGCGGCGCACGCCGGTCTTCGCCGCAATTTCGTCAGCCGCCGCGCGCGCCAGCCGCGCGCCCTCGCAATTGAGTTCGAAGGCTAGATGCTCGAGTCCATAGTCGGCTTGAGCGATGGTCGTCGATGAAAATGTGTTGGTCTCGATGATGTCGGCGCCGGCTTCGAGATAGGCGACATGAATCGCCTTGATCGCGTCAGGCTGCGTGAGCGTCAGCAGGTCGTTGTTGCCGCGCAGGTCTTTGGCGTGGTCAGTGAAGCGCGCGCCGCGGAAATCGGCCTCCTCGAACTTGTGGCGCTGAATCATGGTGCCCATCGCGCCGTCAAGAATGAGAATGCGGCGCGAGGCCGCCCCTTCGAGCGCTTTCAGGATATTCGGGCCGTGAGATGTCGCAAAGGTCATGCAAGCGCCTTTTCACGCAGGGGACGAACGCCGAGGAGATGGCAAATGGCGAAGACGAGATCGGCGCGATTATTGGTGTAGAAGTGGAATTCGTTGACTCCGGCGCGCGCCAGGCCCATCACTTGCTCGACGGCAGTCGTCGCGGCCACAAGCGCGCGGGTTTCCGGATCGTCGTCCAATCCGTCGAAGCGCTCCGCGAGCCAACGTGGCACGCTCGCCCCGGCCTTTTGCGCAAAGCCCGCGACCTGTTTGAAATTGCGGATCGGCATGATGCCCGGCACGATCGGGATTTTTATGCCGCGCGCCAGCGCCTTGTCGAGAAAGCGGAAGTAGATGTCGTTGTCGAAGAAGAATTGCGTGATGGCGCGCGTGGCGCCCGCGTCGATCTTCGCTTCGAGCGCGTCGAGGTCCCGTTCGACCGAGGCGCTTTCGGGATGGCCTTCGGGATAGGTCGAAACCGAAATCTCGAAATCGTGAAGACGCCGAATGCCGCGCACGAGATCCGTCGAGGTGGCGTAGCCTTTGGGATGCGGCTCGAATTTCGTGCCGACGCCCGTCGGCGGATCGCCGCGCAGCGCGACGATATGGCGAACGCCAGCCTCCCAATAATCGCGCAGGATCTCGTCGATCTCCTCGCGCGCCGAGGAAACGCAGGTGAGATGCGCGGCGGGCTTTACGTCGGTCTCGCGAACGATGCGCGCGACGATCGAATGGGTGCGCTCGCGGGTGGTGCCGCCCGCGCCATAGGTGACCGAAACGAAATGCGGCCGCAGCGCTGCAAGTCGTTTGATCGACTGCCAGAGCTGAGTCTCCATCTCCGGCGTTTTGGGCGGGAAGAATTCATAGGAGATCGCAAATTGATTTTGCGACGCCGTGGGATGAAGAGCGTTAAACATCAGGCTGTCTCGTAAGAAGCTGCGGGAATGGGATCGGCGATGACGCGTGGATCGCGCGCAAGCCACAAGAACACGGTGAGCTTGGCGCCCTCGTCCGGGTCGGGCGCAAGTTCGCGGCGCTGGATGACGTCAAGGCCCGCCTGCGTCAGCAGCCCGGTGATTTCAGCGTCCGAGAAGCCGAGCCGGCGATGTGCATGCGTGTCGCGCAGCGTCTCTTCATGATGGGGCGCGAAGTCGACGACGAGCAGCCGGCCGCCGGGCGCGAGCACCCGCGCCGCCTCGCGCAGGGCGCGGCGCGGATCGTCGAGAAAATGCAGGACCTGATGCATGATGGCGAGGTCGATGGAATTGCGCTCGATCGGCAGCGCATAGATGTCGCCCTGGCGCAGCTGCACATTGTTGAAGCCGGTTTCTTCAAGCCGGCCGCGCGCGACGCCAAGCATGGCGGAGGAGAGATCGACGCCGACGGCGCGTTCGGCCTGGGGCGCGAAAATTTCCAACATGCGGCCGGCGCCGGCGCCGAGATCGAGTAGGTTGCGCACCGGCTTGTCGCCGACGACGTCGCGCATCGCCTCTTCGACGCGCTCCTCAGGAACGTGCAGCGCGCGGATGCGGTCCCACTCTTCGGCATGGGCGGCGAAATAGCGGGCGGCGTTTTCGGCGCGCGCCTGGCGCACCTGCGCAAGCCTCGCGCGGTCGCCGGCGAGAAGCGCGTCGTCCGCTTCGAGCCAACCGACGATGGCCCGTGCGAGGGCGCCTGCGGGTCCCATAGGCGACAAGCGGAAGAAGGCCCAGGCGCCTTCGCGGCGTCGCTCGACAAGGCCCGCTTCCACAAGGAGCTTGAGATGGCGCGAGACTCGCGGCTGAGACTGGCCCAGGATCGCAACAACCTCGCTCACCGTTAACTCAGATTGGGCGAGCAAAGCGAGGAGCCGCAAGCGCGTCTCCTCTCCAGCGGCGTTCAGCGCCGCAAGCGTCGGTTCGAGGAATAATTTGGCCACGGTCTTCATGATTGCTCCGTGAGATATAAAGATATCTATATACGTCAAATTCACTGCGCGCAACCATGGTTGCCGCTTTTTTGAGAACGGAACGCTCTTGACCGAATCCCAAAGCGGGTTCATCCTTTCGTCATATCGCACCTGTCGATCGGACAGCATGGTCGGCAGGCTCGCTCGGGCGGGACCTCGACGCGAAGGCGATCAGATAGGCCCGCAATCCCCTGTGTGGGCCGAACCGAGCAACAATGTTGCGAGAGGAGCATGACGCCACCGGGTCATACCAATTGACCGGCGTTGGTTCCGGTCACTGGGGGATCAAAGTCAGCTGCTTGATCCGCCCATCCTCTGAAACAATCTGACATCCTTCCGGGCGGCCGAATGCAAAGGCCAAGCATCGGGCGCCCGACCACAGACTGGACAATCCAGACCTGCTTCCGATTAAGGAGCAAAAACGGCCCCGTGAGCTTCCGCGCCACGGGGCCTGATTTATTTTCAGCCGACCAGACGCCGACGGCGCAGCCGCCAACTCGGCCAGTAGTCCGAGCGCCAGCTTACGCCGGCGCCTTCTCTTCTTCCTTGCTGACGACCTCGAGGAAAGTCTCCGCCGCCTCGCGCCGCTCGAAGACATGTGGCTGCAGACCGCGCTTGGAGAGCGCCTCCTTCATCTTCAAGCGCGCGAAGGCGCTCGTCGCATAGCGTGTCGTCGTCAGATAATAGTGCTGGCTCATATAGTCGATCATCTCGGCGTAATCGTCGTAGAGCGCCTCGTTGATCTTCCAGCCGTCGTGATTGACGACGGAGTTGACGCGCTTGCCGACCTTCTCCGACGCCTCGATCAGCGTCTTGCGCAGATCGTCGATGTCCTTCTTCGTGCGCGCGTGCCAGCCTTCGAGATTGACGAAAAGGATGTTGCGGTCGGCGTCGTAGGTGACGCGGTCGGACATGTTGAGATTGATGAGGTCAGCGAGCAGCCCCATCGGCTCGTCGATGAAGATGCGCTTATCCATCAACTCGGGATGTTCGACGATGGGCTTGAAGTCCATATGCGCCAGTATGTCCCTGTCGATATCGATGCCGGGCGCGACCTCGATCAGTTCAAGCCCCTTGTCGACAAGTTTGAACACGCAGCGCTCGGTCACGTAATAGACCGGTTGCTTGCGCTTTAGCGCGAATTTTCCGGAGAAAGTGATCTGCTCGACGGCGTTGAGGAACTTCTTGTTCCTGCCTTCCTGCAGAATGTTGACCTTCCCGTCGGCGATCTCCACGCGCAGTCCGCCATTGGTGAATGTGCCGGCGTAAACGACGAGCCGCGCGTTCTGGCTGATGTTGATGAAGCCGCCGCAGCCGTTGAGGCGTCCGCCGAACTTCGACGTGTTGACATTGCCCTGCAGGTCGCACTCCGCCATGCCGAGACAGGTCATGTCGAGACCGCCGCCGTCATAAAAGTCGAACTGCTGGTTCTGCTGGATAATTGCGTCGGCGTTGATCGCCGCGCCAAAGCTCGAACCGGCAGCAAGCACGCCGCCGATCGCGCCGGCTTCCGTCGTCAGCGTGATGTAGGGCGTCATCTTTTCTTCATTGGCGATGGCTGCAATGCCTTCCGGCGCGCCGACGCCGAGATTGACGACGCCGTTCGGCGGCAGCTCGAAGCTGGCGCGTCGCGCAATGACCTTGCGCTCGTCGAGCGGCATTTTGGCGAGCTTCTCGACCGGCACGCGGATTTCGCCTGAAAGCGCCGGATTGTGAATGACGCCGTAATTCATGCGGTGCATTTCCGGCGGATCGGCAACGACGACGGCCGAGACAAGAATGCCCGGGACATGCACGTCCTTCGGCTTAATCGAGCCCTCTTCGACGATGCGCTCGACCTGCGCAATCACCAGCCCGCCATTGTTGTGGGCGGCCATGGCCTGAGCGAGATTGTCGAGCACGAGCGCCTCGCGCTCCATCGAAATATTGCCTGAAGGGTCGGCCGACGTGCCGCGAATGAAGGCGACGTCGATCTTGGTGGCGATATAGAAGAGCCACTCCTCGCCCATGATGTTGTGGTATTTGACCATATCCTCCTTGGTGCGCTCGTTCACCTTGCCGCCGCCAAAACGCGGATCGACATAGGTGTAGAGGCCGACCTTGGAGAAGAGTCCGGGCTGGCCAGAGGCGCAGGCGCGATAGAGCTGAGAGATGACGCCCTGCGGGAGGTTGTAGCCGCAGATCTTATTCTCCTGCGCGGCCTGGGCGACCTTCGGCATGCGGCCAAAATTCGCGGCGATGACCCGGCGCAGCAGCCCCTCATGATAGAAGCGCCCGGTGCCAAGGCCCTTGGAGTCGCCGGCGCCCGCGGTCATGATCAGCGTGAGGTCGCGCGGATGCTGCGTCTCAACGAAGCGCTTTTCCAAAGCGGCGTGCAAGGCTTCGGGAATGCAGCTCTGGACAAAGCCCGTGGTGGTTACGACGTCATTGTCGCGAATGAGCGCAATCGCCTCGTCGGCGGTAATGACTTTGTTGTTCGCCATATCCTCAGGGTTCCCTTGCTCCCCACTCTTTCTTAATGCGGACCGTTGACGTCGCCGCGTTGGTGGGCGTTTTCTTACAAAATGAGCGCTCAACCGTAGAGACCGGGCCGGCCTTGCGCAATAGCGGCGATGCGCCGCAGACTGGCCGCAACCCCGCCAAAGCGCGGGGAAATGGCCGTCAGTCGCCGCGGTAGACGCAGCCCTCGAAACAGCTGTCGCGAAAGACGCCGACTTCGGCGATGCCCGGCAGAGTCGGCGCGAGGTCGCGCCAGATATAGGCGCAAAGATTTTCGAGCGTCGGCTTTCCCAGGCCTTCGAGGTCGTTGAGAAAGGAATGGTCGAGGCGTTCGCGCAACTCCGCGAGCCTGCGGCCAAGCTTGCCGAGGTCCATCACCCATTGCTCCTCGACGGTGCGCTCGCCACGCAAGGTGACGCGCACGCGAAAGGAATGCCCGTGCAGATTGCGGTATTTGCCGCCCTCCGGAGCCTCGGGGTCGTAAAGGGCGTGCGCCGCTTCAAAATAGAATTCGCGAAAGACCTCAAAAGTCGACACGTCTCACTTCACCCCGATCGCCTTGTGGGTTTGCAGGGACAGGCGCCAGCGCGGATGCGCCAGGCAGTAGCTGACCGCGGCCTCCGTATTGCGCGAAACATCCGGCCCGTCCATGGGCTGCAACAGAAAATGCCTGAAATCGAGGCGCTCATAGTCGGCGGGGTCGACGCCCGCCTGCGGAAACACGAGCTTCAACTCCGCGCCGCTCATCTGCGCCAGCGGTGCGCCGGCCTTGGGCGACACACAAACCCAGTCGATCCCTCGAATGACGGGGAGCGTGCCGTTCGTTTCGATGGCGATCTCGAAGCCTTGCCCGTGAAGCGCTGCGATTAGGGCTGCGTCGATCTGCAACATCGGCTCGCCGCCGGTCAGCACCGCGAAACGTTTCTCGCGGCCTTCGCCCCACAGCGTCGCGAGACGCTCGGCAAGAGTCGTCGCATCAGCGAATTTGCCCCCGCCTTCGCCTTCGAAGCCGACGAAGTCGGTGTCGCAAAACTGGCATTGCGCGGCGGCGCGATCTTCTTCCCGCCCGCTCCACAAATTGCAGCCGGCGAAACGGCAAAAGACGGCGACGCGGCCCGCGTTAACGCCCTCGCCCTGCAGCGTTTTGAAGGCTTCCTTGACGATGTAGGCCATTGCCCGCTCTAGCGCGGACGCCTTGTGGCGTAAAGCGCGACCGGTTCTTACCCGTTCTTGGGAAGCTCCTTGTCCTTGCTGTCGGGTTCGGCCGGCGGCTGTGGGCGCGGGTCGAGGCTGCGAATGTAGGAGACGATGTCGTCGATCTCCTTGCGCGAAAGATGCATGTCGGGCATCGGCGGATGCGGATCCATCAGAAAATTGCCGAGCTTCTTCTTGTCGGTCCGGCGCTTGGCGATATCGAAGAAGGATGGAGCGTCGGCCGAGGCGCTGGTCTGATCTGACGTCACCACATGGCATGAAGCGCACCAACGCTTCGCGATGACCGAGCCGCGTTGGGGGTCCCCAGCCGCCATCGCGAAGGTTGCCAGTGCGGCGCTCCCGCCGACGAGGGCCGTTGCGAGCATGAGGCGTCTAAACTGCATCAGGATTTCCTTAGAGCGGGAAACTAATGATTCGTCTGGCATGAAAGCACAAGCGCGAGGCGCTGAATATCGGCGATCTGGCGTATGCTTGCGGCAGGACGCCGCGTCGGCCGTGAGGTCCAGTCGCGGCATTTTTGCAACAGTCATGTGATCTGATTGCAACAGTTCATCAGATTAGCCTGTCGCCCACGATTGTCGCCGCGCCAGCCCCTTTTCAGACACAAACGCTGGGCTAAGGTATTCGTGTCACAAGCTCATTCGAGATGCGGAGACAGGCGTCAAAAGTTTTCGCTTTTGACCGCGGGTTCCTTTTTTCCCTCTCGCTGATCGCGGTGACGGCTGGCGTATGATCTTGGGCGTCGGGCGTCGGGGGAAATCGGAACATTATGATCGCAACTGTTCATATAGATATGCCTTCGGTCCTTGGGCGAAATAAGCGGGCGACATTGCCAATCTGCCTTTTCGCGGCCAGCCTGGGCATGCTCGTGACGGCCTTTGTTGCGCCGGCGCCCGCGCTCGACGCGCCTCGCGCCGCCGCCAAGGCCGAATCGCAAACGCTCCCCATCTTCAAGGATCCGCGCGCGGCCTTGCGCGCCGGACTGGAAAGCTATCATTCCGGCGACGCAGCGACGACCGTCTCCGCGCTGCGCTACGCCGCTGAGGGCGGCGAACCGCTTGCGCAGTGGAAGCTTGGCCGGATGTATGCCGATGGCGACGGCGTTATTCGGGATGACGCCAAGGCCTATGAATATTTTTCGCAGATCGTCGACCATTACGCCGACGATGAACCGGATCCGCGCGAACGATCGATGGCGGCGAGCGCCTTTGTCGCGGTAGGCGCTTATCTGCGCGACGGCGTGCCGAGCGCCAAGATCAAGCCGGACCTCGATCGGGCCTTTGATCTCTTCCGCTATGCGGCGACCTATTTCCGCAACGCCGACGCTCAGTACAATCTGGCGCGCATGTATCTCGAAGGCGCGGGCGTGAAAAAGAACGTCCGGCAGGGCGTGAATTGGCTGGAGCTCGCGGCGCGCAAGGGCCATCCGCAGGCGCAGGCGATGCTCGGCCGCTTGATATTCACCGGCGAGGCCGGCGGCGAGCCGGAACGCGCGCGCGGACTGATGTATCTCACGCTGGCGCGGGACGCGGCGGGCGGCCCCCCCGATCAATGGATCGTCGAATTGCACGCGAAAGCGCTCAACGCCGCAAGCGAAGCCGACCGCAAAGCTGCGGTCACGATGCTCGAAGGCTATCTGCGCGAACGTAACTGACGTTTGAACTTCAGCCGGCGCGCGCCGCGGCGCCTTTGAACTTCACCGGAATGTTCAGGAAGCGCGCGCCATCTTCGCGCGGCGGCGGGAACTTGCCGCCGCGAATGTTCACCTGAATGGACGGCAGCAGCAGCGTTGGCGCGGAAAGCTCCCTGTCGCGCTTCTCGCGCCCGGCGACGAATTCTTCTTCGCTAACGCCGTCCTTGATCTGCACGTTCTTGGCGCGCTCCTCGGCGACCGTCGTCTCCCAGGCGTAGACATATCGGCCGGGCGCCTTGTAGTCGTGACACATGAAGAGCCGCGTCTGCGGCGGCAGCGAAAGAATGCGCCGGATCGACCGATAAAGCGCATGCGCGTCGCCGCCGGGAAAATCCGCGCGCGCCGTTCCATAGTCGGGCATGAACAGCGTATCGCCCACAAAAACCGCATCGCCGATTTTATAAGCGACGTCGGCCGGCGTGTGGCCGGGCGTGTAGATCGCTTCGCCCTCGATCTCGCCAATCTTGAACCGCTCGCCATCCTTGAAGAGATGATCGAAGCCGGCGCCGTTGGCTTTTACATCATCGGCGGCGAAAACGGGTTTGAACAGCTTCTGGACCGCGTCGATATGTTCGCCGATGCCGATCTTCGCGCCGGTCGCCGCCTTGACGATCTGGGCCGCGGAAAGATGATCAGCATGCGCGTGAGTTTCGAGCACCCAGTCGATCTTTAATCCTTCGCGCGCCGCCTCGGCGAGGATCGCGTCGATTGAATGCGAGTCGGCGACGCCGCTCGTCGGATCGTAGTCGAGCACGGGATCGACGATCGCCGCATGCTTACTCGACGGGTCGCTGACGATGTAGGTGATCGTGTTGGTGGGCTCGTCAAAGAAGCCCTTCACGGACGGCGCCTGCGACATCGATCTCTCCTTATTTGCAGCGCTCAAGCACGTCTTCAGCTTTCGTGCTTGCGCCGTCTGATATATGCGCTATAGCTAAATAAGCAAGTGCTAATATTAACGTGAGCGAAGGAGCGACATGCTGACGGCTCTGCCCGTTGAGGCCGTGCTGGGCTTGATTTCCGGCGGCATCGTCGGCTTTACGCTTGGCCTTGTCGGCGGCGGCGGCTCGGTGCTCGCCGTGCCTCTACTTGTTTATCTAGTGGGCGTCCCAAACCCGCATGTCGCGATCGGCTCAAGCGCGGCGGCGGTCGCCGTCAACGCGCTTCTGAGTCTCGCCGACCACGCGCGTGCCAAGGCGATTAAATGGCGCTGCGCTTCTGTCTTTGCGCTTTTTGGCAGCGCCGGCGCATTCGCAGGATCGACGCTCGGCAAGATCATCAATGGTGAGAAGCTGCTCGCGCTCTTCGCGCTGTTGATGATCGTCGTCTCCTATCTGATGCTCCGCCGGCGGGGCGCAGCGGGTTACGCCGGCGTAAGGCTCAACCGCGAGAACTTTCCGCGGCTCGTCGCCGCTGGCCTGACGGCTGGCGCGCTTTCCGGCTTCTTCGGCATCGGCGGCGGATTCCTCGTCGTGCCGGGGCTGATGTTTGCGTCTGACATGCCAATCTTGAACGCGATCGGCTCGTCGCTTGTCGCCGTCGCGGCCTTCGCGGTGACGACCGCCGCAAACTACGCCTATTCAGATCTCGTCGACTGGGAGCTCGCCGCAACGCTTGTTCTCGGCGGCGCGTTCGGCGGATTGATCGGCGCAGCGGCTGCGCGGCGCCTGTCAAAGATGCGCGGTGCGCTAAGCGCGGTTTTCGCGACAGTCATTTTCGCCGTGGCGCTCTATGTGCTCTGGCGCAGCGGCGGCGCGCTTGGTCTTTTCGATTGTGCGGCGAAATCGGCGTAGATCGCGACGTGATCGGACGGCTTGTCGCCCGCGCGCATCGATTTGACGATCTCGACGCGCGACAGCCGATCCGCGGCTTGCGGCGAAAGCAAAATGTGATCGATCCGAAGGCCCTTGTTCTTCTGCCAAGCGCCGGCCTGATAATCCCAAAAAGTATAGAGCCCGCCCTCATCCGAGGTCGCGCGTAGCGCATCCGCGTAACCGAGATTGAGCAGACGCTGATAGGCCGCGCGCGTTTGCGGCAAAAACAATGCGTCGCCGAGCCATGCCGACGCCTCATAGACGTCGCGCGCTTCAGGAATGACATTGTAGTCGCCGGCGAGAACCGTCGCCTCTTCAAGGCGCAGCAGCGCCTCGGCATGGCGCGTGAGAGTCTCCATAAAGGCGAGCTTATAAGAATACTTCTGCGTATCCGGCGGATTGCCGTTCGGCGCATAGATGGAGGCGACGCGCATGACGCCGCCAGCGCCGTCGGAGACGACCGTCTCAATATAGCGCGATTGCGCCTCGCTATCGAAGTTGGGCAGACCAAGAGTTATGTCCTGAAGCGGCGACTTCGAAAGGATCGCGACGCCATTGAACCCCTTCTGCCCATGGACGGCGACGTTATATCCCGCGTCTTCGACTTCGAGCCGCGGGAAGGCGTGATCCTCGCACTTGGTTTCCTGCAGGCAAACAACGTCGGGCGCGGCGTCGCGCAAAAAGGCGAGAAGCGGCGTAAGACGCTGCCTTACGGAATTGACGTTCCAAGTTGCGATTCTCATCGCTCTGTAAGCCCTACTCCGAACCCAGGCGTACCAAAGAAGTAGCGGCGGACGCTAAAGCCGCTTTGATAGCGACACCGCACCGTCACCCAACGCGCACGCTAACCCCGAAGCTGCGTAACATCTTGGCGAACTCATGGGCCCGTTCGATGTCGGTGCCATTGGGCAGCTCGAAGATAACCTGCTTCTTCCCCAGCCCAATGTCTTGATCTGTGTTCAGCGCGACGAAGCACGGTTGGCCAGCTTCGCGCTCCTTCACCTCCGGAACAAATTTGGAATTTGCCATCTTCTTCGCCCCGCCTCTTACTGAGGGCACCCAGCGCCGCACGCGCGCTAGTCGAGACGATATGCCGCGTGGCAGGCGTTGCAGGCTTGCACGACTTGCGACAATTCGGCAAGCGCGGGACGCATGTCGCCGCCGGGCCCGATCTTGGCGGCCTCCTGAGCGAATTTGCTCGCCTGCTCATGCATCGTCAGACCGAGCGCGCGCATCTCGTCGGGCATGTGCGAAGCCATCATTGCGGGCATTTCGCCGAATTCGCCTGATTTGGCGTTTGGCTTGCAGGCCGCCGCGCCGGGCGACGCCATGCTGAGGCGCGCATCCGCGATCTTTGCCGCCGCCGCGCCGTCGCCCTTGGCGAGCGCCGCGAGGATTTCGGCAATCGCTTCGGCGTGCCCGCGCATGTGGGAGAGCATATGTGTGCGCATCGGCGAAGGGAGATCGACCTCCTGGCGTGTGTCGCTCATCTTCGGCGACATCTTCATATGCTCCATGTTCATATGTTTCATATGCTCGGTATCGTCATCGTCGTTCCCGGCGATGGCCGCGACAACGAAGAGCGACAGCCCGCAAGCCGCGGCGAACAGGAATTTTCTGATCATGGCCTCCCCCTCCATTTGATCTCGCGAGCGTAACGCGCGTTGCGCCAGGATGCGCGAGACGAATCGTCACGGCTGGGCGCTGGCTGGAAGATTGATGTTTTGTCCTTGGCGCAGTTTCTTGGGATTGAGCGAGGGGTTGACGGCGGCGATCTCGCGCCAGCGCTTTTCGTCGCCATAGAGCCGCTTCGCGATCGCGCGCAGCGTATCGCCGCGCCGCACGGTATAAGTCTGAACGGCGGGCGGAGCTGGGGGCGTTTGCGTCGTAGCAGGCGAGGTCTGAATTTCCGAGGCGACGGGCGCGGGCTGCTGAGACGCTGTCGCCGGCGCCGCGTCGACGACGACGAACTCGCCGCGCAACATGCCCATCCAGCAGCTCCAGGGAATGACGCCGGTCTTCTCGGGCGTGAATTCGATTGTCTGCCGTCCCGGCTTGACGTCAAATTCGAGATTCAAGGATGGGACGACGATCCGGTGATTGCAGCTGGTCACTTCCGTCGCGTTGATCGCCCATTTGACCGGCACGCCGCGCAGGAGCGTGAAGCGCGTGGGCGTAAAGCCAAGGCCATTGGCTTCCATTTCGATTGTCTGCGTCTTCGGCGCGGCAGGCGTCTCCTGCGACGGCGGAGTAAGTTCAATGGGCGCGGGGCGCCGCCAGTTCGTTATCAGCGACGCGAGATCGGCGCCGGCGCCGGTAAGGATCAATCCGCGATTGATCATCACCGCGCCAAGCGCGACGACGATCACGCCCGAGGCCGTGAGCAGACGATGGGTCACCGCGCCCGAGAGCACCGTCGTCAGGGCGCCGAAGGCGAGCATCACTGGCAAGGTTCCGAGGCCGAAGACGAAGAGCGTCTTTGCGCCTTCGATTGGACTACCTGTTCCCGCCGCCATCACATACATCGCCTGCAGCGGCCCGCAGGCGATCATCAGCCCGTTAAGGAGGCCGATGACGAACGGCCGATGTCGACCGCTCGCCTCCCGGTTCACCCAGTTCTGCAGCGGGCCTGGCAGGCCGAACCGGAAACGGCGCAGCGGCGCGAAGAGGCCGAGCATATTGAGCCCGAAGACGATGAGGAAAGCGCCAGCCGCGACACCCGCTGCGCCGCGTAGCATCGGCGTGAAAGCGACGAAGGCGCCGAGCCAGCCGAAGGCGGCGCCGATCGTCGTGTAGGAGAGCGTCTTTCCAGCGCCAAAAGCGAGGTGCGAGGCGAAGGACGAACGTCCCTCCCGCGCATCGGCCGCCGCGTAACTGACGACGAAGCCGCCGCACATGCCGACGCAGTGAAAACCGGTCAGCAGCCCCAGCAGGAACAGTAGGCCGAGACTCATATGCTGGGCGATGTCTGGCTCGCCCTTAGCGCTGATCCAGCGCGTATCGAAGAGAATTAAAGCGGCGAGTCCGGCGAGCGCGGCGACAATGATTGTCAGCCTCACAAAGGGCGAGCGCCGGCGCCGTGCTTCCTCGGTCAGAACGACGCGGTAGCCATTCTGCTCGACGCGCTCGCGGATCGCGCTGAAATTCGTTGCATCGGCGTCATAGTCGACGACGACCGTTTCGGTCGGATAGCTCGCCGAGACGCTGCGCACGCCGGCGAGCTTTCTGATCGCCGCTTCGATGACATGTTCACACCCGTGGCAATGCATGCCGCGAGCGTGAAAGGTGATCGCCGTTTCATTCATCTAAGGTGGCGCTTCGCCGCTCAGCGTCTGACCGCGGTCGGCGCCGCCTGGCGTCGGCCGCACTGGGCATCTTACCGCGCCGTGGCCTGTGCGCGAGGGAATTGCTTGTCGAATTATTTGCCGAGCGTGTCCATGCCCAGAAGCTTATAGGCGGGGCAGAAGTTGATGAAGGCCGTCGCCAGCGGAATGATCCCAACGAGACCCCACAGCGTCTGCGGACCGATGAAAACGAGACTGAGCAACAAGAGACCCGCCACGATGCGGATGATCCGATCGGTCTTTCCGATATTGGCTTCCATGACTGTCTCCTTCCCTGCTGCGGCCAGCGTTGCGAGCCTATCGCTTTGCGCGAAGTCGCTCAGCGACTACCTCACACGGCCATCTATTTTTGCCTGTCGTCGTCGTCGAGCTCGAGCCACATGGCGTTGAGGATGGCGAAGGCGCAAGCGAGCCCAAGCCCCAATATCCATGAAAAATACCACATGCTTCGCCTTTCTCCCGCTCAATAATAATAGTCGTCGCCGCGACGGATCGCCGCCTCGCTCACTGCGCCGCGCAGCACGTAGTAAACCCAACTCGTGTAGGCGAGGACGATCGGCAGAAAGACGATCACCGCCAGCAGCATCAGGGAGAGCGTCGCTTTGCTGGACGAAGCGTCCCAGACCGTCAGGCTTTGGCTCGGGTGAGACGACGACGGCAGCAGGAAGGGAAACATGCTGAAGCCCGCCATGGTCGCGACGCCGGCGACGGAAAGGCTGCTGGCGAGAAGCGCAAACTTTTTCGCCGAGAACGCAAGGGCGAGCGCCGCAAGGAACGCTCCGAGGTAGGCGGCGACGGGAGCTGCGATCATCCAGGGATAGACGCGATAATTATCGAGCCAGGCGCCGGCCTCTCGCGTCACGGACTTCGTCAGCGGGTTGGAGGGCCCGGCGTGGTCGATGACGCCGACGATGCGATATCCTTCGACGCCGAGCATGGTCCACACTCCCGCCGCGGAGATAAGCAGGATAAGCAGGATCGCCGCGAGCGCGCCATATCGCCGGGCGCGGACGGCGACCTCTCCCTCGCTCTTCACGCTCAGCCACGCTGCGCCTTGCATGGCGAGCATAACGACGCTCACGAGCCCGCAGAGCAGAGCAAAGGGATTGAGCAGGCCGAGGAGCCCGCCGTCATAGGTCGCGCGCAGCGCCTGATCAAAATGAAAGGGAACGCCCTGCAGAAGATTGCCGAAGGCGACGCCGAAGATCAGCGCGGGCACAAGGCCTGAGATGAAGAAGAGCCAGTCCCAGGTCTCGCGCCACCCGCTTTCCGGCCTCTTGTCGCGAAAGGTGATCGCCACCGGCCGCAGAATAAGGCCGATCAGCACCAGCAGCATCGCGAGGTAGAAGCCGGAGAAAGACACCGCATAAAGAGGCGGCCAGGCGGCGAAGGCGGCGCCGCCCCCGAGGATGAACCAGACCTGATTGCCCTCCCAGACGGGACCGATCGTGTTCAACGTCACGCGCCGCTGCAAATCGCTTCGCGCGACGAAGGGATGCAGCATGGCGACGCCGATGTCGAAGCCGTCGAAAATGGCGAAGCCCACAAGCAGCACGCCAAGCAGCGCCCACCAGATGAGGCGAAGCGTCATATAGTCGAACATCGCTTTCGCCTTTCTATCGGGTTTGCGCCGACGCAGATGCCGGAAGCGCGGGGGCGCCCGAAGGCCGAGGCGCCTCGGACTGCGGGCCGATGCGGACATATTTGACGATGAGCGCGACATCGATGATGGCGAGCGCGCTGTAGAACAGAACGAAGGCGGCGAGACTCGCCGCGACATTCGATGCGGGGATATTGGAGACGCCAAGGAAGGTCGGCATCGTCGCATCGATGATCCACGGCTGCCGTCCATATTCGGCGACGATCCAGCCGAGTTCCGCGGCGACCCAAGGCAGCGGTAGACTATACATCGTCATGCGCAAGAACCAGGGCTTCCCGCAGCGTCGCCGGCTCGAGAGATAGAAAGCGACGGCGAAGAGCGCGATGAAGTAGAAGCCGAGCGCCACCATGATGCGGAACGACCAGAACAGCACCGGCACGTCGGGAATCGTCGAGAGCGCCGCTTCGTGGATCTGGGCGTCGGTCGCGTTTTCAATATCGGGACGAATGCGCTTGACGAGCAGCGAATAGCCAACGTCGCGCATCGAGGATTCGAGTTCAGCGGGAACCGCAGCGTTCGGATGGCCGCCCTCTTTCGCGAGCCACTGATAGCCGGCCATGCCGTTGCGGATGCGCGTTTCCGCGCGCGCAACCAGCGGCTTCACGCCCTCGACGGGCTTATCCAGCGAACGCGTCGCGATCAGTCCCAGTACCCAGGGTATTCTGATCTCGTCTTTCGTCGTTTCGTTCTTGAGGTCGGGAAAGCCGAAGAGCGTGAAGGACGCCGGCGGCGGCTCCGTCTCCCACATCGCCTCGATCGCGGCGATCTTCATCTTCTGGTTCTCGCCCGCCGTATAGCCGCTCTCATCGCCGAGCACGACGACCGAAAGCGCGGACGCAAGCCCAAAGCTCGCGGCGACCGTCAGCGACCGGCGCGCGATGTCGACATGGCGGCGCTTCAGGACGTAATAGGCGCCGATTGACATCACAAACATCGCGCCTGTGACATAGCCGGCGCTGACCGTGTGCACGAATTTCGACTGCGCGACGGGATTGAACAACACCTCCATAAAGGACGTTAGCTCCATGCGCATGGTCTGCGGATTGAACGCGGCGCCGACCGGATTCTGCATCCAGGCGTTGGCGACGAGAATCCATAGCGCCGAGAAATTGGCCCCGAGCGCGACAAGCCAGGTGACGATGAGATGCTGCACCTTGCTTAAGCGCTTCCAGCCGAAGAAGAACAGTCCGACGAAGGTCGCCTCGAGGAAGAAGGCCATTAAGCCTTCGATGGCGAGCGGCGCGCCGAAAATGTCGCCGACATAATGCGAGTAATAGGCCCAATTGGTGCCGAACTGGAATTCCATGGTGACGCCGGTGGCGACGCCCATGGCGAAGTTGATGCCAAACAGCGTGCCCCAGAATTGCGTCGCGTCACGCCAGACGGTTCGTCCGGTCATCACATAGACGCTTTCCATGATGGCGAGTAGCAGCGCGAGGCCCAGCGTCAGCGGCACGAACAGGAAGTGATACATCGCCGTCAGCGCGAATTGCAGGCGCGAGAGAGTGACGACGTCGAGTTCGAACATTGTGAGCTCCTGACCGATGTCAGCGCGGCGCGGCGGCGGAAAGCGTTTCCGCCATCTGCGCCGGCGTCACCTTGATGCGATGCGCGGGACCAAAAAACAGGACGTAGAGCGCCACGAGCGCCATCAGCTTGAAAGCGAGCGCGATGGCGATCTCGCGTCCTAAGGGCCTTGTCCGCATTGACTTGTCCCTAGCGTTGCATGGCTTGAGCGCCCGGTTATGACAGGGCGCGACGCAGCCGCTCGATGCCGAGCAGCTTCATGATGTAACGCTCATAAACGGGCTCGCTTTGTCCTTTGCGGACCTTGCGAAGGAAGTATTTTTCGTAAGCGACCTTCGCCAGATGCACCCAGCGCCCTTCGCTCGACCAGTTGACGTTACGCGGCGGAATTTGCGGCTTTGCGACGAAGGCGACGCCCTTGTCGCCGAAATCCGCCAAGCAAACAGCATTCCACGTGCCTTCTTCCTTCGCTTCGCGCCCGGCGATGAGCGCGGCGATGTTATGCGCCGTCGCCGTCACCATCGACTCGATCATGTAGCCGGTCTTCGGCGTGCCAGTTGGCACCGGCGTCGCCTCGACAGGCGGTATGGCGACGCAGACCCCGACGCCGAAGACATTCGGATATTTCGGATTGCGCTGATTCTTGTCGATGATGACGAAGCCGCGCGGATTGACCAGCCCCTCGACTCCCATAAGCGCGTCGACGCCTTTGAAGGCCGGCATCACCATGGCGAATTTGAACGGAACTTCATGCTCTTTCCTGACCTGCCCCTGGTCGTCGAGCTCGGCGCATTTGAGTAGGCCGGGTTCAATCGAAGTTGTCTTCGCGCTGACGATCCATTTGATGTCGCGATCGCGGAACGCCGACTCGAGCATGCCCTTGGTGTCGCCGACGCCGCCCAAACCCAGATGACCGATATAGGGCTCCGACGTGACATAGGTCATCGGCACCTTGTGCCTTATGCCGCGCCGACGAAGATCGGTCGAAAGGATCATCGCGAATTCATAGGCCGGACCAAAGCAGGAGACGCCGGGAGCGGCGCCGATGATGATCGGGCCGGGGTCCTTGCAGAATTCCTCATAAGCCTTTGACGCAATCTCGGCATGCTGCAGCGTGCAGATCGAATGCGTATGTCCGCCATGCGGTCCAAGCCCGGGCAATTCCTCGAAGGCCAGCTTTGGACCTGTCGCGATGACGAGATAGTCGTAGGCGACGCTCTCGCCGTTTTCCAACTCAAGGCGATTTTCGTTGGGCAGAACGCGCTTCGCGCCGACGGGAATGAAGCCGATGTTCTTTCGCTTGAACACCGGAGCGAGCGGAACCTTGAGCTCCTCAGGCTTGCGCCATTGCACGGCGAGCCAGGGATTGGATGGCGTGAACTGGAAATTCTCGAGATCCGAAACGACCGTGACCTGGTGTTGCTTTGAAAGCCCCTCGCGAACTTCGATCGCGGCGGCGACGCCGCCGATCCCCGCGCCCATGATGACGATATGAGCCATTTACGTCCCTCCACGCGCGTTGCGCGCACAAAGTTTTCGCGCTGACGGTTGCGCCGTTGTCGATGACATGCGTGATCGCGGCGCGCATGTCCGCGACTTAGTCACGCTGCGCGTCGCAGAGAGAGCGCAATGCCGCCAGATTGACGATTTCAGCGCCGCCGCGCGACAATTTTACCCAGCCCGAACGTTCGAAAGTTTTCAGCGTGCGGCCGACGACTTCGCGCGCCGTGCCGAGATCCGCGGCGAGCGCCTGCTGCGTGGCGACGATCTTGTCGCCGGCGTCGCGAAGGGCGAGAAGACGTTCGGCGAGCCGCACATTGATGCGCGTGCAGACGATTTCCTCGATGCGCGACATCAGATTGGCGAGACGCTTGCTGTAGCCCTCGAACACCAGCGCTCGAAAGCTTTGCGATGCATTCATCAGCGCATTGAAGCGATCGGCCGGCACGACATAGGCGATGACGTCGGTATCGGCGACGCCTTCGGCGGCATAAGCGTCATCAGAAAGCAGCGAGGCCGTGGTCAGAATGCAGGTTTCATTCGCGCCGACGCGGTAGAGCACGATCTCACGGCCCGATTCGGTCACGCGCTGCACCCGCACCGAGCCCGAGACGATCAACGGAAATTGCGCACATTGATCGCCGGGTCGAAACAGCACGGCGCCGCGCGGTATTAGCTTTCGCACGGCGGCCTCGCGAAGAAGCGTCTTCGTCGCGGCGTCGAGGCTGCGCAAGGAGGGCGTTTCGTCGACCCAATCGGACGGCATCATCTGCCCTTCGTCGCTAGCGATCCAAGGTTCCCATTACAAATGCGCCGGCTGTTCAGCGCGTAGCTAATATCTATGAAATTTAAAAAGCGGCGCCCGGTTTGACGCCGAGCCGCTTCAGCGCGCGCGCCAGCGGGCAAAAGCCCGTAAAGGCCGCCTGCAGCAGATTGACGCCAACAAAGGCCGTGAGCAAGAGCCACCACGGGCTCGCCAGCTGAGACAGCAGCAGACTCAATAGGACCATGGAGCCGGCGAAGGCCATGACGATTCGATCAATGCTCATGGCGAATTCTCATGGCCTGAGTTCCCTGGATTTGGCGCGCGCCCGCGGTTTAACTGGCCTGCCGCACTGCTCGGCGCAAAACATCTCGTAGAGCAAGCCAATGATCCGCGACACGTTTGCGTCGGCCAAAGAATAGTAGATCGTTTGCGACTCGCGGCGAGTCTTGACGAGCTTGTCTTCGCGCAGCCGGGCGAGATGCTGGGACAATGACGACTGACTGAGGCCGATCGCCTCCTGCAGCTTCGTCACCGACAGCTCGCCCCCGTGCAACTGGCACAGCACCATCAACCGATGGCGGTTGGCGAGCGCCTTGAGAAAGCTCTCGGCCTCCGCAGCCTTCGGCGCGAGCTGAAGCAGATTTACATTCATGATCTCTAAATTAACGATATTGAATATAATTGTCAAGGATCGCGCTTTGCGCAGCCCAGAGCGATATGTCGCATTTTTGCGGCAAACCTCGCCTGTTACATTAGATGAAACTAATTTAAGCGCCGCGCCCGAGGCGACGGGCAATTTCATAGGAGGGGGAATGGCTGATTTTCGCGCTCTCACGCGTCGCTCATTGATCTCGATATTGGGAGCGGTCGCCGCGGGCCTTAACGCGACGACCGCCGCGCAAGCGAAGTCGAGCAAAGCGGCCGCCAATTATCGCGGCGCGCCGAACGGCGGACAAAGCTGCGCCAATTGCTCCTATTTCAACCCGCCGTCGGGCTGCGGCGTGGTGAGCGGTCCGGTCAGCGCGCGCGGCTGGTGCAACCTTTGGGGCTGACGATCTCACAGGCATTAAATTCGCTATTGCTAATTTACGTTTCTTGCATATAAATAGACGCATGAGACGAATTGGCCGCTTGCATCTCGCGCCGACGGCGCTCCTCGCCGCCTTCGCATTCTCCTCCGCCGCGAAGGCCGGAGAGGTCACGGTCCGCGTCGCTCCGGTTGAGGATCTTAAGGCCGTCGTCGCTTCGGTCGAGCCCGCGCATCAATTGACGGCGCGAGCGCGCATCGGCGGCACGGTGAGCGCGCTTAAGATCAAGGAGGGCGATGACGTCGCGGGCGGCGCCGAGATCGCCACGGTCGTCGACCAGAAACTCTTCCTGCAGATGCAGGCGCTTGATCAGCGCATTCAATCGCAGCAGGCGCAACGCGACAAGGCGCAGAACGATTTCGACCGCGCGCAGGAATTGTTTCGGCGCGGCGTCTATACGAAAGCGCTCTTCGATCAGGCAAAGACGGCGCTCGACGTTGGCGACCGCAATCTTGCGGCGCTGCGTTCCGATCGCGGCGTGATCGAACAACAGGCGGCGGAAGGCTCCGTGCGCGCGCCGGGACCAGGACGCGTGCTGACGATTCCGGCCTCCGTCGGCCGCGTGGTGATGCCTGGCGAAACAATCGCGACCATCGCCGAAGACAAATACATTCTGCGCCTGCAATTGCCCGAGCGCCATGCGCGGTTCATGCGCGCCGGCGACAAGGTCGAGATCGGCGCCCGGGGCCTCCATGAAGAAGCGGGCGGCGGACGCAAGCAGGGCCGCGTGCGCATCGTCTATCCCGAGATCCAGGGGGGGCGCGTCATTGCTGACGTCGACGTCCAGGGACTGGGCGATTATTTCGTCGGCGAACGCGCGCGCGTTTATGTCACGACGGGCAAGCGCGATACGATTATCATCCCGCGCGCCGCCGTCTATCGTCGCGCCGGCGTGGACTTTGTCCGCCTTGCCTCCGGCGAGGAAATCGTCGTGCAGCTTGGCGAGGCGCGCGGCGACGGCGTCGAGATTCTTTCCGGTCTTCACAACGGCGACGTGGTTTCGACGCCATGAGCGAAGAGTTTCGCCCGGGCATTTCGGGAACGCTGACGCGCGCCTTCATCAATTCGCCGCTGACGCCGCTGCTGCTGCTCGCCTCAATCCTTGTCGGGCTGATCGCGTTGCGCTCGCTGCCGCGCGAGGAGGAGCCGCAGATCTCCGTGCCGATGGTCGACATTATGGTGTCGGCCAATGGCTATAAGGCGGAAGACGCGATCGAACTCATCACCCGGCCGCTCGAAGACATCATCAAGGGCGTCAACGGCGTCGAGCATGTCTATTCTCAGACGCGCGATGACAATGTGGTCGTCACCGCGCGCTTTTACGTCGGCACGCCGCAGGACAATGCGGTGGTCCGCATCCACGAAAAGATACGCGCCAATATCGGCGATCTGCCGAAAGGCATTCCGGAGCCGCTGATCGTCGGCCGCGGCATCGACGACGTCGCGATCGTCGTGCTGACGCTTTCGGCGAAGCCGGAGCGCGCCGATCGGTGGACCGACAACGGCCTCTATCAGGTCGCTGAGGAATTGCAGCACGATCTCACCAAGGTCAACGACGTTGGCCTAAGCTATATCGTCGGCGGCAGTCCCAATCAGATCCGCGTAGAGCCAGATCCCGAACGCCTGTCGCAATATGGCGTGACGCTCAGCCAGCTTATCGACAAGCTGACCAACGCCAATCGTTCTTTCATGGTCGGCGCGTTTCGCGAAGACAATCGCGCCGTGCCTGTTGTCGCCGGCCAGACGCTACAAGGCGTGCCGGACGTCGGTCTGCTGCTGCTCACCACAAGGGACGGGCGGCCGGTCTATGTGAAGGACGTCGCCGACGTGCGCGTCGGCGCCGCCGAGCCCGACCGGCGTAGCTGGACGATGACGCGCAACGCCGCCGGCGGGCTCGATAAACGCCCCGCCGTTAGCATCGCCATCGCCAAGCGCAGGGGCGCCAACGCCGTGATCGTCGCCGACGAGATCATGCATCGGCTGGAGGCTGTCAAAGGCCGTATCGTCCCCGAGGATATCGAGATCGCGGTGACGCGCGACTATGGCGAGACCGCCACCGAAAAGGCCAATGAACTGCTGTTCCATCTCGCGCTCGCGACCGTCTCGATCGTCGCGCTGATCGTGGTGATGGTCGGCTGGCGCGAGGGCGTCGTCGTCTTGGTTATCATCCCGACGACGATACTGCTCACGCTCTTCGCCTCCTGGCTGATGGGCTATACCATCAATCGCGTCAGCCTGTTCGCGCTCATTTTTTCGATCGGCATTCTCGTCGACGACGCGATCGTCGTCGTCGAAAACATCGTGCGCCACTGGCATATGCGCGGCTCGCGCAGCCTGATCGACACGGCGGTCGAGGCCGTCGCGGAAGTCGGCAATCCGACCATTGTCGCGACGCTCACCATCGTCGCGGCGCTGCTGCCGATGATGTTCGTCTCGGGTCTGATGGGCCCTTACATGAGTCCCATTCCCGCGAACGCTTCGCTTGCGATGGTGTTCTCCTTCTTCGTCGCCATGACGATTACGCCGTGGCTTCTGCTCAAGATCGCCGGCAAGCGTTTTGAACATGAACGCGGCGACGGTGTCGACCACGCGCATGAACGCGGCGCCATGGGTAATTTCTACGTGCGCGTCGCGACGCCCTTGCTACAAGGTCGCAAGCGCTCGCAGCGGTTTCTTATCGGCGTTGGCGTCGCGACGCTGCTTTCGATGGGGCTTTTCGTGACGAAGACCGTGCGCGTGAAGCTTCTGCCCTTCGATAACAAGTCCGAGATCGCGGTGGTCGTCGATCTGCCGCGCGGCGCTTCGCTTGAAGAAACGGATCGGGTGCTGACGGCTGCGGCCGAGCGGCTGAAGGACATTCCAGAGCTTACCTCTGTTCAGTCCTATGCCGGCGCGGCGGCGCCCTTCAACTTCAACGGCCTCGTGCGTCACTACTACATGCGCAAGGCGCCCGAGATGGGCGATCTCGCCATCAATCTGCAGCCGAAAGGCGAGCGCAGCCGCCCAAGCCATGCGATTGCGCTCGATATTCGCAAGAAACTCGAAGGCCTGCCGGCGCCAGAGCACACCGCAATTAAGGTCGTCGAGGTGCCGCCGGGCCCGCCCGTGCTGTCGACCCTTCTCGCCGAAGTCTATGGTCCGGACGCGCAGTCGCGGCGCGATCTTGCGGCGAAAGTGCGCAAGGCTTTTGACGCGGTCGATTTCGTCGTCGATACGGACGATAGCTACGGCCAGCGCGCCGAACGCCTGCGCTTCGAGATCGACCAGGAAGCGCTCGAATATCACGGCGTCGAGGAACGCGCCGTCTACGACACGATCGGCGCTTTGGTCGGCGGCGTAAAGATCGGCTTTTCGCAAAAGGGCGGCGGCGCCAAGCCCGTCGACATTTCCGTCGCCTTGCCGCGCACGGCGATGACGCCAGGCGAACGCATCCTGTCGACGCCGCTGCCCGCCGGCGGCACCGTGCGCCAAGGCGCCAATGTCGAACTCGGCGATGTCGTCAAGGCGACGCGCGAACTCGGCTCCTATCCGATTTTCCGTCATAACGGCCGCTTCGCCGAAATGGTCAGCGCGGAGGTCGCCGGACGTTTCGAAGCGCCAATTTACGGAATGCTTGCGGTCGAGAACGAGATCGACAAGATCGACTGGGGGCCTTCGGGTCCGCCGACGATCAAATATCACGGCCAGCCGCTCGACGATTCACAGCCGACGCTGCTCTGGGACGGCGAGTGGGAAGTGACCTATGTCACCTTCCGCGACATGGGCGCGGCCTTCATGGTGGCGCTGCTCGCCATCTATCTCCTCGTCGTGGCGCAGTTCGGCTCGTTCAAACTGCCGCTCGTCATCCTGGCGCCGGTGCCGCTGACGCTCGTCGGCATCGTCATCGGCCATCTCTTGTTCAACGCCGCCTTCACCGCCACTTCGATGATCGGCTTCATCGCGCTCGCCGGCATCGTGGTGCGCAATTCGATCTTGCTCGTCGACTTCATTCGGCATTTGCGGGAGCGTGGGATGAGCTTGCGCGCCGCGCTGATCGAAGCGGGCGCCGTCCGCTTCAAGCCGATCTTTCTCACCGCCGCGGCGGCGATCATCGGCGCGGCCTTCATCCTCACCGACCCGATCTTTCAGGGACTCGCCATTTCGCTCGTCTTTGGCCTCGCCTCGTCGACGGCGCTGACCTTGCTTGTCATCCCTGCCATCTATGTCGTCTTGCGCGACGACGAAGTTAAAAGGAGAGCCTGATGATCGAAGACTGGGCGGCGCTCGCCAAGAAGCTCTCCGCCGACATCCGCGAATTGCGCGTCGGCTCGCCTGAGGTGATGAAAGCCTTCTCGGCGATGGCAATATCGGCGGGCGCGCAAGGCGCGCTCGACGCAAAGACAAAGGAACTGATCGCGCTTGCGGTCAGCGTCGCAGTCCGCTGCGACGATTGCATCGCTTTCCACGTCAAGGCCGCGTCGCAGCGCGGCGCGACGCGCGAGGAAGTGATGGAGACACTCGCCATGAGCATCTACATGGGCGCCGGACCGTCGGTGATGTATGCGAGCCACGCGCTCGCCGCCTTCACCCAGTTCGACGCCGAAAAGCAAGCCTGAGAAGAAAGGAACGAAAATGACCCTGGGCTCTCTCTTGTCGAAACTTGCTGGCGGCGGCGCGGCGCCAACGATCGAGCATGAAGATTTTTGCCGCGTCGTCGCGGACAAATCCTGCGCCATCGTCGACGTGCGCGAGCCGCACGAATATGGCGCCGGCCATGTGCCCGGCGCGAAGAACATGCCGCTCTCGAGCTTCGACGCCACGAAGCTTCCGAAGGGCGACGTTGTCCTTATTTGTCAGGCGGGCGGGCGTTCGGCCAAGGCCCTTGCGCAAGCGCAAAGCATAGGACGGAAGGATGTCTGTCATTACGCTCCGGGCACCGGCGGCTGGCGCGCCCGCGGCGGCGCGGTGGAGTGATACGGAATCCGTTTGAACGAGTCGGATGTCATTCCCGACGCGCGCAACGCGTGCGATCGGGAATCCAGAGCAACACCAGCGTTATTGGCTCGGCTCTGGATTCCCGGTCAGGCCTTCGGCCCTGCCGGGAATGACATGGTCCAAGCGAACGGATCAGCCGGAATCCATATCAGATCGTCAGTGCGACAGCGAGCGCAGCGCGCGGGAAGCAATCCAGACTCATGGCAGCGCCTATGGATTGCTTCGCCTGCGGCTCGCAATGACGAACCTTGCGCCAGTCCGGATTACGCCGCCTTACCAACTTTCGTCGCTTCCGCGACCTCGTTGATCTTGCCGGTCTTCACATCATAGATATAGCCGTAGATCGGGATATTCTTCGGCACGAGTGGATGCGAACGGATGCGCGCGACGTCCTGCGCGACGCTTTCCTCCTGATTTTTGATCGTATGCCATTTGATGAAGTGGCCAGCTGAGCAGCCGCCGCCATGTTGCGGATTCGACCAGTTCTTGCCGTCAAAACTCGCCGTCGCGAGATTGTCGTCCAACAACTCGCTCATGACCTCGTCGCAAAAAAGCTCCATGCCGCAATTGGTATGGTGAATGACGAACTACTCCTTGGTGCCGAGCAGCTTGTGCGAAATGACGAGCGAACGAATCGCGTCGTCAGATGCGCGCCCGCCGGCGTTGCGGATCACATGGGCGTCGCCTTCCGAGAGGCCCGCGTATTTCGCGGGATCAAGACGCGCGTCCATACAGGTCAGGATGGCGAAACCGCGCGCCGGCGGCAGCGCAAGTTCGCTCTTCTTTCCGAAACTGCCGGCATAAGCGTTGTTTGCGGCGACGACTTCATTGACGATCTGGCTTGCCATGTCTCTCTCCCTCGTTGCGCGTATTGCTTCAAAAATTTTTTGACCTTGCTCAACATTGGAGCGCTTCAGCTCCCTTTTCAAGCAAACAAGAGGCGCGATCTTCGTGACATAGTCCCTTGACGATCAGCGATATATATTTCGAGGACGTCGACAGTGATACTGTATAACGTTCGCGTAGACACGCTCGCTTTAGAGGAGATGGTTGTAACGAATGTCTGATCACGCGCATCTGTTCCCGGGTTTCGCTTCGCATTGGATCGATGCGCCGGCAGGAAAAATATTCGCCCGAGTTCATGGCGAAGGCCGTCCCCTGGTTCTGTTGCATGGTTTTGGCGAAACACATGTCGCCTGGCGCAAAATCGCCTCGGCGCTCGCCAAGCGCTTCACTGTCGTTGCGATGGATCTGCGTGGCTACGGCTGGTCGTCCGTCCCGGAGAGCGAAAAGGGCAAGAATTATACGAAGCGTGAAATGGCCGCAGACGTCATTGCGGTCATGGAGTCGCTCGGCCATGTGCGCTTTTCTCTTGTCGGTCACGACAGGGGCGCGCGCGTCGGCCAGCGGCTAGCGCTTGATCAACCGGGCCGGCTGGACCGGATTGCCTTCATCAATATCGCGCCGATCGATGATGCTTTCAGCGACGGAGATTTGCAGCGCGTCGGACGGGCGCGTTTCCTGGCGTCCGAGGCGCCGAAGCCTGAAGAGCTGATCGGCCTCGATCCGATCGGCTTTCTCGATGATGCGCTGATGAACGCAACAAAGGCGAAATCGCTCGAGATATTCGGAGCAGACGCCCTCGCCGCCTATCGCCAGGCCTTCAACGACCCGGCGCGCATTCACGCCTTCTGCGAAGATTTTCGCGCCGGGACGACCATCGATCGCGAGCATCTTGAGGCCGATCGCGCGGAGGGCCAGAAGCTCGTGATGCCAACGCTCATCATCGCAGGCGAAACGAGCTTCCCGGCGAACGGCCCCTCGCTTATTGCAGCCTGGCGCGAATGGGGCGACGATGTCGTCGAAGCGCGCGTTGACTCCGGCCTTTATCCTATGGAGGAAGCGCCCGCGGAGACGCTTGCCGTCCTGGAGGAATTTCTGTGAGTCTCTACCGCGGGAAGACCGTCGCGCTTGCGCTCGGCGGCGGCGGCGCCCGCGGACTCGCGCATATTTGCGTGCTTGAAGCGCTGGACGACATGGGCGTGCGCCCGGTCGCGATCGCCGGGGCGTCGATTGGCGCGATCATCGGCGCCGCCTATGCCGCAGGCTTCTCGGGCGTGGAGCTGCGCGCCCACACCCAAGCCATTCTCAAGAACCGCATCGGGCTGGCGCGTCGGCTGCTTCATGCGCGGGCGCGCGGAAAAAAGCGGCTCCTATCTCGCGTCGCGCATCCGCTGCTGTTCGATGGCGAGCGCTTTCTTCAGGCCTTTTGGCCTCACGGCATGCCAGAGCGTTTCGAAGAGTTGGGCATTCCTCTGCAGGTCGTCGCGACGGACTTTCGCCGGCGCGTCGAGGCGGTTTTCGCCACGGGGCCTTTGCGTCCGGCCGTGGCGGGGTCGATGGCGATCCCGGGCGTCGTGCGCGCCGCCGCTAGCGATCACGGCTATTTCGTCGATGGCGGGCTGGTTAATCCGCTCCCCTATGATCATCTCTGGGGCCTTGCCGACATCGTCATCGCCGTCGACGTCTCCGGCAATTTTGGCGTCGAGACCGGCAAGGGAGCGCCTTCCGCCTTCGAGACGATGATCGTTGCGAGCCAGATCATGATGAACGCGATCAGCTCGCGCATGATCGCCGAGCGCCCGCCCGATGTCTTGATCCGGCCCGAAGTGCATCAATATCTCGCGCTGGACCTTTTCAAGGCCTCGCGCATTTTCGCCGCCGGCGACGCCTGCCGCGACACGCTGCGCCACGGGCTGGCGCAGGCGGCGCAGCGGCTAGAAGCTCGGAGCAGGATCGTTTGAAACGGATCGAAGATGCGATCCGCTTCAAACGTGAATCCTGCTCCATCCCTTAAATCAGAGCGCGCTTTGAGCGAAAAACCGGATTCCACTTTTTCGCAGCGCGCTAGCGTCGCGCCTGAAAGAATTCGCGCAAGAGCTGCGCCGCTTCGCTCTCGCGAATGCCGCCATAGACTTCTGGTCGATGGTGGCATGTCGGCTGTGAGAAAAATCTCGGCCCGTGTTCGACCGCTCCGCCCTTTGGATCGCTCGCCGCATAATAGAGTCGCCGGATGCGCGCGAAGCTGATCGCGGCCGCGCACATGGCGCAGGGCTCGAGCGTCACATAGAGGTCGCATTCGACGAGGCGCTCAGAGCCGATCGCGGCGCAGGCTTCGCGAATAACGAGCATCTCGGCGTGCGCGGTCGGATCGCGATCGCGCAGCGTCCGGTTGCCTGCGGCCGCGATGACCTCGCCATTGCGCGCAAGCGCGGCGCCGACCGGGACTTCGCCCGCAGCCGCCGCGGCGCGCGCCTGCTCGAAGGCGGCGGCGAAAGGATCGTTGGCGTTCATACCCATCTCTTAAGCGATCGCGCTTCAAAGCGCGCGTGCCGCCTGCTATCAGAACCCATGAATGAAAAGAACCGAAATACCCGCTCCGGCTCCGCCGGCGGCGACCGGCCCTTACGCCGCCGCGCCAGGGAAACTCCGGCGCCTCATGCCGTCGGGCGCGAAGACGCAAGACCAGCAAAGCCGCGCTCGGATAAGCCTCGCTTTGACAAACCTCGCTTTGACAAGCCCGCCTCGCGCGACTCCGAAAGCGCGCGCGCCAAATATCCCGCCAAGAAGCGCGGCGCCGCGCCTGATCCCGCGCCCCATGACAAAGCTTTCGAAGGCGAGCGAATCGCAAAGGTCATGGCGCGCGCCGGAGTCTGTTCGCGCCGTGACGCCGAGCGCTGGATCGCTGAAGGCCGCGTCGCCGTCAACGGCCGCGCGCTGACCAGTCCCGCCTTCAATGTGAGCGAAAGCGACAAGATCACGATCGACGGCGCGCCGATGCAGGCGCGCGAGCGCACACGGCTCTTTCTCTTCCACAAGCCTGCGGGCTATGTCACCACGGCGCGCGACGAAGAAGGCCGTCCCACCGTGTTCTCCTATCTCGAAGAGCGCCATCCTGATCTACCGAGACTCGTCAGCGTCGGCAGACTCGACATCAATACTGAAGGACTGCTGCTTCTCACGAATGACGGCGGCCTGGCGCGCACGCTTGAATTGCCCGCGACCGGCTGGACGCGGCGATATCGCGTGCGGGTGCATGGCGCGATCGATCAGGCGCGGCTCGATTCGCTACGCGACGGCGTGACGATCGAGGGCGTCAATTATGCGCCAATCGAGGCGCGGCTCGAACGCACGCAGGGGGCAAACGCCTGGATCGCGATGAGCCTCACTGAGGGCAAGAACCGCGAGATCAAGCGCGTCATGGCGCATCTGGGGCTCGATGTGACGCGATTGATTCGCGTGTCCTACGGGCCGTTCCAACTCGGCGATCTCGCGGAAGGCGTGGTCGAGGAGGTTCGGCTGAAAACGCTCCGGGAACAGTTGGGCAAGTCGCTCGCTGAACTTGCCGGCGCCGATTTCGCGACGCCGCTGCGCGAGAAGGCGCCGGCGGAACAGCAGGAGATGCGCGAACGCGCCGAGAAGCGTTCGCGCAAACATGTTTCGACGCTGCGCAAGGAACGTGATGAAGGGCGTGATGTTGGCCCTCGCGCGCGCGTTACGCGCGGCGCCGTCGCCGACCGCAAGGGCCGCGCCGTCGCCGTCGAGCGGGTGACGCCGGTTCGGCGCAAGGCGCAGGAGGAGACTCCGTCGCGCAACGCGCGGCGCTTCGAATCGATGCGCGGCGATGGCGCGCCTCGAGCGACGAAGGCGCGATCCGAGCGTCCAACGCGTGAAAGCAAGCCGCGCGAGGAGCCTTTCCTTCGCGAGGAGGGACGGCGACGCGACGACCGCACTGCGCACGAACAGCGCCGCGCGCCGCGCTTCGACGAACAAAGCGGCGCGCGTCCAACGGCGCGAACGGCGCGCGAGCATCGGTCCGAGAGGCGCGACGAACGTTCGCGCAGCACGCAGACATTCGAAAAGCGTTCGGACGACCGTGCGAGCGGTCAGAGAAATTATCGTGTGGCCAATCGAGATGACGCGCGTTTCGACAAGCGCCCGCCGCGTCGGGACGGCGACAAGGCTCGAGGGGATACGCACGGCGCCAGCGCGACGCGCCAGGAGCGGCCACAAAAATTCGACAAGCGTCCTTCCCACAGCAGCGAGCGAGAATTTCTGGCAGGCGGCCGCGCGCCCGGCGTGCGCAAATTTGAGCGGCCTGGCGCCGATATAGGCGCAAGGTCCTCGCGAAGCGGCGGCCCGTATAAGGGTCCGCACAAAGGTCCGCGCAGCGGACCAGGTAAAGGTCCCGCTGGCGGCCGAGGCGCGCCGCGCAAAGGACCTACGAAAGGGCCGCGCAAACCGCGCGGCGCATAAGCCATGCGGATCGTCGGCGGCGCCCTGCGCGGTCGAGCGCTCACCGGACCTCGTTCACAGGCGATCCGACCGACGTCCGAACGGCTGCGCGAGTCCGTTTTCGACATCCTCGCGCATCGCTTCAACGACGCGGTTACCGACGCGAATGTCATCGACCTTTTTGCCGGCGCCGGCGCGCTCGGCCTTGAGGCGCTGTCGCGCGGCGCCGCCCGCACGCTTTTCGTCGACGATGGAACAGAGGCGCGCGCTTTGTTGCGCGCCAATATCGAAGCGTTGGGACTTGGCGGCGTCACGCGCATCTTTCGCCGCGACGCCACGAAGCTCGGGGCCGCGCCGCCGGGCGAACTATTTTCGCTCGCCTTTCTCGATCCGCCCTATGGCAAAGATCTCGCGACGCCATCGCTCATCGCCCTCGTCGAGGGCGGCTGGCTTGCGCCGGGAGCAACCGTTGTCATCGAGGAAAGCGCCAAAGCGCAGATCGATTTGCCGCCATCTTTCGTGCGCGAAGACGAACGCCGCTATGGCGACACGCAATTCATCTTCGCGCGTTACGTTCCTTAGCGATCAGAGAACGCCATCGCCTCATTCGAAGGCGACCTGGACTTTCGTCACCGCGCGATCGAAAAGGCCCGTCGGTAGATAGCATAATGGATTTGTCGCGAGCGGCGCTTCCTTGCAGTGCTCGTGATCGGTCGTCCAGGCATAGCCCGACCGCGCCATGCAACCCAGAATGTATTTGCGAATAAGGTGATTTGCATCGAAGCGGCGATTTTCGGGATATGCCGACTCGCCGTCCAATTCGCAGGCCGAAGTCTGTATCTGTTGCGCCTTGTAAAACGACGAACTGGAGCCGATCAATCCGGCTTCGGCGCCGACGACCATCCCCATTCCACCGAGAAAGGCGGTAACCGCCGTCACCTTGCTTGCCCTAAACTGCACGTCGAGCAATGAGAGCACGCCGAAAGTCGCCAAAGCGACGCCCACAAAGACCAACACGAGAATCATGCTTCGTTCTCCACGTCAGAGTAGTTCTGCTGGCGCCGTCCCTGACGAAAGGCGGAACGCATAGCAATGCCGCGGACAGCGCTGCGCACAGACGATCCTTGCCTTTCGTTCGACACGCTTGGCGTCGACGAAAGAGCGCAACGAACTCATTGATGGATTGTGTGTCTCTAACGCGCCGCAGTCTGCGACTTAGTCACGAGCCTCTATGCTTCGTTTCGAAGCGCAAGCGGCGCTTTCAAAGTTTCTTCTTCAGTTCATAAAGCGCCGCGAGCGCTTCACGCGGCGTCATCTGATCAGGATCGATTTCTCTAAGCGCGTTGCGCAGCGTGTCCTTCAGCGTCGGCGCGTCAGCGGCGCGCGCAAAGAGCGGGAGATCGTCGATCAATGTTTCGACCGGAACGCGACGATCAGCCGCTTCGAGTTCCGCGAGGATGGCGTGCGCGCGGGCGACGACGCCTGCCGGAAGTCCCGCGAGTTGTGCGACATGCACGCCATAGGAGCGGTCCGCGGCGCCTTTGATCACTTCGTGTAAAAACACGATATCGCCCGCGTGATCCGTCACCTTCATCGTCAGATTGACGAGACGCGGCAATCTTTTCGCAAGTTGCGTCAATTCATGGAAATGCGTGGCGAAGATCGCGCGCGAGCGATTGACTTCATGCAGATGTTCGATTGTCGCCCAGGCGATCGACAGCCCGTCGAATGTCGCCGTGCCGCGCCCGATTTCATCGAGAATAACGAGCGAGCGCGGCGTCGCGCAATTCAAGATCGCCGCGGTTTCAACCATCTCGACCATGAAGGTCGAGCGACCGCGGGCGAGATCATCCGAAGCGCCGACTCGCGAGAATAGCCTGTCGATGACGCCGATGTGGGCGGATTGCGCGGGAACGTAAGAGCCGGTCTGCGCCAGGAGCGCGATGAGCGCGTTCTGACGCAGATAGGTCGACTTGCCCGCCATATTCGGGCCAGTGACGACCGCGATCCGTCCGCCATCGGTTCCTCCGAGATCACAGTCGTTCGCAGCAAAGGCCTTGCCTTGCGATTGTAACGAGCCTTCGACCACCGGATGACGACCGCCGACGATCTCAAAATCGAGCGAAGCGTCAATCATTGGACGCGTCCAGCCGCGCTTCTCTGCGACTTCGGCAAGCGCGGCATATAAGTCGAGCCGCGCGAAAGCCTCGGCGAGGCGCTGCAAGTCTTCGGCCTGCGCACAAACCTCGTCTGACAGCGCATCAAAGATCGCCAATTCGCGCGCTAACGCGCGGTCGGCGGCCGAAGCGATCTTGGCTTCAAGTTCGATGAGTTCGCGCGTGGAAAAACGCATCGCGTCAGCCATTGTCTGGCGATGCGTGAAGGTCGCCTCAAACGGGGGCCGCAGTAGCTTCTCGCCATGAACGAGCGAGACTTCGAGAAAAAAGCCAAGAAAATTGTTGTGCTTGATCTTCAGCTTCGTTTCGGTGAGCTCGGCGTAACGTCCCTGCAGCTCAGCGATCACCTTGCGGCTTTCATCGCGAAGGCGTCTTGCTTCGTCCAACTCGGCGTCTCTGCCCTCGCGAATGAAATCGCCATTGCGCTTGTCGAGCGGCAGGCTGTCTCTCAAGCTTGCGGCTATTCGGCCGGCGAGCACAGCATCGGCTTGGGAAAGCGCTTCCGTTTCCGCCGCGATCTCAGGTGGGAGATCGAACTGCGCAAAAAGGAAGGCGATATCCTTCGCGGCGTCGAGCGCGACGCCGACGCTTGCGAGATCGCGTGGTCCTCCTCGCTCTAATGAAAGGCGCGACAGCGCCCGGGAAAGGTCCGGGGCGCGCGCAAGCTTCGCGCGAAGCGCGCCGCGAAAATCCGATCTTTCGAGGAAGAAATCGACGGCGTCGAGCCGCGCTATGATGGCTCGCGGGTCTGTCAGAGGCGCGGCAATTCGCTCCGCTAAAAGCCTCGCGCCGGCAGGCGTGACGGTGAGATCGACGACCGACAGCAGCGAGCCTTCGCGCGCGCCTGAAAGCGTCCGCGTAAGTTCGAGATTGGCGCGCGTTGCGGCGTCGATTTCGAGCGTCGTCAGTTCGCGCAGGCTCATCGGACGCGAAAGCGCCGGGCGCTGCTCCTTTTGCGTGCGCTCGACATAGAGGATCGCCGTTGCGGCGGCGGCGAGTTCGGCCGCGCTCAATGCGCCGAATCCGTCGAGCGTCGCAACCGCATAGAAATCCATAAGGCGTCGCGCAGCATCAGCGCTGTCGCCGATATCGCGGCCGATCGGCGCGATAGGGATGCCTGCCGCCTCAAAAAGCGCCGAAAGCGAAGGCTGCCTGCATAGCGCATCGGCCGCGACGATTTCCCTCGGCTCCAGACGCGCGATCTCGGCCCCAAGCCCATTTTCTTCGCGCTCGCAAACGGTGAATGCGCCCGTTGAAATATCAACGCTCGCAAGCCCATAGCGCCATTGGCCGTCTTCGCCCCGCAAGCGCGCCACCGCCAAAAAAGCATTAGGCTTCGCCGGATCGAGTAGCGTGTCCTCGGTGATGGTGCCAGGAGTGACGAGCCGCACCACGTCGCGGCGGACCACCGATTTTGCGCCGCGTTTCTTCGCTTCGGCCGGATCTTCGATCTGCTCGCAGACGGCGACGCGATGTCCGAGCGCAATGAGTTTTTGCAGATAATCATTAGCGCGCTCCACCGGCACGCCGCACATCGGAATATCTTCGCCAAGATGTTTGCCGCGTTTGGTGAGCATGATGCCGAGCGCGCGCGACGCCGTTTGCGCGTCCTCGAAAAACAGCTCGTAGAAATCGCCCATGCGATAGAAGAGCAGGCAATCGGCGTTGGCCGCCTTGATCTCGATATATTGCGCGATCATCGGCGTCGCGCGCGCCGCGGCCTTGTCGTCAGAATTTGGCGCAGGAGGCGGCGCGGCGTGTTTCATCGGCGCCAGTGTAACGGCCTCGCGGCGTCAGCGCCACGCGGGGCGACCACTTGCATGTGGACGACATATTTTCCTGCACATAGATTGGTCTTGCAGTCGTTTTGCATCATTATTGGAGAGTTCGATGATTGCCGCCGCCCACCGAATTGTCGCAATTACCGCGACCGCCGCTTGGCTTTGCTCAGCTGCCATCGCGGCAGAGCGTGTCGCGCCGGAATTGGCGATTCCCTGGCAGGTCGACAAACATCCCTTCGCGGCGAAGAAAGCGAATGAAGCCTTCAGCGGCTTTGCCTGCGCAACGGCCGGCATATGCGTGCTCGCGGTCGATGAAGGCCGCCAAGGAGCCTTCATGCGGATCAAAGGCGAGCGGCTTGTCTATGTCGGCAAGCCGTTTGAATTCGACGAGGTGAAGAAAGAGCTCGACGCCGAAGCGGCCGCCGTTGACGATTCCTATTTTTACGTCACCGGGTCTCACGCGGCGAAACGCGAAACATGTTGCGACAATCCAGACAGCCGAAGGATTTTCCGGCTGACCGTCGACGGGAACGGCGATCTCGGAACAATTGCGCATAGCGAGCGCTTGTGGGACGCGATGCGTAACCTTCCCGAACTTGCATCCTATGTCGTTCCGGGCGACTGCCGCTGCGATGCGGCCCCGGGCCGTAACCGCGCCGATATCGAGGGCATGGCCGCCGCGAACGGCCGGCTGTTTTTCGCTTTACGCGCGCCGAATGTGGAAGGAAACGCCTATATCGTCGGCGTCGACGCCAAGGCGCTTTTCGAAGGCGGCGATCTTAGACCGTCTCTTACTAAGATTCATTTGGGCGCTGACAAGGGCTTTCGGGACCTCGCGATTGCTGACGGCGAAGCGCTCGCTCTTGTTGGTCCGAGCGATAGCGGGTCGGCCGGAGAATTTTCGATCGTCGAATTGCCGGGGCTAACGAAAGGCGCGCCCGTTCAGGCAAAGGAACTCGCAAGGCTCGACCTCAGCGCGGTCAGATTAAAGAAAGGCGAGCGGCTCAAACCGGAAGCCATCACGCCGCTCGACATAAAACCTGGGCGCTATCGATTGCTCGTGCTCTCGGATGGTGGAGAAGACGGCGCGCCGCTCGTCTTCAACATTCCGCGCGCTCCCTGAAAGAAAGGCGCCGGACGAGGCGTCTTCCAGGGCTTTGCTGGGCGCCGTCGGCTTGAGGCGAAGGCGCTTGTGAAGGCGTCCACGCTCCGGTTATGGTCGCCGCGCTGCATCAGCAAAGGGGCGAATATGGCCGACGACATGGCGGAGAATCGGGCGGAAGGAGAACAGCGCGCGACGATTTCGGACAAGGAGGCGCTGCTCTTTCATTCGCGCGGCCGGCCCGGAAAGCTCGCGGTCGTCGCCTCGAAGCCGATGGCCACTCAACGCGATCTATCGCTCGCCTATTCGCCGGGCGTCGCCGCGCCTGTGCTCGCCATCGCCAAAGATCCCTCAGCAGCCTTCGATTACACGACGCGCGGTAATATGGTCGCCGTCATCACCAACGGCACCGCCATTCTCGGGCTTGGCGATCTCGGCGCGCTGGCGGCGAAGCCGGTCATGGAAGGGAAAGCCGCGCTGTTCAAGCGGTTCGCTGACATCGATTCCATCGATCTCGAGATCGACGCCAAGGACGTCGACGAATTCGTCAACGCCGTGCGCTATCTCGGGCCCTCATTTGGCGGGATCAATCTCGAAGATATCAAGGCCCCCGAATGCTTCGTCATCGAGGAGCGGCTACGCGACCTCATGGACATTCCGGTCTTTCACGATGATCAGCATGGCACGGCAATTATTTCCGCCGCTGGGCTTCTCAACGCGCTGCTGCTGACCGGACGCGACATCAAAACAGCGAAACTCGTCTGTAACGGCGCTGGCGCGGCAGGCATCGCCTGCCTCGATCTCGCTAAGGCGCTCGGGTTCGATCCGCGCAACGTCATCCTGTGCGACACCAAGGGCGTCGTCTATCGGGGCCGCCAGGAGGGCATGAACCAGTGGAAGAGCGCGCACGCCGTCGACACCAAGGCGCGCACGCTCGCCGAAGCGATTGAAGGCGCGGACATATTCTACGGACTTTCCGTCAAGGGCGCGCTGACGCCGAAAATGCTTCGCAGCATGGCGGACGATCCGATCGTTTTCGCCATGGCGAACCCAGATCCAGAAATCACCCCGGAAGAAGCGCGCGCCACACGCGCCGACGTGATCATCGCCACGGGGCGTTCCGACTATCCCAATCAGGTCAATAACGTTCTCGGATTTCCGTATATTTTTCGCGGCGCGCTCGACGTTCGCGCGCGCACCATCAACATGGAAATGAAGATCGCCGCTACACATGCGCTCGCCGAACTTGCGCGGGAAGACGTGCCTGACGAAGTGGCGAACGCCTATCGCGGCGCGCGTCCGCGTTTCGGGCGCGACTATCTCATCCCGGCGCCCTTCGATCCGCGATTGATTTCCGTTATCCCGCCTGCAGTGGCGCTCGCGGCGATGGATGCCGGCGTCGCGCGGCGGCCGATCGTCGACATGAAGGCCTATCGCGCCGAACTATCGGCGCGCCGCGATCCGATCGCGGGACTGATGCAGACGATTCACGAACGCGTGCGACGCGATCCGAAACGCGTCGTCTTCGCCGAGGGCGAAGAGGAACAGGTCATCCGCGCCGCGCTTTCCTTCGTCCACCAAGGTTTTGGACGCGCCGTGCTTGTCGGACGAGAGGATCGCGTCAAAGAAGCGGCGGCGAACGCCGGCCTCGAACTGCCGCCCGAGATCGAGATCCACAACGCCAAGCTCTCTCACCGCAATGCCGTCTATGCGCAGTTCCTGTTCGAACGCCTGCAGCGCAAGGGCTTTCTGATGCGCGACTGCCAGCGGCTGATCAATCAGGACCGCAATCATTTCGCCGCGGCGATGGTGGCGCAGGGCGACGCCGACGCCATGGTGACAGGCGTGACCCGCAATTTCTCCCATGCGCTCGAAGACGTGCGTCGCGTTGTCGACGCCAAGCCCGGCCACCGCGTGATCGGCGCTTCGCTCATTCTGGCCAACGGCCGCGTCGTCGTCGTCGCCGATACGGCCATCACGGAAATGCCTGACGCCGAGGAACTAGCCGAAATCGCTATTGAGGCGGCGGGCGTGGCGCGCCGCATCGGCCTCGAGCCGCGGGTCGCCATGCTCGCCTTTTCGACATTCGGCTATCCGCCGGGCGAACGTACGGCGCGCGTTCATCAGGCGGTCAATGTGCTCGACCGGCGTCGCGTCGATTTCCAGTACGAGGGCGAGATGGGCGCGGACATCGCCCTCAACAGGGAGTTGATGAGCGCCTACCCATTCTCCCGCCTCAGCGATACGGCGAACGTGCTTGTCATGCCGGCGTTTCATTCGGCGGCTATTTCGACAAAAATGTTACAGGAACTGGGCGGCGCGACCGTGCTCGGGCCGCTGATTGTCGGACTCGACAAACCGATCCAAATCGTCCAACTCGGCGCGACGGACACTGAGATCGTCAATATGGCGGCGCTCGCCGCCTTTGGCATCGGAGGGTAGCTGTCCTTTGCGTCCGGGAATGCAACCGCTCACAGCGGCGAACGACGACGATTTCCTTCCAGGAGGCGCAGACGGGACTGTTTAGGCGACGCGCGATGCGCGTTCTCCCGACAGTCCCATTCTCGCTCTTTTAGGCGTGGACCGCGCCGGATCAGCGGATCGCGCCGGGGTTACCAGAGAGGCGATTGATGAACATTACGATGATTGGTTCGGGCTATGTGGGTCTGGTCTCGGGCGCGTGTTTTGCTGACTTTGGCCACAACGTCATTTGCATCGACTCGGATGCGAACAAGATCGAACGCCTCAAGGCCGGTGA